>JAUNGC010000012.1 GCA_030524745.1 Eubacteriales bacterium | reverse complement strand
TTTTTTCAAGTGAATTTCCATCTTAAAAAGTGACATTTTCAAAAGTTATTGACAGTCCAAAAAACGATCCGCTTTCAATTCCATCCTGCTCCGGCCGCTATACCAGAGCCACACAGATAGCTGTCACCACGATCACGATGGCCATAAAAATAATTCCCGCCAGAAAAAGGATATGGAACAGGTGCTCTTCCTTTATATTATCCTGCGTGCAGTTTTCTTCCGGATTCAGCGGATTATAATAAACTTTTACTTTACTCTCCAGTGGAAAAGGATTTTTTCTTCGCTGTGAAAACTCTCCTGTAAATGTGCGGTTTTCTTCTGTCAAAAAGGAATACTGCGCATATTCCTTTTCCGTCCATGCCCCGGCCCGGGACATTCTGGTAAACAGCGTTACCACCGTTCCCTCCGCGATTTTCCCATTCTGTTCCAGCCATTTATGTAATTTATAGGTTTTCATGGCCAACACATAAGGAACCACCAGAAAGCTGATAACCAATAAACCGCATAAAACAACGGCGCCTGCCGCAAGAATGCCTGACAGATAATTGTCCACAAAATTCACATAACTCTGCATATCTTCCCCCTGTTCCTTAAATAAAAGAAGCAACGCAATACATCACATAGATTCCCAGCAGCACAACGCCCTGCACGCGGGAAGATTTTTTCCGGAATAAGATCGGGACGATCAAAACCGCCATCACCAAAAGCGCCAGCGGCATATCCACCAGAACCGTCTGTTTTTCCAGCGGAATGCCCGCCACCGCCGCCGGAATTCCGATCACCAGAAGCATGTTCAGAATATTGGCTCCGATGACATTGCCCAGGCCCACATTGCCGTAGCCTTTCACCAGCGACATGATGGAGGTCACCAGTTCCGGCAAAGAAGTTCCCAGCGCAATGAAGGTAACCGCAATGACACGTTCCGGAACACCGATCGTCTCCGCAATCAGAATGCCGTTATCCACTAACAGGTTCGCGCCCACATAAAGGAGCGCCGCACAGATCACGAGTATTCCCAGTTGCTTCGGCACGGAAATATCGCCCGTATCTTCTTCCTTGTCCTCTTCATCCGCCTCTCCAGCGGAACGCTTCACATTCAGCCACGCATAAAAAACAAAACCTGCCAGCAGCGCAATTCCCATCAGCCGTCCAAAGCTTCCCGTCACATAGCCACAGATAATCATAATCAATATCGTAGCAAAAAAGAAAGCGCCTCTCCACAACAGCGATTTTGCTTCTACCTTCTTCGACGGTCTTATCGTCTGCGTCAGTCCGGCAATCAGCGCCGTGTTGCAAATGATGGAGCCGAAGGCGTTGCCCGCCGCAATTGCCGCGGATCCGTCAAAGGCCGCCGTGGTGGAAACCAGAATCTCCGGAAGCGTCGTTCCCAGACTGACAATCGTCGCTCCTACCACGATCTGAGGGATACCCGCTTTTTTGGCGATCGCCACGGCCGCATCCACCAGCCGGTCTCCGCCCAGACAAATCAGAATCAATCCGACAATGAATAACAATACTGCCAATCCCATTTTTCATTCCTCCTTGGGTAAAGTATGTGCACCTTGCGCCGAAAGCAAACCTTTTCAAAAAAAATAAGACTTCCGCGCCATGTACTATGCGCTAAAAGTCTCGTACTTCCCCGCCGGGAAGTGTCCAGCCACGGCCAGAGCCGGAGATTGTTGACTGCACCATTATTACTACTCCCTTTTAACTTAAAGAAACAATATCAAAAAAAATCCCCCTTGTCAACCGGATTTTTTCCGGATTTTCCGCTTGTTTTTCAGCATTTTTTCCGCTTGTCTATCTGTTCTTTCCCATATATAATAGGCTTTGCAATATCAGTAAGGGCGAGGGTTTACACATATGAAAAAACAGTTACCGGCTGCAAATCAGATCACGGAAGGCGTCATCTGGAAACAGCTTTTATTATTCTTCTTCCCGATTTTGTTCGGAACCTTTTTTCAGCAGTTATACAACACTGCCGACGCGGTCATCGTCGGCAATTTTGTCGGCAAAGAAGCGCTGGCAAGCGTGGGCGGCCCCGCTGCCACCATCATTAACCTGCTGGTGGGCTTTTTTGTCGGTCTTTCCTCCGGCGCCACCGTCATCATTTCCCATCATTACGGCGCGCAGGATCATGACCGGGTCAGCGATTCTGTCCACACCTCGATCGCACTTTCCATCGTCGGCGGGGCTATCGTCATGGCGGTCGGCATCGGCGTTGCGCGCATTTCTCTCGAAGCCATGCACACTCCCGAAGATATCATGGAGCCGTCTCTGACTTACATGCGGATCTATTTTGCAGGCATCATTCCATCCATTATTTATAACATGGGCGCCGGCATTCTGCGCGCGGTGGGCGACTCCAAGCGCCCCCTGTACTTTCTGATCGCTTCCTGCGTCATCAATATCGGGCTGGATCTGTTTTTTGTGGCGGTTTTAAAAATGGGAGTTGCAGGCGTGGCGATCGCCACCATTATCTCCCAGACGATCTCCGCCCTCATGACCGTGATCGCCCTGATGCGCGCCCGGGATTCCTACCGTCTGGTTCTTCAAAAAATCAGATTCCATAAACAGCTTCTGATAAATATTCTCCGGATTGGTCTTCCCGCCGGCCTGCAATCGGCAATGTACGCCGTTTCCAATCTGCTCATCCAGTCTTCCATCAATTCCTTCGGCACCGATACCGTAGCGGCCTGGACCGCCTACGGCAAGCTGGACGGTATTTTCTGGATGATTATGGGCGCTTACGGCGTATCCATCACCACGTTTGCAGGGCAGAATTACGGCGCGGGCAAATATGACCGGGTCAAAAAAAGCGTCCGCGTCTGTCTGGGACTGGCCGCCGCCACCAGCCTGCTTCTAAGCTTCATCGTCGTACGCTACAGCGGAACGCTTCTTCTGCTGTTTACCCAGGACCAGGAGGTGATCGCCATTTGCCAGGGCATGATCCGGGTGGTCTCCCCCGCTTATATCACCTACATCTGTATCGAAATTTTATCCGGCACCTGCCGCGGCTGCGGTGATTCTCTTATCCCAACGCTGCTGACCTGTTTCGGCGTATGCATTCTGCGCATCGTCTGGATTTTTGCGGCAGTGCCGGTATGGCATGAGGTTGCCACGGTGGCCTTTTCCTACCCGCTCACCTGGACGATCACTTCCCTTTTATTCATTCTGTACTATAAGAGCGGCAGATGGATGAAACACCGCGGCGATAAAAACCGGTCTGTGCCGTAATCGCACAGACCTGTTTTATCGCCGTAATATACTATGATTAATCGATCTTTAAGATCAGATTCAGGATTCTCTTTGCACAGGCGTCCATTTCCGCTCTGGTCAGGCAGCCCTTTTCAAGCGCCTCCATGAGACGTTCGGGGAAGCCGCAGCCCATCTTTACGTCGTTCCCTGCCTTTACTTCTTTATAATGCTCGCCGCAGGTCCACCAGTCCGTCGTCACGCAGCCTTCATAGCCCCACTCTTCCCGCAGGATGCCGTTGAGCAAATCCGCGTTTTCGGAAGCCCGGTGTCCGTTGATGATATTATAGGAAGTCATGATCGACCAGGGATCCGCCTCTTTCACGATCATCTCAAAGGCCTTTAAGTAGATTTCCCTTGCAGCGCGCTCCGACACTCTGGAATCGCTGTTTTTGCGGTTGCTCTCCTTATTGTTCAGGGCAAAATGCTTCACGGTTGCGCCCACATGGTTGGACTGAATTCCCCGCACCATCGCTCCCGCCAGCTTACCTGTCAGGAAAGGGTCTTCCGAATAATATTCAAAATTCCGTCCGCACAGCGGGCTTCTGTGGATATTGACCGCCGGCGTCAGCCACATGGCAATGTTGTTCTCCTTCACCTCTGCGCCGCCTGCCGCGCCCACGGCTTCCACCAGTTTCGCATTCCAGGTGCAGGCAAGCAGGGTGGAGCAGGGCCAGCATGTCGTATTCACACCGCAGCAGGGCGCGATCCGGAGTCCTGCGGGGCCGTCCGCGGTCATGATGGAAGGAACGCCGTATTCCGGCAGATTTCCGTATCCGAAGGTGTTGGCCACTCCCGTATTGGGCTGTCCGCCCAGCAGATGCGCTACTTCCTCATCCGTCAACTGCGCCAGAAATTCCTCTATGGTAATCTTTCCTTCCGCCGCTTCCATCAAAATATGCGCGCCCTTTTTATAAGGCTCCATCCACAACTGATAACGTTCTCTGCGCCGCACTTCCGGGGTATACCCTTCCGTCAGTTCTGCAGGCATCCTTTCCAGTTCATTCGCATTCGGATCGTTTGGCACGCCCTGGGGCAGCGCTTCATAGCTTCCGTCCGCCAGCATCCGCTTTTCTAAAGCGGCAGGCGCAAGACGGCTCTTCATCTGTTTTGTCACGATGTCTTCTGCAACTGCATACACAAAATCAAGCTGCGCAACATCCCGCACGGAGGTTCCCACATAGAAAACATAGTCTCCCTTTTCCAGCACATAGGCGGACTTCCGCACTTTTCCGAGATCATCGTAGGAAGCCATATCGTTCACTTCAAAATCCAGAAGCAGCGTCTGGGTTTCCCCGGGCATTAATTCTCTCGTTTTTGCAAAAGCGATCAATTGCTTACAGGGCTTTCCCAGCCTCCCCTGGGGCGCGCCGAAATAGACCTGCACTACTTCCTTGCCGGGCACGCTTCCCGTATTGGTCACCTGTACTGCAACGCAGACTTTGCCCTCCTGTTCCCCGGCCGATATGGGATGAACGGCAAAGGTCGTATAAGAAAGGCCGTAGCCGAACGGATAGTTCACCTTTTCGGCCGCCTGGGGTATTGTTTCAAAATAACGGTAGCCCACATAAATGTCTTCCGTATAGTCCACATAATCTCTGGATTCATGGAAATTGGCCGTGGATGGATAATCTTCCAGCGTTTTTGCGAAGGTATCGGAAAGCTTTCCGGAAGGGTTTCCTTTTCCCACGAGCAGTTCCGCCGCTGCCAGTCCGCCTTCCATGCCGCCCTGCCATGCCATCAGCACCGCGCCGATGGAATCTTCCTTCACAAACCATGAAGTGTCCACCATGCCGCCCACATTCATGACGACGATCACTTTGGAAAAATTCCGCTTCACAGCCTCCACCATCGCCTCTTCCTCTTTCGAAAGGCAAAAGTCGCCGTTTGCAAAAATCTTAGCGGAACGTTCCGCCATCACCCGTTCGCTGTCCCAAAGATTTTTATTCTCCTGATCGATCACGCTCTTTCTGTCCCAGCCCTCACCGGAAAAACGGCTGATGGAAATGATCGCCGTATCCGTGTAAGCCTTTGCCTGTGCAAGCAGTTCTCCGGGCACTTCGGGCTCCACCGTCATTCCCGGCGCTTCTCCCTGCTCATACTGCCTTTCCACATCCTTCCGGTAATATTCGCACAACGGCTCAAATATGCTGATTTTGTCTTTTTGCAGTTTCAGGCCTTCATACAGGCTGCGGACATAAGCAACCGTAACGTCGCCGCTTCCGCCGCCGCCTTTTACATAATCAAAGGTGCCCTTTCCGAACAGCGCCACCTTTGTCCCCTTCGCCAGCGGCAAAATGTGTCCGTCATTTTTTAACAGCACCATTCCTTCCTTCGCCGCCTCTTTTGACAGTTCGATATGCCGCTTTGATCCTGTCAGTCTCTCTCCGTTTTCCCCCAGAGGAAGCACCGGCTGATATAAAACGCGCGTCCATTTCTCCATTTTGTTTTACCCTCCTGTACCTTGTGTTCCGGCCCGCTCTGCCGGCGCTGCATTCTGCGCCGGCATAAAATCCGCCCGGCCGGACGTTAACTCATATCGTTATTTTACTGTCTGACCGTCCATATGACAATTTGGTTTTTTGACTTTCTATTATGTCGATATTGACTTTTTTACCCGTCCATGCTATTCTGCATCTGACATCGGACCGGAACAATCCGGTTTCTGACTTTTTCGATCAGGAGAATATTTCCATGCAGAATTCTACCCACGAGTTGATTGCGCCCCTTCCCCAGCTTCCGGTCTACTTCAGCGTCTATGAAACAGATTCCTCGCTTGTGCCCAGCCACTGGCATGAGCATATTGAGATTGTGATGATATTGGAGGGAACTTTGCATTTTAATATCCACGAGCAGGACTATTTTTTGTTCCCGAACGATATCTTCCTTGTAAACTCCAGCGATATCCACAGCACCCAGACTTCCGGTTATTCCAGAATCCTCTTGCTACAGATTCCCTGGCATTACATCGAACAATATATCCGGGATTTTTCCTCCGTCCGCTTTTCGGAATACTTCTCCTCAAAAGCGCTATCCAACGACCCTTCCTTTCTCGATATGCAGAGGCAGCTTTTTGCGCTGGCCGGTCTTTTTTATGAAAAAAGCGACGGCTATGAACTCGCTTTCAACGCGCGGCTTCACGATTTTCTGCACACCCTGTATCTCCATTTTTCCACGCGCTCATCCGCCGGCAGCAAAGGGCAAAAAAATACTGCCCGGTTAAGAGAGATTCTCTCTTTCATCGAGCAGCATTATAAAGAGCCGGTGACGCTGCGCAAAGCGGCGGAGGCGGCAGCCTTAAATCCGGAATATTTCTGCCGGATTTTCAAAAAGTACACCGGCATTACCTTTCTGGAATATGTCAATCAGGTGCGCCTGACGCATATTTACGAAGAACTCCTTTCCACCCAGGACACTGTCACGGAAATTCTTGCGCGCAACGGCTTTACCAATTATAAAGTTTTTTCCCGCATGTTCCGCGACACATACGGCGGCACTCCCACCGCGATCCGGAAGGAAAAGAAGGCCTAATCGTTATTTGTTACCACTTCTCCGTGTCCCAGATTGTAAGTGATCTCGCCTTCCAGTTCCACCTTCAGAACCGTTACAAGAGGATGCATCTGCATCTTATCCGCACGGATCCAAAGCGTGCCCGGTATGCCGCTCCAGGGCAGGGATCCGGTGTAACTGTAGGACAGTTCCTCCCCGGTATGCAGAACGCTCACCCGTTTCACAGGCGTCTTAACGCCTTTCACGCACAGATGCTCCGCCGGCTTATCATAGACAAAAAGATAGATCGTCTTTTTATCCGCCGACAGCGTGGAACCGCCCAGAAACTGGCTGTAGCTTAAGCCCTTCTCCGTTTCATAGATCGCCTCTTCGTTGTCGTGAATAAAGGCGCCCAGATCCTCTAAAACCTTTACCTGCCGCTCGTCCAGCGTGCCGTCCTCCTTCGGTCCCACATCCAGAAGCAGCTTTCCGCCCAAAGTCAGACAATCGCAGAACATGCGGATCACCTGGCGGCTCGTCTTATAATCGTTGTCGGAAGGACGATAGCCCCAGGAGCCGTTGATCGTGGTGCAAAATTCCCACACCCCTTCCGGACCATAAAGCGGGATACCCTGTTCCGGCGTCTCATAATCTCCGTAGCCTGCCAGTCTGGAATTGACAACCACATTGGGATTTAAGGATTCCAGATATGCCTTGAATTCCTTCGCCTTCCACTGTTTTGCGCTTCTCTCCCAGTCGCCGTCAAACCACAAAAGGTCGACCGTCCCGTAGTTGGTCATCAGTTCCCTTATCTGATTGTTGTTAAACTCCAGAAATTCCTGCCATTTTTCAGGATCCTCCGGTCCGCCCGCAGGCGTTGCAAACACATCCTTCAGGTGATCCTGCACGCTCTCCCCCTCCGGATAAACCGTCCGGTAACGGGGATCGGACCAGTCGATCAGGGAAAAATAAATGCCAACCTTCATGCCCGCGTCTCTGACGGCTTCCGTATATTCTTTAATCAAATCTCTTCCCGCCGGCGTCTTTTTGACGACGCTCAAATCGGAATATTGCGTGTCAAACAGCGCCACGCCGTCATGATGTTTGGAAGTCAGCACCACGTACTGCGCGCCTGCTCTTTTAAACAGATCCGCCCAGGCCTTCGCGTCAAACTTCGATGCGGTAAAGCCCCCGCACTGCTTCATGTAATCTTCATAGGAAATGTTCCCGTTATGGAAGGACCAGGACTCTGAAACATCGCCTACCGCATAAATGCCGTAATGAATGAAAATACCGAGTTTTGCCTTCCGAAACCAATCCTGCATCATAATACATTCTCTCCCTTCAAACCCCTTTTTTGCTGCCGGACTCCTTTCTTCTGTATAGTTCCGGCTCATTCTTTATGAGTAAAGCTTACCACATCCCTATCATTGTCCGCAAGCCTCTCTTCCCGCAATACAGTTTCCCGCTTTATCAGCATTCGCCCAGCAGTTTTTTGAGATTTTCCAGGCAAAGCCGCACATTCTCCATTTCCGGCAGGAGACGATTCTCGCTTTCCACCAGCAGCCATTCAAAAGAGGCTTCCGTTCCATTTAAAATGCTGTGCCAGTCATTGGCATCCGCCGCATCTCCCAGCACCACATCAAATCCTCCTTCATAAGAATAGGGCTTCAGATGAAGCAGAATTTTACGATCCGCATACTTTTGTAAAATCCGGACAGGATCTTCTCCTCCTTCTATACAGTTTCCGCTGTCAAATTCCATCACAATATCGGGGGACAAATTCTCATATAACAGGTCAAACACGCTCTGCCGTCCGTTAAAAGAGACGGCAGGACCTGCCGCCTCTTTTTCCATATTTTTATTCTTCTACAGTCTCCGCGTTCTTCGCAGCCTTTGCGATCGCCTCCGCGCCGTCCCCGCTGATCGTAATATTGCGGTTGACTTTCGCATCATAGGTGCCCGCCTTCACAATCTCGCCAAGATCAATGCCTACGGTTTCCTTCATGGATTCAAACAGCTTCGCCATGACGGAAGGCACATTCCCGGCAACGGAATCCACGCCGTTTCCTTCTGCGCCGCCGATAATGGTGATCTTATCGATCTGGGTAAGAGGCTCTGCAATCCTGCCGGCAATATCAGGCAGCACTTTGATGAGCATTTCCGCCATTGCGGCGTTGTTGTACTTCTGATATGCTTCCGCACGCTTTTCCATCGCTTCCGCTTCCGCAATACCTTTCGCCCGGATCGCTTCCGCCTCCGCTTCGCCCACCATCTGGATACCTTTCGCTTCCTGTTCCTTGGAGAACCGGTCCGCCTCGGCCCTTGCGCGCTGCGCCTGCGCCTCCTGCTCGATCTCATACTTTTTCGCTTCCGCCTGGGCGCACTGCGCTTCCGCTTCCTTCTGACGTTCAAACAGTTCCGCTTCCGCCTTCTGCTGGCGTTCAAACAGCTCCGCTTCCGCCTTCTGCTGACGCTCAGACTTTTCCGCTTCCGCTTTCTTCTTGATCTGCGCATCCAGCGCCTTTTCCATGGTTTCCGCCTCCCGCTGTTTTAACAGCACGAGACGCTCTTCCTTTGCGATGTTGGCATTCGCAGCGGTCACCTCAATCGTTTTGCGCTGCTCTTCCTTCTGAATTTCATAAGCGGCGTCCGCTTCCGCACGCTTGGTATCCGCGTTCTTCTGCAGATCCGCCTTCTGAATATCCAGTTCGTTGTTCTTGATCGCAATTTCCCTTTCGGAATTGATTCTCGCATCGTTTGCCTGTCTGTCGGCGTCCGCCTTGGCCACGGCAATTTCCTTTTCCGCCTCTGCCTTTGCGATAGCCGCCTTTTTCTTAATCTGGGAAATATTGTCGATACCCAGATCGTCGATCACACCGTTGGAGTCGGTGAAATTCTGAACATTGAAGCTCACCACGTCCAGGCCCATGGCCGCCAGGTCCGGTTCCGCATTTTCTTTGACCAGTTCCGCAAATTTCTGCCGGTCGCTGACCATCTCCTCCAGCCGCATCCGGCCTACGATCTCACGCATATTGCCTTCCAGCACTTCCCGCGCCACCTGCGCAATATACTGCGTGTTCTGATTCAGGAAGTTCTGTGCCGCCTGCGCCAGCTTGTCGGGCTCGCTCGATACCTTCACGTTAACCGCCGCATCCACCTGAATGTTGATGTAGTCGGCGGTGGGCACTGCCGCTTCGGTCTTTACATCGATCGGGATCAGCTTCAGGCTCAGTTTATCCAGCCGTTCCAGAAACGGAATCTTAACGCTGGATTTTCCGATGATGATTTTCTTCCTCAGACCGGAAATGATAAAAGCCGTATCCGGCGGAGCCTTCACATACCCCGACGCGATAATGCCCAGCAATACGATGACCGCGATCACTGCAATGACAACTCCGATGTGTTCCAATAACATACCTCTCTCCTTTTCCCCACTTTTTGTGGAATAAAATGTGACGGACCTGTTTCGTCCGCAGCGCCTTGCGCTGAAGTTATGCCATGCTGCAAGGAAGGTTCCAAACCCATCCGTTTCCGTCGACCGGCCGGTTTTGTGATCGGAAATCTTATGTATAAAAAAAACACCCGATCATTTCCATTGCAACATAACTGCTACAATAAAAGTCTCGCGCGTTTAATTCGTTACGGATGAAAGCTGTATTGGCCTGCAACAGAATACTGTCCGATACACGCTTCCCTCGATATGACGGATTCGACACACCTTGCGATGCCGGCTACTCCCTTTTATTCTTGACAACAGGTAAACATATTTCCTGCTGTTGTATAAGATTATACTCTTTTTTACGGTTTTGTCAAGCGCCGGTGATCGAAATTTGTCCGGGTCGTAACCGTCGCACATGGCCGCAAACAATTTTCCGGGAACTTTTTTGCAAAAAAAGACTTGATTTTAATGCTTTAGCACGCTATAATGAGAAAAATGTGCGGCAGCTGCCGCGCAGAAAAGGCTAATCTTACGGTTTTATCGGTGATAACATTCGTTTTTGCGGCTTATTTGCAGGGGACAAAGGCGTCCTGATAACATGCAGCGTCTTTGTCATTTTTTATGGAAGGATCTGCCTGGGCAGATCTATTTTTTTGCCATATCCGCCTGGCCTCTGCCAAAGCCCCGCCGATCTGTATGATTATGCCGGACCCATTTTACTTGAGGAGGAGAGAGTTATGTTAGAAAAAATTGCAGACATTAACGGCGTCATTAACGGTTTTGTCTGGGGAATTCCCGTGCTCACTTTATTGATCGCAACAGGAGTTCTCATGACGCTGCTGACCAAAGGCTTTCAGTTTTCCCATTTTGCACACTGGATGAAAAACACGATCGGAAGCATTTTTAAGAAGCATGTATCCGGACATGTTGAGGAAAAAGGCGCCATTTCCCAGTTTCAGTCCCTTTGTACCGCGCTTGCCGCTACAGTCGGCGTGGGCAATATCGCAGGTGTGGCGACCGCCATTGTTTCCGGCGGCCCCGGCGCTATTTTCTGGATGTGGCTGGCGGCCATTTTCGGCAGCATGACCAACTATTCCGAAAACGTGCTCGGCATTTATTACAGAAGAAGAAATGCGGAAGGCGAATGGGCCGGCGGCGCAATGTACTATCTGCGCGACGGTCTCGGCAGCTATAAGGGCTGCAAACAGATCGGCAAAATTCTGGCTCTGCTGTTTTCCGTTTTTGCAGTCATGGCTTCCTTCGGCATCGGCAATGCCAGCCAGGTAAATACCATCGCATCCAATATGGAATCTGCCTTTTCCATTCCCACATGGGTATGCGGCATTGCACTGATGGTTCTGGCCGGACTGGTCATCGTAGGCGGCATTAAGAGAATCGCATCCGTAACGGAAAAAATCGTTCCCTTTATGGTCGTAATTTATATCGTGGGCGCGCTGGTCATCGTTATCTCACATGCGGGCAATATCATCCCGGCGTTCACTTCCATCTTTTCCTTCGCCTTCGGCTTCCGGGCAGTCGGCGGCGCTGCCATCGGCGTGGCGGTTAAATCCGCTGTGACCTGGGGCTTCAAGCGCGGCGTCTTCTCCAATGAAGCAGGCCTCGGCTCCTCCGTTATGGTGCATTCCGCTTCCAACGTAAAAGAGCCTGTCCGTCAGGGCATGTGGGGTATCTTTGAAGTATTTGCGGATACCATCGTGGTTTGTACACTGACCGCTCTGGTAGTTCTCACCTCCGGTCTGGTCAATCTGGAAACCGGAGAAATGCTCACGCAGGCAAAAGATTCCGTTTTAGTTGCCCAGGCGTTCTCCAATGTATTCGGCTATGCGGGTTCCGCCTTTGTCGCAATTGCGATTCTGCTGTTCGCGTTTTCCACAGTTCTGGGTTGGAGTTACTACGGCACCAAAGCCTGGGAGTATCTGTTCGGCACGAAAGCGATCATGATTTACAAAGTGATCTTCGTTCTTTTCATTCTTGTGGGCGCAACCATGAGCCTGAGCCTGGCATGGGATATCTCCGATACCTTTAACGGACTGATGTCCATTCCCAACTTAATCGGCGTCATCACGTTAAGCCCGATCGTACTGAAGATCACCAAAAACTATGTCAGCCGTATTCTGAAAGGTCAGAATGTGGAACCGATTCTTTCCGCAGATCCCGATATTCAGAAGGAACAGGCTGAAGCCGTGAAACGCGGAGAAATGTAAGTTCATCCGTTTACACCGGTGATTTACTTACGGACAAACCATTTTGGAAGGTATTAACGCTACATAAATAATTCCCCGCCAGCCCTGTAAAATACGGGGTTGGCGGGGAATTTTCATTCATATTGTATGCCGGAAAAAGACGTATGCCGTTTTTATCGGATTACTCCTGTCATCATTTTGTATAATTATCAAAATAGCCCTGTACCAGAATAATCGGCGTTCCCTTATCGCCGCTGCCGCTGGTCAGGTCGCAGAGCGAACCGATCAGATCGGTCAGCCTTCTCGGCGTAGTTCCCTGCGTCACCATAGTTCCCACCAGGCTTGCCGCCTTCTCGTCCTTTTCCCGGATATATTGGGAAATCGCTTCCTGTAACGCATTGCCGGACAGATCCGCGAAATCGTTGTCCGCCAGATATTTTAACTTCACTTCGTTAGGCGTTCCTTCAAGTCCCTTCGTATAGGCCGGAGAAACCACCGGATCCGCCAGTTCCCAGATTTTCCCTACGGGATCTTTAAATGCGCCGTCGCCGTAAATCATCACTTCGATCTGTTTGCCGGTCTTCTCAATCAGCGATTTCTGAATGCGGTCCACCATCTCCTGACAATGAATCGGGAACAGCTTCACCGTTTCTTCCGTCGCCTTGTTGGAACCGAGCAGACCAAATCTGTCATTATAGCCGCTGCCGTCCACGCTTGCTGTGAGAATGTCGTCCAGCGCGTATACCTTCTCGGCGCCGTTCTTTAACAATGTGTTCTTTGTTCTGAATCTGCTGTGAATGTCGCAGGTCAGAACGGATTTCGTATAGGAAAGAATTGCCCTGGGATGGTTTGCAAAAATGATCTCCACCTCTGCGCCCGCATCCTGAATCAACTGCTTATAGTATTCCACGTAATCCACGCCGGTGAAAACATGCTTCTTATAGCCGAACAGTTCCCTGTATTTTTCCTCTGTCAATACATCCTGCCAGGGATTGACGCCCTTCTCGTCCATCTCTTCTTCATCGATCAGGTGATTGCCCACCTCGTCGGAAGGGTAACTCAGCATCAGCACGATCTTCTTACAGCCCTTTGCAATCCCTTTCAGACAGATCGCAAAACGATTGCGGCTCAAGATCGGAAACAACACGCCCACCGTGTCGTCGCCGAATTTGCTTTGTACATCCTTCGCAATCTGATCAATTCCGGCATAGTTTCCCTGGGCACGCGCCACAACGGCTTCCGTCACAGCCACAACGTCTCTGTCGCGCAGTTCAAAGCCCTCGCTCTTCGCCGCCGCCAGCACGGAATCCACCACAATCGCCGCGAGATCATCCCCCTGCCGGATGATCGGTCCTCTGATGCCTCTGGATACAGTTCCTACCAATCGTTCCATATTTTTGTCTCCTTTGTTATACCCCTGCGTCCGGCGCTCTCCCGACGCGGACGCAGCTTTCTTCCCGCGTTCTCAAACAGGCCGCTTCATGCCCTGAATGCGGATAGTGGGACTTGAACCCATACGCCTTGCGGCACAGGAACCTAAATCCTGCGCGTCTGCCAATTCCGCCATATCCGCTTACTGCTATTTGCTGATATCCCAAATATTCCGGCGGCCAACCGGCCGCCGGAATTTCTGATTCATCCCAGCCAATCTTAAGTATACGCAAGAAAAAGACTATCTGTCAAGCAGTTTCCTTATAGCATCAGCCCGGAGATTTCTTTATGGCATCAGTTCGGAGATTCCCCGGTCTTTGTTGCTCTTTACCGTGATCCAGAGATAATTGTTGTCATCGTCCACATCCTGGCAGATCGGAATTTCTTTCTTATTGGTGGCCGCTCCATAGGGGCTCCAGATTCCTTCCTCCGCAAATCCGTTCCACTCTTCCTGATTCCCGTCCACATTCAGCGTGGTCAGATACATTTCTCCGCTGTAAAGGCCATCCTGGAAGGTTCCGATCACATTCTGAAGATAGCGTTCATTTTCATTTTTTGCAGCCTGGCTCATATCCAGTTCGTAATGCTCCTGCCCGTCTCCGTTTGGCATATCGTTTGCCCATTCGCCGATATACATGTGCATGGTATAGGCTCTGTCAGATGTAACGTCATCGTCATAATAGACATAGTAGCGGATCCATTCTCCCTGTCCTTCTCTCTTGCCTCCGGACCACTGACCATAGTAATAGGTATTATCAGCATAGCAGGCGATTCCGGTACCCTCCGGCTGTCCTGATGAATTACGTTCTCCGTAATAATAGAAAGTATTCTCATCTATGATGCTCGCCGACATTTTCATGAACCAGGCCAGATGCGCCAGATCCTCCACCGCTTCCAGATTGTCCTCTTCCCAATAGCCGGCCATCTCCAACAGCATTTCTTCGTTCGTCTTATTCACGCCTGAAGCGGCGGCAAAGGGATCGTTTCCGCTGATCGTCTTTCCTGCCACATCGTTCTTCGTCTCTGTCTTTGACTTTCCTGAGGGCAGTTCGTTCTCGACCGCGCTTTCCGGCTCCGCTTCCTCGCCTTTTGTCTGTAAGGACGCTGCCGGTTCCGTCTCAGTCGCGGTCTCGCTTTCCGTCTCCTGCTCCATCTCGCTGCTGTTGAGCATTTCTATGCTCTCCTGGGTAACAGGCGATTCATTTTCCGCTTCCTTATTCTTTCTCCCGCTCAGTCTCGCAACACAAAGGATAATAATAATCACAAGAAATACCGCAATCGCCGCAATCGGAATCATATCTCTTTTCTTATCATCCATTCTTCTCAACTCCTTCCTGTATTTATTTTATCATGCGCCCCTTCTTTTTCCCATAGCATATTTCTTAAGAAAAACGAAAGACCAACTTCTGTCGTTACCGGTTATACGCTGCGGTAACTTTCTTTTTTCCAATATATGTGAAAAAATCATCCTTCATGCACCGCCGGCTGAAGTTTCTAACTTGACAATTTCTTTGCCGGTCACTATGATGAAACAAGAACAAAGGAAAGAAGGTTTTTTATGAAAAAAAGTGCCGGATGGCTGAAAAAATACAGTCCTTTTATTGGTCTGTTTCTCATTCCGATTTTCAATTTTTATCTGCTGGAATGGTATACGCATAACCCGTTTACCACGATGAAGCCCTACGTTCAGGTTATGAACATTCTGCTGTTTGAATTCATTGCGCTGTTTCTATTCGCGCTCACGGGGCGGGTCAACGTCGCCCTGATGCTCCAGACAGTTTTCTGCGCAGTCTACGGACTGGCCGGTTATTTCGTTCTGGAATTCCGCGGCGCGCCGATTCAGCCCTGGGATATTCTCTCCCTGGATACCGCGGCCAGCGTCGCCGATAACTATGAGTATAAGCTGGATTCTGCGGCCGTCATCGTGCTGCTGTGCTTTCTTGCCCTGCTGATTCTGGAATTTTTTCTCAGATACCGGATTGGAAGAAAAAAGATTCCTGCCGCCGGCGCAGACACCGAATCGGACGCCGCACGCCGGAAGTTTCATTTCCGTCCCTGTTTGACGCGCCTTATGCTCGGCGTTTTTTCCGGTTTGCTCATCTTTGGATACACCAGAATGCTTCACGACGAGCAGTTCGTGGAAACGAAGCTGAAACTGTATGACAAGCTGTTCACGCCGACCACGATCCAGTATAAAAACGGCACGCTGACCGCTTTCCTCATGGAACTGCAATATGTTGCCGTGGACAAGCCCGAGGATTACAGCGCGGAACGCGCGCAGCAGCTTCTGGAACCTTATGCGGCTGCCGAAACGGAACCGGAGCGCAAACCCAATATTATCGTTATCATGAACGAAGCCTTTTCCGATCCCGCCGTGCTGGGCGAATTTTCCACCAATGAAGACTATATGCCTTTTGTACACAGCCTTCTGAAAGGTCAGGACAACACCGTTTCCGGATATCTGAATGTTTCCGTCAAAGGCGGAAATACCGCCAATACGGAATTTGAATATCTGACCGGAAATACGATGGCATTTCTGCCCTACGGAAGCATTCCCTATCAGCAGTATATCAGGGACGAACTGCCTTCCATGGCCTCCCACCTGGCGTCTCTTGGCTATCATACGGTGGCGATGCACCCTTACCGTTCGGCAGGCTGGGACCGCGACACGGTGTATCCCAACTTTGGATTTGAAGAAATGCATTTTCTGGAATTTTTCCAGGATTCCGAAATCGTCCGCAAATATGTCAGCGACCGGGGCGACTACGAAAAAATCATCCAGGTTTATGAAAACAAGCCGGCCGGCGAACCATTATTCTTATTCAACGTAACGATGCAGAATCACTCTTCCTACAGCGACTGGGCGGATTATGACAACTTCACGCCCGATATCACTGTGAACGATTCCGATTCCAAACTTCTTTCCGCCTATCTTTCCCTGATGAAGCTGTCGGATGAAGCCATTGAAGAACTGGTGGAATATTTCGCCGCGCAGCAGGAAGATACGCTGATCGTCTTTTTCGGCGATCACCAGCCTACGGACTCTGTGGTCAATCCTGTGTTGAAACTTCATGGCAGAAGCTGCAGCGATTTATCCAGTCAGGAAGAAGCGCTGCGTTATAAAGTTCCGTTTTTTATCTGGGCGAACTTTGCGTTGGAAGAGGAACAAAATGTGGAGACGAGCGCCAATTATCTCGCTGCGAAAACGCTGCAGGCCGCGGGGCTTCCGCTTCCTCCTTACTTCCGGTACCTGACGGATCTTCAGGCAGAAGTTCCCGTCATTTCTGCCAGTCATGTACTGCTCTCTGACGGAACCTTCAGTTTCGTCAAAAATCAAAAGGAACTGTTAAACGACTACCAGACGATTCAATATTATCTCTTATTCGATCAATGAGGAGTTTTATGAAAAAAAAATTGTCCATGGCCCAAAAGCGGATATGCCGCTGGGCCGTTGAAAACAAAATCTGTTTTTTTTCCTTTTTACTGCCCTTTCTCTCCATGCTGGCAATTTTCATCGGTAACGGCATTTATCCGTTTGGGGACGAAAGTTTCATGCATTCGGATATGTATCATCAATATGTGCCGTTTCTGGAGGAATTCATTCGCAAGGTTCAGGCCGGAGAGCCCCTTTTTTACTCCTGGAACATCGGTATGGGTTCCAACTATCTGGCCCTCTATGTATATTACAGCGCCAGCCCGTTTAACTGGCTGATGCTGCTCGTACCCACCCAGTATCTCATTGAATTCATGAGTTATATGGTGATATTTAAAATCGGACTGTGCGGCTTTACTTTCGCATATTATTTAAAAGAGCGTTTTCGTACCGCGCACTATCTGATTTTGTTTTTTTCTCTTTTTTATGCGATGTCCGGTTTCGTCGCCGCCTATAACTGGAATGTCATGTGGATGGACTGTCTTTTTCTTGCGCCGCTGATCCTGTTGGGGCTGGAACGGCTGGTAAAAGACAGAAAGTGCGGTCTTTATTGCGTTACGCTCGCGCTCTCCATCCTTTCCAATTATTATATTTCCATCATGATCTGTATTTTTCTGTGTCTGTATTTTCTGGTTCTTCTGCCGGAAATTGCCGCCGGGGAAAATTTCCGGACAACTCTGAAAAATGTCGGATCTGCCGTCGGACGTTTCGCCCTGTATTCGCTCCTGGCCGGCGGAATGGCGGCCGTGCTTTTACTTCCGGAACTGAGCGCCATTTTCTTCACCGAGTTTTCCGAATCCGCTTTTCCCGAAAAGGTGACTTACTACTTCTCTTTTTTGGATGTGCTGGCAAGACACGCGACCGGCGTCACAACGGAAACCGGACTGGATCACTGGCCCAACATTTTCTGCTCCAGCGCCGTATTTTTCCTGATTCCCCTTTACATGATAAACGGAAATATCAAAAACCGGGAAAAGACCGGCAGATTGCTTTTATGCGCTTTCCTGATTGTCAGTTTTTCCACCAACGTGCTGAATTTCATCTGGCACGGCTTTAACTATCCGGATTCGCTCCCCGCCCGGCAATCTTTTCTTTATATTTTTCTTGTGCTCGTAATGTGCTTTGAAGGAGTCTATAAATGGAAAGGTTTTTCGGCCGCCCAGGTGCTCAGGTGTATGGCTTTTGGCCTGTTCTTCCTTCTGCTTTCGGAAAAACTGGTGGAAGACGACGCTTTTTCCACCGGGATCTTTCTGTTGAGCGCCGCTTTTGTCTGCGTTTATGCGCTCCTGCTCTATGTTTACAGGACAAAACATGCCCATTCTGCTCTCATTCGTATGGTTGCAATTGCCGCCCTGGCTCTCGTCACCTTCGAAGCGACCTTCAACATGGCTTATACCAGCGTTTCAACCACAAGCCGAAGCAAATATCTGGAAAGTCTGCCCGACTATAAAGCGCTCGCCGAACGCATTCAAAAGGCCGATCCGGATTTTTACCGCTTTGAAAAATTCAGCCGTGTGACAAAAAATGACGGCACGCTGGTCGGCTATCCTACCGCCTCGCTCTTTTCTTCCACGGCAAACGCCAATGTGGAAGCCTGGTATGACCGTATGGGCATGAGCGAAAGCAAGGTTTTCTATTGTTTTGACGGGCAGACGCCTCTGTCTTCCGCTCTTTTAAACGTGCGCTACATGTTTTCCAGAAGCGATCAGGAAGATCCTTCACTCTATACGCTGATCGATGAAGAAAACGGCGTTTATCTGTACCGGAACAATTACACGCTGCCCGCCGGGTTCATTTTATCGGATCGTTGGAATCTCTCTTCTGCAATCTGCGAGATCTCCGCTTCCGATCCCTTCGACCTGCAAAACCGGATGGCTGCTTCCGTCGGAAGCGGCAGCCTGTTTGAGGCGGTTGAATTGCTGGAATTTAACGATGAAGCACAGTTTACGGCCGACGTTTCCGGCCACTACTACGCATACTGTCAAAACAGCAAAGCCGATAATGTGAGCGTCAGTTCCTACATCCTGAATAAAACCTTTAAGAAAGTAAAATACGATTATATTCTGGACCTTGGCTGGCATGAAGCCGGAGATCAGATCACATTGAAAAATGAAGACGGCGGCGCCCTGGACGCAATAGCCGCGCGTCTCAATACGGATGCGCTTTCCGAAACGCTCGGCAGAATCGGAGAACAGCCCTTCGTGGTGGACTCTCACGATTCCGGTTATGTCAGCGGTCACGTGACGGTAACAACGCCCGGCAAGCTGATTCTTTCCATCGCCTACGAACCCGGATGGAGTCTGTGGGTAGACGGTGAGAAAACCGAAATTGATCCTTACGATGAAATGTTCATCTCCACCGACCTTTCCGCCGGGGAGCACACGATCGAACTTCGCTTTTTCCCTGCAGGATTAAAAGCCGGGTTTTTCATCAGCATTTTGAGCCTTGCGGCTTTTCTCTTCCTGCAAACGGCGCGCAAAAAGCGCTGAACCGTCGTTATGCTTTTTTTCTTGACAGCACTTTATCACGGTATTAAGATAATGTAGGATTTGCCCGTAACGGTTTGGCTTTGCCGGACTGTTGCATTGATTATATCGATTTTGCCACAGGTATGGAGAAATCATATTCTTCCGCCGTATAGCGGCTATTCTTCTATCCCTGCCAGGCAACAGAAAGAGGACATATGGAAAACCTGATTATTCCCAAAGACTATTCATCCGCGCTGAATCTGCACGACACGCAGATCGGCATCAAAACCGTGAAGGACTTTTTTCAGAGCCTTCTGGTTAAACAATTGAACCTGCTGCGCGTATCCGCTCCGCTGTTTGTGGATCCGGCTTCCGGCATGAACGATAATCTGAACGGTTATGAGCGGCCCGTTTCCTTCGGCATCAAGGAGCAGAACGACTATGAAGCGGAGGTTGTGCACTCTCTTGCGAAATGGAAACGCCATGCGCTCAAAGAATACGGCTTTTCCAACGGGGAAGGACTGTACACGGACATGAACGCCATCCGCCGCGACGAAACGACGGACAACATTCATTCCATTTTTGTGGATCAGTGGGACTGGGAAAAGATCATTTCCAAAGAAGAACGCAATCTGGAAACGCTCAAGGCGACCGTGCGCGATGTGTACAAAACGCTTCGCAAGACGGAAATGTACATGGCGATCCAGTATGATTATATCGAAGAAATACTTCCGAAAGAGATTTTCTTCATCACCAGCCAGGAACTCGCCGATATGTTCCCTGATTACACCCCGAAGGAACGGGAATATTTCATCACAAAGGCCAAAGGAGCCGTCTGCATCATGCAGATAGGAGACGCGCTTGAAAACGGCGAACCCCATGACGGCCGCGCGCCCGACTATGACGACTGGGCGCTGAATGCGGACATTTTTGTATATTATCCGGTTCTGGATATCGCTCTGGAGCTTTCTTCCATGGGCATCCGCGTGGACCGGGACGCTCTGCTTTCTCAGTTGGAAAAGGCCGGCTGCCCGGAGCGCGCCGATCTTCCCTTCCAGAAAGCGATCATTAATGAAGAACTTCCTTACACAATCGGCGGCGGCATCGGCCAGTCCCGTATCTGTATGTTCTTCCTGCGCAAAGCCCACATCGGAGAAGTGCAGTGCTCCATCTGGCCTGAAAAAGTCCGGAAAGAAGCGATGGCAAACGGCGTTCAACTGTTGTAAAGCGGCAACGGTTATATCCTTTCAAAAGGAGCGGCGGCTCCAGACCTCTCAGTCTGAAGCCACCGCTCCCTTTTTGTTTCTTCTGCAAACCATCCCTCAGTGTACAAGGAGACACTGAGGGGAATAGAGGCCCTGAAAACAACGCCTTTATCATTCGTTCTTCTGCCATTTCACCATCAGCGCCAGCGCTATGGCGGAAATCATCAGGAAAAAGGCACAGGAGAACGGCATCACAAAAATTCCCCCGAAATCCGTCAAATCCAGCAACACATAAACGAACAGATTTGCGACGCCGTGAAACAGCATTGCGGCCAGAATACTGTCATAGATTTCGTACACCAGCGCCAGCACGATACCGAGCGCTGTAGCATATACTGCCTGCACAAGATTTCCATGAAACAGGCCAAACGCCAGGCCCGAAAGCACAATTGCAACAGGTACATTGCTTATCTTCTTCAACTGTCCATACACAACCCCCCGAAACACCGTTTCTTCACCCAAAGGAGCCAATATACCATAGACCACAATTCCCATCCATACCGGAATATCCATCTGAATCTGGGATACTTCCTGAAATTTAGGAGAATATTTATAAAGTTCGATGATGCTCAAAAGTCCGTTCATGCCCGTCGCCAGCGCTGCCGCCAGAATAATCATCGGTATCAGGGATAATGCCTGCAGCTTCTTTACCGGACGTACCCGGATCTCTTTATGCCAGATACCAAAACACGCCACAAATCCTGCGATCATGCTCACGCCGTTTCCCAGATTGAGCCAGAAATAATATTCCGACTCCAGATAAACGTTCCCTGCAAAAATCATCATTCCAAGCAGCGTTATGATCGTGGCTACCACAATTGCGACGACGTAATAGACAAGCACTGCCAGCAGGCTGCTTCCAACCGCTTTTCCAATCCGCTTTCCCTTCGTCTCCGGCTTCGGCTGACGGTACCGGGCCGCATAACTGTTGTATACGCCCTGATTCCTCTCCTGCCCCCCGGCTCCTGAATAAACCGGACCATAATTCTGCTGTAACGGCTGTCCCTGGTATGAGCCCAGCAAGACGCGCCGCAGCCCTTCCACATCCTTTACAATAACCTCCGCTCCCGCTTCCTCCAGTTCTCCCAAAGCCGCATAGCCATAACGCACTCCGATATTGTGAGCGCCGGCAGCAACCGCGCCTTCAATATCATATTTCCGGTCTCCGATCATCACCACATCGGAAGGATCGGCGGCGCCCCGCTGCGCAAACTGCCGCAGCACTTCCGCCACAATGTCTTCTTTCTTCTCGCGGCTTCCGTCCAGTTCGCTTCCCACCACTACTTCAAAATATTGCCGGATTCCAAAATACCGCAGAATATCTTCCACAAACACCGTCGGCTTGCTGGAAGCAATCGCCAGATGAGCGCCCGCCGCCGAAAGGTCGTGCAGCAGTTCCGCCATGCCCGGATACAGCACATTCTCGTATTTGCCCGTCGCGTTAAAACGCTCCCGGTACTTCGCAACTGCAATTTCTGCCTGTTCCGGCGTAAATCCGTAATATGTCATAAAGCTGTCCCGAAGCGGCGGTCCGATAAAAGGCGCAAGCTTGTCCATATCAGGTTCTTCAATGCCAAAGCTTTTTAAAGCATATTGCACGCTGCCGCAGATGCCGGTCTTCGGGTCGCTGATCGTTCCATCCAGATCAAACAATATATAGGAATACATCCTCTCACCTCGTTTTATTATATATCAGTCAGTAACACTATTATCATATCAGAAAAATCATATACCTGCTATGAAATTTTTATGAAAAAGAGATTGACAAAACCTTATGGCCGGGAATATAGTTAAAGCGAATTACATAAAACGCCAGGGGAGCTATTGCTGAGATTGAATCATTGCAACATTGCATCAGGCGATGCGCGGCAGGATTCTAACCCTCACTACCTGACCCGGATAATACCGGCGTAGGGAGGCATATTTTGCGAATACAGATCACTTCGCTTTTTGTATTTGCAAAAGGCGATATACCCCTCCTGTGCACACAAGGAGGTTTTTTTATGTTCCATTTTTTTGCCATCCCCATCACAGACGAATGGGGTACCACTTACCAACTCACCACTGCCGGTTACACCGCGTTGGTGCTCATCATGCTGGCGATCCTTCTGTTAGCCTGCTTTTTGGGAAACAGCCTGAGCAAGCCGCATTTTTCCGCCAGACAGCTTGCGTTCTCAGCGATCGCCATCGCCCTGGCCATGGTTACTTCTTATATCAAGCTGTTTAAACTGCCGATGGGCGGCTCCGTCACGCTGCTTTCCATGCTTTTTATCTGCCTGATCGGTTACTGGTACGGACTGCGCGCCGGTCTGATGACCGCTGTCGCCTATGGTTTCCTGCAGTTAATCAGCGATCCCTATATCATCAGCTTTCCTCAGATGCTGGTGGACTACATCTTCGCTTTCGGAGCGCTGGGGATGTCCGGTCTGTTCTCTCAATCGAAAAACGGACTGATAAAGGGCTACCTGGCGGGCGTGCTCGGACGCTATTTCTTCTCTTTTCTTTCCGGCATGATCTTCTTCGGCATTTATGCTGCTGATTACGGAATGTCCGCACCGGTATATTCTCTTGTTTATAACGGCGCATACCTTTCCGCGGAGGCTGTCATCACGATCATCATTCTCTGCCTTCCGCCGATGAAAAGAGCCATGGTACAACTGAAAAATATGGCTGTGAAAGGTTAAAACTGCGCCCGGCGGGCGCAGTAAAAAGGGGCCGCTGCAACGGCCCCTTTCCCATTTCTTCTTTGATATTGTTTTCCCGCTATTCCCTTTCCGGAATTCCCGCCGTTAAACCGCAGGCCGCTACTGTCAGCGCTTCTTCTCCGAATGCCAGAAACAGTTGGGCCGCCAGCGCCCCCAGGCTGAAGCTTTTCTCCTGTCCCTGCTGCAGTCTGCAAATCTGCTGTTTCGCGCTCTCCAATTGACGCGCCACCTCTTTTTCCTGCATCCGATACGCTCCGGCAATTTCTTCCAGGCTCATCTGATTATAATAAAACGCCACAATACATCTTCTCTGCTCTCCCGAAAGGCTGTCCACAATTTTGCAAAGAAACCTGAAATCCTCTTCTTCCGCCATATCTTTTTTCTCCTGCTCCCCTTTATTGTAATTTCTCCGGCAAAAACCGATAGAAATCGCTCGCATCATTCTTCTCAATAATGAGCATATCGCC
Organism: Eubacteriales bacterium; assembly: GCA_030524745.1. GTDB lineage: Bacteria > Bacillota > Clostridia > Lachnospirales > Lachnospiraceae > Gallintestinimicrobium. Next base: position 78,375 of record JAUNGC010000012.1, on the reverse strand, counting down.
CCGGATCGCTCCCCTATCGCCTTCCGGAAGCGCGGCGAGTTTTTCAAAGCTTTCATCGATCAGATACAGACCGCCGTTTTCTTTGATGACCGCATATCCGTTTTCAAACTCTGCGGCGTCATCATACATGCAGAGCACATTGCCGTCATGATCGATATACCCGCGCCTGCCGTCCTGTCCGATCAGCCAGTATCTTTCGTCGCTCATCAACAGGCTGTCAAAAACGCCCAGCACACACCGGTCCATTTCTTCCAACGTTTCCGGAACCTTCGCTGCATCTATCAGTATCGCTTTCTCTTCCGCGCCTGTCGATCCCTCTATTATTTTATAGCCGACGCGGGTTCCGTTGTTGTAAGACCAGCAGCCGTTTTGAAGGAAACTGCAAAACGCCCATGTGTGGGATAACCAAAAAGTATCGTCCGTTTCCAGCGCCTGCAGCGCAATAAATTCCGGTGTAAAACTATAGCTGTCAGCGCCGTTCAATGTATAATCCGCGACATCTCCCCAGCCGGCTACATAATAGCCGCCGCAAGGCGCGGCCTTCGGCAAAAACATCCAGAAGTCCGCCTGTTCTTCCTCTATATTGCCGTTTTTATCCACGCTGACCCCGGTGTTTCCGTTACCTGCCCACGCTGTGCTGCCGTCCCCGAATCCTACTATCCCGAAGTCGTCCCCGTCTCCCTGTTCCAGTTTCAAAAGCACGGTTCCATCCAGTTTCTCCACGGTCCCCACATAATGAACATAGCCCCACTCATCAACCCAATCCGCCTGTTTTTTCACGATAAATTCCCCGCAGACGGACACAATATCCGTCGCCTGACCGAGCAGATTTCCTTCCTTGTCAAAGGCACATTCCCATTCTCCGTCTCCCAGCACAAACTGTCCGTATTCATTGGGCGCTGCCGCAAAGCTGCTGTATATACACGGCACGATTTCTTCGCCTTCATAGTTGACCGCGCCCCATAAACCGTTTCTTTTCACTGGCATTACATTCCCACGGGGCGTGCCGTAGCCTTCCCCGGCAAGTTCCGTAAGAACATCCGATTTCAACATCCATGCGTTCTCTTCTGCCCCGGCCATATTCTCCGGTACGCTTTCATCCGCCGTCTGTGCTCCGTTTGCCGGAGAACCGCCGCTCTCCTCAACGGTTTTCCCGATCAGCCTGTTTTCCGTTCCCGATTTTGGCGCCTCATCCGCCGCAGTCTCCATAGCGGCTTCCTGCCTGCTCTGTTCAGCTTTCTCTGCCATCGTCATGCCGGCTGCCGCCACGCCTCCGGCAAGCACAACTCCTGCCACAGCAATGGCAATTTTCGCGCCCAGACTCAGGCCTGCTCCTCCTGCGGCTGCTCCCGAAGCTGCGGCTCCTGCGCTTCCAGCCGCCGCACCGTCTGCCGCCGCTGTTCCTGAAGCCTGCGCTGCTGCCGATTCGAGCACCTTCACGGTCAGTCCGGAAGAAATCTCGCAGGCGCTTGCCTCTTTATCCAGCACAAAGAAAAGAATCGCTGCAATTCCGGTCGCGTAGAGTTTTGTTCCATGTTTCTTCTCCAGTTCCAGCACGCCGTCTTTAATCTTCTTTTTCCCTCTGCTCAAATGGCTCTTCACCGTATTTTCGGGAATGCCGTATGCCTCCGCAATTTCTTTGATCGACATTTGGTTAAAATAGAACGCAACTATACTCAATCGCTGTTCTTCCGATAAGCTATTGATAATTTCCCCGATCAGACGCTGCGTTTCCCGATTATCCATCACATCCTCCGGCATGAGCGCTTCATCCGTCTGCTCGAGCTGTTCAAACACAGCCTCCTGTTCTTCTTCTTTTAAAAGCTGATCCGGATTCTTCTTCAAATACTGATAGATCCGATGGTGTGCGATTTTGGCAATCCAGCTTTTGACAGCTTCCCCGCTCTTTAAAGAGGAAAGACTTCTGTATACTTCCAGATAGGTCTCCTGCATCACATCTTCCGCAATCGCGGCGTCCTTTACGCTCTTATAGATTGTGTAATAAACATACTTATTTGTCCGGTTATAAATTTCTGTAAAAGCCTTTTCTTTTCCCTGTTGAAAGTCATGAACCGCCTGCAAAAGACTGCTTTGTTCTTCTGTCATACCTTTTTTCCTTCCTGTTTCCTGTGATTCTTCCTTTTTTAGCGTACCGTTTCCGTTCCGCCCCAGATTCCGTTATCAGTCGCTGTATAATCGGCCCTGTCCGTCAGCAGATGCGGCTCCATTTCATATTTACTGTATTCTCTTTCTTCAATGATTTCTGTCTGTCCAGCCCGATACCGATATATGCTTCCATTCAAAGAATAGTCGATTGCGCCGTCATCTGCAACAAAAAATTCCACCCTGGACGGCAGTCAGCACAATCATTACATACTTATAAAAAATACAGGACAATGTACCCAGCGCCAGTCCGCACAGCAGAGAAATCCCCGTTTCAATCTCTCCGAAGCCACTGCACAATATTGCCGTATCGCCGCCATTGTCACGATATCCTGTAAATAGTCCCACAGATATTTCATAGCCATCTTTATCTCTCCGCATATTTTTCTTCTGATTTTCCGGTCCATGACCGTTATCTTCGCGTTTCTATTTATAGAGGGCCGCTTTTTGAGAAAAAAGTTGCAGATATTTTAAATTTTTTTATGCAAAAAAACTGTCACTTCAAAGAATGAATCTTCTATGTGACAGCCGATCTGCGTTATTTCTCCATTTTCTTATGATTCAATCTGACGTGATATCCCGCCGTTCTCAAAAGCATCCCGGCCAGCAATGGGGTAATCAGCATAAGCGGATAGCTATAGCGCAATAACGCTACGGGCCCCAACAGGTTCGTTCCCAAAAACAGTACGGCCGGCAGCATTCCAGGCAAGATATCCTTTCTTTTTCGCAGGATGGATGTTACCATTGTCAGGGCCATGATCCAGATACAGCAGCCGGGATCAAAAAGCCTGGGCGCATCGTAAAGCACCATATTTTCAAGATACGTTCTGTATTCCGGCAATTTCCGATGCTGCAGGATTCCCCAATGATCGATTTGCGGAAACGTATATAGAAACATGAGTCCTCGATATTCATTTTGCCGCATATCCAGATAGGGCAAAATCATGTCGCCGGCCGCCTGTGCATACAGGGCCGGATAGCGAATCCCCAAAGATAGATACAGTGAAATATAACGACAGGGATTTTCCCGCAAAATATCCGTCAAAAACCCATCTTTAACCGCATCCGCACTGTTCGGCTGATAAGCGAGAATATTTTTCTCCGGAATAATTTCTTCCGCAATTTCCAGCCATTTAGGTGGCATTTCCTTTTCAAGATCTCCGGTAAGGGATTCCGAACAAACCCTGGCGATCTGCTGCATGGGAAGACTTAACATTTCACGCATATCGCCCTTCGGTATCTGCAGCACATACGTGCAGAACAAAAAATACATTACGCTGATAAAAATCGCTCCGTACAGGCTCTTATATATGCCTCTTTTCCTGATCCGCAAAAATATACACATCAAAGTCGTAATCAATAAAATGTATATCCCCTGATTCCGAAGCAGGCACATGAGAACAGCGGACGTCAGCAGATACACTTTCTGCCCGATATGCTCCGGTTCTTCCTCCCCTTTCCGCCCAATCATTTCAGAAAAAGCAATCATGAAATGTAGAAAGGCAGCGCCAAACAAAATATCTTTTGTCGAATTAAATGTCAGAACCTGCAAAAAAGGATGAAACATAAGCCATAGAAGGGACAGCGCCAAAAACACCTTCGGCAGTCCCCTTTTTTTCAGGAAAAGGAGCAAGCAGGCAAGTCCATTCGTCACAACCAGCCCCTGAACGAAAGTAAACATCGCCAGTCCCTTGCTGTAACTTTGAAATACCGCATCGCCAAGTTTCATAAAGGTTCCCAGGATAAAGGTATGAAGCAGCGGATGATGGGAATCCAACGGACGATACCCAAAATATTCTTCCATTTGAATCGGCGTATCATAACCGAAAGTTCCCGGATACAGGGCGATATAAGCCGGCATCCATGCAAGCAGAAGCAATATCCAGAATATCATGCATACGACAAAATCCTTCCGAAACATCCCGGACAGGTGGACTGACATAATGAAATTCTTCCTTTCCTATCTTTTTACGTTTTCTTTCTTATAAATACCCTCGAGTGTACAAGGGAACACACGCGAGTCCCCTTGTACACTGAGGGTACGGCCTTAAAATACACAACAGCATCACACTGCACTACTCAAATCTGTAAAAATGCCAGGTTTCAGGTTTAAACCGGAAATCGCTATCCGTAATCAGAGTCTCTTCTCCGGTCTCTTCATCCGCTTCCCCTTTTTCTTCATCTATTACGGAACTTCCTATTCCATAACAGATTCCGTCATAACCATCCGGTACCAGCGTCGTAAATGTCAGTTTCCAACCATCATCAATTCTCTGAAAATCAGAAATGCCGGTAACGGAATATTCCTCTCCATTTGCCGTAACAACAAAAGAGCTATCCTCCAAAGCCTGCCGCATTTCATCCGACACATCCTGGGATCCCTCAAAGTGGAGGATGGTTCCTGTGTAATAATCACAAACATATGCGTTGAAATTTACCCCCTGCCCGGATTCATTTCCGTGAATGAAAAAGGTGACCGTCTCATAGTGATAGTCCTCCACCCCGGCGAAACCATCCCCTTCATAGAATTTTGCCACATCGATGAAATCCGTCTCAAAATCCTGCCTTTCCCGGGCCGCTTCCGTATCGCTGTTGAATGTATGAAGGACAAAGGATTTCTCTGGTTCCAGATCAAAAATTGCGCCGATCTGATCCATATAGGCGATCATTACCTCTGTTTCTGTTTCCGTTTCGGTCTCCGTTTCTATGAGTTTTTCCTCCTGTGCGCTTTCTTCTGTTTCTTCACCAGGCAGCGATTCTTCTTCCGCAAAGGATACTGTTTCCGTAAATGTTTCTGCTTCTGCAACGACAGCGTCCGTTTCCTTCTGCTGCCCGCACGCTGACATAGCGGACAGGCAGGCTGCAATTGCCAGAACACACAACCCCCTTCTTTTCATCACTCCGGTTCTCTGCAAATCCTTCTCCAAACTTCTGTTAATCATAATTTCTTCTCTCCTTTTTCCTCGTATATTTTCTTTTGTACATAAATCTGTTTTCCATTTCTGAAAAACGCAGTTCATCTTCTCCGATCAAATCGGCAATTTCTTCGTATGGTTCCCTGCCCTCGTGAGCAGTGACAAAACTTCCCAACTCCCTCCCTTCTCTGCCGTAAAGAATATGCCGGTAAAAACCCTGTTCCTTTTTGCTCCTGTCATACGCCCAGAAACAAATCGCATTTTCCTGCTCTTTTCTTTTTCCGGAGATCATAATTCGCTCCAGATGGAGACACTCTCCACCCGCCAGCCTGCCGCACCATATTCTCCGCTATACCTGTTGAAATTCGATGACGGCCTACGATAGGCTGATTATTTCAACTGTGCTTTAACAGCTAATTTTCCATCAATCCCCAAAAAGACTGGCAGATGTCCGGTCTTCCAGTTCGGTGCCCCAACTTGCTGTGACTGTTGTACCATCATCAAATGTTATGGTTCCAATCACTTCTCCGGACTTGTGCTCAGGAATACTTTCAGGATTCATCGCCGCCGGACTGTTATCCACAGATGTTTTTCCCGTTTCCGGGTCTGTATACACTATCCCGTCAGCGGTTCTGCGACCGACTCCATATTGAGTCACCACAATATCGGATTGATCATCGGACATTCCCTGCGCCGATTGCGGAACAGGTTTGCTATCGGATAATAAGGATGCGCTGATAAACTCTTCCTCCGCTCCCGTGACGGACACCTTATACCAGTCCTTGCCGTTATATGTAGTCTTTCCCGTCACCGTAATTTCTGCTCCATAGCCCGCGCCCCCTATGATTTCACTCTCCGTCGTCGGCATCTGGCGGATGTTGCACGCTGTCGTCGTATACATCACCTTTTCCATTGGTTCGATCGTATACAGTTCTGTTTCCCCGGCTTCCTCGGTGACAGTTTCCGGCTCAATGGATTCCGGTTCCTCTGTCTCTTCAACCGGTGCGGTCTCTTCTCTGATCAGCGTTTCTTCTTCCGCAGAGGATTCCGTTTCCGAAAAAGTTTCTGCTTCTGCAACCACAGCGGCCGTTTCCGTCTGCTGCCCGCACGCCGGCATAACGGACAGGCAGACCGCAATCGCCAGGATATACAAACTCTTTCTTTTCATCTTCCCGTCTTTCTGCAAGTTCTTCTCCAAACTTCTGATCCTCATAATTTCCTCTCTCCTTTTTCCTCATATATCTTCTTTAAAATATAAATCTGTTTTCCATTACTGAAAAAACGCAGTTCATTTTCCCCGACTAAATACTCAATTTCTTCATACGGTTCCTTTCCCGCATGAGCAGTGGCAAAGCTCCCCAACTCTCTCCCTTCTTTGTCATAAAGAACATGCCGGTAAGAATACTGTTCCTTTTTGCTCCTGTCATACACCCAGAAACAAATCGCTTTCTCCTGCTCTTTTCTCTTTCCGGAGATCATAATTCGTTCCAGATGGAGATGCTCTCCACCCGCCAGCCAGCCATGTCCGGCTTCATAACAGCCATGCAGATATTGTCTCCCGTCTTCTCTTGTAGTGTGGAAAAGAAGATGATTTTTTCCGCCAGCCAGCCGCACCATATCCTCCGCAATATTGCAATACCGGGGAACCAGCAGCATTCTTCCGCTTTGCTTTTCCTGCAATCCCATCCGGTATTCTCCGATCTTTCCGGTAGGGATCAGGCAAATCTCATACCTTTCTTCTCCCTGCACTTGTATTTTTCTTCTGATATTCTGAATCATAACCGCTTCTTTCTGCCCCCTTTACCTTTATAGGGTGGTATTTCATGCAAAAAGTTGCAGAAATTTTTTAAAATTTTTCTTTTTTCATTATATTATTTTTACTTCCCATTTTCAACTATAAGTGTTTTTTTAACACCATAAGACGCGTTTTTTTCTTTACAATGAGTGGAGATGCAGGAATAGTTTAAAACATATAAGAAAAAATAATAGAGAACAGAAAGGACGAGCAGATATGATTTCCATTTTGGCCAAGAGACTGCAGGAACTTCGTTTAAAGAATAATCTATCCCAGCTTCAAATGGGGCAGCGTACCAATTTAAGTCCAAGCGTGATTTCTTCTTATGAAACGGGCGCACGCACTCCCACATTGGAAAACCTGATCACAATCGCTTCTGTATTCAAGGTATCCACCGATTATCTGCTCGGCCTGGAGCATGAGGACAGGCTCAATACGGACGGTCTTTCCAGGAAAGATATCGAAGCGTTGCAGACACTGATAAGTTCTTTAAAGGGAAAAAGCATATAAATACAGCGAAAGGCCGCGCTCCTTTTCATCCGGAACGCGGCCTTACGCTGCTTCTCTCTATTCCATTTTCGTCTGCCCTGCAAAAGGGCGGCATTTTTTCATTCCCCTTCCATCTCGCTCATCGGGATCGCCCGATGCTCCAGTCTGGACTGCTCTGCCGCAAAGCACATCAGATGACTTTGCAGCGATGCTTTTGCACTCGTCAGGTTATCGCCGTTTCCATTCACCAGTCCGATAAAGTTTTTCACGATCCCATAGTCTCCGCCGCCGTGTCCGAACTGATCGGCAATTCCCCGTTCCGGCACAATCTGCTCCGGCTCCTTTTCACCGAACCGCTGCAGACAGATTTGCTCCTTATCCAGATCGCCCATAATCTGTCCTTTTGTTCCCATGATCTTTAACTGCCTTGTAATATCCGCGCCAAATGCAGTCATCGTAAAGGTGGCCGTCGCGCCGCCCTCATATTCCAGGTTCACTACCTGATGATCCACCACATTATTATCACAGGCATAGACGCATCTGCCGTAAGGTCCTTCCTGCAGCGCTTTTTTTATGCCTTCTTCCGTCAGATCCGTCGTGATGACGTCCACCGGCCAGGTTTTCTTTCCGGTCAGATAAATCTTCGGCGCATAGTAAAGGCATTCTTCGCTGTAAGGACAGCCCTTCATACAGTTATCCGGCGCTCCCTGCGGCCAGTTTTCCTTTGTAAAATGGCTTAAACGCCCGAAACTGGATACCCATGTACAGGGCTTATCGATCAGCCAGGAAATAATGTCCAAATCATGACAGCTTTTCTGCAATATCATGATGCTGGTCTGGTCGCTGTTGCGCCAGTTGCCCCTGACAAAGCTGTGCGCCTGATGCCAATAGCCCACGTTTTCAATCTGATCGACGGTAACGACTTCCCCTACGGCATCCGTTTCAATCAGCTTTTTGATGGTCTGATAAAAGGAAGTATAGCGCAACACATGACAAACCGTCAGCACTTTCCCGGATTCCTCTGCCGCCTGCGCAATCGCCAGACATTCCTCTTTTTTATTGCTCATCGGCTTTTCCAACAGCACATGATACCCTTTTTTTAAAGCCTGAATCGCAGGCTGCGTATGCATATGATCCAGCGTGCACACAAAAGCGGCGTCCGCCATTTGAGGCTGCTGTAAAATCTCCTGCCAGTCGGCAAAACATCTTTCCACCGGTATATGATATTGGTCGGCAAAAAGCGTCCTTTTCTTTTCGTCCGGTTCCGCAACGCCGACAATTTCCAGTTCTTCCGGACAGCTTAAGCTGTAATCCGCATAAGCATGTCCCCGGGAACCCGCTCCCAGTACGATCGCCGTTATTTTCTTCATCACATTCCTCTCCGGTTAAAAAATCTGAATCGACCAGTTATTTTCATAGGTTTGGCCCGCTTCCAGATGAATCAGTCCCGGCTGCACCGCCAGATCTTCCACCACGTCCTGTCTGGAAGGCAGGGAAGACCAGGGTTCTATGCAGATATAAGGCGCATCCGTATGAGGCATATGCCAGAAGCCCACATAATCCATCTGGGGATATTCTACTCTGACCGCCCGCTCCGATTTGTCTGATTTAAGCGTTACAGCCTTCGCCATTTTTGTCAGCACAATCGCATCAGCATCAAACAGGTCATGAGACAGCCGGATACTGTTGCCTTCCGAAAGAGAATATTCCCGGTCGTCCCCGTTTAAAAAGCAAGTGGGAGAGAATCCGACTCTGACCGGATTTTCCGATCCGTCAAACTGCAGATAATAGTCCTCAAACCGCAGATCTTTTTCCAGAGGAACGTTGAAACCGGGATGCCCGCCGATGCCGAAATACATCGTACGGCTGTTTGGATTTTCCACGAAAAATTTCACCTGCAGCCTGTCTTGCTCCAGCGCATAGGTCACTCTGTATACAAAATCAAAGGGATACATCTTCTTCGTCTCTTCGCTCTGTGTCAGCTTAAACACAATCCGGTCCGTTTGCACTTCTTCCGCTTCCAACACAGAGTAATTGACAAAACCATGAATGGTCATTTCATAGGTCTGTCCGTTGAGCGTGTATTTTCTCTGCGTCAGCCGGGCTATGTAAGGGAACAGATTCAGCGCCCTGTCTCCCCAATACCTTTTGTCTCCCTGCCAGAGATACTCCGTACCGTCTTTTGTCTGTATGGACCAGAGTTCCGCTCCTCTGTCGGAAATCTGCGCTTTCAGTTTTTCATTTTCAATCGTATAAATCATCGTTTTTCAACCTCCTGTGAAGGGATTCCAATATCTCCCGCCATTTAACGCGCTCAGTCCCAAAGATCCTGCAACAAGCAAAAAGCCCAGCAGGAGCGCCGTAAAATCCCCCTTTGAGAATTTGCGTTCCCGATACCAGGTGCGCTTTCTTTTTTTTCCGAAACACCTAAGTTCCATCGCGTTGGAAACCGTTTCAATCCGGTCCATGCTCGACAGGATCAACGGCATCAGGATCGCCGTCGTTCCCTTCAGCCGCTTCACCAGATTTTCCTTTCCGGAAAGCTCGACGCCCCGCGCCTGCTGCGCCAGCGAGATATCGTGAAATTCCTTTAACACGTCCGGTATATAGCGTAACGCCAAAGAGACGGAATAGGAAATCCGGTAGTTCACGCCGATCTTATTTAAGGAAGCGGCAAATTCACTCGGCTGCGTGGTCGAAACAAACAGAATAATCACAGGAATTGTCGCCGTATATTTCAGTATCACGTTCAGATGATATAAAATCTGCTGCCAGGTGACCGTATAACGCTGCGTGAAGGAAAATAAAACAGTCTTTGAACCGTAAATGGTTACGCCATGCTCCGGTGAAAAAAGATAAATCAGCAAATTATTGAGCACCAGAAAGACAAAGGTGAAAATCAAAAGCACCTTCACATCCCGCAGGCGTATTTTGGATACCCGAAACATCACAAAAGCGGCCGCCGTCAAAAACGCCAGATAACGGGTATCAAATGTGATCATCGCCGCCAGCGTCCAGCACAGCATACACGCCAGTTTCGCCGCTCCCGTCAGGCGATGCACAATGGAAGGGCGATCGATATAGTTAAATAATTGAATCATTTCTCCCGTTCCTCCCTGTCATAATCGATGAAATGCTGTACAAAACGTCCCGGATCATCGATTCCGCACAACAGCGCCAGATCATAAAGAGAAGTTTCTTTCAGACTGGCCTGCCGGATGATCTCCGGATTCGTCAGAATATTGGCGGAAGTATCGTCCGCGATGATCTGTCCGTTTGAAAAAACGACCGCACGCTGTGCATATTCCAGCATCAGATGCATATCATGAGTAATCATGATTACTGTAATTCCTTTATCATGAAGGGAAAGCAAAAATTCCATGATCTCCGTATAGTGTCTGAAATCCTGTCCCGCAGTGGGCTCGTCCAGAATAAGCATTTCCGGGTTCAATACGAGTATGGAAGCGATTGTCACGCGCTTTTTCTGTCCGAAACTCAGCGCGGAAACAGGCCATTTCCGGAAAGGATAAAGTCCGCACACTTTCAGCGTTTCTTCCACACGCCGCCTCACTTCCTCCTCCGGCACGCCGCGCAGCCGAAGCCCCAGCGCCACCTCGTCGAAAATAAAGGATTTGGAGATCATCTGATTCGGATTCTGCATGACATATCCGATCCGGTCAGCCCGCTCCTTTATGCTTAAATCCGCCATATCTTCTCCGGAAAATTTTATCGTTCCCTTTTGTTGCTTTTCAAATCCGCAGACCACCTTGGAGAATGTGGATTTTCCCGCTCCGTTCGTTCCGACGATTGCGAGCAGTTCTCCCTTTTTCACCGTAGCGCTGACGCCCTTTAAGGCATGAAAGCCGTTTTCATAGGTAAAATCTATCCCTTCCGCTTCCAAAAGGGCGGGCGCGCTGTTTTCTTCTTTTGCCTCCGCATGTTCCTGATACCAGGTCCGCACCCTGCTTTTCTCTTCATCGGACAGCAAAATGGTGCGGATGCTCTGCGGCTGCATATCCGGCCGGACCGGAACACCCGCATATTTCAGCGCCGTCAGATAAAGCGGTTCCCGAATCCCGTTTTCCGAAAGCAGACCGGAAGAGAGCAGTTTATCCGGCGTGGAATCGGAAACAATCCTTCCCTCATGCATCAGAATGATGCGGTCCACGTCTCTCCACAAAACGTCTTCCAGACGATGCTCGATGATCACCACCGTCGCTCCCAGTTCCTTCTGAATCCGGTCGATCAGTTCGATTGCCTGCTTTCCGGTGGCCGGATCCAGGTTTGCCAGCGGTTCGTCAAATAAAAGCACATTGACGTTGTTGATGATGACCCCCGCCATGGAAACCCGCTGCTTCTGTCCGCCGGAAAGTTCATCCGGCGCATGCTCCAGGTGATTTTCGATCCCAACCTTTTGGGCCGCTTCCCTTACGCGCTGAAACATCTCGCTTTGGGGAATGCAGTCATTTTCCAGGGAAAATGCAATGTCCTCCGCCACGCTCAGACCGATAAACTGCCCGTCCGGATCCTGTAGAACCGTTCCCACCTGCCTGGAGAGTTCAAAAATGCTCTGATCCTTTGTCTCTTTTTGGCCGATGACGAGACTTCCGGTCTGTTTTCCTTTATAAGAAAAGGGAATCAGACCGTTAATGCAGTTGGCCAGCGTGGATTTCCCGCATCCGGAAGGTCCGGCAATCAGCACCTTTTCTCCCGGATAAATTTCCAGATTAATCTCCCGCAAGGTTGGCTCCGCCTGGGTATGATACTGAAATCCATAGTTATGGAACTTTATGATAGCTTCCTTCATGCCGTCAAACACCTTTCTGTTTAAGGTACACAATAAAAGGGCCGCTGCAAAGCATCTTTTGCAACAGCCCTCCGACTGTTTTAGTCCTCTTTCTGAAGGGATCCCTTCTTCGGACGCGCCGCAACGTAAGCGATGCACAGCAGCGTTCCGACAATCGCTGTGGAAACGATATTTCCGATGCTGCCGACTGCGCCCTGCAGGAAAATTTTCTCCATCGGTTCATCGTAGATCAGAATATCCAGACCGGGAGCGATCAGTCCCCATGCGATCAGATGCGTGATGATATGGGCGATATTGAAAATCACTGCGCCCTTCACGCCGAATTCGCCTTCATCCAGGCGAATCTTCTTGCCGACAAAGCCCATCACAAGGCCGAAGAATGCGGAACCTGCAACCCAGCTCCACCATACGCCCCAGCCGCCTGCCAGGTCGGTCAGAAAATGTCCGATCAGGCCGATCAGAAGGCCCGCCACCGGCCCGAACAGCATGGAAAGAACCGCCAGAACAGGGTACTGCACGCTGATCTTCGTGTTCGGAATCGGTGTGGGAATGGCTACATAGCTTGCCAGCACAAAGAACAGCGCTGCGCCGATACCAATCGCTACGATAGTCTTCACTGAAAATTTCTTCATTTTGAAATCCTCCTTTGTATTTTCGTTACTGCCCATCCTGTGAGCGGCAACGCATTTACCCCATCTCATAAGAATTAATGAGGATTTATACTTCCACAATCAAATATAGCGAATTCTGATGTATTTTGCAATATTATTTCCCGACAGCTTCCGCAAAATCTTCTATCGATTTCGCCCTTGCAGCCAGTTTCAGCCATTTGCCAAGCAACTCCTGATCTCTCGTCTGCATAATCCGGTCATGAAGTTCTTTGGAAATGTTGCCGAGATCTTCCAGCAAAAGAAGAATATCCTTTGCTCTTCCTTCTTCCAATCCACATTCGTATTCAGCTTTGCGGATCTTGCGCATTTCCTCTTCTTCATTGTATTCAAAAATTGACATTGCCACTACCTCCGATCGCTGCGCCGTCAGGAAATCGGAAAGGATTCCTTTCTGAATACATTCCGTAACGGCATGCTCTACCGCATCCTCAATTTTTTCTTTACTCGCATGTTCCCGAACGCAGGCTACATATTCACTGTATTCTTTCAGAGTCCTGCATTTTTCCATCAACTCATTGTTGTTGCCCACATTAATGTTCAGCATCAACACTTTCAGTTCCAGTTCCGGATCTTCCACACGCTTCTCAAACGCATCTGACAGCTTTAATATCTGTCGTTCCGGCTGTTTACAGTTCCCATTATAAAATACAACAAATCTCGGAACGGGAATCCTTGTCAGGCTGCCGGAATACAAACTTCCTTCCCGTATGTATTTTTCCAACTGCCGGGAGATATAAAGCAGATCCCGAAGCGCCATATTCGGATTGAAGGAAGCCTGATGTTCATAAAGATTTAATTCAGATCCCAGTAGAAAAGAAACATCGTTCTTTACCGCCATGTAAATTGCATTTTCCAGCGTATACGTTTCCAGTTCCTCCGGATTCTGATAATCCGTCCCGTTCAGAGCATTATACAATGCCAACAGTTCCTTCTTGTCCCGATACAGCATGCGGAAAACCGTATCCTTATAATTGCGCACTACTTTCCGTTTTTCTTCCATAAAAAGCGCTCCTTTCTGCAATTGTGAGCAGGAAGCCGCTTTTTCTCAGCAACTCCTGCCTGATAAAAGTGAATTTTAAGCATAGAGTTTCTGAAGTGAATGATAGATACAACCGAAAACACGATATAAGCGCTTTCTATTGCCATTATAAGACGGTCTGTGACCTGGATTCTTCGAAAATTTATGCCTGCCATTATCTTACCACGAAAGTTTTCCGGATACAATCCCTTTTCAACTGTTTTGAAATGCGCAGGAATGATTAAAAGTAGCAGTTCAGACGGCAATGACAATTCGTTGAGGCGCGGGCAGCCGCAACGAACTGTCATTGCCGTCTAAGCTGTTACGATTAAAAAATGATTCATCTTAGTCTGTACTCAAGATATCTATCATTTTCCGTATCAATATAATCTGTAATAATTTCTTCAGCATCTGTACAACCCATGCTGAAATAAAATGCAATTGTTTCAACAGATGGAATCGCAGAAATGAAAAGTTTATCAGCGCCATTCACGAATGCACATTTACATATCGCTTCAAATAATGCCTTTCCCACACCTTTTCTCTTCCATTCATCATCTACAAAAAGCAGAAATATGCTCCAACAAGCGAACCGCCGCGCGCGATCTGCTCGCAAAGATATTTTGTAATCCATATTCTTTTTTCAGCATTCCACTCCCGCAATTCATGTACATTTGTAATTTTCCATCTGCCATTTATATTCGTGTACTTTTGATGAATGACCTGATAATGATGGAAGTTTAATAACATGCCTTTGAAAATAGAAGCAGAAGACATATTTTCTATTCTAAAAAAGTTCCTATATTGCTTTCCTCCATTCTCCCATTTCCGGTCAAGCTGCCAACCCTTTCCTTTTCCCGGCAGGCATCCACAACCTCCCCTGGCGCAGACCTGTCCGGCACCCTTTCGGCGGGGATACCGTTCCTTCCCTGTCCCGCCGCCGACGGGACAGGGAAGGAACAGTATCCCCGCCGAAAGGGTGCCGGACAGGTCCGCGCTTACAACACAATTTCCTGCTCCAGCGCAAAGGAATAGATGATCTTTTCCTTCACATCCTTCCCTGTCAGCCTTTCCAGCGCCTGCGCATAATAATCCAACTGCACCTGATAGCGGCGCACCAGTTCCTGCGCCTCTTTCACGGCGTCCGTCTTGTAATCCGCCACCACCAGAGCGCCGTCCTCCTCAAAGAAAACGTCAATAATTCCCTGAATCAGCACCGTCTCCTCCTTTGGCAGCGATGGTTTTAACTGACTGGCCGGTATTCCCAGCACAAAGGGCTGCTCTCGTCTTAACCTCCCGCCAAGCTGCGCCCGCCGCATGCGCCCTGCCAGCGCAGAACGCAAAAATACTGCAATTTTGTGCGGGTTGATCACCGCGGCATATTCTTCCGTCAGTTCTTTACTCTCTCTTTTTTTGGCAATGATATCCCGGACTTCTTCCGCCGTCCAGTCTGCGGTGTTTTCCTTCTTTTCAATCGGAAACAGTTCCAGCAGACGGTGATAGGCGCTGCCTCTCGTCGTACCGGTCACGTTTCCCTCTTCTTTTTGCACGAACCGGGGCAGATAGGGAATGATCTCCTCTTCCTCAAACAGATGCGCGCTGTTTTCCTCCGTCTCCTGCATGCCTGCCTTTTTCAGTTCCGAAACCGTCGTCTTCACAAACAGTTCCGCCAGATTTTCATGGGCATAGCTGCTTTGGATGCGTCCCAGCAGGGCGCGGCAGGCGTCCGTATCCAGATATTCTGCCGGATCGGAAACTTCCAGACGCTGTCTTAAATTTCCCTGTGCGGCAAGCTGCGTCAGTTCCTGTGCCGCAAAATCCTCTACTCCCACACAGCGCACCTGTCTTTTTGCCGTCTGCCAGGCCGGAAGCAGGATATCATAAAAGCAGGACGCCTCCATCAGACGGACGGGGGACACCGCCGGCAGTTCTGCACTGTCCGGTAATTTTTCCTGCTCCGGTGCTTTTTCCGTCTTGCAGGACGCGGTCAGGATGAGTTTTTCCTCCGCTCTCGTCATCGCCACATACAGCACCCGCAGTTCCTCTCCCATACTGTCGGCTAAAAGCTTGCGGGCCAACACATTCTTTTTCAGCGTCGTCCGCTTCGTGCGGGCCACAGGGTCCACACAATCCAGCGCCAGCCCCATATCCATGTCCATGATAACAGGCTGCACCGTATCCTGACGGTTAAACCGCTTGGAAAGCCCCGACACAAAGCAGATCGGAAACTCCAGCCCCTTGCTTTTATGAATGCTCATAATGCGCACCACGTCCGCGTTTTCATCCATTGTGCCGCTTTCCCCATAGTCCACATCATACTTTTCCATCTGCTCGATATAGCGGATGAAATGGAACAGGCCGGAATAGCTGGTTTTTTCAAAGCTTTCCGCCCTTGCCAGAAGCATTTCCACATTGGCCCTGCGCTGGCCGCCTCCCGGCAGCGCGCTCACTGTATACAAATATCCCGTTTCCTCCAGGAAACGTCCGATCAGATCATGGATCGGCAGATATACCGCATATTCCCGGAAGCGCTGCAAAAAATCCAGAAAGACCCGGCACTTTGCGCCCGGCGCCTTCTCCTCTTTCTGCGCTTTCACCTCTGTTTGCGCATTCTCCTCTGTTTCCGCATTCTCTTCTTTCTGCGCCGCCAGCTTCATGCAGTCGTAGAGCTTTCTTTTTCCGTTTTCATCCATGGCCCGAAGCGCCGCGATTTCCTCATCCGAAAAATCTCCGATGCCGGAATGCAGCACGCCAAACAGCGGAATGTCCTGCAGCGGATTGTTTAAAACCCGCAGGAAATTCAACACATTCTGCACCTCGGTGGCCGCGAAATAGCCGGTCCGGGAAGTCACATGGACAGGAATCCCGGCTTCCTCCAGAATTTTTTTAAAGGTTTCGTCCCATCCGGAAGTGGTGCGCAGCAAAATGACGATATCCCGATAAGAAGCAGGCCGCATTTCTTTCGTTTCAGGGTCCCGGACCTGCAGCGTTCCCACCAGACTGCGGATCCGGTCCGCGATCATGCGCGCTTCCAGTTCTTTGCCGCTCTCCCTGCCGTCCTCTAAAGCAATCAGAAATTCCGGCTCGTAAGGGGACACATCCGCGTTCTCTGGCTGCGGCGCTTCTCCGGCGGCTTCCCCGGACGTTCTCATTTCTTCGCCAGCTTTCTCCTGCTGCGGGAATTCAGCCGCGGGATAGAGCGCGGCGTCGCTGTCATATTCCACGCCGCCCAGACCCTTATGCATCACCTGTAAGAAGACATCGTTGACGCAGTCCGTCACTTCCCGGCGGCTTCTGAAGTTCTGCTTCAAATCCACCCGGACGCAATCGCCGTCCTCCTTCTCATAGCAGTCAAATTTTTCCATGAAAAGTTCCGGACGCGCCAGCCGGAATTTGTAAATGCTCTGCTTCACATCCCCCACCATAAAGCGGTTGAACTTTTTGTCATCCTCGCCGGAAATGCTCTGTAACAAAAGTTCCTGTACCAGATTGGAGTCCTGATATTCGTCGATCAGAATTTCCCCAAACTGCTCCCTGTATTCCAGCGCCGTCTTTGACGGAACCGGATTGCCGTCCTCATCGAAGTTCAGCAAAATCTGCAGCGCCATATGTTCCATATCCGAAAAGTCCAGGAGATTTTTTTCCCGCTTCTTTTCCGCCAGCTTTTCCTGAAACAAAAGCGCCAGATCCACCAGCGCGTGCAGCGCAGGCGCGGCTTTCTGCATTTCTTCCACCCACTTTTGAGGCGGGGCGTAAAAATACTTCTCTTTCAGCGCTGTGAGCATGGTTTTGACCCGCTCCCGCTCCTTCTTCGCCTGCTCCCGCTTCTCTGCTGAAACAGACGGGTCCTTTTTTACGCCCAGCTTCGGGAAGGAAAGCGCCGAAAGCCGGGCATAAAGCGTCTCCGCCCAGCCGTCCTGTGCCTGTCCGGCGGCCTTTTCAAGCTGCTCTGTCAGTTCCAGATCCGCTTCCAGCGCCGCCGCATACATGTAAGGGCCGTCAGGCTGTGCGCACAGCTGCAGCGTCTTCCTTAACTGCTGCCCGCACTCGCAAAGCACCCCCGCTACCGTCTCTTTCATGCCTTCAAACCATTCCGTCTGTTCCAGTTCTTCCACGGAAGCGATATCATAATCCGCCCGATGGCGGTTCAGCCACTCCTTCGGCCAGGGATAACTCATGGAAAACGCATGAATCTGCAAAATCAGTTCTTCCAGCCTGCTCTCCCTGCCGCCGGGCACAAAGCATTCCACGCAATGTAAAAAATCCGGGTCTTTCTGCTCGAATTTTTCTTCCAGAAGCTGTTTTAAAACATCCTGGAATAAAAGCTTCATTTCCCCTTCATCCGCCGTCCGAAAATCCGGATCCAGCCCGATGTCGTTGAAATGATTCCGGATCAGATACATACAAAAACTGTCTATCGTTGTAATCTGGGCATTGTGAATCAAGGTGAGCTGCCGCTGCAAATGCTGGTTTTCCGGGTCCAGTTCCGCCCTTTCAGACAGCGCCTTTGCCAGCCTTTCCCGCATCTGAGCAGCCGCGGCGTTGGTAAAGGTCACCACCAGCAATTTGTCGATATCCGTCCGGTTTTCGGGGGCGCTCACCAATTCGGTAATCCGTTCCACCAGCACCGCGGTTTTGCCGGAGCCGGCTGCAGCCGATACCAGAATATTGCAGTTTCTCAGATCGATAACCCGCTGCTGGTCAGGTGTGAACTTCATCGCCATGGGCTACCTCCTCTCTGATGCGCGAAATCGCTTCGTCATCCGGCAGATTTTCCAGTTCCCGCAAAGCAAAACCGTCGATCTTTTTATCAAATCCGCAGACCTTTTTGTAGGCGCAAAAATCACAGGCGCTCTGATTGCCCTGCGTATAAGGATCCAGCGCGATCCTTCCGTCTAAAATCTGTCTTCCGGACTGCCGGATCTTCTGATTGACATAGTCGGAAACCGTTTTAAAATCCTCTTCTGTCATGACGCTGGCGCGGGCGCTGTAGCTGCCGTCTTTTTTACGCTCCACGGGCACCACGTCGGACCGGTCCGTAAACGCGGCATCCAGCCCCTGCACCACATTTTCCGACGCATTCACCACGCCCGTAGTGCGCAGCGCCTTTAAAATCTGCCGGTTGATTTCTTCCGGCCCCGCTTCCTCAGACACAGCTTCGATCACCGGGTCCTGCACCCGGTAATACAACATAGCGGCGGGCACGATCTCCTTGTCCGGATGTTTTTTTGCCGCAATCTCCATGGCCGCGTTCAGATATACCACCAGCTGCAACTGCAGCCCATAATACAGGGCCGCCAGGGAAAAATCCTTACTTCCCGACTTATAATCCATGACCTTCACATAAACGTGCTTTTCATCCTCTTTCACATCCATCCGGTCGATCCTGCCCCGAAGCCGCATTTTTTCATGTTCCGACAGCGCGATGTTGACGCTGTCCAGTTCCTCCAGTACCGAAAAAGATACTTCAAACTGCTCCGGCACAAAGCTGCCCTTCTTTAACTGATACTGCATCGTCTCCACGGTGCGCTTTAAAATCCGCTTGATCCGCGTAATCATATAGGCGTTGCGGGCGCTGTCAAAAAGCACCGTATTGTGATAGGTCACGGCGTAAGCGTCCACCGCTTCTTCGATCAGCCGCTCCCCCTCTTCCTTTGGAAAGTCAAACCAAGTATAATGATTTTCCTTCAGCTTTTCCGCAAAAATTTCCAGCACGCCGTGAAAAATATTTCCCAGGTCTACCGCTTCAAAGCTGAACTCTCCCTGCTCCTTCAGTTTCAGTCCGTAGCGCAGAAAATGAGCGTAAGCGCACGCCGCGTACTGCTCTAAGCGGCTCACGCTCCCCTGCAGCGTCTGCCCGTACAAAGCCAGCGCCACCGCCCGTCCCAGAGACGACTCCCGATAACGGAAAAATGCGGTGTCCGTCAGCTTTCCCGACCACACCCTGTACACATCGTCCCTGTGATACAGATGATACAGGGTAAAAAACGTCCGTTCTTCTTCTTTCGGCAGCGTCGTATCCGCATAGCTGCGCAGAGAGGATACCAGATATTCCCGCCCGTCCTTTAAGGACTGCATTTGGGAAAGAACCGGCTCCTTTTCCGGCTGTTCCACAAAAAGCGCAGGAAACAGCCGCTGCATCTGGCCGATCAGAAAGCTTTGACGCATCGCCTTGCCTTCCGCGCTCATGCGGGCATAGGAAAGCACAAGCCCTTCGGAGGGCTTGGTCATATTCAAATACAGATAAAATTTCTGAATGTACATCTGCTGTCTGGGCGTTGGCGCAAGTTCTTTCCCCGAACCGGATAAAAATTCCCGGTCCAGATCGGAAATGATGCCGCCTTTTCCCGCGTTTTTGGGAATATAGCTGTCGTTCACCCCCGCAAAAAACAGGGCCTTCACCTGCTTTAAGCGGGTGCGCTCCATATCTCCCACCACGACCCGGTCCACATTCTGGGGAATCGTGCCGACCTGGATTTCTTCAAAACCCGCTTCCAGTATTTTGGCAAACTCTTCCGGCTTTGACGCTTCCTCTCCGATCAGGCTGACGATCTGATCCAGAAGATCCATGACCAGCCGGTAAATCTGCGCATACTCCCGGGCGCGCACCGGGTCGTTTGTCGCCTCAAAGTTCTCTTCAAATCGCTTGAGTTTTTGCTGCACCTGATTTTCGGCGATAAAGCGGTAAAGCCCAGCGGCAAATTCCTCCGTCTTTTTGTAATTGCCGTACAGCGGTTCCATCTGGGCCACCAGCTTTTCCCGCAGAGCGTTGAGCTCTTCCAGTTCTTTTACCGGATCCGTCATATCCTCCAAGCGGTAGACGAACATGGTCTCCCACTTTTTCCTTCCCCGGATACCCAGCGAGCGGACATACACCTCCAGCCTGTCCACATCCTCCGGCACAAAATCCGCCAAGCCGCTTCTCAAATAGTGAAAAACCGCCTCATAGCTGTAATTCTGCACCCGCACCTGCAGCGCGCTCTTGATATATTCAATGAAGGGATTCAGCACGATTCCCCGTGTCCGGTCCATATAAACCGGAATGTCATATGCCGAAAATTCCTGCTCCATGCAGCTTGCATAAGCGTTGAAATCCCCACAGATCACGGCGATGTCCCGGTAGCAATAACCTTCCTCGCGCACCAGACGGCGGATCGCAATACAGATCTGCCGCACTTCCTCCCGCTGGGTGGATGCTTCCAGAATCCGCAGCTGTTTCGTCTCACCGTCAAACGCCTTCGCCGGATAGCGGAATAAATACCGTTCCAGATGCGCCAGTGCGGACGATTTTGCAAAACGGGGTATCCGCTTCGGCGCCAGAACAACGTCCTCTCCCCGCTGCGTCTGCGCTTCTTCGGCCAGTTTACAGAGGGAAAAAATCATTTTGGAGCTCATGGCGAACAGATCCTGTTCGTTGACCGGGCGTTTTGGATTTTCTGCTTTTCCTTCCGGAAAGGCTCTCCCGTCCGCCGTGATCGTCACGATCACTTCTTTTGCAAGGCCCAGCAGCCTTTCGATCACCTTATTCTGAACCGGCGTAAATCCGGTAAATCCGTCGAATACGATCACGCTGTCTTTCATCAGGGCAGATTTGGGCAAAATCGAAGAAAGGACCTCCAAAGATTCCTCCACCGTCAGGAATTTGTCATGGATATAATCCAGAAAGCCGCCGTAAATCACCTGCAGATCCTTCAGCTTCTGATAAAGCTGTCCGCGTTTTTGGGAAAAATCGGCCAGTTCTTCCAGTTCCGCAAGGCCTACGCCATACTGCATGAATTCCGACAGGGCGGACTTCACCTCATGCACATAGCCGGTTTTGCTTAAGTTTCCGCCGATCAGGGGCATTTCCTCTTTCAATCCTGCCGCCACCTTGCGGATGATGAGGCTCTTTCCCGTATCGTCCAGCATAGGCCGCTCTGCGCCGCCCAGTTCTTCAAAGATCCGGTGCGTCAGACGTCCGAAACTTAAGACGTCGATGTTCATAATGCCCTTTTTTTCATGCATCGTCACCAGATCCATCTGCGTCTGCATCGTGAACTGATCCGGCACAATGATAAAATATTTCCCGGACGGCTCTTTTATGGACCGCTCTATGATTTCCCGATAAATATAAGTGCTTTTTCCGGCGCCGGACGCACCGATGATAAAACGCAGAGACATCTTTTTATTTTTCCTTTCGGATCAGCTCTTTGAGCGCTTCCACGCCTGTGCGGATTGCCAGGTCCGTATCGTGGACCACGGGATTAAAAAGACCGGCCTTTTCCCTCTCCTGATTGGCAACCGCCAGAAAAACGCTGCCGCAACGCACGCGAAGATAACTGGCCACCACGAACAGCGCGGCCGATTCCATTTCGGAAGCTTTGCAGCCAAGCCGCATCCAGGCGCTCCATTTCTGTTTTAAATCGTAATCCACCGGCATAATCTCCGGTTCGTGCTGCCCGTAAAAGGAATCTTTGCACTGCACGATTCCCACATGACAGGGCGCACCCAGTTTCTGTGCCGCATTCCGCAGCGCGATCACCAGATCAGGATCTGCCACCGCCGGAAACTCGATGGGGGCATATTCCCTGCTGGTTCCTTCCGCACGGATCGCGCCGGTGGCAATGACTAAATCCCCGCTTTTGACTTCGGTATCCATGCCGCCGCAGGTTCCCACCCGGATAAAGGTATGCGCGCCCGCCTTCACCAGTTCTTCCATTGCGATGGCCGCGGAAGGGCCGCCGATTCCGGTGGAGGTCACGCTGACCTTTACCCCTTCCAGATAACCGTTATAAGTGATAAATTCCCTGCTGTCGGCAACCAGAACCGGATCGTCAAAATACCGCGCGATCTTTTCACATCGTTTCGGATCTCCGGGCAGGATCACATACTTCCCCACTTCTCCATTGCGAATCTGCAAATGGTACTGCATTCCTTCTTCTGCATATTTCATTTTTGCCTCGTTTCTGCCGTCACAAACCGGCCATCCACTCTCCCGCCTGATGCGCCCGTCTCAAAAAGCTTTCCGCATCCTCGTCCGCAGGCTTGTTGACTTCCAGCACCCAGGGCGCTTCATAGGCCGAACCGCGCAGTCTTTTCATCAGCGCAGGCCAGTCAATGCTTCCCTCGCCCGGCAGCATATGAGCATCGTTGCAGCCATGCTCTACGCCCCATCCATTGTTGTCGTGCATATGAATGGAATACAGCCTGCTCTGAAACCGCCCGGTCAGTTCCGCTAAAAAAGCGTCTCCGCCGACAAGATTTGCATGTCCGGTATCCAGACACAATCCCAGAAAATCTGCGGGATAACGCAAAAAAAGCCTGTCAAATTGTTCGATCTGCAATTCTCCCGGCGCTTCAAAAAGATTTTCGATACAAATGCGGACATTTTTCTCCCTGCAAAAATCGCAAAGTTCATCCAGCGAACGGTAAACCTGCCCGTAAAAAGTCTCTTTCGCATCCGGGAACTTCGCAAAATCAAGGTAAGGCAGATACATATGCAGCACAATTTCCGTGGCCCGCAGCACATTTGCCAGTTCTATCCGGTTTTTAATCAGTTCCACGCCCGCGATTCTGTTATACTCTATCGCAGAAGTATAGTCTTTCCGGTAATGCGACGCAATCCTGCAGACCTCCTTTCGGCGGCTGCCTTTGCTGGCATGCAGAGACTTCGCCTTCAGGCCATACTCTTCCATCCATTCCCTGATCTGCTGCATTTCGGACACCGCATACAGGTAATCGCCGTCCCACTCAAAACACCAGTGCATATGGGAAAAACCGGCGTTTGCGATCTGCCCCAGACACCGCCTGATATCTTCGATTTTCTCAAACTCTCCTGCAAAATCCGTATTGATTCCCAGTTTTGTCATATCATTACCGCAGGCAGAACAGCCGCCGCTTTCCGCCCCGTTCCTTTCCTGTATTTCTCAGAAGCTGAGTTTTGCATCCTTTTCGTATACAGCCAGATAGACGCCGTCCTGTTCCCGGCATCCCACAAGCTTCTTTCCCCGGCCGCTTCCCAGAGAAGCGCAGCTTTCGCACATTTCTGACAACTCCTGCTTTTCTGAAGACATTTGTTCCTTTTTATATGTAAAAAAGGGAATATCCAACCGGTCCGCCAGCATCCGAAGTCCTTTTTCATCCGCTAATTCCCGAACCGAAAACAGACCGCAGACCCGCTCCTTTGACAGGTGATTTTGCGCCAGCACGCTGACCGCAAAACGCTGCAGGTTCTGAACTTCTACATCTTCCGGACAGACAATTCCCAGCACCAGATTGCAGGGAAACATCCTGCATTCCTTTGCAAAATGAGGTGCTTCCCAATCGTCCGTGATGGAAATTCCGACTTCCAAATCCGGCGTTATCCCCGGCTTATCCCCATTCATCACAGAACCCACTCCGACCAGCCCTTCCGGCAGTACGCCGTCAATCGGATAATCGCTGTAAATGCCCACGGGTTCTTTTAAAAAAAGTTTCTCTGCGATCGTGCGGATCCGGAAAATATCCTGTATATGAAGCTGATTTTTCCGCGCAAACACATCCGCCAGAAAGCGTTCCTCCCTTTGAAGGGGCGAAGTAATAACGGCGGCCGCATTCACGAGACGGGCAAACCAGGTACACCATTCCTGCATTCCTTCCGTTTTTCCCATGGAAAAGGGGATCACAAACTTACCGTCCTCGTCCATCACAAAAACCGCAGGTCCCTGCCCCTTTTCCTTCAGCCACGGCATCACGGCGCCGGCTACATGCTCCATATCCCATAAAAACAGAAAGACTTCCTGATTCTCCCAAAGGTCCTGAAACAAAAGCTTCAGTGACTTAAACGGGATCAACCTTCTTCCCGTATATTTATGCCAGCTATAACTCACCGCCTGGTGATGATTCTCCTGCAAAATTCTGACAAGTTCCAGATTTTTGACAGCACCGGCTCTTGTGAATGAAATGACGCTGATTTTCATGTCCGAATCCCCCGCTGCAACCGCCTTTATCTTCCCGTTTTACTTTTACTTATAACTGTCCAGCTTCTGCGCCAGAACATCCCTGCTCTGCGTGCCCACCATGCGGTCAACCTCTTTGCCGCCCTTGAAGATGATCAGAGTCGGAATGTTCATAACATGAAACTGAGCCGCCAATTCATTTTCTTCATCCACATTCACTTTCCCGACGTTGTAGCCTTCCGCCGCAAGCTTATCGATCGCAGGCCCCTGCATCCTGCAGGGCATACACCAGGTTGCCCAGAAGTCCACCAATACAGGCCCCGCCGCCTGTAATACCTCTGTTTCAAAATTTGCTGCCGTAAATTGTTTTGCCATAATTTTTCTCTCCTTTATCTTTTTTCTTATCGTTACCATTTTTCCGAAAAAATAAAGCTTTTCACTTTATTTTATCACTCCCGCGGGTCTGCGCCGTGATCACCTTGCGAAGCATCCACAGACAAATGAGGTTGGGTATGGCCATACAGGCGTTTGCCAGATCCGACAGATTCCAGACCAGTTGCAGGGACAGCACCGAGCCCAGATACACAAAAACCATATAGACCACTTCAAAGACTCTGGTTCCTCTCTCTCCCCACAAATAGCGCGCCGCACATTCCCCATAAAAACTCCATCCGATGATGGTCGCAAACGCAAACAGCACCAGACAGACGGAAAGCATCTTATCCCCCGCGAAAGGCAGTCCCATAAAAGCCACAAAGCAGTATTCATCCGCAGACGCATAGCGGTACGGCGCCGGATTCCGGATCATATCGCTTAAAATTGCAATGCCCGTGATCGCGCACATCACGATGGTGTCCCAGAAAATCCCTGTCATGGAAACAACGCCCTGCTTCACCGGAGAAGCCGCGTCCGCTGCCGCCGCAGTCATCGGCATGGAACCCATGCCCGCTTCATTGGTGAACAGTCCCTTCGCCATTCCCACCCGTATGCCGGTCATTACCGCCGTTCCGGCCACGCCACCGATGAAGGATCGGGAAGAAAAAGCCGATCCCAGAATCGCCAGAAAAGTCTGCGGCAGATATGAAACATTTTTCACAATCACATAAAAGCAGCCGCCCAGATAAATCAGGCTCATGACAGGCACCAGATAAGTACACACCTTTGCCGTCTTCTTCGCGCCGCCCACCAGTACGCTCCCTGCGAGCATCGCTGCCAGAATCCCCACCAGATGAGGAGATACGTCAATATGCTCTGTCACCGCCGCAGTCAGCGCATGGGCCTGCACGCTGCTTCCCACACTGAGCGCTGCGACCACCGCGAAAAATGCAAACAGAACCGCCATGCCCTTCCGGTGCAGCACATGCTCCATCACATACATCGGACCCCCGCTCAGCATTCCCTGCGGTCCGCGCACCCGATACTTTGCCGACAGAAAGCATTCCGCATAGCAGGTCGCCATTCCGAAAAGTCCGCTGATCCAGCACCAGAACAAAGCGCCCGGCCCGCCAATGGCAATCGCCGTGGAAATACCGACGATATTTCCGGTTCCGATCGTGGCGGCCAACGCCGTCGCCAGCGCCGCATATGGCGAAAATCCTTCGCCGTCCCTGTTCTCTTTTGAAAAACTCATCCGGATTCCCTGCGGCACTTTTCTCTGGATGAATCCGAGACGAATCGTAAAGTACAAATGCGTTCCCATCAAAAGCACGAGCATGGGGAAACTCCACAAAAAATCGCACAGTATCTGCACCACCCTGTTTACCAACTGCATATCATATTCCTTATTCGTTCCATCTTACTAAGTATATGATTTTGCAGGGCTATTTATGGCTGTGCGCCGGCTCTGTAATGAGTATAACATAAAGTACCCTCGATTGCCATAAACAAATGCCAAGAGCGCTTATCTCCGTTTCGAGATTCCGTTTCAGCCTAAACGCCGGTATCCGAATATCTTCCCCTTCTCATACTTCAGATTCCATATTCCTGATACATTTTTTTACGCTTCTGCGCATTTTGGGATACAGCTAAAATATCGGCCATTCTGCCGTCCTGCACTAATTTTTCTATCAGGCTGGCGAGTTTCTCCTCACCACGCTTTTCCCCTCGTTTTTCCCCTTGCTTTTCTCCAAGCCTTTTTCCGCGCTCCTCTCCACGCATTTCGCTTTCTTTTACCAAATCGTCAAATGCTTTACACATATCCACCGTCTCCTTCTCTGCATCTCTGTATATTTTCTTTTTCCCCGACAACGACCTGAGATCCAGCATGGTACAAAGTAAATCGTAAGTATCTTCGTCCATATTACAAAAACGTTCCCTGTTATTCTCATAATACTTCCTCATTTCTTCCTTACTTTCCCTGCGCTTCATCATTCCGATCAGTTCCCGTAGGCCCGTTTCAAAGTATTCTTCTTTCAGATCCTCCAGATTCACTACCCTCATCCGGTAATCCGTCGCAAGCCGCCGCAGTCTCTGGTCCATACCAATCGGATCCAGCATATCTTTCAACCGCATGGCCGCGTTCCATTTTCCTTTTCCATGATAAAAAAGAATCGTCACAATCGGGATCAGCCTGTCCGTCTCTTTCATTCCCGATAAATATTCCTCCGCCGTTTCCAGACCACCCTCCTCCTTATGGCGGTTCTTAAGTCTCCGAAGCTGTTTTACGAAATCCGCAACATCGTACTCCATACACCGCAGCGGCATACAGTAATTGATCTTGTCCTGATTTTCCACTGCAATCATCACAAAATGATGATTTTTACGCAGCAGTTTTACGACATCCCTCTCGCGCCCCTTTTTCAACAGCCTACCGTTCCGGTCACGCATTACCTCGTCATTTGCCTTTTGAACTTCCGCCAGTTCTTCCGGCAGCACCGTTTTCTCTCCTTCATATAAACAGCCATTACAAAAGTCCGCAAATACCGACGGCTTGTTCAGATACCAGGCAAGAACATTGTTCTTCTTCCCCATTCATCGCCCTCCTTATTGAATTTTTCCTGAACGAATTGGAAATACGGGTGAATGCCCGGTGAAGATCAACGAAGCGCGGAATTAGATCATGTCATGATTTCCGGCGTAACAGAATTTCCAAAGATTCAGATTCCATCCTGTAAAACAGGTATTAAAATCAGTATATCAGTTTCCGGGCAAAATACAAGTTTTAATTAAAAAAGACCGCTAACGCGGCCTTCCTGATGTAACTGCATCTGTTTATGTTCCTTTTGGTCAATGAATCTTTTCTTCGGTTCAATATCATACTTGCCCGCCGCGTAGAATTCCTCTGATCATCGGCAAAACCCCTGTCAAACATCCTCAATCGCCTCATCCGGAACGGAGTCTTCCGGGAGTATGTCCGTTGTGTTTTCCGCCTCCTCTATTGCAGAGGATTTCACATGGGTCAGCGCAAACTTCGCCGCTTCCGGATCCTTCATCAGCCAATCCATCGCAATAAAGGCATTCATCGGCTTTAACCCTGCTTCTTCCACAAGCATTTGCACGGTTACGCCTTCTATGATATCTGCAGGATATCCGGCGCCGAAATACCAGTCCATGACCCACCTGCGCACCTTGGGGCTCAGATTTTTCATTTCACTAACATAATATTATCACCTCATCAGCACCTGTCTGCGTTCCATTTCCTCCACTTCCGGGGCCATCTCGTTGATCCGTTCCAGCAGCATATCATACACCGCTCTGTCATAGGCATTGGTAAAGCTGTCGGAGTCAGACTTCACCAGAATATTCTTCTTATCTTTCGCATTCCGGGGCTGATAATCCTCTGTGGAAAACAAGACCCGATCGGAGGTTGACTGCAAACCCTTTCGCAGCATTCTGCAATAACTGACGGCAATGCTGTCCACATTTTCTTCCCCGTCCCCGTATACCCCTACATCAGGATCGCTGCATGTGCGGATCAAAGCGGTTCGCCACTGCTTCCGGCTGATCCGTTCCTGGCCGCCCAGCCCACGGACAGTAATATTCACGATCTTCTGAATATCCGCCCCGACAACAATACGGGGACGTTTCGGGGATACCAGGCAGGTATCGATCACATACTCCAAAAGGTCATCGTCATCGCAACCGGGTTCAAACAGGGATTCTCCGCTCTCCAATTTATAACGGTTCATACATGCTTTAAAAATCTGCACACACTCCTGCATCAGCGGAAGATACACCGCAAAAAGAGCGTCAAACCGGCCGCTCCTGAAAAACTCTTTCGGCAGTCCTCCAATGTTATTTGCCGTTGCAAAAATGAATACCGGCCTGGTATTGTCCTGCATCCAGCCCAGCATTGTGGCAAACATCCGCTTGAAAGAGGAAGAGTCATTGTCGGTTCCGGCTCCGCCAAACCCCTTTTCCAATTCATCAATCCACAACACGCACGGAGACATAGCTTCCGCCATGCGCAGGGCTTCCGTCATATTCCGCTCTGATTCTCCCTGATATTTATCCATCAGCCTTCCCATGTCCATTTTCAGAAGCGGCAGGCCGAATTCCTGGGCGGTAAGCTTGGCGGCTTCGGACTTTCCGCAGCCCGGAATACCGCACAGCAGCACGCCCTTGGGCGGAAGAATGCCTTTCCTGCGGCGCAGTATTTCCGCGTTTTCCAGCGCGGATTTCTGTGCGCTGAGCCAATTGCGGAGTTTATCCATCCCGCCGATGCTGCTGCCGGGCTGTTTGCACAGTTCCAGCACGCTGGTTTCCATCTTCTGCTCCTTCCGCCGGCGGATGATGTCCATCACTGCCGCCTCGTCAAGCAGCGGAGAAGCCGACGGCGTCTGCGTGGGCACAGAAAGGATTCTGCGCATGGTAACGTCGATCTCATCCGTGGTCAGTCCGGAAAATTCGCTGCAAAGACGGCTCTGATACATCTCGTCTATTTCCAGATAATCGTCACCGAAAAGCTTCGCCATATTCAGAATCAGGTTGCGGATTTCTTCCGCGCCGGGATAATCCACCTCGATGATCTCTGTATATGCCTGCATCATGGGTGACAGTTGTACCTGGGAGGAATAGAGAATAACTACGCTGTTCTGCAAAATCTCATATTGCCGGCTGCACGGATCCTCATGGGCCATAATATAAGCTTCATAGCCTTCCTGATTTTTCCACTCCTTCGGCACCTTGTATGTACAAATCCGCGGATAATCCCAGAGCAGCCAGGACTTTTTCAGACCAATGTCCTCCGTCAGATGATTCGCCGGCTTTTCTCTGACATAGTTTTCATCCGTCCGGTATTCACGTTCCGGACGTTTTCCCATGGCGCCGAATTTGCGGATGCGCAGCACCAGCCGGTCGGAATCCACGATCTGCTGAATCAGCCTGTCAGAATCCGTCTTAATATAAATGATCGGAATGCGGGCACGCAGGGCGCTTTCACAGCGCCGCAGCACCTTTTCCACCACATTTTGTGCCATAAACTCTCACCTCATATTTGAAAATGCTTCAGGGTCACGACCTCATAAGCGATCCGAACAGTATTGCCGACCATTTCAGAATAGTTTTTCTCCATTTCTTTAAACTGCTCGGAAACGGATTTCGTCAGTTCTTTCAGGACTTTCCCGTTGCTGACGGAACTCTTGATCTTGGGCTTCATGCTTTCGCGGTGCGCCTGATCCCTAAGCTGCGTGATACTCCGGCGATTTAAAAAGTCGCCTGTGAGTTTTCCCGCAAGCCAGGCGGCCAGCAAGGCAAAGAGACCGATACCCGGCAGGGCCACAAGAAGGATGCACATCGTGAGGTATCCGGCTACCACCTGAAGCGTCTTGTTCAGCAGACCGTTCATATTAATGCCTTTTAAAAGGTCGTCCAGGCTGACGCTGCCGTAAAGCGAATCGTCGCTGATATATTTCCAGACATCCTTCGTCAAAACGACGCCCTCAGCAATCTTATCCGTCATCAGTTCGCCGCTGTTTGCATTCACGCATTTCTGCACCGCCTCCTGGAAAGAATTCCGCCAGGAATTGAGTTGACTGTCTATGATCTTCTTAATTTGCTCTCTTCTCTCCCCGGTATCCATCTCCGCCTTCGCCATTTCAATCAGTTCGGACACGGAATGTTCACCCGGTTCTGCCGCCCATTTATCTGCTGTCTGGGAAATAACTTCCGCCACCACCTTCTGCAGTTCCGCAGCGATGTTCTGCACCAGACTTTCCACCGCAATATTACGGTTTGACAAAATTTCCGTCTCTGTCTTGCCCGCTATGGCGGGCACCCGCGCATCAATGGCGCTGACCCACCCTAAGCCGTTGGCGACGCTGAAACTCGGATTTTTTTCCACATGGATCTTAACGTTCTCCCCGAAAATTTCGCGGCACAAATTCCGGACAAACGCCATCTTGCTGGCTCCGCCGGTAAGAACGATATTGGCGCAGGGAAGTTCTTCCTCGTCCATGATCTCCTTTGCCGTCCGGAAAAATTCACGGCATAGCTGCATCCAGGTGCCTGCCCGGAATTGATCGCTGTCACAGAGAATCCCGATCTCATGTTCCTCTCCGTTGACGACCTGCCCCATCTGCTCGTCATTGACACGGATATATGCCTCGATATCCTGTCCGTCCCGATCTACCGTATCATAAAAAAGGCGCTGTCCTTTCGGACCGAAGGAACCGTTATAATATAATTCTTTCTGTCTGCGCAACTGGCTGGTGACATAAATCCGGGAACGAAGCGAGGGTTTCTGCCCTTCAAATGCAACGTTTGCCATCTGGGACTCAATTTCCTGCGCGCCCAAACGCCAGCTATATTCAATGCACCGGCGTCCGGCAAGCATGTAAGTACAGTCGGCAGTGGAGGAACCAAAGTCGAAAACCACCGCGCCGTTGCCGGCCGAAATGCAGGACTGGGTGCTTTCAATGCTGCTGAACATGGCGGCACGGGACTCCGGAATAATGCTGACGTTGGAAATCCCGACGGCGCTGCAGATCAGATCCTTATATTGTCTCATTTCCTCCTCGCCGGTCCATTCCCGTGTTGTGGGACATCCAACCACCAGGCTGATATTCCCGCGGTCTTCCGGATCGAGATAATCAGGATTATAGTCAAATACCTGTTTCATCAACTGATAAAGATAAGCCGCCATCAACGCGCCGCGCGGCACCTTGTTCTCAAAAATCTCCTGAAAAAACGCCGGGGCTTTTTTGAAGTACATAAAGGTGCAGGAATCCATATTCTCATCGTTTTTCGGATCAGCCTCATTACCAATTGCGATCTCGCCCAGTTTTTCCAACGTCTGGCAGTCCCATTTTCCCTCAGCCAACATATGAATCTGAGCATCTGTCAAAGCAATCTGCGCAGGTATCACTTTTTCTTTATTGCCGTCAAGGATCAGATTTTCCGGTTTCTTTCCCTCCATTGTCAAAGACATGGCTACTTCGCAGTGTCCAAAATCCAGCCCCAATGTTTTTTGCATGATAATTACCTCCTGCCTTTTCTATCTGTGCTTTCCGACGTTATGCTCTGGGAAACCGGAGCAGAATTGTTTCATTGATCCGGTCTGCAAGAGCACGGTATTGGTCCCGGATCTGTTCTATGCTCATTTGCTCCGCTTCGAGCGTATCCGGATCCATCTTATCAAACAATTCCGGCGTCAATACCTGTAAAAGGGCTTCATACAGCGCTTTTCCGCGTTCGCTCTCCTGCTTCATTTTTACGATCCTGTTACGGATGGCGCGCTGTTTTTCCCGAAGATATACGGTCAGTTTTTCGTGATCCCGTCTCAGCGTATATTCCGTCACATCCAGTTCTCCGAAAACCGGCGCGCACTCCTGGGCGCTTAAGGGACGTATTTTCCCCTTTTCAAGCAACTCCCGTATCCTGTCTGTGAGCGCGAACCACTCGTCATAAAAAGGATTGCTTCTGCACTCATTCATCAGAAAGCTTTGAATCGGCGTTTTATCTTCCTGTTCCCCGGGTTCTTCAAAAGCGTCATATTTTTCCCGCAGTCCATCAAAGAGGCTTTTCAGAACGAAAAGGTAATTGCTGTAACCCTTCACAGCCAGCTTTTCCGCCGTATCTGCGGGACGGACGTCCGCATAAGCGTATTTCACGACCTCTTCCAGATAATCCATCAGCTTTCCTCTCTGGTAATAAGCTTCCAGCACCAGATTTTGTTTTTTATACTCCGGCTGACAGCAACGCAGTTCTTTCCACTGCGCACTGCAGCTTCTCAACGCATACCTGTAATCCGCCATGTTTTTTTCCTGGGCTGCATCCAATCCTTTTATCATTTTGGAGACTTCTTTCTTACGTCTCAGCAAAACATCTCTCTGATTGAATTGAGAGGAAGCCGTTACGGCTCCGGACGAAACATTCTGCCCTCTCTGCCCCTGATCCCCCTGATGCCGAAATGAATATTTCTCCATATTACTCTCCTTTCTGCCAGCAGCAAAGCACCCTGTCGTC
The DNA here is from genome assembly GCA_030524745.1 of Eubacteriales bacterium. Classification (GTDB taxonomy): domain Bacteria; phylum Bacillota; class Clostridia; order Lachnospirales; family Lachnospiraceae; genus Gallintestinimicrobium. The sequence continues at coordinate 45,198 of JAUNGC010000012.1, read as the reverse complement.
CGCAGTCCGAACCGCAAAATTCCCGCCGCTCTCATCCCGGGCAAACTCCCGCATATTTTCCGGATCAGCTTCCAGACTGGCCGGCCACGCCGCTTTATTCCGGGGATACAGGGTTATCACGCCGGTACGGCCGTTCCATTCAGGATCGCTTGAAATAACCTCGCCATACTCTGTCAGCAGGATATAGCCCTCCGGTATCAGACGAACCTCCACAAGCCGGTCATCGATCAAATCCAGCTTCTGGCGGATGGTGTAGTTTTCAGCAGGCTTATAGTAAGCTTTTATCAGCCTGCCATTTCGGATATATAAGAATCCGTCTCTGGTATTGTCGCCGGCAGAAAAGCTGGTGATCTTGCGGGCGGTTTCCGCGTCTGCATTAAGAATCCACTCGCTGGCGTTGCGGGGAATAATTCGGATTTCCGAAGAATGGTAGTTACTGCGCGCCATACACAACGTTTCGCTGATGCTCATAGTCGGAAGAAAACCGATCAGCCTGCCCCCGGATACCGTGCAGTCCCGGTATTCTCCCGCCAGTAATTCCACTTTCTGCGCCTGACTTCCGTCCGGACGGTAAAACAAAAGCGTGACCCGCCCGTCGCCCTGTTCGCCGGATATCGCCTCTATCCGAACAGTCCTGATCTTTTTACCGGTCAGCCTGTCTTCGGTATGATACCAATAGCAATAGGGCTGCGTCCGCGCCTTCAGGGCAACTCTGTCCGCCTGCGGGAAATCATTAATGTCCTGCTCCGCCGCTGCTGTCTCCGTCCGGCTTGCGGTCCCGGAGACAGAATGATCCTGACTTTTTTCCTCCTTCTCCCCGGACGCAGTTTTTGTTGTATCGCTCTGCAGCGTCTCTGTCCATCTCTGGAAATCCTGCTTTTCAGCATCCATCTCAGCCAATTGACAGATTGCCAGCAGCAAAATGGCCGTTTTGATATCCTCCGGAGTCTCCTTCAGTCTGGCGCCGGACATAATATACCGAAGTTTCTCATCAATCCGCTGCGCCAGACGTTCCTGCTCCAGAAGTCCGGATGCGTTCTCTTTGAGAAGTTCATCTTTGTATTTCCCGCGGAGCAAAGCATCCAGACATTCCGACGCGTCTCTTCCGGCAGGAAATGCCGCGCCGCACAGATTTTTTTCCAGTAAATCCATCCAGAATTCCTTACCCGCATATTGAAGCGGCTGGAGCACGCCGTTTTCTCTGACCTGCCAGACCGTCAGAGGCAAACTGTGCACCCGTACAAAGGAAGCGTAAGCTTCCTGCTGTTCCCAGATCGCCCAGGGCGAGAAATGTTCCTGCAGATCCAGAAAATTCAGCACCGCATGGCCGTTTATTTTTAAAATATGGAGTTTTTGCATATCCATCTTCCTTTTTGTCACAACTTAATCCGGAATCGGCTCCAATGTCATCCCGACAGCGCTTTCTTCCATCGGTTCTGTCTTTCTGCCGGCAATTCCTGCGGCATACTGCTTCAGACGGTCCCCTACGGAACTGACGATCCGGCAAAACTCCGGCCAGACATTTTCCCGCATATAGTCGGCCAGATTGTCCGCCGCAACAACCAGCGCCTGAACAGGAACACTGCAGAAATCCACCGCTTCGTCGCTCGCTCTGCACCATTCTTCAAAACCGCCGGTCAGAAAATGGCCGAAAGCCAATCCCATAAACAGGGCGATCGGAATGGAAAGAATGCCAAACTGCAGCTTCATCGCCAATATGCCGATCAGCGCTGAAGTCTCTAACGCCAGCACGGTCATAGAGACAGCGCCCAGAATTTTCAAAAGCAGCGCTGCGGTTTCCATCGTCATTTGCTTTCTTCTGACCGCATCCATTATCCGCATCTGTTCGATCTGCGCGCATACCATGACGGTGATCTGTTCCGGTTTCATGTCCGCCGGAATATTATCAAAAGTACCGTTCTTGACATTGGTATAAGCGATCATGGATGCCACCGCGCGGAAATTGATCTCCCGGCTGCCGAAATCCAGCAGCACCTCAGCGGCGTCGCTTATATTTTCCATCCCCCGAAATAACTCCTGCTGGCCAACCAGCGCACAGAACATCACGCCGGAGTTTTCCAGAGCAGCTTTTACCCCCTTATAAAGCTCTGACTCCAGTTCAGGGGTGGCTTCCTCTTCGCTGATCGTAATCGCATCCAATTCTGCCAGTATCCTGTCTTTCTCCGCTTCGTCAAGCTGCAAATTATCCAAAGCCGATACCGCATTGACAGCGGCGGTAACCTTTAACCAACAGGCACAGCGCTCCCGGGGCGATTTGCCGGCCGCCATTTTGGAAAGGGTTTTGTCCAGCCAGCGTTCCAGATCATCCTTCGCCGCGGCGAAATTGCTGTCAAATGCGTTTACACCTTCCAGAATGGCTTCCGCCATCATCTGTCCCTGTTCCAACGTCTTATGATCCAGTCCGTCCATATAAATCCGGGCCATAATATCGCGGGTTGATTGTCCCTGTTCTGCCTGTTCCAGACATTGCCGGGCCTGTTCTATCAACAGAGTTCTTTGCTCCTCTGTAAATTCCATCATACCGTTTCCTCCTTTTATCGAAAGAAAAACTATAATTCCGCTTTCTTTCCCGCCAGCTTCTGCTTAAGCTGCTGCGTAATCTTATTTTCCTCCTCTTCCGCCAGAGGCCTGATCCCGGGATTGACTTTTGCAGAGGCGCGGGCCAATGCCTTTAGTTCCGCTTCAATGCGTTCACAGGCGCACATCAGATCCTCCTGGCAGACAATATTCCCGCCCCGGACCACTACCGCGACACACGCCTGCTTCACCGCGTTGCGGATATCCCGGCCGCAAAAATCAAAGCCGGCCAGTTTTTCCAGATCTATGTCCTGCGCCAGCGGAATATTCAGCCGGATGCGGCCCTCTCCCACAGGATACAAATGATTGTACCAGATCTGCCGTCGCTGGGCGGCGTCCGGACGCTTCATCTCCACGCTGAGCAGACGGGTGCGAAAAGCCTTATCATAATTCTCAATCAGATTCGTGGCAAAAATTACAATACCGTCGTGATTTTCCAGGCTGATGAGCAGCTGGCTGCGCATGGAATTGATCGCCTGTTCGGAACCCTGCGTGACATTGCTCAGGCGCGCGGAAAGCAGGGAGTCCGCCTCATCGATGAACAGCACGGCGTCCTGCTCAGTGGCCGCCAGGAAAATCCCCTTCAGACGCTTTGGGCCTTCCCCATGATATTTGCTCTCAATGTCCGCATAAGAAACCCGCAGAATCTTTTTGCCCAGGCGGTTCGCTATCGCCTCTGCCGCCATGGATTTGCCGGTTCCGGAATCGCCGTAAAGATTCAGAAGCACGGAAGGACTGGCAATGGCGGCAAGCCCCCATTCCCGAAACAGCTTATCCCGGTTTTCCAGGATGCAGATCTGTTCCAGGATGCGCTGTCGCACATCCTCTGCCAGAACAAGGCGGTCAAAGGTAAATTTCGGTTCCTCCGCCGTAAATTCCCGGGCGAAACTGCGGTATTCTTCCTGCGGGCCCGGCTCCTGCGAAGGCTTTGCCGTACCGGCAGACTGCGGGGCCGCACGTCTGATCTCTTTTTCCAGGCAGACAGCCACTCTGCCTGCATAGCCGGATTCCCGGGGCAGCAGTTCATACAGCCGCCGGGCTACCCCGTCCCGGAACTGGTTGCGCTTCTGGATGGGGTTAAAGCCGATATTCGGGTATGCGTCAAAGGCAAGCACTACGTCGTACCCGGGCGCATTCGCCTCTCCAAATCCGATTTGCAGATCAGAATCTGTGCCGTATGCCTGAATAAAACACTCTTTCACTGCATCACGGATCGTTTCCCAATCGCTGCCGCCGGACAAAGGCCGGCTGGACGCGGAAAAAAGCACTGCAAGTTTCATATTCTGCACTCCTTTCAGCTGCAAATGCGGATGATATTATTATTTCTGTCCATAAATGCAGCGGCGGCCGAATCCAGCCCCTCTTCAGCTTCCACAAATTCGATATCTTTGATTTCACCCTTCTCGTCGATCCCAAACAGCAGCATATCCAGATCATCTACGGAAATCGCTTCCGTTTCCTCGGCAATGTCCGCAAGAATGCTTTTGAGTTTATCGCCGTTAATGCCGACAACCTCTTTCTTTCCGCTCAGAATTTTTTTCAGCTTTGTTTTAAGCCAGGTCGCCGTAAGAATAACCAGTTTTGTAATCCCGTACGCCGCAGCCGCTATTGCGATGAGAAACAGCCCCCATGTAATCGGATCCATAATTTTCTCTCCTTTATCTCTGAATGTAATTTACAAAGCTTCTTCCGGCTTCCCGCATTCCATAATAAAGCCGGTTCTGCCCGCCAGGCGGTCGACAACCGCCTGTTCCAATGCATCGGCGCGAAGCTTTCGTCCATAAACTTCCTTGCTGGTAGAATACAAAGGTTCTCCGCTTTCCCCCAGCAGAATCTGGATGATCTCATGCCCTTGCCCGCTGCTTTCAATATGCACCAGACACTTATATGCCGCCGGATTTTTTTCCCGCATCTGCAAAAAATACAACTTTGCGTCCTGCATCGTAAATACCCTGACGGATTTCTCCTTTTCCAACGCCTCATAGAGTTTCCGCTGTATCGCATCCAGGGCGCTGTCCTTCCTGACAATTTGAGGTTTTTCTGTCTTTTCTGAATAGCCCGACTCAAAATCGTATATCATTGACATCCTCCCCGACCAATTTACACCTGTTCATAAATGATATCACCCGGCCGCAGATCCGGGCCGACCTGTTCGCATTCCAGTTCAATTTCAAGCTGAATCTCATCCATCATTTCGTCCAGCACATCCACTGTGATAACCGGAACGCCTTCCAGGTCCACCATTTCCTGTATCGCCAGCTTCAGCCGGTCTTCTTTGAGTTTGATTTTGGCCTTCCGGATAACCTGCAGTACAGCCCGGCCGATATTGCTTCGATTCAGACATCCGGCAACTTTTGCCCGCAGCTTTGGCACCACTGTGTTTTCAATAAATTCCAGTTCCTTTTTTCCTTCTTCGATCACAGCGGAAACCAACTGCACAGCGACCTCCAATGTGGTACCCATATTTGCCGCCTCCTTTTTGCTTCTCCATAAAAATCAGAATATAAACTTCCGCAGCCGTTCTTTCGCATTCATCAATAGGTAATCACGACTCTTCCGCCGTTATCGTCCAGCAGCTTCCGGAAGCCTTCTTCCAATCGCTCAAAATTCACAAACTGATAGTCCAGAACCTGATTCCTTTCATCCAGAACGCCCAGCACAAGATAGTGCGCCGGATCCGGAATTTCCCTGTCGACAGACAATTCCCGAAGAATTTCAGGGGTCAGATAAGCCGTCAGCAGGCGCATGCCCTTCGTCTCTCCTCCTGTTTTTTCTTCAAACCAGTCTTTTGCCTGCGCCGCGCCAAATACCTCGACTACAATTTGTATGGCGGCCCAGTCTGTTTTCTTTTTCCGTCCGTTCTTCACCGCCGCAAAAACGCCGACCGCTGCCGCCGCAGTTAATGTGGCGATCATAAAATTGCTATCCATAACATATCCCCTCCTGTATCATATCTATGATTTCTGTGGGTTCAGAATCTTTCTGATCTTAACCAGCATGACGCCTACCGCACGTTCAGGCGGTTTTGCGTTGTAGCTGCAAAGAGGCTTTTCATTCAGAAACAGGGTAACTCTCTCCCCTTTTTTCCGCGCGTCTATCCTGCAGCTTTTCAACTTTTTCCAGGGCAGGCGAAACGGCAGTCCCTGACCGTCAAATACATAAATGCCGGTCGCTGCAATCGCAATTGCCCTGCAAAATCCCCCGTTTTGCTCCATATCGAACTCTGTCATATAGACAGTCTCATTTCCGGGAATCCAGAGCCAGGTCCGCAGGGCGTCGATATCGGGACAGCAATCGGAATTCAATCCCTCCGCCGGCGCCAGTTCATTGAAAATGGCAGGACCTCCATAAAAATTTTCGGTAAACCAGTTCATCAGGCTCTCCATGCTTTTGGGACTGATCGCAGGCAGCTGCCTTAAATTCCCGTCGCCGCCCTCTCCGTAGCCGGAAGACGCCGCCAGACAGTACAGCCAGGCTGAACGCTCCGAATCCTGCGGCAGTAAACTGCCGCATCCCGTTTCAAAACACCCCGCCAGTATGTACCAGGCTTCGGGATCACCTGCCAATGCCGCCGTCCGCAGAAGCAGCAGGCCATTGTGCGCATCCTTTCTCAGGCCGTCCATACCGTTTAAGTAATACCGGCCCAGCCGGGTATTGGCGCGCATATTTCCGCAGTCCGCCGCGGCATGCAGAAGAGCAAGCGCCCGTTTCCTGTTTTTTTCCCACATTTCCCGGAACTGTTCATACAGCGCCGCGCCATCATCCGCATCTTCCAGGCCGAATCCGGAGCGCGTCCCATAGTAAACGGTCGGAAATGTCTGCCGGCAGGTCTCCGACGCGCACCACTGCTTCAACTGCTTCATGCGCCAAACGCCGTAGGGTACCTGAATGGAATTTATCATGATCTGAAACAGCGCCGTACCCGTCACGCCCATTTTCAGATCTTTTTCATCGGGAACCTCCCGAAGCACGGCATCCACACCTTCACTGTCCAGTTCTCTTCCCATGCTTTGACTCAGGTTCTGTAAAACCGCGTCTGCGCTGCCTGCCGCGATGGCTGCGCCTCTGTCTGCGGTATAATCTGCAAACCTGCGCCATTCCAGCAGAGTTGCCTTAAACGTCTCCGCAGCCACGCCTCCAAAAGGGATCCAGGTCAGCACCTGGTCCATCATTTCATTGATATTCAGCATCCGGACATGTCCGTAGCGGATATGGGCCAATTCATGCCCGAACAAAGCAAGCAGGCGGGTGTCGGAATATTGCTCGATGCAGGCGCTGTCAACGAAAATAGCGCAGTCCCCATCGGTACCTGCCGTTTTTGCCTGCAGATTGTATTCCATCTGTAAATATAGCGGCACCGGCTCGCTCACTCCCACCCGTTCCGCCGCAAGACGATAAAGCCGGTACAGCCGCGGCGCCGTCTCCTGCGTGACCGGGAAATTGCGCCCTTTTGCGGAAGCGTTGGTAGTCAGGTCCTGTACAAATTCCTGGTAGGCATCCACCACAAAACGAACCACGGAATTCTTTTCCAGCAGGCCCCATGCCATCCGTTCCTGCTCATGTCTGAAATCAGCAGCCATTCGACACCCTCCTTTGAGAATTTGCAAACTCTTCTAATGCATGACAGCGGGGAGGCAGCCAACTGGTGTCGGAAAGAAAAGAGTTCGCCATATTGATGAGTCCATCCAGCGCTCCGTTTTCCATAAAAGTCCTCACCTGGGCCTGATAAGCATCCTTTTTGGTACCCAGCGCCATATTGTCCAGAATATCGGTGGGAACCGTCCCCGCCAGAATGCCCCGCAACGCCAGAGGGTAATCCCTCACGGCCAGATACATGGCCCTGTCGCAGGTAAACAGCCTGCAGCGCTTCCAGTCATTGATTAAGCCGTCCAGCGCGCCCAGGATGAAGCCGGGGATCGGAAGCTGAGACGCGACGGAAGATAGCAGCCAGGACAAAATCAGTCCCCTGTGGTGTCCCGCCTGAATCGCGCCGACCTGAGCGGCCAAAACGCCCAGCAAAAGTTCCGGCCGCTCCCTCTCCAGCATTTCCAGATAGCGGTCGGCAATGATCAGAAAGGGAGTTGAAATGCCGCCGATGCTGATGGTGTCATCAAAATCCCGCAGCACATATACGGGCGGAACCTCCTCCAGGCCGAACAACTCGCAGGCACGGCGAAGCTGCTGCATCAGCGCCGGCGCAACGGTATCGTTCAGCCTCAGAAAGGAGGAATCATAAACGGTATTGTAAATTTCATCCAAATGTTCCGATTTGATCCAGTCAAAAATCTTAACAGCCACTTCGTGATTTACGATCTTCTCTATCAGTCTGCTGTCCTCTTCCAACTGATATTGTTCCGGCATAATTATCACAGATATCCCCCCTCCCGACGGTATTTCTCCAGCAGCGGCTTATATTCCTTCCGATACCACACGTACATATCGGCAAGCATCAGATTGGCGGCCGCCTCAAAGTAAACCGCCGACTGCCACATCTCGCCAAGGCGGGTGGTCAGGCGCTGACGGTCATTTTCCTCTGCCACGGAGAACAGATAGCGCTCGATATAATCCGCCGCTTCCTCATCCGTGGCAAACATGGTACGGCTCACGGCAGGAGGCATACCCAGTTCCAGGAAATGGCACCGCGCCGCTGCCGCAAGGGACTGACAGGCCAGCAGGCCCCCGCGGTCCGAGGTGGCGTCGGCGGCATGGAGATATTCCTTGAATTTCATCTGCGGAAGAACCGTCCAGATATTGCAGCCCATATAGGCTGCGGCAGTAGTCAGCTTCACATGTCCCGCACGGATCATGGCGATGGCATTGCCAAAACCATAGTAAAGCATCCCGTCGTCATACTGTTCCAGCACGTAATCGGACAGAATCAGATAATCCTTCTCCGCCGTACAGGGCATAATGCTGTTATTCATGCTTTTCCATACATATAACTCCGGAATATCGGAATGGTCCAGAATACGGCAGACATCTTTCAAAATTGCAAACACACGGGGCGCGGTATGGGGATACAACTGGATGTACGTGCCCTGAATCCGCGTTTTATTGATCCGGAGATTCACATCGCCAACCGACTCGATCAGCTTTCGGACCGTCGGACTGTTGATGACAGAATCCTGCAGTTGTACTTCTCTGGGATGAATGAATTCTTCCACCCGAAGCCCTTTGAGAATGATTCGTTTTTCCATATACGCCTCCATCTATCATAATTCCGCCCGGACAGCCGGGCAGAGCAGGAAGGTTTTTCGTCAATTTCTCCGGCGGGGACTTCGGCGTTTTGCCGAAGTCCCCGTCCGGATCGTCAGTTCAGACCGCGGATCAGGAAGTTTTCAGAACCAATGCTCCGCAGCCGGAAGCCTTCGACTTGCCGCATGCGCCCATGCTGGCCACACGCTGTTCTTTTGCCGTCATAACCGGCTTTACATAAGTCTTTTTCATAGGGAGTCTCCTTTCACATATTTATTTTATACCTCACGTTCCTTGACGGTATAATCCTGGTAATCCATTGCCGCCCTGTACCCTTTCCTCTGCCAGATCCGTTAATCGCACGCCGGATTCCAGAGGGCTTCATAACAGGACTTTGCCCAATGGCAGCTATCGCATCCGGGACCGAACCTGCCGCCCGATTCTTCATAGGCGTCCCCCAGACATACCGCGCAATGATTCCGATAGCTGCAGGTTGCGCATTCCGGTGTAAGATCCCGAAAGCGGAAGGAACGCAACGATTTCAAGAATTCATTTTCCTGCCAGATCCTTTCCAGAGGAGTTTCCCTCACGTTACCGATGGGAGCGGTAAACGCCAGACAGGGATGGACGCCGCCGTAAGGGTCGATCGAAAGGCTGGTAATGCCCGCCTTGCAGACACTCCCGTCCAGATCCCGCTGCGCAGAGGGCGCGGGCTTATATCCGAACTTTTTCAGAATTTGCAGTGCCTGCCCGCGCAGTTTGGGCGTATCCAGACGGAATGTCTGCGCCGATCTTCCCAGATGGGTATTGGAAATGGAAGTGGCGGGAGTTACATCAATATGAAGCCTCTCTCCCAGCCGGAAAAGTTCTTCCAGCGTATCCAGATTCTGCCGGATGACCACGGTTTTGATAAAGGTATCCACTCCCGCGCATTTAAACATCATCGCTCTCTTCAGGGTTTTTTCAAAGGAACCGGGAACCTGCGTGATGGCGTCGTGTACCCCGGGATCACCGCTATAGAGGCTGAACGATACGCTATTGAGTTTCATGTTGCAAAGCGCCCCGAACTGATCGTCCGTCATGCTGATGCCGTTGGTATATATATCCACCAGAAAGCCAAGCTTTACGGCATATCCTGCAATGTCCGCCATATCCCGGCGCAGACAAACCTCTCCGCCGGTGAGCAGAAGTTTGACACATCCCATTTCTTTTAATTGATGCAGAATATCCTTATATTCTTCAACGGTCAGTTCCTGAGCCGCCGCCGCGGAACAATCGTCGTCCACATAGCAATGGATGCACTTTTCACTGCAGCGGTATGTCAGTTCAAAGGCGGCGGAATAAACCATGCCATTTTTCTCATACAACCGCTCTACCTGCCCGACGACGGAATCATCTGACGGGGACGCGGACTGTTCAGACCCGATCAGGCCGCTGTCCATCAATTCCGCCAGGAAAGCATGAATGTCCTGCCGAAACTCTTCTCCATCCTCCACCTCGTACAGTTCTTTCAGATGGTCGCAAAGCATCTCCTCGCTGCAATCAGGAGTCTCTTTGATAAACCGGAGAATATCAGAGACGATGGAGTTAAAAATATAATCATGTCCGTCATTCACATTACGAAGATACACCATATCTTCACATTCAAAGAAATATGCGCCATCTATCAATCGCATCATAATCCGCCTCGTTTTGGTAATTTTTGATAATATAATCTCATTTTATCATATTTTTTTAGTAAATTATATATTATAAAAACAGATTGTTCAAGGAGTATCTATTGCGAAGCCCCAAAAAACTCATTTTCTTCTTTTGAAATCCTTTTCAATGCGCGCCTTCCAGTTTGCGCCCAAAGGTTTTGCGGATCGGAAGGCCGCCACCGTCTCGTCCAGAACCTCATAATTCAGAGATGTGCCCGCCGAATCACTGTGAAAATTTGCCGCACGGTCCGCGCTGATGCCAAAACGGGCCGCTTCTTTTATCGCATCAATATTCGCGCCCAAAAACAAAAATTCCCAGCCGCAGGCTTCCTTCTGCTGTTCAATCATAGCCTTAACCTGTCCGTAATCATACTGGCGGCTGGCATTTTCCATACCGTCGGTAGTAATGATAAACATTGTTTTTGCCGGAAGATCCTCTTTCCTCGCATATTTATGAATGCTGCTGATGTGAGAGATTGCGCCGCCCACCGCATCCAGCAGGGCGGTACAGCCCCGCACGCAATACTCCTTCTCCGTGATTCGGGGAACCTGATTGAGAGGAAGCCGGTCATGAATAATCTGACTGGTAGTGTCAAACAGGATTGTGGAGATCAAAGCCTCTCCCGGTTCCCTGCGCTGCTTCTCAATCATGGAATTAAAACCGCCGATGGTATCCGCTTCCAGGCCCGCCATGGAACCGCTTCTGTCCAGTATAAATATTAATTCTGTCAAATTTTCATTCATAAAATTAAAACCTCCTGTCATGGGTCGTTTTCGTTTACAACCACATTATAGAAGGTTTTTCAGATCATTTGGTCGCCTGACAGGCGACATTTATGTACCCAGCAATGTCTGGTCAAAATAAAACAGCGTTTCATTGATAATATCGATATTATACTCTTTCCGGATAATAAAATACTCGATAATAATATCGAACTTACTGCTATGAGAGAGCGCATAACCTGCACGGGCAATCAGATCCTTTGTTTCCTCCAGATCCAGTTCCAGCGCAATCGCAAAGGCTACGGCAGTCGGCTTGGAGGGTCTATAATCGGGATTCGTGCGGATCTTGGAAAAAAGCTTTCTATCCACGTTCGCCCGCTTATAGATTTCCGAATCTTTCTTTCCCATATGGTCGATCAGTTTCAACAGAGTATCGGAGAAACCTGCGTCCGTCCTCTCCAGCAAAGCTTCCAACGCGCTGTTTGCTCCCCTTTCCGGCTTCTGCTTCAATACCGCCGCCGACGCAGCGCCGCTGGCTGGAAAAGCAAACTGTTCGGGGACGGCTTGTTTTTCCCGATACATTTTTCCCCGCAAGAAGCGGCTTCCTTCCGCCCTGTCCGTCTCTTCCCGAATATAATGTAACGCGAGATAGCCGTTAAGTTCCCGCATCCTATTCTCGGGTAAGTTCCAAACGCCCCCGCCGGATTCTACCAGATAAACTGTCATATCCTTCTTCATGAGGAAATTCCGGATCGCATTCAGGACGGTCTGACGGACAGAAAGGCCGGAAAACCCGTTGCTCTCTAAAACAGCAACGCTCCCGCATTTATGTTTTCGGGCAAGTTTCAGAACTTCCCTGATACATTCCTCCAAGCTGCTTTCTTTTCTGCCCTTCCCACCCTGCCGGGCGGGCATAACCGTATGGATCACATACTTTACAGGCAAAGAAAATCCGGGCGTTACGGCGGCATGCCCCTGCCTGATATTACCAATCTTTTTGCGCGCTTCCAATAACTCATGCCCCGCTTCCCGGTAAATTCTCCAATCCGTTCCGGAACTGATGAAGGAAGCCGGATTTTCAAAATGTACCAGCGCGTCTACCCGCATATCCCCGATCTCTTTTTTTACAATATACAAAGGCATAAACGCATCACCTGTTCTTTCTGTCACAGCCGGCTGACCATTTGCAGCAACTCCACACGATCATAGTCGCAAACCAGATCACCATACTCTCGCTCATCAGTCCATTCGTAAAACCGATCCTGAACGCGCTGTCCGGCATAAAGCTTTTTACCAGATACAAAACCGCATAAAATACCAATGGATTAGAAACTGCCATCCACCGGGAAAATACACTTTTCCCTCTGACCACCAGCCAGAACCAGTAAAGAAACGGCGGCAGCATCATGGCCTCGCTGACAATCACAACCCACGCCAGATGCGCAAACATCGCTTCCGGCACAAGAAGCGCCGCCTCCCCGTATCCGTTTGCGCTCATCCATGCAAACACATATAATATCATGACGTAAAATAAATGAAGGCAAAGCCACGGTGTCAGGCCAAAAGCGGTCAGATAGTGATAAATGCTTCTCTGCTTTTCCCCCTTCAGAAATTTTTCTATTGAAAACAATGCAATTCCATAGAGTATTACAGCAGGAAAAGCGACCAGCATCGCCAGAGCATTTCTCCATGGTTCGATCTGTGCCGCCCCCCGCGTCATCCAGTACACATTTCCTTCATATGCGGTATCGCCGTAAAGCATCAGCCAGTCGCCCGAACCCATGCAGATACATCCCAGCACGCCGCACAGCAGCGCTGCAATCATTTTCTTCCGCTCTATTGTCATTTCAGTCAAACTTTTCATACGCTTTTCTCCTTTTCTGGCACAGGACATATGCCACATTTATCTGCTCTATCCTCAGATTATCATAAAATGCCATATTCCTGATACATTTTTTTACGCTTCTTCACATTCTGGGATACAACTAAGATATCGGCCGTTCTGCCCTCCTGCACTAATTTTTCAATCAGGCTGGCAAGTTTCTCCTCACCGCGCTTTTCTCCGCGCTTTTCTCCACGCTTTTCGCCCTCTTTTACCAAATCGTCAAATGCTTTACACATATCCACCGTCTCCTTCTCTGCATTTCTGTATAATTTCTTTTTCACCGATATGGATTTCAAATCCAGCATAGTACATAAAAGATCGTAAGTATCTTCGTCCATATTACAAAAACGTTCAGATACCAGGCAAGAACATTGTTCTTCTTCCCCATTCATCGCCCTCCTTATTGAATTTTTCCTGAATAAATTGGAAATACGGGTGAATTCCCGGTGAAGATCAACGAAGCGCGGAATTGCATCATGTAATGACTTCCGGCGTAACAGAATTTCCAAAGATTCAGATTCCATCCTGCAATACAGGTGTTAAAATCAGTATATCAGTTTCCGGGCAAAATACAAGTTTTATTTAAGAAAGGCCGCTAACGCGGCCTTTCCGATGTAACTACATCTGTTTATATCCCTTTGGGTCAATCAATCTTTTCTCCGGTTCAATATCATGCTTGCCACACCGCACAGAATTCCTCCGATCACCAGCGGAATCCCGGCAACGCGCGCGCTGCTGCCAGTCAGTTCATGAATCATGACGCAGCAAATCACCGCGATTAGCAGGATGATGCCGCAGGCTTTTCCGATACGTCTGCCGTTTTCCTTTCCTTCTTCCGACATATCCCAGGCATTGTCCGCATTATATCCTTCCACATTATATTTGGATGCCTGCAGGGCGATATATACAATAGGCGTCACGCCTGCCGCCACTAAAATAAAAAATAGAATCTCTGCTACCAGTTCCATGCGAGCGTCTTTCTGCTGCCACACCGTACCAATCGCCGCTACCACAATCAGCGCTGCGATCAAAATGCCCACTCCTGTAATGATAAAGGACATATATTTGTGATGAAACGCTTCCTTCTGTTCTTCCGTATAAAAAGGTTCCACATAAGGATGCTTTTTCCTGAAATGAGAAGATGCCATCCCCAATCTGATCCAAAGCAACGCTCCGATCAGAGCGCACAAAAGAAACAGAATTCCGCTTTCTCCCAGAAGGGAAGGGCTGATATACTCTCCCAGCATCTGCGCCGCCAAACTCAGGATACAGATGCAGGTGGCGGCTGCGCCTGTCCTTGCAACCCAGTTTCCATGTTCGTCGTACACTTTCGCCTCATCCCGGTTCGCCTGCAGCATGTTGCCTTTGAGCATTCCATCCATGGTACAGCCGAACAGTTCTGTCAACTGTACCAGTTTTTCCATCTCGGGAAAACTCGCCCCGGATTCCCACTTTGACACGGTCTGCCTGGATACCTCCATCTTCTCCGCAAGCTGTTCCTGAGTCATGGCGTTTTTTTCCCGCAGCGCTTTCAAATTCTCTGCAAAATTCATTTTTTATTTTCTCCCTTCGCTTTGTAACGGAAATCTCCCGGCAACAGCGAAATCCGTCCGCCGCTGCCGGCTGTTTCTTTATCTCATCATACGGGCGCGCCGTGTAAACTTACACCAATTTTGTGTTGCTTTTGCGGAATTTCATGTAAACTTTGGATTGACAGGCGCTATTTTACCGGTTTTCACCGTCTATAAAACGCTTCCAGGGCCTCTCCGATATACTGCGTTGTCCCGATTCCATATACTTTATCCTGCGCTTCCTGTAATCGGAGATTTTCCCGGTATTCCTTCGCCAGATCCAGCATGAACGCCGTCAGATCATCCATTTGATACAACTGCTTCGTTACAAAATCATACTCGCCGACAATCTCTTTCACTTCAAAAGAATGGACATCCGTTCCTTTTTTCGCTGCAAGCTTCTCCATCACTGCATCGATTCTCTTCTGATACGCCTCCACCACCGCAATTCCTTCCTTTACATTCCCGGGATGCTCCAGCATATCTTTCACGCGTTTTTTATCTCCGTACCATTCCACCAGTTTCGCAAAATTCCGCTGTGCTTTTTGCTCTGCAGCTCTCTCCAGAAAAAGTCTCTCGTATTCCTCCATGCCCCCGAATTTTTCGATAATCCTTTCCCTGTATTCCGGTGACATATTCCGTACCATTTCCCGATATATTTCCGCCACTTCGTCTTTGCTAAACACTTCAAAATCCATCTTGTTTTCTCCTTTCAGAATGTCATCCATGCTGGCGATCAGACGCTCCAGTCGTTCTTTTTTCGCTACCAGCATTTTTCTCTGACTCAATAAAATCCGTTTTCTGTCCAGTTCAGGATTTTCCAGGATGGATTTTATTTCCTTCAGCGGCATATCAAATTCACGGAAAAACAATATCTGCTGCAACGTTTCCAACGTTTTTTCATCGTAAAGGCGATATCCCGCCCCGCTACATTGTGCCGGCTTTAACAGACCGATCTCATCATAATAGTGAAGCGTACGCACGCTGATTCCTGTCAGGCTGGAGACTTCTTTTACCGTTTTCATCCCGCGTCCTCCTTTTCTGACCGGAACGTTTCCATTGTCTGCAGCCAATGGACTCCCGGTAAATTCAGAATAAGCTATGACGTTCCGTGAGGGTCAAGACCTTTTCTCATTTCTTTTTTACAGGATAACACACTTCCGTCACATATTCATCCGGTTTAGACCAAAAAACAGGAAACCTGTTTTCAGATTCCCTGCCCGGCATTACTTCTTTAAAAAGTCACTGAACTCTTTTAACTCTTTTTTCTTCTCCTCCATAAGACTGTTAATTTCTCCTCTGTCTTACCACGTTTTAAGCACCTCTGTCAGCTTCCGGTCAATATCGAGCCGCACATTTCTGCACTCCTTCGGGTGCTTTCTCCCGGAGACAAACAGGAGCGAAAGCAGATTGGGCGCAATCGGCAGAAACTCCTTCATCATCCCCTGCGGAAACACAAAATGGGTGCCGACCGGATAGATCCAGAATTTTACCGGATAGGAAAAACCTTTCTCACTCAAACGTTTTTGCATCCGGCGGCAATATTTAGCAGTTTCCCACAGACTGTCATCCTCAGCCGCCGTCAGGACGATTGTGCCCCGGATATTCTCCACCCGGATATATGCTTCCTCCGAAATAGGCTTCGCTTCTTCGCTGTGACGAAACAGTCTCAGGGAATTGATTTCCCGATATTTTTTGCTGTCACCATGAAAAATATCCCAATATTCCCGCTCTTCCACATAAAAAGGCTGATAAGGCAGCGGCCTGCCCCGCCAACTCACTGTGGACTGCCCTGCGGCAGGCCATTCCTTCATTCCGTCTTTATTGCCCTGGTAAAACCCCTGCATCACAAAATCCGACGGAGCGAAGGCCAGTATCATGGATAATTCCGGAATCAGCGATCCGGCGATTAATGCCAGCATCCCGCTCGTGGAACCGCCCGCAATTCCCACCTTCCTGCTCCCGTTTTTCAGCGCCCAATGCACCGCCGCCTCACAATGCTCCATCGGAAAATTATGATATCCTGTATCATCCCCGTCTTTCTGCACTGCGCACAGACTGAGCACGTTACAGCCCTTTTGGTGCAAATATTTCGCGGCGCTTGTCACCAACCGGTCGGTATTGCTGTCCCCCAGCATCACCAGCATGGTCCGATCCGTCCTCTCCCGCGCCGGATAATAGATTCCCGAAAAACCATCCTTCTCCAAATTCGTTTCTATCTTCTTCAATCGCATAACAATCTTCCCAGCCTTCCGCAAGCAATATATTCGGTCTTATCCTCTTTTTGTTAGTCCTCTCTAACTCATTATACCAACCAGTCATCATTCCGTCAAGAACGCAGACCTTTACCTCCACGGTCTGCGCAGACCCGACTGAACTGCTGCCAATGATTTTTCTCTTATGCGGAAAACGTATCAGTCCGCCGACAACCTGAATTCCGCCCGCGCCCCGTTTCCGGCGGCACATATATCATTTCCCGGACCGTTAAAAACGCGTCAGTATTTGGGCTGCGTCCTGTGCAGCCCTATGTACTGCTACGCGTTTTTCGAGCGAAAGCGTGTCCGGAAAGGATATATGTGCCGCCGGAAACGGGGCGCGGGCGGTCCACAGACTATCGGCCAAACGATACGTTTCCCCTCCGCTTATATCCGCTGCATCCAGCCTCTTTTCCGGAAGATCAGCAGCGATATTCCCAATCTGACGCATTCTTCCAGCGACAGAATGAAATAAACATACGGGATGGAAAGCTTCCACCAAAACGCCGCGCACAGCCCCAGCGGCACGCCGAACACCCAGGTTCCGACAATATCGATCCACATGATATACTTCGTCTTTCCGCCGCTGCGCAAAACGCCTCCGCCCACAATCATGTTCTGGACCTTAACCGGAGAAATCAACGCATAAGCCACCAGAATCTGCAAAGCCGTCAGACGCACCTGTTCTTCCACCTGATACAACCGCACATAATATTTTCCTGTGACCAGCAGCAGCGCGGAAAGGAAGGCGCTGCCACAAAGTCCGTAGAGCATCAGTTTCACCGATTCCCGGTATGCCCTGTCGTTGTCCCCTTCTCCCAGCGACTTTCCGATAATAATGCTGGCGGCTGCGGAAAGCCCGCTTAAGGCCCCGATCGTCAGGCTCTGGATCGGATTGAGCAGCGTCATGGCTGCGCAGGACTGCGTTCCCAGTTTCCCGTAGATCATGGCATACACATTTTCGCCAAGACTCCACATAAACTCCGTGATCAGAATAGGAAGCAGCATAGCCGCATATTGCCGGAAATCAAACGCTTTTTTCTGCGGCATTTCTGCCGGCGCTACCGCGCCGCTCCTTTTTCCATGGCGGCAGTACATGGCAAAAATCAGTCCGAAATTGACAAACTGTGCGATCACAGTCGCCAGAGCCGCTCCGCTGACGCCCAGCGCGGGAAATCCCATTTTTCCGAAAATGAGCGCATAATTTAATCCGGTATTGACAAGCGCAGCCGCAATACCCGCATAGAGCGGATCATCCGCTTTCTCCCTGCACCGCAGCACGGTGGACAAAAGCGTCGCTCCCGCCATGGGAAGAAATGTTGCGGACACGATCCGAAGATAGCCTGCAGCGGCCTGCGCAGTTGCCGTTTCCGAAGTGTAAAGTCCCATAATCCGACCCGGAAAACACAGACACAACAGGAAAAAGAGAACCGCTGTGGCCAGCGCCACAATGAGATTGACTAAAAAGCTGCGCCTCACTTCCGCTTCATCCTTCTGTCCGATATACTGCGCGATCATGATTCCGGCAATTGTCGCTACTGCAGAAAGAAGCACCGAATAAACGGATGAAAACTTTCCGGCCAGACCGATTCCTGCAATGCTGACGCTGCCAAGCTGTCCGATCATGATCTGATCCACAACGCTGAAGGAAGCCTGCAGCATGGATTGCAGCGTAATGGGAATGGCGATATTGCAAACGGCTTTCAAAAATGAACGTTCTTTCATCATCTGAAAATCCTCCTTCGTCTCACAAACATTATACGAAAGAGGATTTTGAAAGGCAAAGGTTAAACGCATAACCCGTGCCAAAAATGTGCAGTTAAATTTGTGTATTTTTAATAAAATTTCTGACTTGCCTGAATTGTTGTCATTTTCCTGACGCTAGCGTCCGAAGGGCGCAGAACTGTCCCGTTCCACCAGAGAAACGCCCAGCTTCACTTCCGTTTCCTCCTGCCGGTTTTCTTTCAGCAGTTTCAGCTTTTCCACCGCCAGCCTTGCCCGCTCCTTCTCCTCCTGCCGGACCGAAGTCAGCGCCGGCGTGACCTGCTGGCAAATCGGAGAATCGTCAAAACCGACAATGGATATTTCTTCCGGTATGCGCACGCCCCGCTCTGTCAGAAACCGCATCAGTTCCACCGCATAGCGATCCGAAACTGCAAAAACGGCCGAATAGGTTTTGATTTTTTCCAGATTCTGCTCATAAAAATTCCGCCGCTTTTCTTCCTCAAACGCAACCTCCATGAAGTCTGCGCCATCCGTGCCGAATCCTTCCAGAAATCCCTGATACCGTTCCCAATCCATGCAGATATGGTTATCCGCAACGCACAAAGCCCGTTTATGTCCCAGCCGCTTAAAATACTGTCCGACCTGAAAGCCGCCGTCCCGGTTATCAATGGTCAGGTTGCAGATGCCTCCTGCTTCGCAAAAATAGCCCTCGTATACCACAAAGGGAACCCGCATGAACGCCCGGAGCGTCTTGTAATCCTGCTCGCAGAAGCCGATCAGCACCATGCCGTCCATATTCCACATGGACGCGAATTTGATGATGCTGTCCAGTTCTGTTGTGACCTTTACCATCATGAACTGCCCGGAACGATCGATTTCCCTTGAAAGACCGTTCAGCGAAGATGCGATAAAAGGATCCTCCAGCACATGCCCCTCGTATTTCGGATGATCGTTAATAATCACGCCGATAATTCTGGAATTGTTCTGCGCCAGCAAAATCCCCGCCATGCTCGGAATATACTGCCTCTCTTCCAGAAGCTGCTGCACCCGCCGCACCGTCTCATCCGATATTTTTTTCGTCTTTCCATGAATCACATTGGAAACCGTGGCCGTACTCAGGCCCAGTTCCTCCGCAATATCGGAAATTCTCACCCGTTTATTTTCCATCGCATTCCGGCCCTTTTCCTGTTACCGCCATCCGGTCCTTTCCGTTTCTGTTCATCCGCCATTTTCACTTATCCGCAGTTTCCGCTCATCCGCTATTTCGACTCCTGCCCATAGTAGGCGTTTGCGCCGTGCTTGCGGTAATAGTGCTTATCCTGAAGTGGCTGGGGCGCAGGCTGAATCTGCGGATTGATGACCTCCGCACGGTAAGCCATCTTCGCCACTTCTTCCAGAACCACCGCATTATGTACCGCTTCCTTCGCATCCTTTCCCCATGCAAAAGGACCGTGATTTTTACACAATACGGCCGGTACCGCCATCGGATCTTTGCCCATCCGCATAAATTCATTCACGATCAGATGTCCTGTATTTTCCTCATAGGCGTCCTCAATTTCCTCCTCTGTCAGACAGCGCAGACAGGGAATTTCCCCGTACATATAATCCGCATGAGTCGTGCCGTAACAGGGAATGCCCCGCCCGGCCTGGGCCCAGCTCGTGGCATAGGAGGAATGGGTATGAACGATGCCGCCCACCTCCAAAAATGCCTTATAAATCTCGATATGGGTTGCCGTATCGGAGGAAGGCTTATAGGCTCCTTCCACACGATTGCCGTTTAAATCCATCACCACCATATCCTTTGGCGTCAGCTTCTCATAGTCCACGCCGCTTGGTTTGATCACAAACAGGCCGCTTTTTCTGTCGATCCCGCTGACATTTCCCCAGGTAAACGTGACCAGACCGTACCGGGGCAATTCCATATTGGCCTCATATACCGCTTTTTTTAATTCTTCCAGCATCTCTTTCCTTCTTCCTTTCTCTCAGACGGCGGTTTGCTTTCCTGTCAACGGGCAAGCCGCAATCCCGCCTGCCCATCCGCCGTCATCCCGGCGCGGCGCTACGCCAGGGGCAGGGAGTCCACTGCAGCTTTTTCCACCGGCAGGCCATTTTGATACTGCGCAAGAAAAGCGTCGAAGCCCTCCGCATCCGCGCCGTCCGGTTCTACCGTCTCGACTCTCATATCCCCAAATACTTTCTCTTCCAGATAGCGGTCCAGGCTCTCGCCCTCCGCTCTATGAATCATATAAGCCGCCAGCAGCGCGATCCCCCAGGCGCCGCCTTCCCCGGCAGTCTCCATCACGGAAATCGGCGCGTTCATGGCCGCCGCCAGTATGCGCTGTCCGACGCCCTTTGTCTTAAACAGGCCGCCGTGCCCGGTCACAGAGTCGATCCGCACTTCCTCCTGCTTTAACAGGATATCCAGACCGATTTTGAGCGTGGCAAGAGCGCTGTAAAGATGCGCGCGCATGAAATTAGCCAGCGTGAAATTGCTGTCAGGACGGCGGACAAAGAGCGGACGCCCTTCCTCCAGACCGGTGACGGGCTCCCCTGAAAAATAGTTGTAAGCCATCAGGCCGCCGCAGTCCCTGTCGCCCTCCAGCGCCTTGTTGTAAAGAACGGAGAACAGCCTGTCCTTATCCGTTTCCATCCCATAGCAGACTGCAAATTCCCCGAACAGATTCACCCACGCATTCAAATCGGACGTGCAGTTGTTGCAGTGCACCATCGCCACCGGATCGCCGGAGGGCGTGGTCACCATATCAATTTCCGGATACATCCCGGAAAGCGCTTTTTCCAAAACGATCATGGCAAACACGCTGGTGCCCGCCGATACGTTGCCGGTGCGGGGCGCAACGCTCTTCGTCGCCGCCATGCCCGTTCCCGCGTCTCCCTCCGGCGGACACAGGGGAATGCCCGCTTTCAGTCTGCCGGATACGTCCAGAAGCTTCGCCCCTTCCTCCGTCAGCCTGCCCGCTTCTTCTCCCGCCGTAAGCACTTTGGGCAAAATCTCCTTTAACTTCCACGGATAGTTCTTATGAGCCACAAGAGCATCAAATTTTTCCAGCATGCCGGCATCGTAATCTTTCGTCGCAGAATCGATGGGGAACATGCCGGAAGCCTCTCCGATGCCAGCCGCCTTCTGCCCGGTCAGCTTCCAGTGGATATAGCAGGCCAGCGTGCTCAGATAAGCGATCCTTTCCACATGTTCCTCTCCGTTTAAAACCGCCTGATACAGATGGGCGACGCTCCACCGCTGGGGAATATTAAACTGAAACTCCTTAGAAAGCGCGGACGCCGCTTCTTCCGTAATCGTATTGCGCCAGGTGCGAAACGGCGCCAGCAGTTCGCCCTTTTCATCAAATGCCATATAGCCGTGCATCATGGCGGAAAAGCCGATCGCGCCGGCCGTCGTCAGCGTTTCCTGATATTGCGCTTCCACATCCGCCGCCAGCTTTTGATAGCAGTCCTGCAGTCCGGTCCAGATATCCTCAGGACGATACGTCCAAATACCGTTTTCCAGACGGTTTTCCCACTCATGGCTGCCGGACGCCACAGGCACATGGTTCTCATCGATCAGCACCGCCTTAATACGCGTGGATCCGAATTCAATGCCCAGTGCCGTTTTTCCTTCCCGTATTGCACTTTTGATCTCTTCCCTGCTCATATCCCAACCTCCTGTCTTTCCTCTATTATTGTTACGCCCCAGGGCTCCAGGCAAATCATATCCCCATTTTGAATCTCCGCCCCGCTCAGCAATTCCACGCCGTCCAAAAACCGGTACTGCTGCATCCGCCTTTTTGCCGAATAGTTCAGATAAAACCGCACGGTCTTTCCAAAATCGTTCGTTCCCTTTCGCACAATAACAGGAAAGCTTTCTTTTGCCGTTTCCGTCATCGTCTCCTCAAGAACGCTGCGCAGTATTCTTTCCAGAACTTCTCTGTCCGTCATACAGCCGATATAAACGGCAGTTCCCCTGCCATATCTGTTTTTCGTGACAGCCGCATATCCGTTCCAGTTATAATGGTCATAGGCGGCCAGCACCTCTGCGCCCTCCGGAATTAATAACTCCATGAAGGTTTTGGCTTCCTTCCCTTTTGCCTCTCCGATCATATCACCGGATAACCCGACATTTTGGGGAAATGTAAACTGATGATATCTCACTCCGAGACAATCCCTTAAAATATGCGGCTGTATTTCATGGCTGACTTTCACATTTTCATTGGCAAACGCCGTTTTAAAGGTGGCAACCAGCGTTCCGCCAGCGTATACATACCGGTTTAGTTTTTCCAGCAAAGCATCCGGCGCGGCATAAAGGGCCGGCGCCACAATCACTTTATACCGGTCAAGATTTTCCGATTCCGGCCAGATGAAGTCGCACTCCACATTCATTTGGTACAGAGTATCATAAATCCAGCGCACAACATCATTGTAGCCAATGCCGTTATTCCCGGCTGCCGTCGCCTCAATTCCAAACCATTTCAGCCCGATCAGCGCCTCGTTGCTGACCAGAACCGCCACGTCATTTTTCTTTTTCAGATTTACCAGATGACTGCCGATCTCTAAAAACTCCCGCCCGATGACACAGCCTTCCCGATATGTGTCATTTTCCTGAAAATCATGGCCAAGAAGCCCTTTCCAGTAAGTCTCAAAAGAATTATGGATGGAATGCCAGTGCCAGTACATCACGCTGTTGGCTCCGGACGCAATATGACTGTATGCCTGTAAACGCAATTGTCCCTTATAAGGCGTCCATCCGGGATATCCCTGCGCCTGTGTCTCCAGAACCAGATAGTTGTCCTGTTTCAGAGACCTTGTCATATCACCGCCAAAAGCGATCTCCGCCCCAGTCAGTTCGTCCTGTGTGGGATGATAAATATCCACTCCGGCAATGCTCAGCGTTTTTGCCACCTGATAATGGTTTACGTCCGGCTGCACGCCGTAGGAATATCCGCGCCATTCAAAATCCAGATTGTGGGTGACAAACTGGTCCTCCCGCCGATACTCGTTCACAATATCCGCCTGCCAGCTTAGAAATTCCTCCACCAGCGTCCGCTGGAATTTTTCAAATTCCGCGCCCAGGCTTCCGTTAATCGTCCCCCTGACATCCGGAAAATCCTCCCAGGAATTGATTCGATTGCTCCAATAATCCAGGCCAAACTCACGATTCATGGCGTCCGGATCATCCCGGAATTTCTTCCGCAGATACTTCACAAATCTTTCCTGTACGTTTTTTCCCGCAGTTCCATAGTATTTCGTCTCATTATCCAGTTGAAAGCCAATCACGCATTTGCGGTGTGCGGTGCGCTTCAAAAGTTCTCGGATCACGCGTTCCCCGTAAAAACGGTATGCCGGATGGGTAATGTCCATGATCTGACGCGCTCCGTAAATGCCCCGTCCCTTTATCGTAGTGGCCAGAATATCAGGATGGGCTTTAATCATCCATGCCGGTACCGCATAGGTGGGCGTACCGATGACGACATGGATGTCCGCCCTCTCCATCGCATCCATGACGCGCTCCACATGAGAAAAATCAAATACGCCGTCCTGCGGCTCGCAGGTGCTCCATGTTGACTCTGCAATCCGCACCGTGTTGATCCCCGCCTTTTTCATCATGGCAACGTCTTTCTCCAGACGTTCGCAGGGCATATATTCGTCATAATAAGCCGCTCCGAAAAGAAGTTCCTTCATTTATCCATCCTCTGATATTTCACCCTTTATTATGGTACGTTTATAATCTTTTCCGCCGCCCGTTTTATTCCGGCAATTCCATCTCGTTTTTCATGTTCACAAAACCGTAACGTTCATACAACCTTCTTCCCATATCCGTTGCCTCCAGGGAAATATGCTTTATATTTTTATTCTTCGCTTCTTCTATCAAAAGTTCCAACGTATGGTAGGCAATCCCCTTTCGCCTGTAGTCCGGATTCGTATACATATTCATGATATATGCTTTCCATCCCGTCGGATTATGATAGGTAGGCATTACCCTGAAAAAGCTGACTCCTCCTGCACCGATACACCGCTCTTCCTCAAAGACAAGATATGCGATATGTGTTCCTGCCGGCAGGCACTCTTCGTAATATTCCCTCGACTGCCGCTCTACAAGCGTCATCTCCGTATCGCCGCTCAGACGGTTCGCCGCACGCAATACTTCAATCCTTGTTTTAACCAGCAGTTCTATGTCCTCCATACCCGCTTTCTTATAAACAAATTCCATATTCATCATAACTCCTGTATTTCTATATTTTTACGGAAACGATGGATGCTCCTGTATTTAACCAGTATAACACATCGCATAAGCATTGACCTATAACAGATTAAAAAAATTAGTGACGTACCGCCCGGCATCGTTCTGAAGTAAAAAAAGCATCCGCCAGTATTTTAACCGGCAGATGCTCACTCTGAAATCTGTTTTTCTATTTACTCAAACCAAATACCCTGCGTTGCCCCGAGGCGTTCTATATCCAATCTGTCCAAAGTTCTGATTTCTCCTGTTTCCATACACTCATACCTCGCCAGACCGGCGGAAATATCTCTCAATTCCCAACGATTCATTTCTGCGTCATGTATGACGGCAGGGAATGAGAAGCCCTGCTCCTGTTCCATATCCTCCAGCATCTTTATATACTTCTCGCGCGCTTTTTTTCTCTCATTTTCCACATATTCTTTAACCTGTTCTTTTATCTTTATATTCTGAACAGCCGTAAGATTCTTTCCTTCCGCCTCCAACTGTGTCCGGATATGTCCGTTTGCTGCACAAACCTCCGTCAAAAGATCATCCAGCGCCTTTTTGCGAATCGTCTGCTTCTCTTTATCATCAGAAGCAAGATTCCACAACGCATATGCGGCAAAAACGCTTCCTGCTTCGGCAGCCGCCTCAAGAATCTTCATTCCTGCATCCGGATTACAGTCTGTTCCATAACCGGAAATCATCGCCATGCCAAGCAGGTATCCCGCATAAATATTTTCTTCGCCTTTGCTCCGGCAGAGCCGCGCCACGCTCTCCGGGCTTTGCGCCAATAAGCTTTTGTCAAGCCCGGAGGCGTACTGTGTATATTCTATCAGCATGGCAAGTCCCAGATTGCTGCGGCAGGCCCAGTCCGCCAGCATATTTACAGCGCTTGTAACGTAGTCCTCCGGATTTCTTGGGTATCCCTGAATCAACGCGCAGATCACTTCGGCAGATATCTCCTCCTGCGAATAATGTGCCGCCAACTGGAATGTCTGACCGTACAATCCCAATGCTTTTTTGGTGTCCCTTGCGACGCCGTACAGCCCCGCCGAGAGAATATGCGCCGCCTGGAGTTTACACCGCGCCATCTTAATCACGGTAGTTTCTCCCTTTCCCACAACCTTTTTCCCGTATTTGGAAAACCATGCGTCAGACAATTCATACCACTCCAGCGCTTTAGAAGCATCCAGCGAAATATGATAAGCGTTCTGGTAATAACCGTTTCCTTTCATGGCGCGAAGCCAGTCTTTCTTATAGCGGACTTCATAATGCATGAAATGAGTCAGATCGTCGTCCCCCGCACTGGGATAATAGTAATTTTCTGCCAGTTCGTAAATGCCTTTAAATGCATAATCCACATCGGTGTCATTCAAAACGTCAAGCTTCCGGATTCTTTCCTCAAATTTGCTCAGATAATACTCCAATGCCAGCATTTCGTAAATCGGGCTATACTCATATTTTTCGTCATTATAAGGCGATTCCGACAGATACTTAAGCGCCACATGGTCGAGATAGTAGCTGGAGTCAGGATATTCTTTCCCGTCCGCTCCGACTATCGAACCCGCTCCTTCGCTCTTTGCATGTGCGGCAGCCCCCTCCGGCACCGCTGTGCTTACTGATGGGTTCCCGCTTTTTTTTCGCTCTGCATAAGTCCTTGCACGTTCTTCCGCTTTCTGCTGCTCACAGGCCTTTTCTTCTTTGTGCTTTTTTACCTGAAAAAGAATAAATGCAATCACTGCTGCGACAATAATAATTTTCAACATGTTTCCCCTTCCTTTCTTTACGTCCAACTATTTGCATTACGCAATATCGCATTAACAATACGACTTATTATACATCTAATAATGCGTTTCGGTCAACAATAACATTACTTAAACTAATGGTAAAAGGTGGTGTTGTCGTTATGCAGGAACGGAAAGAAATAAATGTTGAAATTGGACTGCGAATCAAAAATGCCAGAGAACGGGCGGGATTGACGCAGGAGAGATTCTCGGAGCTGATTGAATTAGGTCCCAAAAGCGTCTCTGCGCTGGAACGTGGTACGGTCGGAATTTCCCTTACCACGCTTAAAAGAATATGTTCCGTATTGTCGATTCCCAGCGATCAGATTCTTTTTGGAGAAATGGAAAAAAATGATGTGTCAGACTTGAGCATCCGTTTGGAGCAGTTGCCCCCGGAGCAATATCAGATTGTCAGAGAAATTGTCCTGAAATTGTTGGAAGCCTTCGCGCTGCAAAAATAATCGGGCCGTAAAACGGGCTTTGACCGCAATCTTCATCACCCCGGCACAGCCGGATTGATAGCGGTCAAAGCCCGTTTACTCAACGCCTTTTCACTTTTCTTTAACAGGAATCCACACTTCCGCATAATATTCCGGATCCTGCGTCCCCATCCTGAAATCTTCCGGATTGCTGTAATACTCGATATTGTATCCTTCGGCAATCTCATAGGAACTTGCCGGCAGCCACTCTGAAAAAATCCTGCGGTTTACTTCCTGCAACGGAAGCGGCATCGGCCCGCGGCACGGAAATACTGCCCAGGTATGCTCCCTGATTTCATGCACATCCAGCTTTTTAGCCGCAGCCTGCCCTGCGTCATAATCATCCGCGATCATGTAGCGGAACTCATTGCCGGCCATCTCTTCGTCAAAGCACACGCCGTACATTCCCATCACAGGTCTTTCTTCTGACTGCATAAAGACTTCATTCCAGAACTGCGGCACTTCCGCATTTGCCTTCTCATAGGAGAAATTCTTCGCAACGCCCATAACCCGAAACGCCGGTTTCTTTTCGATTCTGTACTCCATTGTACTACCTCCGTCTAATGTTAATTTAATATGCAGCGGAGCAAATGATTTCAGCATCGCACCGCCTCGCCTCACATCAGTTGGAGTATTTCCGTGGAATCGTGTAAATGCCCTGGTAAAGCTATCCGGAGAATCATAACCATATTTCATTGCAATGTCGATCACCGTCCCATCCGATGAAAGAAGTTCCTCACCGGCGATAGATAATCTTCTCATGCGGACATATTCTCCAACGGTATATCCGCAAAGCATGGAAAAGCCTCTCTGGAAGTAAAATGCGGATATATTCACTTCCTCGGCAATCCTGCCCACCGTCAGATCTTCGGTTATGTTCCCTTCAATGTAATCAATGGCATCTTCAATGATCTTTACCCAGTTCATCCGGTCACCTCCAACTTGATTGTAACTTCAGTATAGCGTTCTCACCCGGAGGTTTCCCGACAATAACTGCTCACTTTTGTCCTAATTCATACCGGCGTCTTTTTTATCGCAATAAATCTGAATCGCCTGATCGACAAATTCTGCCGTACCCACGCCGCCATACTCGTCAATATTTTTGGTGAAATCTCCGCCTCCGGAATACATCTTTCCAAGTCCCCTGAGTATCCTGTTGCTGCAGGTATACAGATTCTCCGTAATGAAATCCTGTATCCTCTTTACAATATCCTGTGCCTCAGATGATGCCGGATCCTTACTTCTCATTTCACCGGCCTCTTTGAAGAGCAGCATGAATCTGTCCGCCAGAAGTTTGTCTTCTTCCTCTGTTCGGTTTTTCTGTTTCTCTGCAAGTTCTTTATATTCCGGTGTATTACCGTAAAGTTCCTTTGCCTGTCTGGAATATTCATCCAGTTTGCTTCTGTCAAAAGCCTTAAAATCCATATACTTCACTCCTAACAATTTTATTCCAAGCGCGAAGTTCAGCAGATTTTCGATATGCTCCTTCTTCAATTTTAGCAGTTCGATCTGCTGCTCCAAAGCTTTTCCTCCATCGAAACCCGGATTGTTTATGATAGCTTTGATATCCTTCAAAGGAAATTCCAACTCACGAAACAGTAAGATGTGCCGCAGGCGTTCCAAATCTGTATCGTCATACAGTCTGTATCCCGCATCGGTGTATCCCGTCGGATGCAAAAGGCCGATCTTGTCATAATACTGCAGGGTGCGTATACTCACCCCGGCAAGCTTGCTCACTTCGTGTACTGTCATCATTGGCATTTCCTCCTTTCGCCTGATAATGTTACTATAAACTATTACGTAACGTAGGAGTCAACTGCGTTTTTCAGGAAAAACAATATAAATTTTTTAAAAATGTCAATCGCAATGCTAAGTGAACTTATTGCATTTTGAGCCAATTTATATTTCATGTATAGCCCTCTTTATGATTTCTGATAACTGATTAAAAAAATCTTAATGCTCTCTTGACTGATCTCTATAAAGTCAAGCCTTCCCATTTAATTCATTTGTGAATCTATCCCTAATTGGGATAAGGTGCTTGAACTCACAGCTTCCAATGTCTGCAACTGTTGTACCGCCAACTGCCGAAGTAATTCCATTCGTTCTTTTTGATTTTTCCCCTGATTAATTAAAACCGCATTATAACTTTCCAGATTTGCAAGCACCAATAACTGATTTAGAGTTGCAGCATCTCTCATATTTTCTTTTGTGGTTGGATTTTCATCTTTCTACTGTTTAGCCGTCTTTCCAAACAGAACAACATTTAACATATCTGCTTCATTGGCGTATGTATAGACTATCTGCGCAGGAGTTAATTCTGGCGGAATCAAATTTTCTTTTATCGCATCTGTATGTATCCTGTAATTCAATTTAGAAATCTCCCTGTTCAAATTCCAATTCAGAGATAACCGACTATTCTCATCTGTCTTTAACCTCCTGTAATCCTTCATGATATATAACTGGAACTCTGGAGAAATCCAAGTTGCAAAAGACATGGCAATATCGCTATGGGCATATGTTCCGCCATAACGTCCTGCTTTTGAAACAATACCAATGGCATTCATTTGTGTAATCCACTTCATCGGTGTCATAACAAAACGGTTTAAACCCGCCTCATTTTTAACCGCCTCGAATTGCACACGGTTAAACTCTGGATTATGCAATTCTTCCCATACACCTAAAAACTCAATCGTATTTCTATTTCGCATCCAATTTTGAATTACAAATCTTGGGTCATCTTCATTACGGTATTTTGCTATATCTGTTAAAGAAATAAATTCATTTTCAAAATTTGTGGTATAGATGCCAATATCAATTCCTTTTGCATGGATAGTTTCCTTTACAATTTTCGCCATACACGCTCACCTCTTCTCCCATCATAATTTTTTAACGTCTTATCCTCTTTCCCTTTAAGGAATTTCTGCCGAATAACTATCTTCATCTTTCCACATTTCCCGATATGCTTCAATATAAGTCTTCATGCAACCAGGATATACATACAAATACTTTCTTCAGAAAATGTGACAATTCATCCTCTGACACAATTCTGCTGCACACATCTTCAATCAATGGCGCTTTTCCTTCACCTTGCCCCAATTCCACTTTCACATTAATAACACTGTCTGGTCATTTGTGGGACAAGAGCACGATACTTTCAATATTCGCCGTCCACGGAAACTGGTCCACCGGCACGCACTTCACCGCCTCATACCCGTTCTCAATAAATACTTCCAGATCCCGCGCAAGACTGGTAGGCTTGCAGGAAATATAGACCAGCTTCTCCACACCGTATGCGATAATTTTCGCCAGCGCCTTCGGATGGATGCCGTCGCGGGGCGGATCCAGAATGATGAAGTCCGGTTTTTCCGAAATTCCGTCCAACACTTTCAGCACATCTCCTGCAAGGAATTCGCAATTATGTAAACCATTCAACTCCGCATTTTTTTTCGCGGCTTCCACCGCTTCTTCCACAATTTCCACGCCGATGACTTTCTTCGCAACAGGAGCCATCAACTGCGCGATCGTGCCCGTGCCGCTGTAAAGATCGTATACCACGCTGCCGGGCCGTCCGTTTTCATCCAGCAGGCTGCCCACATATTCCCGCGCGGTCTCATACAGCACTTCCGCGCTGTAAGTATTCGTCTGAAAAAAGGAAAAAGTGGAAATCTTAAATTTCAGTCCCAATAATTCCTCATAGAAGAAATCCTGTCCATATAAAATCTCAGTTTCGTCACTTTTGACCGTATCCGCCACGGAATCATTTTTAATATGAAGGATTCCCGCAATTTTCCCTTTCAGCGGCAGGTTCAAAAGCAGTTCCTTCCATTCGTTCAGATCACACTGCCGCTGCGTCGTGGTTACCAGCGCAATCAGTATTTCCCCGGTTCGGGAAGCCTTTCTCACGAGCAGATGGCGCAGATAGCCGGTATGGGTATAGCGATGAAAAAACGGCGCATTCTCTTTTGTAAAATAATCCAGCGTTCCCGTCAGTATCTGCCGGTAATCGCTGTCCACGATCTGACAGCCGTCCACCGTCACCACATCATAAAAGCTGCCCTTTTTGTGCATGCCAAGGGCCAGCGGACCGTCCTTGATTTCGTCCCCGAAGGAAAATTCCATTTTGTTGCGGTATCCGAAACAAACCGGACTTGCCTTGATCGGCTCCATCACACAGGGATCTTGCTGCTTTTCCAGAACGGGCCGCAGCAGTTCATGCACCTGTTGTTCTTTGATTTTCAGGCTTTGTTCATAGGGCATGGAAAGATAGGTGCAGCCGCCGCAAATACCGAAGTGTTTGCAGCCTTCCCCTTTGGAAATATCGGCTGTCTCCAGAGGGGATTTTTTTATGACTTCCTTCAGCCGGCCCTCGCCTTTTCCCTTCCTCACCTTCGTCACCACAAGAGAAACCTGCTGTCCCGGCAGCGCTCCCTTCACCACACAGTATTCCTGCCCTTCCGTTTCCAACGTTTCCAACGGTTCAAGCCGTACCAGCGCCTTATTGGGAAATTTCACGCTTTCTACAATTCCTGTTCTTATCTGTCCTTTTTTCACACACGCTCTCCTCATATGAAATCCATTGTTATTCTGTTGTCTGATCCTCTGCAAGGCGCTTTCACATCTTTTAAATGTGCCCCGAAAAACAGACGTACCGGCTTTATCCACAGAAAAAGCGGGATTTCCCGGATCACGGCGGATCATCATTATCCCGCCGATCTTAGGGCATCCCGCTCTCTGTTTGCCTGTTTACTTATTCTTCCGTTCCGGAAACCGGCTCTGCAGCAGCTTCCGCTTCACCTGCGGATACCGCTTCCGCCTCTTCGTCCAGATCGTCATCTTCAAAGTCGTCGTCAAAGTCATCCAGATAATCCGGCGTCATATAACGGTAAACCGCATATGCAATTGCTGCGATAACTGCGACAGCCCCTACAATCGCCAGAATCCAAACGAGGCAGTTTTTCTTCTCATCATCTTTCTTCCGCAAAAGTTCGTTTTTCTTAATCAGTTCCAGAACTTCGTCCAATTTCGCCATATCCATAACCCTTCCTTTCCGTAAAGTCCTTTTCCCTTATCCTGCTGAGACGTTTTGTAAAATGTACCCGCCTGTTATTGTTATCATACCACCGAATTGACAATTTTACTATGAAAAATACAAATTTTATTTTTTTTTCAGTTTTGCAAAAGCGGCATACATGATCTTCTGGCCCACGCCGTCAAACTGGATTGTAACCTTATAATCTCTGGGATCGTCCACGATCGCCGTCACCGTGCCGTCGCCGAATTTGATATGCCGCACCCGGTCGCCCACGCCATATTCCAGGGCGCTCTCCTTGGAACTTCCCTTTTTCAATCCGTTTACGCCGCTTAAACTGTCGATTCCTTTGGCGATAAAGGGTTTATTCTCCGCGGCAGTGCGTTTGGGCCGCACTACGGCCTTTGGCCTGCCATATCCGGCGTATGCGCCCGCGGCAGACCCAAAACCGCCGTTCCAGCCGCTCGAAGAAGCGCCGCCCGCCCCGTTTCCGGAAACGCCCGTTGTACTGTTATAGCCGCCAAAGCCCGAAAATCCTCCGCCAAAGCCGCCCTCTCCTTTTGATCCGCTTTTTGTCCCGCCGTCAAAGCCGGAGAAACCGGAAAATCCGCTGTAGCCGCCGCCATCGCCGCTCTCCTCGCCGAAGCTGAATTTTTTCACGCCGGGAACGCGGTTATCCATCAGATTCCCCGGGATCTCCCGCACAAAACGGCTGACGGGATTATATTGTGTTTCTCCCCGGAGCATGCGGGAACGGGCATAGGTGATCGTCAGGTCATCCTTTGCGCGGGTAATGCCCACGTAAGCCAGCCGCCGCTCTTCTTCCACCGCCCCGGGATCATCGGCCGTAATGCTCATATAGCTTGGGAAAATACCGTCTTCCATGCCCGCCAGGTATACGATGGGAAATTCCAGTCCTTTTGCGGAATGCAGCGTCATCAGCAACACCTTGTTATTGTCAGAATCCACCCCGTCGATATCCGCCACCAATGCCACTTCTTCCAGAAATCCGCTCAGGGAGGCGTCCTCATGAGACGCTTCAAACGCCACGATCTTGCTGACAAGTTCATTGATATTATTGATACGGTCTTCCGCATCCTCTTCATCGGAATCCTGCAGTTCCTTCACATAACCGGTAGATTCAATGATATCATTCATCAATTGCTCCAGACTGTAATATTCCAGTTTAGACCGGAAAGACTGTATCATGGTCACAAAGGGATCCAGTTTGCTCACGCTGCGTCCCAGTCCCGGAATCTGATCCGCCTGCCTGAGCGCATCGTAAAAGCTAATCCCATTTTCATCCGCATAAAGCTGCACTTTGTTGATCGTAGCCGCACCGATTCCTCTTCTGGGTACGTTGATAATGCGGCGTACCTGCAGGTCATCCTGCCCGTTATCAATCGTCTTTAAATAAGCGAGCATATCTTTGATTTCCTTACGGGCATAAAAGTTCACACCGCCTACCACATCATAGGGGATTCCTTCCAATATAAACTTCTCTTCCAAAAGGCGCGCCTGCGCGTTGGTCCGGTATAAAACCGCGCAATCCTTAAACTCCGCCTCCTGTCTTTTTTTCTTATGGGATATTTCATCCGCAATATATTCCGCTTCTTCATAAGCCGTATCGAACTGCCGGAAGTGAATCCTGCTGCCCTCGCCTTTTTCCGTCCACAGGGCCTTTTCCTTCCGCTCCGTGTTGTTGCGGATCACCTCGTTTGCCGCGTCCAGAATCGTCTGCGTGGAGCGGTAATTCTGTTCCAGCTTGATCACGGCCGCTTCCGGAAATACCTTTTCAAAGTCCAGAATATTGCTGATATTGGCGCCGCGGAATTTATAAATGGACTGGTCGTCGTCCCCCACCACACAGAGGTTGCGGTATTTATCCGCAAGCAGGCGCACCAGTTCAAACTGCGCCGTAT
Organism: Eubacteriales bacterium; assembly: GCA_030524745.1. GTDB lineage: Bacteria > Bacillota > Clostridia > Lachnospirales > Lachnospiraceae > Gallintestinimicrobium. Next base: position 11,100 of record JAUNGC010000012.1, on the reverse strand, counting down.
TGGTATCCTGATACTCGTCCACCATGATATACCGGAACCGCTCCTGATAATAGTCCAGCACATCCGGACAGGCTTTAAACAGTTCCACCGTCTTTACGATCAGATCGTCAAAATCCAGCGCGTTATTTTTCTTCAGCGCCTTTTGATATTCCTGATAGACCCCGGCGATTTTTCGTTTGCCGAAATCCCCCATGACCCTCCGCTCATATTCCGTGGGGGACACCAGTTCATCCTTCGCGGAAGAAATAGCGGACATCAGGCTTCTTTCCTTATAAAGTTTCGTATCCACCTGAAGCTTTTTGCACACATCCTTGATGATATTCTTGCTGTCGTCCGCATCATAAATAGTAAAATTCGTATCGTATCCCAGCCGGTCTATGTATCTGCGCAAAATCCGGACGCAGGTGGAATGAAAGGTGGAAACCCAGATCTGATCCGCTCCATGTCCGATCAGATCATCCACGCGCTCCCGCATTTCCCCCGCCGCCTTGTTCGTAAAGGTGATCGCCAGAATATTCCACGGGCGCACTTCCTCATGCCCGATCAGGTACGCGATTCTGTGGGTCAAAACCCGGGTCTTTCCGCTGCCCGCGCCCGCCAGAATCAGCACCGGCCCCCTGGTTTTAAATACCGCCTCTCTTTGTCTGTCATTTAAAGTATCGTAAATGCTCATGCTCCCTCTTTCTCTGCTTCTTTTGTCACTGTTCTTCTTCCATATCTGCCTTACGATTTTAACAGATTTGGGCAGATTACACAACCTGTTTTAAGCAGGCTGTAATCCACAAACACCCCCAATGGCGGCGGCCAGTATGTGAACAGAAAAAAAACGAATGCAAACAGCAGCAGGAAAAAAAGCGCGGTTTTGTCCCGCGCGCGTTTCCCGTTCGCCCTCTTGTTCAGCCTTTTTCCCGCCGTCAGGAAAGCTGTCAGCACGCCTCCGAAAAACGTCAGCAAATCCAGCGGCAGCCAGTTTGTCCCCAATATTCCCGAATAGGTATAAAAAAAAGACACAATGAACAGCAGTCCGGCTAAAATCCCCGCAGTGCAGGCGGCCAGTATCCCCGGCTCTCTGTCTTTTATAAAAAGCTTTCCCAAGACCGCCCAGATGGCAGCCGGAAAAAACAAAAGCTTTAAATGTTCCCAGACAGACTCGTTTATTGGCGCAAAAAGACCGGCGACAGGATTTTGACCGCTCCAGTCATATACGAAATGTAAAACGGTTCCTGCAATGCAGGTAAACACAAAGCCTGCGATCAGAAACATTCTGACTTCTTTTTTCATACAACTCCTTCAAATATGGCAGGCATCCTTTTTGACCCCAAAAGAAACCTGCCATTCGTTTATCCGATATGATTTCTATTATGTCATGCTTTTGCAGTTTTATTCCGCCGCTTTTTCGGCAAACTCGGTTGTCACCAGTTCTTCATACGGTACCCGCTGTGAAAGTTCGCCGCCCTCTTCCAGAATATCTTCCAGCAACGTAAAAGCGTCTTCCCGGAAAATCAAATCCTTTTTCCAGGTGTCCTGCTCGTAATACCGGCTCACGATCGCCGTCAATGTTTCGATGTCCGTTTCCGCAAACTGCGGCTGGATGCTGGCCGCAATTTCTTCCGGCGTATGCTCCGCCACATAGTCCATTCCTTTTTGCAGCGCGTTTGTGAACGCCTGAATCACTTCGGGATTTTCCTCTATATAACTCTTTTTCGCGGAAAAGGCGGTGTAGGGCACATAACCGGAATCTTCTCCCAAAGACGCCACCACATAGCCGTCTCCCTTTTGCTCCAGCGCTGTGGCGTGAGGCTCAAATTCCACGGTGAAATCTCCCTGCCCGCCGGAAAAAGCTGCCGCCGTGGAGCCAAAATCAATGCTCTGGTCGATCGCCAGATCTGTTTTGGGATCGATCCCGTGTTGTTTTAAAATATATTCAAAAACCAGTTCCGGCATACCGCCTGGCAGACGCTCCAAAATGTAAATTTCAATCCTTATGTGCGGCGCATAGTCCGTTGTCTTTGCAAAATGCCTCCATGATCCGTTCTATCTCGCCGGCTTTCTTTACAATCGTATAAGGTCTGCGCGGATTATCGCTTTTCACTATGATTCCCATGTCCAGCATCATCCCGATATAAGGCAGTACCGATTTTTGCGTTTTTTTACGCCCTGTTTCCGATAATTTTTCCGACAGGGATTTCACCGACAGAAAGCCTCTCTTTTCCTTTGCCGCAAGTCTCATGACCGCCAGAATCCTTTCATTTTCTTCCCTGTTAAGTTCCGTCTTCAGGGTCTCCCGCGCCAAATCCGGCAGGCCATATCTCAATGCGATCTCCGGGAAGCCGTTTTCATCGACAGTGATCCGTTCGATCAGCAGTTCCATATCTTTACGGTTCAGCGTCCCCTCCTCAAGAATCCTGTCCATGACCCCGGACGCCGTCTTTGGCTCTTCTTTTTCACACCCCGCCTTTTGTCCGGCGTTTTTGAGCCGCTCAAGCCGTTCTTCCAATCCCAGAATGCGGGCCGTTATTTCTTTTTGTAAAATATCGTAGCTTTCTTTCACCGGCTCCTGATTGTCCGGCATCGCCGATAAGTCTCTTATTTTCTGAGCGAGCAATGTTTTTAACAGAATTTTTTGCTCTTCGACCGCGCTTTGGAGTTCTTCCCTTTTTTTCTCCGCAGATTTTCTTTCATGTCCCGGTTTCTCCATATCGTACGACGCCATCTCCTTGTGCATACAAATTCTGCACAACCGCAGATAATTCATCACTTCTTTCATCAAGTCGCGCTCTTCAATCAGATGCGCGCCGGCGCAATAGCGGCGTCCCTTCCTGTTGTATGTGCTGCAAATATAATATTTCTGTTCCTGTTTCGTCGTCCGCCGCCTGATCGGCGTCAGGCGGCTCCCGCAGTCTTTGCAGAACAAACAGCCGCCAAACGGATTCGGATTGTCCGCGCCCGTCCAGTTGCCTCTGCTTCCGTGATAGCTGTTTCTGTCGCGCTTTTCCTTCATTTCCTGCACCAGATCGAACGTAGTTCTATCCACAATCGCCGGATGGTGATTCTCAAAAACATACTGGTCTTCTTTGGGAATCCGCCTGTCTTTTCCGTGAACGGTGGTTCTGGCCCGCTTATGCAGCCGCAAGGTGCCGGTATAAAAATCATTATCCAGCAGGTCTTTCACCATCCCGGCTGACCACGTATCCGCCACGCGCCGCTTTGTACATCTGCCTTCTTCCAGATCGTTTTCCAGCCGTATCATGGACGGAGTGGGAATGCCGCTTTCCGTCAGATAATCCGCCGTTTTTCTATATCCCGCTCCTGCGATGTACACGTCGAAAATCATCCTGACATACTCCGCTTCTTTGGGCGCAATTTCTATGATTTCCTTCTTCTTTTTGTTTCTCCTGTATCCGAAGGGCGGCTGCATCAGCAGCGTTCCCGCCCTCTGCCTGGCTCCCACCGCCGCCCGGATTTTTTTGCTGGTATCCTTTACATATTTTTCATTAAACCAGGTTTTTATGCCTATCGTATCATCTTCCGGATTTTCCGAGTCATAACGATCGTCGATCGCAATAAGGCGCTTCTCCCTTTCCTGAAATTCATCCAGCAGGAGGAGAACTTTGGCATTGTGACGGCCCAAACGCGAAAAGTCTTTCACAATAACCGTATCCAGTTCCCGGTCAAGATCTTTCATCATCTGACAGAATCCGGGTCTGTCAAAAATATAGCCGGAAACGCCGTCGTCTTCATACCACCGGTCGACCGTTATTCCTTGCTGCGACGCATACTGAGAGATAATCAGCTTCTGGTTCTCAATGGAGACATAATTGCGCCTGTCATCGTCCCTTGATAAGCGTGTATACCCAGCGATCATACAACAATCCCCCCAAGCCATATCACAATGTAAATATATGATATCGCCAGGGGGGATATGTCCCATGAATCCATTCATACGGATGCGCACATTTCTATCAGTCCGCTTCCAGATGATTTTGCATGACCTTTTTCAGCGCCTCATGAATATTCTTTTTTTCTCCATCCTGATAGGTAACTATCCGGAATCCGTACTGTCTGTATCGTTCTTTCTCTTTTTCGTACTCCTCCTGCGACGCGTAATCATTTCTCCATAGATAATGAACCAGATTGCTCAAATATTTCCTGCCTGCTTTTTATCTTCATTCTATGAATTCCCGGTCGGGTTCTTGCATGCCGCATCCGTCATTTCTCTTTTCTCTTTCCTGCCGCCTTCCGTTTTTTTATTCTCAGCACCGCAACAATAAACAATACCGCGGCCGCGGCTGCAGCCAGCGCGATCGCAATCCCCCACGGGATCTGATACGCTTCCAGAAGGAAAGTGACTTCCTCCCCTTCATGCTTTAACAGCAGATATGCTCCGTCCGTATCATAATCGCACTTTTCCCATCCCTCCGGCGTCTTTACCCAGAGCCGATAGTTCTTTTTGTCTTCCGGCAGCCGGTAATGCACCGTATAAGAGATTTCTTCCAGCACAGGGTCTTTCACCCTCACGGTAACTGCAGTTCCCGTATGCTCTCTTCCCTTTGTGTCCGTAACAGTCAGTTCCTGCGTCTCATCTTCAATCACGGCTTCGCTGCTGAAGCTTCCGTCCACCAGCAGTTCCGGAATTTCACCACCGGCAGAAAGGGCCGATTCATAGGCTGTATATTCCGCTTCCACGATCTGGCTGAAGGTCAGGCAGGAATAGTCCAGATCCGGCCATTTCGCAGAGTAGCCCTCTTTTGCCGGAATCTCGGGCAGGCTTGAGATTCCCTTGCCATACTGGAATTTCACGACGGATACCAATTCACCGTCCGCCATAAAGGTCAGTTCAAATTCCTTAAATTTTTCCGGCGTCCCGCTGTCGGAAAGCAGTTCGTCATACGCTACCGGTTCCGCCTGTCCGGCGTAACTGATACCGTCCACCCCGGCCAGTTTTTTATGTACAAAGGTATTGTCTGCAAGTTCGCCGTCTTCCGAAAGTTTTCCGGCTATCGTTCCCGTAAATGCACTGCTTTCCGCAATTTCCACCAGCGAATGGCAGTTTGTGATCGTGGTTCCCAGACCGGCGATGCCGCCCACAAAGTCCGTACCGGACAGAACGCACTTCGCCCAACTGTCCCGAATCGCCGCGTAAGAAGCCCCGGCGACGCCGCCCACATAATTTCCGCCGCTGCTTTGCACTTCGCCGTAGTTTTCGCAATCGTTCACCTTCCCCATGTCCATGCGGCCCACAATGCCGCCGACACAGTCCTTTTTCGCAGTGATCTCGCCGGTATTTTTACAGCCGGACAGCACTGCGCTGGTCAGCCAGGAAAAATCCGTTGAACTTTCTCCCACTTTCGTCAAATCATCTTCCGGATCAAAGTCATATTCAATCGCCATCGCGCCGACGATACCCGCGACATTCACATCGCCGCAAATGCTTCCTGCATTTACAGAGCCTGACACGCAGCCTTCCGCCTGTTCTCCGATCTCTTCTTCATCGGAAACGTCCACAATGCGGTCTTCAATCCCTTCTGTCTCCTTCTCATTGCTCTGTTTCAGTACGCGTATAATCACGCCGAACTGCCGGTTGATCGCTTCCATATCCCTGAGCATCACGTCCGAAGATACCGTCATCGTATTGTTGAGTTGATCCAGTTTGACAGTCATATCGTCCAATGCAACATCCAGCGCGTCCTTTTGCACCGTAATCCGGGAATCCAGCGGTGTAAACTGAATCGCAGGCTTCCCGGCCAGCCCGGACAGCGTACTCCGGATTGCATTCGCTGCGGACGACATGGAACGGAAACTGTCTTTCATCTTTGCGGAAGCCTTGGAAAGCGTTCCCAACGCCGCAGTTCCTTTATTTCCTGCCTCGATCAGATCTTCCAGACTTTCACCGATGCGATCCACAGAACCAAGCAGTTTTTCCATCGCCGGATCCAGCTTTTCTTTTGCATCCTTCCAGGCTCCCTGGATATTTTCCAAAATCACATCCCAATTCACATCATCAAGCGTTGGCGGATTGTCCGGATCTTCTGGTTTGCCCGGTTCTTCTGAATTATCCGGATCTCCCGGTTTGCCCGATTCTTCTGAATTATCCGGATCTTCCGGATTATCCTGCCCGCCGTTTTCTCTGCCTTCCGCAGGATCCTGTCCGCCTTCCGTCACGCTTTCCAATGCAAAATATGCCCCGTCTTCCAAAGCGGCCGCATTTTCGTCTCCGCCGTTGCTCCCGTTTTCCTGTTCTTCTTCATATCCGGCCATCGCTTCGCTTCCTGCAGACGCCTCGCACAGCCGCTGCGCCAGCGTCTCCGCCGTCTGCTCGATCAACGCAAGCTGCTGCCGCGCTTCTTCCGCCGCCTCTCGCAGGCTGCCGTCTTCCTCCTCGTTCTTCGCCGCCGCTTCTACTTCATTCAGAATGTTTGTAATATCTTGCGTTTTTTCCTGTATCGTATTCAGTTTTTCTGAAATAGTATCTGCCGTCCCGCCGCTTTCCCCTGCCGCTTCCAGATCTTCAAACAGATCAGATACCTCCTGCAGCATTATTTCAAGTTCCGCCGTTTCTTTCTGCATCTGCGCATAGGCATCCAGCGCCTCCGTGCCGCTTCCGTTTTCTTCAGCCGCAAAACCTCCTGCCGCGGCGTCTCCCGCTATCTGAAGTTCCTTCCCGGCCTGTGCCACCCGGTCGGCCGCAGCCGTCAGCCCTTCGGCCCCGGTCATTTTGCCGTTTTCCACCGTGACTCCTTTCAGAACATCCGCAAGATCCCTGAAAGCGGAGCCGAAGTTTTTGTAAGCCTGACCCAAATTGCTCAATCGTTTTGCCTGCGCCTCATCGAATTCGCCGCTTTTTGCAAGGTCCTCAATCAGCCCGCCCAAATCCGCAAACGAATCGCCCTGCTTTATCAGGCTTGCGATGAGCGCCTCAATCATTTTCTGCACTTCTTCATCATTACCGATCGTTTCTCCCAATTCCTTCAGCGCGGCATTCATCTCTTCTGCGGCTTCCCCCGCTTCCGCAAGCGCATCTTTAATTCCCGCCATCGCATCGCCCGCGGATCCGATCATGTCTTTGCCTTCCCCTATTGCATCGGAAAGGAGTCCCGCCGCATCGCTCATGGAATGCAGAGAATCCGTCATATCGTCCGCCGCCGGAACCATCTGATCGATCGCCCAGGAAAGGCGCGCCGAGAAATCATTGATCGCTTCCAGATTTTCATCCGCCCAGCCGATCATGCTGTCCGACAGTCCCTGCGTGGCATTCTTGACATTTTTCGTACTGTCGGCCAATCCCTGTATACTGCCGGATATAGAAGAGGAGATTCCCTTCGCGTCCTGAATCGTCGTATCGATCAAGCCCTGCAACACTTCCAGTTCCGTAAAAAGATCCCCCAGCATGCCCGGCTCAAACTGGAGCGTCACCTCCGGTTCAAACTGCCCTACAATGCCGCCAACGTCTTTACGGCCATTGATCGTTCCGGAATTGGTACAGCCATCCAGATAACCGGATTGCCGTCCCGCAATTCCTCCCACGTTATAACCCGTATGGGGATACCCCACATCTCCGGCGTTTTCACAACTCTGTAAAATGCCGCTGGAGACGCCGGCAATGCCGCCCACGTCCGTGCTGGCCGGTACGTTGCTCACCATATCGGTCTGTCCCAGCATTTCCAGCCCGAATTCGCTGATCTCGCTGCTCACCTTCACTTCTGTGATATTGACTGTACCAAGATTCCTGCAGCGAACTACGCTGCCCAGATTTTCTCCGACGATTCCGCCCGCATAATGTTCGCCGGTCAAATCTCCCTCAAAACTGCAGTTATAAATCTTCCCCTGCGCCTCATTGATGCCTGCAATGCCGCCGGCCCTGTTTTTTCCTTTCACCGTTCCCGTAAAACTGCAATTATTCAGCATTCCTTTGTTGTTTCCGACCAGACCTCCGGTCATATCCCGGTGCCCCTCCGGCGCCACTTCGCCTGAAACGCTGAGATTCTTTACAGTTCCGCTTTCCTGCACATAACGGAAAAATCCGTTCACATCTCCGCTTCCGGTCATGGAAAAACCGGATATCGTATGTCCGTTTCCGTCAAAGGTCCCGCCAAAGGTCGGAATACATTCAAAATCGCTGTCTGTGAGATCGAGATCCGCCTCCAGAACCACAAATTTCCCCACGGACCACTGATCCAGCGTGCATTGCTGCGCCAGAGATTCCAAATCCGCCACCGTCAGAATTTTGACGATACTCTCCTGAGCAACGGCCTCACCGGCGCACGCATCCTTCTTCCAGAACTGCTCGCCGGTCTCTGTTTCCGCCGCGTATACCGTTCCTGCCGCCCCGGCGCAAACCGGGCCGTACATGGCACAGATGAAAGCTGTCGCCAGCGCGGCCGCCTGATACATACTTTTTCTTCTTCTCCTCATAGCCGGTCTCCTTCTTTGCTCTGCCGCTTAGCCGCGCCGCACTGCTCCTGTTGCTGCGCTGCACTGTCCTGCTCCTTTTGATGAACCGTTTCCTGCGTCCTGTCCGCGCTGTCCGATTCCTGCGGCCCGGCAGTTTTTTTCTGCCCGTTTTCTTCCGATACCGCGCCAATATCCATCATTGCAGACACTTCTCCATGAATCACACCGTACATATTAGCATCCACTACGCCCGAAATTTTTCCGCGCACATGGCCGTTTACGAACATGGTACCGACATTTTTCCCGGTTCTGACAAGTTCCGGCGTTTTGATGGAAAAACGCGTCTTTTCCACAAGCGCATCCCCAAGCACCAAAAGCTGCGGCAAAATCAGCATAACCATGACCATAGAAATCACGGTTCCTCTTCCCACGCAGACGCCCAGCACCGAAATGACCGGCTCTGTTGTAATCATTCCGATCAGCAGCCCCGAAGACGCCATGATCACTCCCGAAGTCATAACCGTGGGAAAGGACAGCGTCAGCGTCTGTATGATCGCTTCCTTTTTTGACATTTTTTCTTTCAGTTCCGCATACCAGGTGGAAATCACGATCGCATAGTCGATGTTAGCGCCCATCTGAATCGCCGTCACGATCAGATACCCCAGGAAAAACAGCGGCGTATCGGTCAGCGCCGGAACGGAAAAGTTCAGCCAGATACTGCCCTGAATCACCAGAATCAGCAGCACCGGAAGTCCTACCGACCGAAACGTAATTAAAAGCACAATAATGACGAACACGATGGAAAGCACGCTCACCAGAATGTTATCCCGCTCAAAAGACTTTGCCAGATCATATGCGCTGGTGGAATTTCCCATCAGATAAACCTGATCCGCATCATAATATTTTTCGGCTTCCCGATGAATCGTGTCCAGAAAAGCGAAGGTTTCCTCGCTGTCCTCCGGCAGATCCAGATAGGCCACCAGGCAGGAATAATTTTCTCCCTGCATCTGCTTTTTCGCGTTCATAAGCTGGCTGCACATTTCATCCAGTTCGTTTCCCATTTCCCCGTCCAGCGTCACCACGCCGTCCTGCACCTGATCATAAACGAATAAAAACATATCGATCAGCGGAACGCCGTAGCTGTCAAGCCCTCCTATAATTTTGCCATAGGATTCATCGTTGACCGCATAGGCCGCATAAATGAGCTGCACCACTTCATAATCCATATCCGTCATTTCAGAAAACTGCCGCGGCGTCAGCTTATCCGTCAGCGTATAGCCGTCCATGGCCTCAATGCTGGCAAGGCCCATGGCGGAGGTCACCTCATCGTAAGCTTCCAGTTGACGAATCAGCGCCTTCTCACTCTCATAATCCCCGCCCGGCACCAGCACTGCAATCATGTTCTGTGCGCCGAACAATTCTTCAATTTTTACCCGGGCAACCTGACTGTCATTCATCCTGGCCGTCACCGTGCTGTTGTAGCTGTAGGAAAAGGGACACTTCATGGAAAAATAAAAGCCTCCCGCCACAAGCAGCAGAAACACGCATACGCCGATGCGGCGCGTCTTATATACAAATCTCCCCCACGCGTCAATCCTGGGGATAAAGCTTCTGTGTTTTGTCTTTTCAATGGCGTTGGCAAACAACATCAAAAGTCCCGGCATCAGCGTAAAAACGGAAAGCAGACTGAAAAAAATCGCTTTAATCAGCACGATGCCCAGATCATACCCGATCTTAAACTGCATGAACGTCATGGCCAGCAATCCGGAAATTGTGGTCAGACTGCTGGAGGAGATGGCAGGAATCGCATTCGCCAATGCAATAATACATGCTTCCCTCGTATCGTGCGTCGCCTTTTCTTCTATGTAGCGATGCAACAAAATGATCGCATAGTCAATGGCCAGCGCCAGTTGTAAAACCACCGCCACCGAATTGGACACAAAGGAAATCTCTCCGAACCAGTAGTTCGTACCCATATTCATGACCGCAGCCGCTCCAAAAGTCATCAGAAGCACCGGCAGTTCGGCATAAGACCGGGAAGTCATCAAAAGCACAAGAAAAATGATAATAACCGCCACGATCAGAATGACCAGCATCTCATATGCCACCATATCCACCAGGGAATAACCGACATCGCTGTTTATGTAGGCCGTATAAGGTTCCAAAAGGGCCTTCATTTCGACCATCGCCTCTTCGCTGATCTCATCCGCCGTCTCTCCGGCAAAAGTAACGTCAAAAAGCGCGCTGGATTCCTTAAAATGCTCCTCCGACCTGTCGAACGTCACGCTGCTGACGCCTTCGATCTCCCCGATCTGCTCTGCCAGCGATTCCCCGATATCCGCCGTGATATTGGAGACCATGACCCTGGCCGTGCCGTACATGGTCAGTTCTTCCTCCACGATCTTCAGTCCCTTTTTCGTCTCTGTTTCATCCGACAAATATGCCGTAATGTCGTTGCACACGCTGACCCATCCTGTGGATATCACGCAGAAGATCAGCATCACAATATAAAGAAAAAAGAACAGATTCCTTTTATCTACAATAAAAGTAGCAAGTTTTTCAAAAAATTTTTTTTCATTTCGCACGCTGCTCAACGCGTTTTCCTCTCTTTCCTTTTTCTGTGGACGCCCCATAACATCATGATTTTCCCGTGTCCATTCACGATCCGCACACAAATATACACTTGTTCATTTTTCAAATTTATTATAG
>JAUNGC010000011.1 GCA_030524745.1 Eubacteriales bacterium | reverse complement strand
AGGTTTTCTTTTATTCAATTGGCGTTATTTCTGAATTACAGGAATGCTCCATATATGTCAGAATCACCTTCTGATTTCTGTCTTCTTATTCAGCCGCCAGGTTTCCACCTGGTCACGCGCCATACACAATCCGCTCTTTTCACTATAGAAATAAATCCCCGGCATTTTTCTGCTTAACAACAGATAAATTGCCTCTGTGACCGAATAGGCTCCGGCATTTTGAAATACCAGCACATCCCCCTGTTCCAGATCAGAAAAAGCCAACTTCCTGACCAACACATCTGCAAATGTACACAGGGAACCGCATACGCACCACTCCTGTACCTTTCCGGCTCTGTTTTCCTCATTTTTCTTTAGATGAATAATCTTCGGAACTCTCATGGCCATATTTTGCCCAAAATAGTTAATGTGATGAATACCTCCGTCCATTATGGCATAATGAATCCCATGATTTTTCTTTGTATCAACGACAGAGGAAAAATAGTATCCGCAGGAAGCTGTCAGATATCTTCCAAATTCGAGCGTCCATTGATACTTTTTTCCATCGCTGCTTATAAAATCTGCAAGCTTTATGAACGCATCCAAATCGTCTTCGAAATTATCTCCCTCAAAATACGGGACCGCCATGCCAGTGCCGAATTCCAAAGTCGGCGCTATAAATCCCAATCTTTTCTGCAAATCATCGCAATACTCCTGTAAATACCGCGCTTCCTCCAGAATCTTTTCACTCTTCTTTTTCTGCGTGCCTGTGAAATAGTGAATCCCCGCAACTTCCAGCATCGGACTGTTCCGGCTTTCCACAATGATCTGCTCCAATTCACTCTTTTCCATGCCAAACTGCCCCCCGCCGGTCAACCTTGGCATAATGCTTACTATCCTGTGGAATTCTCCGGCACATTCTTTTACATATTGGAATTGCGCCAAAGATTCCAGCGTCACAATCCCAACGCCATACCGGATTGCTTCCGCAATCTCTTCCTTTCTCTTATTCACACCGGAAAACACAATTTTTTCAGGCGCTATGCGCGCTTCCTTACATATTTCCAGTTCCCCGGGAGAACATACCTCAAAGTAATCTACTGCGGCTTCCATCGGCTCAATCAGAAAAGGGTTCGCTTTCATGGCATAACAGATTTTCGAATTAGATGCCTTTACATTTCCAAGCAATTCCATGCGGGAATTCAAAACATCAAGATCAAATACATAGCATGGTGTCTTCTCTGCAGATATCTCCCCTGTTTTCTTCATAATTTCTTCCGTCATTTTTTCTCTCCCACATTAAAACACCGTACCGTGCCTTATCTGTTTCCACAATGTTTTTCTTTCAGAAATACCCGGTCCAGCTTACCGTTTTTATTCATCGGAAGCCGCTCATAATACTCATATCGATTAGGCCACATAAACTTCGGTAACGCTAAAGATAACCGACCGATTATATCTTTTTCGCAGGGCGCCAACGCCTGGTAGCAAAGCACGATTTTTTCCTTCTGTTCATCATAAATGCAGCAGGCGGCATCAATAAATTCCATGGCGTTTACCGCAGTCTCAATTTCTCCCAGTTCGATTCGGTGTCCCATGTGTTTAATCTGATAATCTTTCCGGGATGCAAAAAAAAGTTCGCCGTTGTGACTATAATAGCCCAAGTCCCCCGTTTTGTAAATTTTCTCAGGATACCACCGGTTCAATGGATTCTGAACAAATACCTCCTCTGTCTTCTTCCGGTTATTGTAATATCCCAGTCCCAGACAGGTTCCCCTCACACAAATTTCACCGGTTCTGTCCGGCTCGCTTTTTGTGATAAGTTCATTCGTCTCCGGATCCAGCAAAAAAACTTCTTCATTGCGAAAAGCAACGCCAATAGGAAGATTCTCCTCATTCTCAAAATCTCTGTCCACAATATAATAAGAGCAATTACAGGTGATTTCCGTCGGGCCATAAAGGTTCACAAATTGTGTCTCCGGCAGCGCTTCTCTCCAATAATTGAGCACCTTTACCGGCATCACCTCCCCCGAAAACATAACCAATTTCAGGAAGAGAGGATTGCTCTTCGTAAAGGTTTTAAAATTCGCTACAATCCGCAGAGCGGAAACCGCCCAGATAATCACATTCACATGGCGCTCATTTAAGTACGGAATCAACTGTCCCGGAAAAGAAAACAACTGCTTCGGAATTACCTGTAACGTTCCTCCCATTCGCAGGCAATTGTATATGTCCTTCACAGATACATCAAAATCAAAAGGAGCCTGATTTCCGAACACCGCTTCATCGGGAAATGCAAATGTCTGACCAAACTGTTCCGCCAGATCGATCACAGAACGATGACTGATGAGCACTCCTTTCGGAACGCCGGTCGATCCGGATGTAAAAATCGCGTAGAGAGGATCCGTATCCAATGCTTCTCTTCTCACCTCCGCCAATTCCCTTTTATTGATATTCCCGGACACAGCAGCGTCAAACGATACGGGTGTTTCTCCCTCCCATGTAAGATCCTTTACCGAACTCAGGATCAAAACAGGCTGAAGGGTTTCCAGAATCAGCTTCACCCTTTGTATCGGCATTGTATGATCCACCGGCACATAAAAATTTCCGCTGTACACGATGCCTAAAAACAAAATAAGGCTTTTCACATTCCGATCGATTATTACCGCTACCGGAAGATTTCGAAAATGTCCCCGTTCTCTTATAAAGGTTCCGATTCGCTGCGCCTGATCTGCCAGTTTTGCATAAGTAATACTCTCATATTGATCCGCAAAAGCAATCTTATCCGGCATCCGGGCCGCCGCTTTTTCCAGATATTCCAGCACATTTATCTTCATTTTCTCATCCTGCCTCTCCATCCGCTCTCACTCCGTCCTGATAACCACCTTATCTTTTCTGTAAAAATCCCTCACTACCCGGTTTGTGAAAGCTTCCTCGTCCTCCGTTACCGGCATGTGCATCAAAGGCCCCTGTTCATCATTTGCCGGAACCAGATATGCCTCTTTAATGGAATCATCCAGCAAAACTTCCATTTGCGCTGTCATTTGTTCCTTAAAATCATCCGCTCTTCCGCTCAACACATATTCCAATGCATCTCTGTCCACGCTGCTCCCGATCCAGTGAGAATTCAGAACGGTCAATACCAAACATACAAATATGGCGGGGAATATCACACGGCTCCTCCATTTTAAAGCAAACTGCATGGAACTTTCTTCGTTCAGACCGAGTTTTCCAATGAGCCAGCCTTCCACATAAAAAACGGACATCGCCATCGCCGGCAAAAATGTCAGATACTCCATCGTCTCCGGCCCCATGGAGACATCGACCGCCGCATATATAGCAGGCGCGAACTGTGAACTATAACACCCATACATCAAAATAACAAACAATAAGGGATATCGGAAAGAAAAGCTGCTCTTTCTTTTCAATAAGGCCTCCCATCCGAAAACTCCCAATAACAAAAACAAAATAAAAATAAATGTTTTTTCCCTGACATAGCGTCCCGCCATCACGATCCCCTGCCAGAGAGCCTGAAAAATGGCGGCGGCAACAGCGGACGCATGAAGTCCAAAATCAGCGCCGCCCCGGTTCACATTTCCCGGCGATTTACACTGGATGATAAAACAAACCAGGCAAACCAAATACGGAAGAACAAGGGCCAGTACCTTTTTATTCTTACGATATCCTGCCGCCATAAGAACCAGATACAGCATAAAAAGCAGCAGACAGGAAAAATAGCTGCTGCCCCCGACAACAAAAGCCCATATCACTGCCGCGGCCAGATAACGCTTTTTCTGCGTCACAAAAAAACGCCAGGCCGCTACCAGAGCCAACAGCAGCGCCATGTGCGGAATAATATAATGCGTTGCCCCCACATACCAGTACATTCCGATTTTGGTACTGGGAATATACTGAAAACTGGCCAAAAGAATGATAGCGTCAAAAATCCAGAAATCTTCTTTCGCCATACCCATAATTTTCACACAAACCTCATATAAAAAGATGCTCGTGCCCAAAATCAAAGCCCCCGACATAATCAAAGGAGCGATCCAAAACGACCATGGCACAAATACCTCTGGCATCAAGGAGAATAAAAAGGTCGTGACAAAATCTCCGTTCCAGCCAATATATGCCATGCGAACAGTCCGGGCGGCCGCCTTTAACACTTCCCAGATCGAATGGGTATCCAGCCAGGCCGCGTGAGTGTAGATACTATAGCCGTAATCATCCCCACTAGGCCGCGCATACCCTGCAAGATACCAGAGCGGCAGCATACTCAACAGGAATACGGCAACCGACATTACTGCAATTTTTTTGTTATCGATCTTTTGAAATATCTTCTTCATTCTGCCATTTCCTCTCCATCGCTTCCTTTATTTAGCGCTTCAGACAAATTATTCAAAAATAGCATCATAGTCATAGCTTGTGTAAAAATCCGTTATTGTTTCAATATAATCCAGATAGTTTTCTTTCGTCAATTCATATTCGCCTGCCGCCATCCACTGTAAGATCTGGCTGTTTACCTCTCCCTGATAATGACTGACATCCACATAATTATCCAGATTACAAACCAGTTCAAAATTGTTAAAGAAAGAAAACAGACGCACATTGTCATACTCCAGCATTCTTTCAATCGCATATTGTTCGAGATCTATTCTGCGTTTCAATACACCCACGCCATTCTGATTTAACTGATCCCACCATAAAATGCTATAGGGCGGCAGAAACAGATAAAAGGTAACATCCGGATTGTCTTCTATCACCTGCAGTACATTCTGATCCAGATTCTTCTCCAGATAAGTAAAATATTCCTGCGTCTCTGCAGGATCAATCTCCTTGATTTTCTTTTCCGGACGTTCATAATCCTTCAAAAGCTTTTCCTTCCCAACCAGATTCTCTCCTCCAAATCCATTATGATCCAGATCATCCGCGGGAACTCCCTGCGCGGTCTTTATCAACGCCGGAATGATGCGGTTAAGCACCACATCCTTGTTCAGAAGATAATTGACGTCATTCAGAAGGTTATCGTCATAGAGATATTCCGGATACGAATCACGTCCTTCCCAATTGGCGTCCGAAATAAACCAGGCGTCATCCACGCCGCGGATCACAAGCTTCAACTCCGGAGTTTCCTGCAGCGCTATTTTCAGCGTATCATTAATAACCTTAAATCCCTCGCCAAGAAATGATACACGAACGGAATTTACGCCAAATAATTCATCCACCTCTGCAGTTTTAAAATTCAGCGTCATCGAAGTTCCCGTCACAACGGCATCATACGCGAAATGCTTCACTATTCCGTCATTCATATAGACATCATTATCATTTTGATAGGAATAGTAGACTCCATTCAACGGCGCATGATAGTGAAAAAACGGATCGATCACAAAAGTGATGCCGCCAATCATCAACAGAACTCCTATATATGCAGTCAAAACTCCCAAAACCCACTTTTTACTCTTCATTTACAATTCCCTTCTAAAAATTAAAATAAAGAAAAGAGCTGACTCCCGAAAAATTCAGCAGTGACAACACGATTACCGCCACCACCAGCGCGCCCCTTGCAATTCCATGTTTCAGATTATCCGCCATCTCTTCCGCATTTTTTCCGGCGAGTATCAGAATCCACACAAGCACTGTCAGTACAATGGCCGTTGCCCCTGCCGGAATTTCTATATTCACTATTTTTTCCAGGCTGGAAAGTCTGAAAAATTCAGCGAGGTCACCGTTTAAACCGCCTCCGCCGCCTGTGAAAATGGTTCCGAACATCTGTCTGACCACATCAAAATTATCCGCCCTGAACACAATCCAGGCCAGGTTAACAAAAGCCAGCGTAACCAATCTGTTCACAGCACGGGGGAGTTTTTTCAGAATTCCGGCCGCTTCTCTGGAAAAAATCTGAAAACAGCCATGTAAAAATCCCCACAAGACAAATGTCCAGTTTGCACCGTGCCAAATACCGCTGCACAGAAAAACAAACATTGTATTCAACCAGGTTCTGATTTTGCCGCACCGGCTCCCTCCCAGCGGAATATAAAGATATCCTGTGAAAAAACGCGTCAGCGTAATATGCCATCTGTCCCAGAATTCCATAATTGTATCCGCTTTATAGGGAGAATTGAAATTGACCGGCAAGTCCAGATTCAGCATACGGCTGATTCCAATCGCCATATCACTGTAACCGCTGAAATCAAAGTAAATCTGAGTGGTATAAAAAATGCTGACAAGAAGCGCGCTGAAGGAATTCAGTTCCGGTATATGCAGGTAGCCCCAGTCAACGGCAGCGCCAAATAAATCCGCCAGCAGCACTTTCTTTCCAAGCCCCATGGCAAACAAATACAATCCCTGCCCAAACCGGTCCCAATTCACCTGTTTTCTCAAAGGATCACGAAGCATGGGCATAAACTGCTCATGGGTAATAATCGGCCCCGACGACAGATGCGGAAAAAACGCAATGAACAGCGCGTACTCCTGTAAATTATACTCCGGCACTTCTTTACGATACGCATCCACCGCAAAAGCAATCTGCTGAAATGTAATAAAGCTCAGCCCCAGCGGCACTATAAAGTTTCTTAAACTATGCTCATTTCTGAAAATCAAATTCCAGTTATCCACAACAAAATTGTAATATTTATACAGAAGTAAAACGCCGAGATTCCCTGCAACCGCAAAAAATAAAATTACTTTTCTGATGAAATTTCCTCCGGCAATTTTCAGGTCAAACAAGCGGTAAATTCCAAAATTAAGGAAAATGCTTGCCGCCAGTATCAGCAAATGCTTTGGATTCATATAGCCGTAGAACCAAAAAGACATTCCCAGAAGAAAAATGATCGCCCCGTTCTGCTTTTTCAAATAGTTGAGAGCATAATACCCTGCCAGGGTAAGAGGCAGGAACAATAATAAAAACAAATAGGAATTAAAGTACATACTTTTTCTCCTCTACACTAATCTTTTCATCCCCGGCAGCTTTTTCAATACATATGCCAGTACGCCGGAAACGGCACAGGTTCCGGCCACATATACCGAACATGCGATTACCCCAACCGAATGCTCACAGAGATATAAATATACCGGCAGCAGCAAAATTCTCACAGGCTGCTCCACCAGATAAATGCCAAAAGCACAACTCCCCAATATTTCAATTCCATGTTCAACCTTGCCAGGCATATTTTTTTCCGCACAAAACTGTCTGACAGCAGCAAACATGAGCAAAGTCAGAAGAGGTGCGAACAGATCCAGATCACTTTCCAGAAACGAGCCCTCAATCCTGTAACGCAGGCAACAAACACCCGCAGAAATCACAATGAAGAGCAGCATTCCAACCACCGGTTTCCACGTCCTCACGTTCTTTCCGTTCCCGATTATGTCATGTTCCAATGCATATCCCATAATCATATAAAAAACATTTACATTTACAAAATACAAGGCGGAAGGTATCTGTATCCTGACGAAAGAGCCCACGGCAGGTATGAAAACGGCCATAAGAATTTCCAGGATGAGCAGATAAACAAACTCCTCACGCCTCATTTGCTTTACCAGCTTCCTCATAAACGGAAGAAGCAAAAGAATTCCCAGATATGCATATAAAAACCAGTAAGTCTCTTCTATCGTTCCGGTTGCCACTCCCTTTAAAAAGGAAAAAAGTGAAACCTGCGTTTCTCTCCCTCTTACAGCATCTATCGCATATTGAAAAAAAGAAAACAGGAAAATCACCAGAATGATCCTCCACACCCTCTTGCGAAACAGTTCTGAAACAGATTCCTGCCGTTCCAGCAGCAGGGCGCCTGAAATCATAAAGAAGACCGGCACATTTACCCTGCAAAGAACAGAAAGGAGCAAAGAATAGACAAACGTTACCGGATGATCCGTATTTGTGTAATACAAAAAGAAGCCATCCGTATGATTAAAGATAACCAAAAGAACCGCTATGCACCTCAACAACTCCAAATATATTTTCCGTTCCCTGCTGTTTCTGATTTCCATCTTACTCTATCCTGTCCCTGCCGTCAACGACGCTTCTCTCACGACCCAATATATTTCTATTCATTGCCCATAGCTGCCTCCCTCATTTTCACGCAGCTTTTTTCATACAAAACTGCGCTTCCTTTTTTACGGCAGCATATTTTCATCCACACATCCTTTTCAAAATAATATCCCGGAATCACACAGGAGTCTCCCTTTCCATATTCCTGCATTTTCACCCAATTATCCTCTCCGCCAACAGATATCCAGAACTCATACTCCGGTATCACGCCTTCGCTTTGCAGACTCTCCGCCTGAATCCGTCTATTCTTTGTCCCATCCACCGCTTCTGTATAAAAATCACATCCAATAATTCCCGTCTGACTATTCTCCCAGGCTTGAACAGACGGATAAAACTCCTCCTCAACAGACTCGCCTTCCATATCCGTTTTCAGCAATTCCCCCAGTTTCCTGCTGATATTCACATACCCCGGATCACCCGCATGACCAATATCCGCCATCATGCCGTCAGGAATCACCTCATACCGGTCCTTCAAAATATTCATATCCCAGAAGGTAACTTGTTTCCGGTCAGCATATTCCCGAAAATACTGCCAAAACGCTTCATACGAAGCCGACTCATAGACCGCAGTTGAAGTCAGCGGCATACTCACCAGATATAATTTGATATTTTCTTTCTTACAAAATTCATATATTCTGTCCAGGTACTGCACGGCGCGCGGATTTATGCTTTCCATGTCAAACTGACCAATCTGCTGCATTCCCACGCGTTCCTCTCCCATGCCGGGTCCGATCGAACGATGCCCCCGCGTTACGAATTGCGTTTTTTGGGGCAACAGCTTTTCTTTTACGTTCTCTCCAATATTTGCGATTCCATTTCGAAATGCGTAACTTTTCAACAAATACGGATACTCCTCCGGCCGGAAAATTTCGAGCACATATTCTCCCTTGATAAAAGGATTTTTCACACGGTCCAGCACAAGCAATTCCTTCTTAATGGATTTCTCTATATCCGCATATGCCCAGTAATCCACCCCCAGCACGACATATTTTATCTCCGGATACTCCCGCCGCAAATCTTTTAGATAGTAATAGGATCCCCATACCGTCTGGGAACTTGTCCCCGCATTCACTACACATACATCAGTCCCCATCGCTTCTTCCATGCGAAGGGGAGCAAGACCATATACAACCGTTGAATCTCCCAAAATTACCACGTTGGGGGAAGTCCCCTGTTTCTCCAGCGCTTCCAATTCCCGGTCTAAAGATCTCTGATAAGTCACCGGAACCAACAAAAACTCTGCCAGCAATTCCATTCCCAATAATACCGCGACCATCAGGACAATTTTTTTAAAATTGCGCATACATAAATCCCCCTGTCAGATCTGTACCGGTATTGCCCAATAAAATGATAGCGTAAAACAAACCTGCATACCCAATATAGCGAACCACGATCGGAACGCTTTTCAATACCTGATAGAGATTTTTCCCTTTTTCCTTCAGAATATCTGCCGTAAGAATCAGGAGCAATCCCGCCGCTACAATAACCACATCCAGAATTTCCAGTCCCGGGAAGAGCAAAAGCGGATGCTTCACCAATCCCCAGTTATTTGAAGAAAACAGCGAAATTGTCAGTCTGACCGAACAGGATGTCGACCCGGAATCAGAAAACATCTCCATATATCCGAACAGCAAAAAGGTTCGCAGCATCTGAAACAGACGCCACGCTCTGTTGCTATCCGAAATATGTAGTTTTTCTCTTATTTTTGTATAAGATGCCGAAAGCTGCATGCCGAGTATAATAAATACCATATTCATCCAGCCCCAGATCAGATAATACCACGTCGCGCCATGCCAGAACCCGGTTGCAGTCCACACAACAGCTAACGCCAGATAGCTGGGGATCATCCTCGCCATAGCAGGGGACATCTTTTCTTTACACCTCTTTCCCAGCTTCTGAACTGCTCTGCTCATGGATATGGAATAAAATAAATAGTCCCGAAACCAAGCCCCCAGCGTAATATGCCAACGTCTCCAAACCTCCTCAATGGACCGTGAAAAGAGAGGCTGACGGAAGTTTTCCTGCAATTCCAGTCCAAGGACCCGGCATATTCCCGCCGCAATGTCCATATAACCGGAAAAATCCGCATAAAGCTGCAATGTCACAGCGGCCATCAGCACCAATATGTAAATTCCGCCGTAACTTCCCTCTCCTCCGTAAATATTCTGCACTACAACTCCCAGACGGTCCGCGATGACCATCTTCTTAAAGAAGCCCCATAGCATTCTGACGATTCCCTCTCCCATCCGGTCAAGGGAAAATTCATGTTCTGTACTCAGAGAATCTTTCAGTTTATCATACCGGCTGAATGGTCCCTGAATGATATGGGGAAAGAAGGTGAGGAACAGGAAAAATCTGTCAAAGCGCTTTTCCGCCGTATATTTTCCTCTGTAAACATCAATGCAATAGCCCACAGCAATGAACGTGTAAAAAGAAATACCCAGCGGCAGCGGCAAACCAGAATACTTGAATCCTATCCAGATCCCGAAGTTCAGCGCCATTACCACAATCATGATCTGTTTTTTCTTTCTGGTACAGACAGCCTTGCCCGCCTGTTTCTCTTCTCTTGTCCGGGCATTCTTTCTCAACTCCTGATATTTTTCATTTGTTCTCTCCACCAGAAGCGCAATCCCCCAGGCTGATATCGCCGTAACCAAAATAAAGCCTGCATATTTTACGCCGGCCGACAAATAAAAAACAATATTGGCAATCAGCAATACTCCCCGCTGCCATTTTTTTGGCAACAGGAAGTACGCTGCAAACAACACTGCCAGAAACAGAAGAAACTTCACCGATAAAAATGACATATCGCTTTCTCCGTATCTTACTCGTCCTGCAGCTTACAAATCAGATCATACATTGCCTGCATGGAATTGAAATTCTCCGGCAGCAAATCTTCCACATTGATCTCCACATCAAATGCAGTATTCACTTCCCCTACGATCGAAATAATATCAAAAGAGTCCAGAATCCCGTCGTCAATTAAGTGTTTCTCCTCATCAAAATCAATATCCGGCCTGATTTCGGACAATATTGCTTTTAACTCTTCCATTGTATCTGCTCCTCTACGCTATAAACTATTCCGATTATACTATTTTTCTTTGTTCCCCGCAACGTCTTTCCGTCAAAGTACAACGATACCGGCATCATAACTTTTTAAAGATTGTCGCCACTTTAAATCCATCAATCACAATGGAATAAAACTCCTCATATCCTTCTTTGCTACATTCATTTCCCACTTTTCCCCGATATGTCTCAATATAATAATCCGGATTGTCAGAAATGATAACCCTTGCCTTTTCTTCAGGCCACAGGACATGTGTAAAAAATTGATACCCCGAAGTATTGACCGTAATTTTTTCGCTGTCGTCATGCGCTGCAATATATTCCCACGCCCTTATTTCGGACAAATGCCAGTAATCCCTGTCAAAATCAGCCGCATACAATCGTCCGATCCGGTTAAAATAAACCATTTCATATGGATGATTCACATAAATCCACTTCACCTGCGCCAACAAGCCAACTGCAATCAATACTCCCAACAGAATATTCGCTGTTTTCTTTTTGTTTTTCAATACGGCATCCACACCATATAAAACAAACAGAATTATGGGCGGCACCAGGAAATAACAATGGCGCCAGCCATTGTATAAATTAGCGCCTTTTACCGCTATTGTGATCCATGGAACAGCCGCCAGGCATACGCTCCAAATAAGATATTTATATTTCAGAACAGTATTCCATATCTCCTTATTTTTCACTTGGGCCGCTGTCTTCTTCGTTACCTGATATACCGCAACAAAGAAGAGCAAAATATACCAGATCGGAATCGAAATGAGCATCCATACCGGAATATAGTACCACGGGATCTCGGTATTTTCCATCACCTCACCCATGAACACCACATTTCCACCGCCCGGATAATCGGAAAATCTGATAAAGGTATCAAGAATGCCCTGTAACGGATTACTCCAGGTTCCCGGCATGCTGATAACCAAAACTACAAAATATAACGCTATCATGATCACGCTGATTAATACACTTCTTCGGTAGGTCAATCCATTATCATCTATTTTTTTCAGGTTATTCAGCACACATATTACCCACAGGTAGCCAATCACCAATCCCATGAAAATAAAGCCTACGATTCTGACATTTGTCGTCAATGCGACAATGATTGAAAACAGAAACACCCATTTTTTTGAAAAATTGCTTTCTATCAATTGCACCGTCGCCCACATGGAAATCATGTACATTGCAACGAATATCATATCTTTGACATTGTAAAACTGTTCGGCAAAAAAGCGCGGATAGAGCGCGATCATAACCGTCCCCAAAAGCGCCAGCATATTTGAATGAAAAATTCTTTTACACAAAAGAAAAAAAGCGGCATAACCGATCAGGCAAACACTGAATGTATACATATGTCTGCAAAAATAGACAAACGGTACAGGAGCGCGCAGCAACTCAATTACTGCCATTGGCATCTGCATAGCAACGCCATAATACTTGTCTTTATAAGTGTCGAGTTCCGGGATACCCTCCATCGATTCCCGTCCTAATTTTGTAAGAACATAATTTGCATTCACATACATCGTTTTTCTTTCCTGCGGTTCATCCGTAGAAACGCCATAATCACGAACGATAAATAGTGACGCAAAAAAGTATAAACAGAAACCGGCTATTAAGAGACAACTTATCCATCTGTCTTTCGGAAGCAAATTCTTCTTTTTCATGATATTATATCCTTCCCGCCATAAATTTTCCAAAATCTCACGCCTTTAACCGCAAGGAATAAAACTGTACATACCATTTTACAAATGCTGTTAATCCTTCTTTCAGCGTTGTCTTCGGCTGAAATCCAAAATCCTTTATCAACTCCTCCACATCCGCATAGGTTTGGTAAACATCCCCTGGCTGCATGGGCAAAAATTCCTTTTCCGCCGGTTTTTCAATTGCGCCAGCATCCATAAGGCACTGCTCCAGCGTCTCGACAAAATATAAAAGGCTTTCCGGATTATGATTGCCGATATTATAGATCTTATATTTCACACCGTCCTCATTCTCTGCGGGTACCTTCTCCATCACTTTAACCACACCGGTAACAATGTCATCAATGTATGTGAAATCCCGCCGCATATCGCCATAATTAAAGATCTGAATTTTTTCACCCTTCACCATCTTATTGGCAAAACCAAAGTATGCCATATCCGGCCTTCCGGCCGGTCCATATACTGTAAAAAAGCGCAATCCTGTACAGGGAATGTGATACAGCTTGCTGTAGGCATGTGCCATCAGTTCATTGGATTTCTTAGTTGCCGCATACAAGGAAACCGGATTGTCCACCTTATCCTGCGTGCTGTAAGGAACTTTTTTATTCGTTCCGTAAACAGAAGAACTTGATGCATATACCAGATGCCTTACTCCCCTTTTCCCGCCATCATAGGAATGGCGGCAGCACTCCAGAACATTATAAAAACCAATGATATTACTTTCTATATAACTGTCCGGATTCGTAATCGAATAACGCACTCCTGCCTGTGCTGCCAGATTCACCACAATCTCCGGCTCATACTGTGCAAAAATCTCTTCCATACATGTTCTGTCCGCAAGGTCTCCCCTGATAAAAGTAAAGCGGTCATCTGTCAGCTTCTTCAACCGCGCTTCCTTCAAACTCACATCGTAGTAGTCATTCAGATTATCCAGACCGATCACCCGAACGCCACCCTCTGTTTCAAGCAGTCTTTTTACCAGATTGGAGCCGATAAAGCCCGCTGCTCCTGTAACCAGAATTACTGTTCCCTTTTCCATCACACTCTCCCGCTATCTGCCAATGCTGTAATATTCCACTCCGGCATCTTTCATCTTTATTAAGTCATAAACATTTCTGCCGTCGTACACAAGCGGTATACGCATCAGCTTCTTAAACTGAATCGGCTGTATATCTTTGATTTCCTTCCATTCTGTGAACACAAAACAGATATTCGCGTCACTTAATGCCTTTTCTATATCCGTCACATAAGTTATTGTCCCTCTGCCATGCTGTCCCTCCGGGTACTTCCTTTTAAAATTCTCCGAAGCTGCCGGGTCATAAGCATAAATATCCGCTCCGCCTTCCAGCAGGAGTTCTACATTATCCAGAGAGGGTGCCTCCCGCAGATCGTCTGTCCCCGGTTTAAATGCCAGCCCTAAAACAGCCACTTTAAGCCTCTCAAAAGTAATCATACGACCGCTCGCTTTGGCAAAAAGTTTTGTTTTCTGTTCCCTGTTGACATCCACCGCCGCTTCCACTGTGCGCAACTGATAGCCCGCTTTCTTTGCCTGAAACTTCAGCGCCTTTGTATCCTTCGGAAAGCAGCTTCCGCCATAACCGATGCCGGCTTTTAAAAAGTTGGCTCCGATCCTCTCATCGTAACTCATTCCCCTTGCCACATCATCGATATTGGCTCCGATCAACTCACACAAATTTGCAATATCATTCATATAGGATATTTTTAAAGCCAGAAAATCATTGCAGGCATACTTTGTCATTTCAGCAGACCTGCGGTTCATCGAGACAATCGGCAGATGAAAGGGTTCATAAATCTTCCGTAGTTTTTCCTCCGCCTCTTTACTCTCCGTTCCGATAATAATTCTTGCAGCATGCAGCGTATCGTGCACAGCGGAGCCCTGCGCCAGAAATTCCGGATTGGAGGCCACTTCAATATGCAGTTCTTTTCTCACCAGAAAGTCCTGAACGAACTGTTCCACACGATCATTCGTGCCAACCGGAACCGTAGACTTTACCACCACCAGACAGTCTTTTTCCACATTCTCCGCAATCTGACGGCAGACAGATGCTATAAAACTGAGATTGGCAGAACCATCCGGCTGTTCCGGCGTTCCTACCCCGATAAAGATCGCATCCGGATTCCGGTAAGCAGACTTATAATCCGTTGTATAATGAAGCCGACCAGCCGCATAATTCTTCTGCATCAGTTCTTCCAATCCGTCCTCATATATGGGGGATATGCCGGATTCCATCAATTTTACCTTATTTTCATCCACATCCACACAGGTTACGTCATGTCCTTTCTCCGCAAAACACACCCCGGCTACCAATCCGACATATCCTGTTCCTGCCACAACCAATTTCATGATCCCAATTCCTCCCAGACACATCTTTTTACTTACTCGCTGCCAAATACCTCTTTCGCAGTACGCTCTATGATTTTCTGATTCTCTACCTCATAAATAATATCTGCCTTACGGATTGTCGTCAAGCGATGCGCAATAATAATCATGGTTTTGCTCCCATGCAGACTCTCTATGGCCTCCATTACCGCCGCTTCCGTTTCATTATCCAACGCAGAAGTTGCTTCATCCAGCACCAGTATTTCAGGGTCATGATACAAGGCCCTGGCAATTCCTATTCTCTGTCGCTGACCGCCGGACAGCCTCACGCCCCGATCTCCGACAATTGTATCCAGACCTTCCGGAAGGCTTTCCACAAACTCTGCCAACTGCGCTTTCTTCACGGCTTCTTCAATCGCACTTTCCTCTATATTCTCAGGCGAAATACCAAATGCTATATTATTTCTGATCGTATCGTCCGATAAATATATCACCTGCGGAATATATCCCAGCTTCTGATGCCACAGCGTCAAATTTTTAAAGATATCAATGTCGTCAGCTTTTACCTTTCCCCTCTGTGGCGTCAACAATCCTAAGATAATATCTGCCAGTGTAGTTTTTCCTGCGCCGGAACTTCCGATAAAGGCTACCGTCTTGCCCTTAGGGATCACACATTCTGCGTCTTCCAATACATTTCTGTCAGCATTTGGATAAGCGTAGGTAATATGCTTTACCGTTATCGCATTATTAAAATTCCACACTCCTCCTTCTTCCACCGTTTTATTAACCGGATACTTTTCTATTCCTTTCAGATCTTCATAAATCAACTCAACCGATGGTTTTGCAAACAGAATGCTGCTCATATGTTCATTAATTCTTCCCACAGATGGCAGAAGCCGAAAGGCCGCCACCGCAAATGTTGAAAGCTGAGGTATAAAATCAGCTATTTCTTTTCGCCCGAAATTCAATTTCACGACAATAGCAATCAACATACCCACCATACATATTGCTTCTACCATATATTTCGGCGTAATGGAAAAAACCCGATTAATGCCAACCGCCTTCACATATAAATTATAATGTTTTTCATAGTGGGAGATAAAAAAGTTCTCTCTGTTTAATACTTTGACTTCCTTGATTCCTCCCAGAGACTGATTCACCCATTGACACAATTTTCCCATAGATTGCTGCGACTCCCTGCCAAGCCGCTGCGAGAAATTTTTATTAATTTTTGTAAAGAAAGTCATGCAAATAAACAGCAACAGGACAATCGTTACCGTAATGGATACACTGACCTTAAACAAATACACGCTGATCACAACGCAAACCACCACTTCCGCTATCATCTGTAGCAAATGCATCAGAAACTGGGTAAACCTTGCGGTGTCTTCCTGTATACTACGCTGAATTTCCGCTATGTTATGGTCCAGATGAAACGTATAAGGCTCTTCCAAATATGTGTTTAAAAGTCTGACTGCAGTTTTCCGCTGCACATTATAAGTAAACATGATGATAAAATATTGTTCCACCCATAAATAGACATTTTTAACAATGTACACCAGCATAATGAGTATAGCCATCATCGTCAGAAAGCCTTCCACGGTATTACAGGGAAACACCTCGTTTAACCATGCCAGCCAAAAATTTTCCGCAATCGAAGAGGGATTCATGATAACATTGACAAACGGCTGGAAAACAGCCACTCCAAGCAGTTCCACAAAACTCCCTATTAACATGGCAATCATCAGAATAAATATCTTGATTTTATCCTGCTTACTGAAAATATAATTCATTTTATTCCACATAACAGTCTCCTCATTTATGCTTCTTTGTGCCTTAAATTCTCCAACAATCTCCTGATACCTGCCAGATATGCTTCTATCTGATATTTTTCCACGATAAGCTGATAACTCTTTTCTCCCATCAATTTCATCTTTCCGGGACTGGACAGTATTTTCCCGAGCGCCTGTATGAGCGCTTCCCGGTTGTTGTCCCGAAACACCCATCCGTTTTCTCCATTTTCCACATAACAGGCCGTCCCGTTTGTGTCGCTGCAAATCACCGGCAGGGAATATGCCATAGCTTCAAGCTGGGAAATAGATGCCGGTTCCAGCGTGCTGGGTATCACAAACAAATCTGCATTTCGATACTGCTCGTCAATCCGGGTCCTGCTTAAGTTCTTCAAAAGCGTCACATGATTGTCAAGATTATGCATGCACACATACTTTTCCAGTTCATGATAATAGACGCAATGAGCATCCGTCGAACACTCCCCTGCGATAGTCAGATGCAGCTTATATTCCTTCAAGAGCGTCCCGACCGCTTCTATCATCATTCGCTGATTTTTACGCTGTTCATATTTCCCTATGCAGAAAATATGCGTCACGCCATCCTTCTGCCAGATTCTCTTATCCGCAGAAAGAACCGGCTCCATAACAAACGGTACGAAGGCGGCTCCCGGCTCAATGACCTTTTCTTTTCCGCTCTTCCCATATACAGGCGTCATACGAACCTTTGGTGTTATCATGCGAACCAGTTTATGGGGCAAATCATTTTTTATCCTGTCTTCCCACAGCGGACTTTGATTATACAAAATCGCCGGAATATGATACCGCCTGCAAATCAGATAAGCGCAAATAGAATAGGCAGAACGTTCCCTGAGGATCGCAACATCCGGCTTAAAGTCCCTGATATTACTCGCCAGTTTTCCCATGGCAGGAAATCCACATTTGATTTTCCGGTCCTTAGCCTTTTTATCCCATTTCCCAATCCATTTGACATAGCAGGCGTCCAAAAAAAGAAAAATACGGGAATATCCTACTACCACAGGCGTCACATCGGAATAATCCTCCACGCTCCCGGCATATTGACTTAAAAAGCAGACCTCGTGTCCTTCCCTTTTCAATCCCCGCATGATCGGCACCTGATTGGTATGATAGCGAGGCGCTACATATAAAAATCGCATATTTCCCCCGATTACCCGAAAATATTTACAACATTTCTCTACAGTATCAGCGGCCCGCCGCCTTTAACTGTTCCAGCCACATATGGCTGACCATTTCTTCCGAAAACTGCTCTCTGATCTTTGCCGCCTGCTGTCCCAGCCGGCTGGCATAATCCGGATCATCCGCCAGACTTTCCAGCGCTGCCGCAAACGTCCCGGCATCGCCGCAGGGCACAAGCAATCCGTTTTCCCCGTTCCGGATGCACATTCGAGAACCGCCAATAGGACAATCCGTAGAAATTACGGGCAGTCCGACTGCCATAGCCTCCAGAAGTGCATTGGAAATTCCTTCGTAATCAGACGATAATGCATAAATACCCGCCGAAATGATTTTGGAAAGCACATCCTTCTGAAATCCTTCCCATACTACAGCCTGGGAAATTCCCAGTTTCACCGTCTGATTTTGCAACTCCTTCAAAAGGGACCCCTTCCCATATACATGAAGCTTATAATCAGGAAATTTCTTATAAAATTCAGCAAAAGCGTTCAACAACATGCCATAGTTTTTCTGCGGCTCCAACCTGCCCACCGCAACAACCGTTTTTTCCCGTTCCCCCTGCCATGGTTCCGGCAATCCTGAGATAACCGGATTCGGAATGGTACAGCCCCGCTTGCGCAATGCAGCCGGAAAACACTTCATGGCGTCCTCCGTCTGAAAAATCAGACGTTTTGCCCGCCGATATATTAAATTCCGCAGTCTCGGATGCGGACAGGCCGCCGGGTCGTTCCGCTCCGATATCACAAACGGATGTTTTAAAAATAAATCCGCCATCACTGCAAAGAAGCTGGTTCCCGGGCCAAAAGAAACAATCACACTGTCTTTCTCCTGCCTGAAGTATCTTCTCATCCGCCAGATTCTTTCCAGCCTCTTTTTCAGGCTTCCCCCGGAACAACCGCCGATGCACAGCAGATGAATCCTTTCATCCAAAGCGTATGCTACTTCATCGCCGGCAGTCATCATAATTGTAACATCCATTCCTTTTTTAACGAATTGATTGGCAAGAATGGAAATCACTCTTTCTGCCCCTCCGCCCGCCATACTGACAATCACAAATATAATCTTCATACTTCCCGGCCTTCCACAATTTTCCTGTAAAAAATTTCTATTTTTTGCGCCATATTTTTCTCATTGTATTCTTCCCGAATCTCTTTGCCGGCATTCTGTCCGATCCGTTCCCGCAGCTTATGATCCTGCAATAACAGTTCCATTTGTTTTGCCAGATGATCCGCATTTTCCGGTTCATAAAAAAGCGCCGTTTCCCCTTCCTTCACATACCCTTCCATGCTGGGCACTTTCGCTGTGATTACCGCTTTTCCCAGAGACATTTGCTGCAAAAGAGTCATCTGTCCAAAAGAATAATTGAAATATTGAAGGGGGAGCACGCAAAACAGCGCATGCCTGATCTGTTCTATCAATTCATTGATCGGCATGACTGCAAATGCTTCCACATTCTGATCTTCACATACAAAATCAGATTTTCCGATCAGACGCAGCGCCACATTGGCCTTATTTTCCACTTTTTCATAGGCCTCATACAATGTGTTCCAATCACGCTTTGCATAACCCACGCATAGGATGTACTGCTTTCTTTCCGCTTCGTCCTTTTCGTTTTTTGTATAACTTTTCTCCTGTCCGAAAAAAACTGCATCCGTCCCGAAAGGAATATATTCGCTTTTGTCCAAAATCCATGGAAAAAATTTCTTATAATAATCAATCTGTCTCTCTGTATGATAAATAAAACCATCGATCGACTTACTGGCAAACTGCATCAGTTTCAGTGCAGCCCCGCTTTCCGCGGCACTGTTAAAGGAACCGATGTCAAAAACAATATGTTTTGCTTTCGTCTTAAAAATCCGCCGAAACAGGCTGAGTACAACGCCGCTCTGCATGCCATGGGAAACAATCAGATCATACTTTTTGAGCCGAAACAATACTCTTATCGTCTGTACGATATAAAAGCGCAGCTTTTCTTTTTCAAAACGTTCCAACCATGGAAATGTATGGATATCCTCCACTTCAACAGATACCGCATTCTCAAAATATTTATAAAACCAATACGGCTGTCCCTCAACAAAATAATCCGGCGGCTGTTTATTTTCCGGCGCCGTATTGCAATATTCCACTTTCCAGTTGACCAACATGAGAATTTTCATTCCCCTATCATTATGTTTCCTCATGTATTTCTTTCCCTTTCCGAATCGGCTTTGGCTCCGAAGATCTGCCGCCCATGATATGCCATACGATCACCGGATATAAAATGACCATCGGATATGTGTAACGGAAATTGCTCACAGGTCCCAGCATATAAGTCAGCCACAAAAAAATGAGCGATGAGATTTGCACACCAGGATCATGATAATTCCTGCTGCAATCATTGCATATATCATATTATTCCGCAACAGGCAGCTAAACGTTCCCACCACGGCAAATGCAATCATCGTCCTCTTACTTTTTTGCTTCTCTTCGCCGCCTTCTATCCCCTCCCAGATATGAAGCAAAAGCATAACAACTCCGGCTACGGACACACCCAACAAAATATCTTTTGTAGTGATTAAAGAAAAAAGCACAATGTTCGGACAAAAAGCATAAAAGAGCCAGGTCACGATCACAAAGATCTTATTCACCTTCCTTTGTACCATAAAATATACGATATAAGTAAACATCGCCGTTACGATAAGCGCCTGTCCTAGAGAGTATATCACAAGTCCAAACTGCGGAATTCCCAGCAACTGCTCCAGCCTGATACATGCCGTCCATATCAGGGTATGTAGGAACGGATGGAAGTTATCAAAGGGTATGATACCGAGCGCCTGTCTTGTAATCCATCCGGAATCATAACTCATGATGCCCGGAAAGTTAGAAAGATAACAGGGCATATGGCACAAAAACATAAGCAGCCACATTCCGATCCAGACACGGTATTTCTTTTTCTTTCCCTCATAAAGTTTATATTCGCTTTCCGGCAGTTCACAGGTCAGAATAAAATGGTAAAACAACGTAAATATCTGGATTCCAAAAAGTATTTCTCCCGCCAGAAGCACCATATATTTTATCACGGAACGCAAAGATACAAATATTTCCTCCAGACTTCCCAGATAGAGTTTATTCCCGATTACCATAATCAAGCCAAATAAAGCCCCTGTTATCGCGCCGCAAATCAATGCCGTTTTATCTTTTACCCGTATAAAGCGACAATACAGATACAGCAAACCGATGAGTAGAAATACGCTTAACATATTTTCTTTTGCAAAAGTATTGTCATCCAGATAGTAATTCCAAAAAGTAAACAATTCTATATAGACAGCCGCAATTGCAACTCCGGCCAACGCACACTTCTTTATCGCGCCACGCATCTTTTCTCTCCTCTTCCCTCATTTATAAAAGAATTTTACTCTTTCATAAACTTGTTTTCCCCGAGGCTGTACTTACCGCCTTTCAGGAACTTATGCTTTATAACCCACCAGCCGGGCACCCAAATGTACTTATGCATTGCCGGCGATGCGCTTCCGATCATCCAGCAGTTTCTGTCACAGTTTTTCGTACATCTGCGGACTTCCTTTGCCTGCGGGGAATTCCAGAGTTCTTCCCAGGATTGCTCCTTCAGATTGCCCATAACTGCTTTCTTTTCCATGCCGTTACAGGGAATCACGTCGCAAAAAGGATCAATGAAGAAAGCGTTTCTGGACATATCGCAGGGGAGTAAACGTTTATTTCCGTAAATATAATTAATCAGTCCATGATTAAAATAGGCCCGGAACCATTTCTTTGGGGAACTGCTTTGCAGCAATTCATTGATGAGTTTTTCAAAATTCTCAGAAACCTTTCGCTTATCATCGATTTTATTGTCTGTCTTTCGAAAATAAAAAGAGTTATGCAAAGTCGCCGTTGCAAATTCCATCCCCATATCGTTGGCGATATGATACAAAGGCACCAGATCCTCACAGTTCATATCCTGAACTGTCATTCCAAATCCGACATCCGGATGTCCCATCTCAACCAAAGTCTTTAAGGTCGTATACCCTCTGTTAAAGCCATCCGGAATCCCTCTGATTTTATCATTCGTTTCCTGTAGCCCTTCAATGCTGATTCTGATCCCGACTTTCGGGAATTCTTTACAAAGCGCAATGATGCGGTCTGTAAAATAACCATTCGTAGAAATCACAATTCTGTCAGATTTTTTATAAAGTTCTCTGACAATTTCCGGCATATCCTTACGAATAAACGGTTCCCCTCCGGTGATATTCGTAAAAGCCATTTCCGGCAGTTTTTTTATGACATCCAACGAGATTTCATCTTCCGGCCTGGTGGGATCTCTGAAGCAGTCACACATATTGCAATGCGCATTGCAGCGATAAGTTACGATTACAGTTCCATATAATGTTCTTCTTGCCATACCAGTCGTCCTCCGAAAACGATCCATTATTTTCATTTAAATATCATTCAGGTTGCGTATTCTTTTTCGTTGATACTTTATATTCCCAATCCAGCAGCCTCCTATTCCGGCGATTATCATTCCTGCCGCCCCGCAGCTAACGGAATTTCTCACCCTTTCCAGACGCTGCATGTTTCCCCCTTCAAACACATATACATGAGCGTCCGGCCCGGTACAGTGAATCTGCATGCTGTTCTCCACTATTTCTTCCGGGAGTTCGCCAAATATCTCAAAATCTTCTTTCCGGCCAACCCGATCGCTATATTTTCTGTCCACCACGACATATGGTTTAACTTCAATAAACAGCCAGCCGACAGAAGCGCCCATAATTCCTCCGATCAGGCATCCTGTAAAAATACAGATTCCGGCCTTTTTCCATATACTTTTTACCAGCTTTCCCAAATGCGGCAATGTTGCTATGCCCGGCAGCTTTACAGCCTTTTGACACGGGAACAGACAAATTGCTTTATTGGCCAGCAAAAATTTTCCGTCCAAATATTTTGTCAGAACAAATAAATATTCCCCCAAAAAGGGTAAAATCAGATTTTTAAATGAAAAGTTAAATTGAAACGGTTCTGTAAATCCAGCCGCTACAAGTCCCAATACCAGTGCCAGTTCCCTTGTACGATTTTCCTTCAATAAATGACGTATTAGCAGGAAATAACCGATCATAAATATTCCAAACAGAATAATTCCATAATACAAGAGACAATAAACATAGGAGCAATCAACGGAGCCTTCTCCAATGTCAATTCTTTTCCCAAATAACGATAAATTGCTCACTATCAGAGCGCGTCTGGTCAGCGTAAATCTTGTATTGACAAGTTTATCGGCCAGTTCAAAAATCCTTCCCTTTAATAAATGCGGCGCCAGAAGCGACGTCAGAACGCACAACGGCATCAGACATTGGATGATCACATTTTCAGCCTTTGTCCTCTCACTGCGTAGTGAAAAATAAGTCAGCAAAATCAAATATGCTGTTGTCACAATAAATCCGGTATAACTCAAAGAATACAAAAAAATGTATATATTCCCGACAAACGCAAGCGCTGTTGCCGCTAAAGTTCCTTTTTTGGACTTCGCATAAAAATAAAACCAGAATGAAATCAGAATAACAAAGGAAATATGCAGCACATTGGGATGCGTATATCCCAGAGAATTCCGAATTACAAATCCCATCCCCGCTTTATTATGCACTAACATTAGCGGCTCTATAACGCCGGTCAAAGCAAGACAAATCGTTCCTGCAAAACACGCGGTCCAGACAACCAGTCCGGTTTGAAAAACCCGCTTCACAGAAACATCCTTCATCCCCGTGACCACTAAAACGGATATGAGCGCCGCTTTTTCTCCTGAAAAATGCCAGACCAGGAGTCCTATTGCAACCAACAGTGCGATGATTCCATCTTCCATAACCGTATGGCTGCTAATCAGCATTTTCCCAAACCAGCATAAAAAGGCCAGCAATAAAAAAACTTTAAAAATGCCCTGCCCATCATATAAGCCAATTCCCTTGGCAAATAACAGAATGCCAAAAAACAGGCAGAATAAAAGCTCCTGGAGAGAAATTGTATTGCGCCATACAATACCAGGATTTTTCTTATTTTCAGCATTCATCTGCATACTCCATTCCACAGGCGTCTACTCCCATACTTCGACTATCTCTCCCCGGCATACAGTTGGCAAAGCTTTTCGCAATATGCCGCCACAGTATCAAAAGTAACTGTGCCGCAATTTTCTGTATAAGTCTCACACAACGTTCTGTTCTCCCAAAGTCCGGTAATCTTTTCCTTTAGTTGTTCCCCATTTCCGCTTTCAAACAATTCTCCCGTTTTTCCCTGCTCTATCAATTCCGGCACGCCGCCTGCATCGCTTCCGATCACCGGCGTCCGGCATAAAAGGGATTCCATCACTGCAAAAGGACAATTTTCATAACATTCCGACGGAAATACCGTAAACCGTGCGCGCGCAATCAAACTCCACAATTCTTCCCCGGACACAAATCCAACATTTCTAATATTTGACACCGCATTTACCTGCTCTGCCAAAGGACCGTCTCCTGCAAAGATAAAGGAAATCTGCGGCAGGCTGCGGCATACCTGCAGCAACGTTCCGATCCCTTTTTCCAGCGAATATCGCCCAAAGTATAACACATAGTCTTTCTTTGGCATTTCTTTTCCTGTCCTGACATCCACAAAGTTGTGAAGAACCACCAGCCTTGGGGCCAGCACGGAATCCGTTTGCAGCCGTTCTTTTAAAAACTGACTGGGACAAATAATCAGATCGATCATACGATAGGTTTTCAGGCTCTTAAAAAGGCAATGCTCTATCGCTGCCAGAATACTTTTCACCCTGGAACCATGAATACATCTTCCTTTCACACAATTCACAGCGCCGCCATCCAGACATTTCATACACTTCTCTCCTGTAACAGGATTCTGCATCAGGTGATTCGGGCAGACAAGCTGGCTGTCATGCGCTGTATAAATAATCCTTATTTTTCTTCCGTTTTGCTTTTCGTATTTTCTGATCTCATATAAAACAGACGGAGTCAACTGAAAATTGAAGTTATTCAAATGAACCGCATCCGGAGCAAAGTCGTCCAATACCAGCCGTATCTTCCTGCGGGCCTCCAGGGAATAAATGATCTTAAACGGATATAACAGCTTTTGCAATTTTCCCGTGTGAAAATCCATTCCGGACGTATAGCTTTCAGCATGATTTCCCACACATCTGTTTTCGTGTTCCATACCGAAAAATTCAACGCTGTGTCCCATTTTAACAAGCTGTTCGCCAATTTTAAAAATATAAGTTTCAGATCCCCCGTTAGGATACAGAAATTTATTCACAATCAAAATCTTCATGCTATTTCTCTGCTTTATTCTCACCATAATATAAACGCAGAGTATTTTGTACAACATCATCCCAGTTAAACTTCCGGCAGATATATTGACTGCTACCGGATCGCATTTCTTCCACTTTCTCAGGATGTGAGAGTAAATACTCCAGTTTTTCCTTTAAATCGCCGACATCACTTTTTTGAAACGTAAATGCATGTCCTTCCACCACTTCCGTATTTTCAGGAATATCGCTGACCAGACAGCAAATTTCATAACTCATGGCTTCCAGCAGGCTGATTGCCATTCCTTCTACATCGCTGGGCAATACAAACAGCCAGGCATTGCTGTAAAGTTCCTCCAGCAAACGTCCCTGTACAAATCCCGTCAAAATGATCCGATCGTCCGACGCACAGAGTTGCCTGATTTCTTCCTGATATTCCTGACTGTGGCTGCAACCGCCGGCAATCACCAGTTTTTTATCCGTTTTTACCTGTCTAAAAGCTTCGATCAGGTAATGCGCCCCCTTCTCCGGCACGATCCTCGCCAGAAAAAGAATATAGCTTTCCTTCTTCAACCCGAATTTCCGCTCTATTTCCTCAGCAGCTTTCACCTCAGGGCGGCAAATACCGTTCGGTATATAGATGGTTTTCCGATGATATGTCTGCATAAAATAGTCCTGCACATTTCGGGAAAGCACGATCACTTCATCCGCGTACTTCGCAGCCATCTTTTCTCCCAATTTTAACATCTTTGAAGCGAAATTTCCCCACTTTGACCGCTGCCAATCCAAACCATGAATCGTAGCCACCACTCTGACCCGAAACAGTTTGGGCAGCCAAATCATAATACACGGCCCTTCCGCATGAAAATGCAGTACATCATATTTTCCCAAAACCGCTTTTGCAGTAGCCGCAATCGTCGCCAGACAGGAATATACAATCGCATTCATTTTGCTGTTCCTGAAAGTAGGAATCGTAATCAGCCGAATCCCCTCGTATATTTTCCCGCGTTTTTCATCAAACTCTTTTCCTGACACATGATACCCGGACCGGTTGTAGGCGTCTACCTGATGTCCCAGCTTTACAAGTCTCGTGGAAATTTCATCCACCACAATTTCCACGCCCCCCTCTCGGGAAGGAATGCGCTTATGCCCGATCATAGCGATACGCAGGCGATCCTTTTTCTTTTTCGCTTTCCCTTTTTTTCGTTCCTTCATTAAATAGAACAAAAAGGAAAAATTCGTATCCAGATACCTTGGCAGCAATCTCCGCGGATCCTGCATCATCCGCCATAGCCACTCCATGCATATTTCCTGCATCCATTTCGGCGCGCGCCGAACCGTACCGGCATGGAAGTCAAAACCGGCCCCTACGCCCAACATAATACCGGTAAACTTCCCCTTATGATCGGCCATCCACTTTTCCTGTTTTGGCGCTCCCAGTCCAACCCAGATAAAATCCGGTCTGCAAGCATTGATTTTCTCAACAACTTCCTCATCCTCCGCTTTACTCAGCGGACGGAATGGTGGAGAATACATTCCCGCAATCTGCAATTTGGGATATCGCCTTTTTAAATTCTGTTCCAATTCCCGAATTGTTTCCGGCGTACTTCCATAAAAATAATGCGTATATCCTCTTTTTTCTGATAATCCAAAAATCTCCACCATCAGGTCAGGCCCCGGCACGCGTCCTGCATTCTTATAACCGCGCCAGTGCTGTACAATGGAAAGCGGTTTACCGTCAGGCATATTCAAAACGCTTCCATTCTGCACTTCTCTATAGGCTTCATCCCGATATGCGGTCACCGTAGTATGAACATTTGAAATACATACATATTCCCCTCTTATTTCATCCAAATGAGTATCCAGATAATCTACAGCTTCCTGCATCGTTAAAATATTGATATTCGTTTTTAATACTTCCGTATAAAGTAAAGGATTCATATCAGTTCCGTTTCTTTTCTTATGAAATTATATTTATGAGCATGTCCACTTTTCTATTGCCGCAAACAACAAACAAAATCATAGTTTTGTAATATTATAAGGTTTTATGGAGAAGAATACAAGTAAAAAAGAGGTATGGTTCGTGCCAGGTAATCATGGTCACTTTCCCCGCCTCTTTTGACATCTGATTATTCCAGAATTTTTCTGGCAATTAAGAAAGGTATTCTTATTATTTCATTTTTTGTTATAATTATAGTATTTTTCATTTTATTATAAATATTTTTTCAAATTATCTGTCAATTCAAAACATTTGAACCAATATTCAGCAAATTTATCCGGACAGGGGCGGGTTTTCCGCCCCTTCCCCTTTAAAACTCTATTTCTCTTAAATATCTGTGCAACGCATCCTGCCAGGTCGGTAAAGGTTCAAATCCGTTCTCTTTGAGTTTACTCTTATCCAGCCTTGAGTTGAAGGGGCGCTTTGCTTTGGATGCCCCATATTCTTCCGTTGTCACCGGTAAAACTCTCAGACGCTCTTCCGAATATTCCGTCCGTCCCATTTCAACCGCCTGCTTAAAGATTTCCTTTGTGAAATCATACCAGCTAATATAGCCGCCTTCATTGGTTGCATGATAATAACCATACTTTTCCGTTTCAATCATATCCACCAGAAGCCTTGCCAGATCATAGGTATAAGTAGGCGTGCCGATTTGATCGTCCACCACTTTTATCAGATCGTGAGTTTTCCCGATATTCAGCATGGTTTTGATAAAATTCTTACCGTTCACACCGAACACCCACGCAATACGCACAATGAAATATCTCTCCAGATTTCCGGCAACCGCCAGTTCCCCTTCCAGCTTTGTCTGCCCATACACGCTCAATGGTTTATAATCCTTACAGTCAGGCTTCCATGGTTCTGTTCCCTGTCCGTCAAACACATAATCCGTAGAAAGATAAAGCATCTTACAGCCCAATTTTTTACAGATAAGAGCAATATTCTCGGTCCCTTTCGCATTCACCTGACGAACCTTTTCCACCTTGTCTTCGTCTTCAGCCAGATCCACCGCCGTCCATGCTGCGCAGTGAACTACAACATCAGGATTTATTGCTGTAATAACAGTCTCCACTCCTGAATTATCCGTGATGTCCATCTGTACATAAGGCATCTTCGTTACCGCACTGCCATCCGCTATTCCACTATACATCGATGCGATGTCAGAGCCAATTCCTTCATAATTTCTTTTCGATAATTCATTCATTACATCGTGGCCAAGCTGGCCTGCCACACCGGTTACTAAGACTTTCATTTTTAGCCTCCATCTCCATTCTGAAATACTTTTCAATGCTAAACAGCGAACTAAATTGTCAGTATTAATTCGCATATATTTATAATTATCAGATAATTATAAAACCCAACATTATATTATCCAACAATTATATAAATATCAACTATCTGCGAAACCTGGTCATCATCATCCGATACAGGTATTTGAACTCCTCCGACCGTCCGAATCCGGCCAGAAAGATCCCGTTAAAGACCACCGTAATGACCACAATCATCATCACAAATCCCGGAACAGTCACCTGAGGCATGAGAAAATTCTGAAGCGGAATCAAAATGACAAGGGTGACGCCGATCACAACCAGATACTTCAGGGAATCCTTAAAATAGGATCCGGCCGTTCTGTGAAAGCAGGTCTTATAAATGATGATAGGCTTTGTGATATTCGCAATCAGCCCGGATATGACCGTGCCGACGTAAACGCCCGCCATGCCGATTTTTGTCACAAGCGCCAGCGAAATCACCAGATTCACCGCCCCCTGAATCAGCGTCAGGTATTTGTCCTGTTCAAAAACGCCCGCCGCCGTTTTGAAATTGGAGAGAACGACCCGCTCTCCCTTAAAAAAGTAGTCGACCAGGTACCAGGTGATGATGGATGTTGCAAGCACACGTTCCTTTCCGGCGTACAGTTCCACCAGCGGAGACAAAAGCAGCAAAAATCCAACCGCCGAAAATCCATAAACCCAGATTGCAAAAAACCGGTAAACCTTAAAAAGCTGAAACTGCTTTTCCTCTCCTTCTGTCGCTATCAGGTTTCCAAAGCTGGAAATGACCGAGTTAAAAATCACATTCACATAATTTGACACGGAACTGACAAACATCTTGTACGTACCGATCATTCCGGTCCAGATTACGCCGAGGAAAGCGGATATGATGATCGTATCCGTCTGCAGCCTGGCCATATCGCCGATCCGATGCAGCATCAGCGCCTTCACCTTGCTGACCACATCGTCGTTCTCTTCCTTCGTCAGCGGCGTCACATTCTTTTCCTTCAATACCGGATATTTTTTATTCAGGTAACAACTCACAAAAATTTTCTGCGCCAGTTCCACCCCCGCCTGTATCAGCAGATACAGAAGAAAATTGGGCAGAACCAGAAGGGCCGCCGTCTGGCAGGCAAGCGAAATCAGTTTTGTAACGGTGTTCACATTTGTCTGAATATAATTTTTCTGATCCGCATTCGCCAAACTGTATTTATAGGCCACAAAATAAGTGCTCACCGTATTAAACAGAAAGATCAGGTAATAAACGCGTAGTTCATTCAGCGTGATATAGCCCGGATCGCCCACGATCACAGGAAGAAACGGAACCAACGCCAGTCCCGCTACGGCGATCACAATGGCGATCACCCGATAAGCCTTTTT
Source organism: Eubacteriales bacterium (assembly GCA_030524745.1). Taxonomy (GTDB): domain Bacteria; phylum Bacillota; class Clostridia; order Lachnospirales; family Lachnospiraceae; genus Gallintestinimicrobium. The sequence goes on along the minus strand of JAUNGC010000011.1, from coordinate 83,417 downwards.
ATAAAGGAGCATGTAGGACTTGATTTTTTCCGTTTCTCCTCTCGCCACCGGCCCGTACAGGTTATAGTTAACCGCCGTCCCCACGCCAAGTTCCGCTAAAGAAAGCACGGTCAATATGTCCGTGTACAGCGTTTCCACGCCCAGCAGCGTATCGCCCAGCGTGGAAATAAACACGCGGCGCAGTACAAAATGGGCCAGCATCGTGATGATATTTCCGGCAAAACCAAACATGATGTTTCTTGTTGCGTATTTGACTCTTCCCATTTACCTCTCCGTAGCTATTACAGTTCGCGCTCCTTTCGGGAACGTAAGCTGTAACCCGCAGTCTCATCTTCTACTTCTTTCATAACAGCCGCAGAATATCCCGCTGTCATCGCGGCATGCTCGCCAGAAATTCCAGCGCGCTTCCCGTTCCCCAGGGGTAATCTCCATAAACCTGCGGATATTCCGCAAAATCCCTGCATTCGCCCAGACATTCTCCGATGCGGCCGCCCTTTACGGTCTGCTGCAGAATCCGCTGCAGGCGTTCCAGCAAACCGGGCGCTGACAATTTGCCGCCGCATGTCCCGTTTTCTTCATTTTCCTGCAGCAAGCCGCTTCTCATTGCAGACGCCAGCGCCGCTCCGATCATCCCTTCCGCCGAACTGTCCCTGTGCCCCTCCTGCGCTTCCAACTGCCAGGAAAAGCCGCCGTCCGGCCGCTGATATGAGCCGACCGTTTCTGCAAGCCGCAAAAACGCCTGCTTTAAACTCTCATATTCGCCGGATTCCTCCGCAATCCAGGGCAGGCTTCCCGCCAGTCCCTTCAACAGCCATCCGCATGCCCTTCCCCAGCCGATGATACTGTATTTCATGCCGCTCTTCTCATCATATCCATGATAGGGAAGACCGGTCCTTTCATCCATTCCGTTTTGCAAAAACTGCTGCAATTGCCGGACAGCTGCCTGCTGCAGTTCTTTATCGCCGTTCTGCACTCCATACCTGCACAGAAAGGGGCATACCATACCCAGAGTATCGGCAAAGAGCCAATCCATATGATGCTCCCGGTAGGGCAAAATTCCCTGTCCGGTTCTGACCGCCCCTCTGAGCCATTCTGCGCAGGCTTTCTCCGCTTCGCCGCATACGCCCCGCATTTCATCCGCTTCCGCCGCCCCAAGCGGCCCTTCCTCTTTTGCGTCAATCAACTCTTCTATCCGCATCGCCAGGCTTCCATTCATGATGTTATCCACATAATAAATGCGATATCCTGTGCTTTTCCACCGTTTCAGATGATTGGCCGCAGCCATCAGGTATTTTTTTTCTCCCGTCGCTTCAAACGCTGCCAGAAGTCCTTCTCCCAGCATGGCGTTGGGCCAGGAAAAAGGATCGACGGGCGCCAGCTTATGATGCAGTAAAGTCCCCTTTATCAGACGTTTCATTTTTTCTTTCCCGGTGACAACCGGATATACCGCGATCTGTGCCGCCGCCGTATCCGCCAGCCCTCTCACCTGTTCCATACGCTTCTCCTGTTCCCGACGCTTCCTTGCCGCTCTCTTTTCTCCGCAAAAAGGCCTCTCCGGTTTCACCCCTGATCCGCCATTTTCCAAATGATTTCCTGCGCGGCCGCCGCTTTTTTCTGATACTCCGGCATGACTGTTTCCAGATGCAGGCGCATCCTGTTCTCCTGCCCTTTGAGCCATTCAAACGCTCCGATCAGATCTTCCTTTTTGGCAAGCGTCTGCACCGGAATCACATAATCGTCTGACGTGCCGAAAAGATCCTGCGCAATCCCCTGCGCCTTGACGGAATAGCCCACCACCAACGTTGGCACGCAGGAAGAGTAAGCCGCGATTGTCGCGTGAGTCCTGGCGCCGATGAACATCCTGCACCGGGCGATATAGCCCTTTAATTCAGGCGCGGACGCATCTTCCAGCTTCAGTACCCGGCCTGTATGCGCAAATGCTTCATACAGTTCGCCGATGGGTCTGCGGTCGTCGTTATTTTCCCATATCACATGAGGAATCAGCGCCACATGCAGATCGGTCGTTTCCAGGATGTGCGCGATCAGCGCTTTGTAATTTTCCATGGTGATCCCCGGCGTTTTTTCATTTTCCACAATCATCGGACTGATATTTAAGCCGAGCATTTTTCCTTCCGCCCAGCCCCCGGGCAGGGGAAGTTCTTTTGTTTCCAGTAAAAATGCCGGATCCGGGCACAGAAAGGTCCGTTCCTTCAGTCCGGCTTTACAGAGCGCCCCATAGGTAATGCTTTCCCGCGCCACAATCGCGTCATATCGCTTCATATCTTCCGCGATTTCTGGTCTTTTTAACAATTCAGGCTCAACGGAGCAGCCGAACAGCATCGTTTTGCTCCCCTGACGGTGAAACATCCGGTTGGAGCAGATCAGCCGGTCCAACATATTATCGTAGCAATAATTGTCGCCGCCGATAGAAATGTTCAGCCTTCTGGCATTTTTCCCGCACACGGCGCGGTAACGGTAACGCATGAAGCTTTCCGGATCCTTCATCAGCATTCTCCACACATAATACCAGGTGTGAACGAGCACATTTTTCTCAATGCTTCTCTCCTGAACAATTTCACAGCGCAGATCCCTGAGTGAATAGCGCGCATCCTCTGCCGCCCGGTTTGTAATCAGTATGGCGGGCTTCGGAAGCATTCTGCACAGACTGTTGACAATCGCTTCACAGCCGTGATTGCCGCTTCCGGCATGCATATACAATACAATTTTATCATCCTTCATATATGATTCCCTCCGGACTGACAAAAGTCCAGCCTTTCCACAGATCCTGCATTTCTTCCTTGACAAACTGCTGACAGTTTTTATGAATGGTCGGACGGATCATGATTTTCTCCTCGTTGGCATTCAGCCTTGCGCCCCAAAAACTGAACGTAGAATTGGCGCAAATATTATGCCTGCATTGGCTCATCAGCCACATATCATAAAAACTGTCTTTTCCGTGGTTGCAATCCACAATGGTATATTCTTCTCCCTGATAATGTTCTCTTAAGTAGTCCGCGTCATCTGAAAACAGATAAAAGTGAGCGCCCCTGCAGCGGCCGCGCATATACTCCAACGCGCTTTTATAATACGCATCCGTACAAATATTGCCGAACATGGCCGCATTCTGCTCATTTAAATAATCCCCTCTTCTGATATGCACGCTGACGGATTCTCTCTCCTTCATTTCCTGCGCCAGCCTATCGTTCTCCGGGTTATCGCTGTTTGGAAAACGAATTTCCTTCCGCAATGTTTCCAGAATATCCGCATAATATTTTTCACAGGCAAAATAGCCGCTGATATAAAGATCCTTCTGTTCAAATATTTCCGGATGATACATTTTGCTCTCCGTAAAAGCATGCACCGTGGAAGGCAAAAGATTTCTTCTGAGTTTTCCCAAAAGCCCGCCTCCTCCTGTCAGTTCTTCCTTCTCTCTTTTTGTGCACGCTTCGTAGGAAATGCCGTCCAGATAATCCAATTCCAGAGATCTGTCGGTAATAAATTCATTTTTTTCCATTTTCCCGTTCGAAAACCAGGAAAGATCCAGCTTCGCTTCTTTGGAAAGACTTAAGAGTTTCCGGTACAGCGCATACTGCTGCAATTGATTTCCCAGCCCTCCGGCAACCTGTACAATAATCATAATCGTCCCTCCGCTTCAACGCATGCTCCCATTTAAAATCCGCCGCCCAGTTTTTTCATACCGCCGTACAGCCGCACATACAATCCCGGCCACCATGCAAACAGCAGAATCTTCGCCCGGTATCCCCGGTCCAGCCAGATTTTCGCGCCATATTTTTTCCGGTTCTGTTCTATCTTCCGCCGGCATTCTTCCAGATATTTCCCGTTTTCCCTGCGCTGCTTTCCCGGAAGCTGCGCCAGCTTTCCCACTGTAAGCATGACCGCCGTCAGGAGACGGGCTGTGGATATCCCCATCATAACACTTCTGTCCTCTTCCGTCAGCCCGCCTTTTTGAGCCGCAGTTTTTTCAAGCTGCTCTCTTGCCATTTCCCAGCACCGGATCTGATCCATATAGGCAGGCCGAAAGCTTCGGTTCATGGCCCCGCAGGGATTCTGATAATAGCCATATCCCGGAAAACCTACCGAAACCAGACGTCTTATATGCGGAAGCAAATCTACCAGAAATAGCATATCCTCACCAATCGTCAAGCCTTCCCGGAAACGCACCGCCCCAATCACATCCCTCCGGTACAGCTTGCTCCAGCAGCGCGTATCATTTCCGAGAATTCCCTGCAGGATAAACTGTCCTGCGGTCAGCACCTTCGCTTTTTCGGATTTTTGTTCCGCGCCGGTCATTCCTTCCCGGATTTTTTCCCCTATTTTTTCCTGCGGCTCTCCCGCGCGCCGCAGCCCGCGTTCCCAATCCGCTTCCCCGCTCCATTCAAAAAAGCCGCATCCGGCGATATCGCTTCCGCTCTGCACCAGATTCCGGTAAAGCACTTCCAGCATAAGTGGATGAATCCTGTCATCCGCATCCACAAAGGCAATATATTCCCCTGCCGCTCGTTCCAGCCCGGCATTGCGGGCCGCGGACACTCCCCTGTCATCCATCGTTATAACCGACACTTTTTCATGTTCTGCCGAAAGCCTCTCGCAAAGCGCCTGGGTCTGATCCGTAGAGCCGTCGTTTACCAAAATGATCTCCACTTTCTCATAGGTCTGCCCCAAAATACTGTTTATGCAGTTTTCCAGAAAATCCTGTCCGTTATAGACCGGAACGATCACGCTGATCAGCGGCATATTGGAAGCCATTCTCTGCTTTCTCCTACTTTCCATAATAAATAATCATCGCCAGCCGCAGCAGGGAGATCATCACCGCATTCGGATGTTTCAAAACGGCATACAGCAGCCTGTTGGCCGTTTGCCGCACCGCGACCGGATATTGCTTCACCATCTTTTTCAACTCCGGCTCCTTACAGATGGCGGCAATATTTTTCCGATACCCGCCCGGATTTCCCCGGGCTTCATTTTTCAAAACCAGAAGCATCATATAAATATGCTCTTTCTGCGCCTGTTTCAGCATCCATTCTTTTTCCCCGGCGCTGAACTTGTCTTCGATCACACGCAGTACCACTTTCCGCAGGCGAAGCATATTTTCATAAAGACCGCTGTCATACTTGTGCACCATAGAGGTTTCCAGATACAAATAATGGTAATATGCCTTATGATCCATCACCACAAGCCGCTCACAGTCCGCAATCGCAGGAAGCAGAATCGTTGTATCCTCTCCCATTCGGATCACAGGATCACTATAATGCATATTTTCCAGAATCAGCTTCCGTGAAATCAGCTTCATACAGCGGGAAATACATACATATCGCTCTTCATTTCCCAAAATCTGAGGGATCACCGCTTCTTTCAGTTTCTTTCCCTCATATTCTCCCGGCACAAGCTTCTGCCATACGTATTGCCGTTTTCCGTCTTCTCTTTCAATGATATAATCGCTGGAAATAATTTCTTTTTCCGAGCCTGTCAGGAAGGCGCCCATCTCCTCTATCGTTTCTTTCTCAATCCAGTCGTCGCCGTCCACAAAATGTAAATACTCTCCTGCGGCTTCCTCCGCCCCTCTTTTCCAGGCAGAAATCAATCCGCCGTTCTCTTTATGAATAACCCGGATGCGCTCATCCTCCAGCGCGAACCGGTCGCACATTACGCCGCTTTGATCTTTGGAACCATCATCCACCAGAATAATTTCTATATTTTCCCAGGTTTGTGCCATAAGACTTTTCACGCACTGCGCCAGATATTTTTCCACATTGTATACCGGTACAATGATACTGATTTTATAACATTCCATTTTCGGTTAGATCCCTTCATAAATCTGACACAAACGCAGGACAGTCTGATCCAGCGCAAATTCCTGCGATACTTTTTCTCTTGCATTTTTTCCGATTTTGGCGCATAGCTTCTCATCTCCCAATACACGATCAAGTCCATTCAAAAGAGCTTCTGCGCTGTGCGGTTTTACCAGAATTCCTGTTTCTTCCTGTGAAATCATATAGGGAATTCCACCGGTTTCGGCTGCCACTATAGCGCAGGACGCCGCCATGGCTTCCAGTATGGAGACGGATTGTCCCTCGAAATAGGAAGGCATCACAAAAATATCACAGGCTTCCAGATACCTTTCCTTTTCCTTCCCGGTAATCCATCCCAGCCATTCCACCTGTTCCGGATATTTCAACGCCTGCTTTTGCAGTTCCTTATCCTCCCAAATACCGCCCAGATACAGTTTCACTTCCGGATATTTCTGCCTCAGGGCGGGGATAATTTCGAGGAGTTCTCCAATTCCTTTCGCCCTGCACAATCTTCCCAGAAAAAGTATCCTGTGCTGCCCATAAAGCTTTTCTCTCTCTTCGGGAATTTTGACCGCATCAGGCAGCACGACAATCTTTTCCTCTCCGATCAGCTTTCCAAAAAAAGTTTTCCAGACGGGCGTAAGCACCAGAAAGACGTCCGCCATATCCAGCGTCCGCCGCAGTCTTTTTCGTCCCCTATCCGTTAATTGTTTCTCATAATAATTGACAAAATCTCCGCCGTGCTGATGAATCACCAGCTTTTTCCCGAATCGATGGGCAGTTCTGATAAAAAAAGATTTCCGGCGGTAACTCATATCAGAGGCCATATTCACATGCACGATCTCATGGTCCGTCAGTCTCCGCAGAAAGATCAGATAGGCCTTTACTGCCTGCAAAAGCTTGCGCAGCTTACTGCCCTCCACCATCGTTCCGATATAACAAAGTTCTATTTTTTGATCCAGCCCGGCTTCATAATAATTATTCACCACGCCGGAAATACCGCCGTGTACGCTCCGGTCCGGCCCAACCATCAAAACCTTCATATTTTTCCTCATTTCCTGCAGGCAGGCGTCTTCTCAATGGGACGCTCCAAACAATGCCCGGAAACGCCACCAATAAGCTTCCCTCTCAGGCCCTTTCTTTTTTCCGGTCCAAAGCATATAAGGCCAGTATGCGCCCAGCAGAAGCAGCACATAATTTCTTGCAATATAAACGGAAACTGCATGTGCCTCAATCACCGTATAGACGCCAAAAGACAAAATCAGCACAAATCCCATGTAATCCTGCTGCTTTCTGCACTGCCAGATGAGCAGGCACAGCATCAGAACCGCGCAGATTCCCGGCACAATGCCGTACCAGAAAAACAGACGGACATAGCCCATGTCAAAGTATTCGATATAAGTCGGATCTCCGAAAAGTTTCCAGTTTTCCAGCACACCGCCTCCATTTTCAAACGCATATATTCCAACAATTCTGCCGGTCAATACATGATCCAGCTTCCCCACCCAATCCGGCATATAACAATACCAGTCAGAAACATATGCTGCGTAGACGGAAAAAATCACACCGCCCAGAATCGCCGCAATTCCTCCGAAATATACCCATTTCGCCGTCCGGATTTTCTTACCGTACTGCATGACAAACGCCAGCAAAACGGTAGCCGCCATCACCAGAAGCGCCGTTCTGGTCACGGTCGCCAGGTAAGTCAGCACGGTCAGCACGAGCAAAAAGGCATAATGCCAAAGCTTCATTGCCTCATGATACAGGTAGATTCCCAGCGTCATGAGCGCCCAGACCATGCAGGCCAGCGCATTGGCGTTGCCGACGCCCAGGCAGAGACGGGTGGTACCTTCTTTAACGCCGTACCCGGCCGTTGCATCATAAACCTCTCCCAGAATCCCTGCAAAAGCCAGACCGGCCAGCACCAGCATCCCTGCGATTGTGCCCCAGAATACGGTTTTCATCGCCTTTTTGTGGTCCACACCCTTCATGGACACCACAAAAACCACCACGCGCACCGCTTCGTCCCGGCCGGAGCCAAAATAGCAGGCGGCGGCGATCACCCCTGCCAAAAGAATCGCCGCCCATTCCCTGAGGGAATATTTCGTCATGCACACTTTCAGAGCGAACAGCAGAAATGTGAGCCTGAAAAGCTGTCCCTCCGCCGGATTGATCCAGGAACTTTTGTCCAGAATAACGATCAGAATTTCCACAAGCAGGCCCAGGTAAAAGCAGACCAGTCCGGCTTTTTCCATATTTGTTTTTTTCGTATCCGTCAGATTGCTCATATTCTCTCCGCCTTTTCGGATATCGCCGGGGCCGGTGACGCCTGTCCCGCTATCCTCATTTTCCCCGCAGTTTGTCAAACAGCGATTTTTTCTCCGGATACATCAGATACCGGTATTCCTCCAGATGCTCCCGCAAATAAACGGGGAAGGTCTCGTCCACCGCAACAATCTCAAAACGGCTCTCCCGTCCGAGAATATCCTGATGATTTTTAATATTTTTCTTCACTTTGGAAAGCGTCGCCCGGTTGTTATACTCCTGGTGCGCCGCGCTCTTTATCTTATATTTGACGCGGTCCTCCACGGATTCGTTTTTGCCGCCGCCCATATAGGAAAAGTGCCAGCCGCCTTCCGGCACGCGCACCATCAGAGGCTTCTGCTCTTTATCCCGAAGCTGCTCCGTCGTATATTTTTTCAGCATGCTGTATTTGCAGATCTTGGTGCCCAGCCACTTTCTGTCCGCACCGGAAACGCCCTCAAATTCGCCCGTAATGGACAGCAGATTTCCGGAAGTTTCTTCCATATCCAGATAACAGTAGAAATTACGCTGCGCCAGCGCATAGATTCTTCCGTCTTCAAAATGCTCCAGAACCCATTTTACCGCTTCCGGATTGGGAATCTCGTCCACATCGGAAAAGATGATCACATCATCGTCGCCGGCTCCCTCCAGCCCGCGCGCCACTGCGCATTTCTGATGGCTGTCCCGCATAAAAGCGCTGGTGTCCATGGGCGTATCATCCACGACCTTATGAATGATTTTATCCTGAAACTCTGCAAACATTTCCCGGTTTTCCTGAAAATACAGAGGCTTTGGATCCCCCGAAAAAGTCACTGTGGATTCGCTGACCACAAATTTGTCCACAATATCGTTTAAAACATGCATGCGCAGCTTTAAAATATCCAGTTCGTTGAAAAATTGAAAGCAATCGTATACCATTTTAATCTCCCATCTGCCGTCAAACGGCCTTTTCTATATGTTTCCGGCTCAACGCTTTAATAACCGTTTCAGGCGCCGCTCCGCCCGCAAAAGCAGTTCCGGTTTTCCTTTAAACTTCGGATATTCTGCATTGCTGCCCGCCCACTTATGAAATGCAAAAGGGGTGATCCCCTCGATTTCCGGTATCATGGATTCGTGCGCAAAATATTTCGCCACTTCCAGCGGCGCGATGCGCATACCGGCCGCTTCAAACAAATGCCGGTTTTTACAGCAGATGAAGCCGTCCTCGTGGAAGTAACCGTGATCCGCCTCAAAGGGAATGCCTGCCTGTTTGGGAAAGTCCAGCAGACGCTTGCTGCGGATTCCCACGCTGTTTCCCACTCTGCACAGATTGCCGTGAATATCCCGATAGGTAAAATCATCCTCCGGCACCGGCCAGGGAGAACCGATATAATCATAGTCCAGGAATTCATCCCGCCACTGCTCCGGGTGCACGACGAAACCGTCGTAATGCACGACCATCACATAATCCGTATAAATATAATCTCCCAGTTCATAAATCATCTTATAGTTAAAGCAGTCGATATCCGTCAACTGTGAGGTATAAGCATAACGAATCTTTTTGGGAAGATAAAACGGCTTTTTGTGCGTGATGAGCACGCAATCCCCAAAATCGATCTGCCGCATGCTGTATTCCATGGCTTTGACCGTTTCCATCACCTTTACGCTGGTCATCGCCATCAGCGTCACATTGGGAAGCTGAAGTTTCCCGTCTTTCCATTCCATGTTTCATGCTTCCTTTCAGGCTTCAATGGTTTTCCGCTTCCAGCGTCGTCTGCACAATCTTGCCCTTGTCCACTTTATAAATAATATCACAGTTTTCGATCGTGCGCAGCCGGTGCGCAATAATAATCAGGGTTTTGCGCCCGTGAAAGCTGTCGATCGCCTCCATGATAGCGGTTTCCGTATCCGTATCCAGCGCGCTGGTCGCCTCGTCAAACACCAGAATTTCCGGGTTATGGTATAATGCCCGCGCGATGCCGAGGCGCTGGCGCTGTCCGCCGGAAAGGCGCACGCCTCTGTCGCCCACTGCCATCTCCAATCCTTCTTCCAGCCCCTGCACAAATTCCTTCATCTGCGCTTCTTCCAGCACTTTCCAGACACGCTCGTCGTCAATGTCTTCCTTCGCCACCCCGAAGGCGATATTCTCCCGGATAGAATCATCCGTCAGATATATCGTCTGGGGAATATAACCGATATGGGAAAGCCAGGATTCATAATTTTCAAAAATATCCCTGCCGTCGCAGAGGATTTGACCGCTCCTCACCCGCAAAAGCCCCAGGAGCACATCCACCGCCGTGCTTTTTCCCGCGCCGGAGGGTCCCATGATCCCCACGGATTTCCCCACGGGCACCACCATCTGCGCCTGATCCAGAATCAGCTTATCCGTTTCCGGATAGACATAGTCCACATCCTTCATGCGGATTTCCTTTTCCAAAATCATCGGCTCCGTTTCCGGTTTTTGCTCCCTCTCATACCGGCCGTGCAGGCGATAGGATGTGAAATCCACATTTTCATATACATAATTCACGCTCGGTTCATAGAACGCAATATTGCTCATATGGGTGTTGATCCGGTTGACGGAAGGCATCAGACGCATGGCCGCCACCGCGAATGCTGAAATCTGAGGCACGAGTTCCTTAATGTCCGAACTGGTCATGATACAGATTGCCAGATAGCCCAAAATGCCGCAGATGCTGAAGGTTTCCAAAAGCAGCCGGGGCATATTGTTTAAAACCGCATAGTTTGTGGTCAGCTTTGCGTTAAGCTGGGAATATTTCCCAAAGCTGGAGGCAAAATAATGCTCCTTGTTCAATATCTTTACATCCTTAATACCGTAAATGGACTGAAGTCTCCATTTCCCCATCTGGCTCTGCAATTCCTGTGAAGTGCGTCCCAGCCGGTTGAGCGTCGGCTTGAGGATCTTAATGATAATGACGGTCAGCCCCACCATGATTACCATGAGCATAATCGTCATGGACGGATTGAAGACCAGCAGGGTAATACCCAGCACAAAAGAAACCATCAATTCCGTAAAAAGCTGAAGGTATTCCATCAGAACCGTAAAAACCTTGGGCACATCGCCGTCAATCGTTCTGAAGATCGTCGGTATATCCGCATTCAGATAAAATTCATATGGACGGTTTAAGTATTCTTCCAGCATATAGCTGATCGTATCGGACTGATTTCTGTTGACAAATCTGGACTGCACATAAGTCTGCAGAAGCAGATACCCGTTTTTGATGAAATATACCGCAATAATGGCGGCAATGAGAAACAGAATCCACTGATTTGCAGTGTCAAAATGAACGAAGTTTTCCAGCAGCCTGATATACCACTTATTCAGCAGCGCATCCGGATCCATCACGCCCTCCACAATCGGCATGATCAGACTGACGCCCAGCATTTCCAGCATGGCGCCGATGAAGATCATCAGGCCGATTCCGACCACGCGCCGCTTCTGCTTCTTATTCAGAATTCTCATGAGTTTCTTTAATATTGCCAGCATGTTTCCTCACAATCTGCCGCACGGGCGGCTCTTTTTATCTCCGAAACGTAATCGTCCTAACACGGCTTCTTTTGATTCCCCAAAAGCTTCCGCCGGGCCACGCCCAAAAGAAAAACGAAATCCTGTCTGCGCTTTTTCCATGCTTCCCGGCGGTATTCCTGTTTCGGAATTCCGTAACCTTCTATGGAAGCATAAGGCATTTTATACTTCAGCGCAATGTCAATGAATTTTTTTCTGTACTGCGCATAGCCCGACAGATCAAATTCGTCCATCAGAAAACCATATTCAAAAATGTTCAGCTTTCCATCCGCTTTGCAGGATTCCGTCAACTGGTCCCGGCTGATTCCGATACAGATCAGCGGCTCCGTGGTATATGCATAGCAGGGCTGTTTCTGCAAAAGGCGCATATAATATTCCACATCCACCAGCCAGGTGAGTTTTTCCTCATAGTCAAGGCCGCATCTCCTGTAAATGGTTGCGCTGGGCGCGCCGATATAATCGCCCAGATACAGATTGCGCCAGTCCTCTCTGATCCAGGTCTCATGCTCCGCGCTGATACAGCGCGCAAACCTGTCGTCCGTTTCTTCTTTTTCTTCCGACAACGTGACCTGCCAGGTGCCGCAGAAGGCAATAATCGCCTCCGGTTTCTCATCCAGCATCTTTACAAACCGTCCCAGACTATATCTGTCCGTAAACCAGTCGTCATGATGCATGATTTTAATATATTCTCCCGATGCCAGGGACACCGCCCGGTTCCAATTGCGGGTAGCGCCCATCCGCTCGCCGTTTTTATAGTAGCGCAGGCCGGAAATTCCGCAGCTTTCCGCCGCCCGCCGCACCGAATCATCCGGTGAATCGTCCGTCAAAATCACCTCATAATCTGTATAGTCCTGCTGCGCTATGGACCCAAGCAGGCGTCTGATTCCCGCCTCATTGCCGTAGGCCGGCACACAAATCGATACTTTTGCCATTCCTTTTCCTCTCCGATGATTCAATCGCCTCTTAACAGACCGCTCTTTCGCCAGCCTTTTTCTCCTGCGACTCTGCCGGGAAATCCTCACTCTTCCAAAACCGTGATACTATCCAGCTTATAATAATCCTTCAGCGCCAGATTGATCCAATACCCTTCGCTGCCTTCATTTCCCACATCCGTGGTAAAAATCAGATAGGGATGCGCTTTCAGAGGAGCGACGGTCACATCCTTTCTTTCCGGGTCTGTATAAAGGGCCAACCGCTGCATATTCTCTTCATAATATTGCGCCGCTTCCCCGTTTACAAGGGAACGAACCGCCGAAACCGATGTATAAGTATTTTTGTCCGCCGAAAGCAAAAACACCGCTCCGAGCAGCAAAAGCGCCGTGAAAAGCCAGGTTCCGTAATTTTTCCCAATCTCATCCAGAATCCTTCCAAACAGACACTTCGGATTACTTTGGGCAAGCCGCCCCGACACATTGAGCAGATTCAAAAACACCAACAGATACAGCACCACCCGCATCGCATTTTTACAACGGTCCGGCCCCTCGCTGGAGGTTGCGAACAAAGTCGGCGTAAACATCGCCGCAAAGACACAGACGGACAAAAATACGGCGCAAAGCGGATGGAAAAACTGCGCTTTGGATTTTTTCCCCATCTCCCAGATAACCGGCAGCATCAGGGCAAATCCCACCAGCACGATGGGCGTCATCCATTCCGTGATGTAAACGGCCGCCCAGTAAAAGGACAGAAGAATCGCGCTGACCGCTCCCATTCCTTCCGCAGTATTTTCCCGTATCAGGTTGCCCGGCGCCAGCACATTGAACCCAAAGCTGACGAGGTTGCACAAAAGCGGCAGCAACAGCCACAGGCGGTCTTTTTTCTTCTTCCAGAATTCATACAGAACAAGGAATACCGTTAAAATACAGGACTGCAGCGAGGTCAGGAGATTTGCGCCCCCCAAAACTGCCGCCAGCAGCACAGACAGTATCAGATATCCTGCCCTGCCTCTTTTGGAAGCCTTGAGAAAGGACAGCAGCACCGCCGCCTGAAAAAACAATACGGATTCCATGAATATATAATGCAGCGCCCCATTATACCAGTAAATACCGTCCAGCGGCGAAACCATCGTCTGAACGGAAAGAAAAATGAGAATCAGAATACAGATTCCGCTTTGATACTTCGCCTCTTTTCCACCGGCTTCCACATATTTTCTGAGTACGACATGGACGAGGGCCGCAATGCTGCCGCCCAGCATTCCCGTCATGATAAGCCCCGTCAGAAAATACCACCGTTCTCCGAAAACGCCCGGCGTCAGCGCCATCAGAAAGATGGACGACCAGGTTCCCTGCCACAGTTTCCAGGATTCTGCCGTCGTCGCCGCGGCCGCCCTGAGCACTTCCCAAAGAGAATGGGTGGCAAACCAGGCATCATGCGTGTTAACTCCATAAGTAAAATCATCCCGGCCCGGCATGGTATAGCGCGACAGATACCAGACCGGCAGCATGCTGCCCAGAAATGCAACCAGCAGAATCCGGAAAATCCATTTATCCGGCTGCTCCTTTAATTTGTTCCAAATTTTCATACTACATTGATTCCTTCCATTTATGCCGGACCCGGACCGGAACTTCTCAATTGCCGCCCAGTCCCTTTAACCGGCGCTTCATGCTCCGGACCGCCCGTCCCGTATAATACATTGTCCGGAACAGGGACGCCTGCAGTCTCATCGCTTTTTTCTTCTGTCCCACAGGCTTTTGATGACGCCCTGCATAGGACGCATTTTCTTTCTTGTATCGCTCCAGTTCCATTCTACACTCCTGGGCCGTAAAAAGCTTCCCTTTTTTGTCCAAATAGACAAAATCCGAATAAATATTTTGTTCTGACGCCCAATAACCGTCCGATACGTTATGCCTCGCCCAGTATTTAGGCGCGATGATCTTTCGCGCCGTCTCAGACGTAAAAGCAGGAAAACAGGCGAAAGAAGAATTGGAAAGAATCAGATATCTGGCGTTTTTTACGGTCACATAATCCCGGTCTATGGAAAAATGATGCGCTTCAATTTCCGGGAGAAGTTTTCGCGCCGCTTCCACGTCTTCCGTGACAATCATAAACTCCATGTCCGGCCGTATCTTTTTCATGTGCGCCATGGCGTCCATCCAGTATTTCCTGCGCAGAAACAGTTCCGGTTCCGCAGTGTATTCTCCGCCCCGCATGTTCAGAATACACAGGTTGTCCCTGGTATACTCGTAATTATCATAGGCCGGCTTCACCTTCAGCCATTCCTTTATTTCGTCCCGGTGTCCTTCCAGATAGCTTTCCGCCTGTAAGTTGCCCGAAAGCAGCGTCCCGTCCGCAGCCTGCAGCACCCCCGGATCCGCTCCCGCCACATAGCAGCCATGTTCCAGATCATGAAGGCAGGTACCCGTATAGATCCGCTCTTCTTTCTCCTCGTATATACGTTCAAAATCAGAGACCTGCGCTTCTTTTCCCGTCCACAATTCCATAAACGGTTCCGGATTGCTCCCCGTCAGATACCGGTTTAAAATTTCCATGCCTGCCACGCCAAACTCCGCTTTTCTGTCAGCGGCAATGCACCTTGCAGTGACATAGCAGAACAACTGATTTCCAAGGCCCATGCCCTTTTTTATTTCCGTTCCGATCATAAAACCTCATTTCCGGTCGCATGCCTTCTTCACCCACAGCCCGCGGTCTGCAGACTCATCCTCTGAAAATGCCCTTTACACCCGAATCATATCCCGGGTATAGATATCGTGAAAATCCTTCCCGTTAAACCAGCGGTCCGGCGCGATCACGATCTTATCCGGATTGCCGTCCAGCCAGGCTCCCCACCAGGAGAAGGAACTGTTGGCCAGTATGTGATGCCTGCATTTACTCATCAGATACAGATCCGCATATCCCATATCTTCATCATTTCCTTCCACTATCACAAAATCCGGTCCCATATAATGTTCCTTTATCCAGGACGGATCGTTGGTAAACACAAAAAATTTCGCCCCCGGCAGCGCGTTGCGCATCCTGCCGACCGCCCGTTCATAGTACGCTTCATCGCAAATACCGCCGAAGAGCGCCTGATTTTCGGGTTTTAAATAATCTCCTCTGCGCACATGCAAGCTGACCGCTTCACATTCTTCCATTCTTCTTTCGTATTCCCTCACGCTCCGGGACGGCGTGAAATTCCGGAACCGAAACGCTTCCCGGACCTGTTCTTCGATATCCTGAAAATATTTTTCCGTCTGAAAGTATCCCAGGAGAAGCGTATGGTCCCGCCTTAATACCTCCGGATCAAAATTACAGCCGCTTTCCCTGTAGGATAAGTCCTTTCTTCCGGTCAGCTTTCTCCGTATCCTGTGCCAGGGCAGCATACAGGAATCCGTCAGTTCCTCATATTCCTTTTGGGTAAGGCGGTCATAGGAAACCCCGAAAACCTGCAGTTGCTTTGTGCGTTCCCGGGGGCCATAGCAGGTGAAGTCGTCCATCTTCACCTCTTTTCCCATGGATTTCAATTTCAGATACAGGGCATATTCAAACATCTGATTGCCCAGCCCGCCGGACATCTGTACTGCTACCATAATGATCTCCTGTCAGTTCAGCGATTCGGACCCGGGCGTCTTATCTTACCTTTGTCTTTACCGGAATCACAAATCTGTCGTTTATCCACATCACGATATCATAAAGAAACGGCGACGCCAGAAAAATTTTCATTTTCCGGTATTCGTTCGGATTGGCAAGAGGAATGGAATATACCCGCGCATACTTTTCTTTCCCTTCCCGAAGCTTTTGCGTCAGAAAAGCCAGATACTCCCTTTTGCGCGGGTCCTTTCCCCGGCGTACCTTCGTATAGAAAAGAAGCAGCCGTTTATATAAAAAGTAATCATGCAGAAGCGCCAGATCCTCCCTGCCGATTTCCCGAAGGAACTCGCTTCTTAAATAAAGGTTGGGAATCAGATCCTGAAACGTCTTTTCATGGATGCCGAGATTGGTCGTGCTGCTTCCTCTGTCGCACACATAGTTATAGTACGCCGTATCCAGATATACGCTGCGTGCCGGTTGATTCAAAAGCCGGATTGTGTAAAGCATATCCTCATAAATACTCGCCGGAAATGTAATATTTCCGATCAGCGAACGCCTGTAAAGCTTATTCCAGGGCGCCGTCTGAATCAGCCAGTTATCATCCTCTTCCAGATACTTCTCCAGGATCTCCTGTCCCTCAAAAACGGCCGCCTTTTTGGTGGAATCGTCCTCTTGGCGTTCCCCGAAAATTTTTCTGTACCGGCACACTGCAAGGTCCGCGTCCTGCTGCCGCATAGCGCTCATCAGCATCTCATACATACAGGCGTCAATCCAATCGTCTCCGTCGACAAAGGTCAGATATTCTCCTGTTGCGCAGGAAAGTCCGGTATTCCGCGCCGCATAAGCGCCCCCGTTTTTCTGATGAACCACTTTCACCCGGCTGTCCTTTTGAGCGTAGCGGTCGCAGAGCGCGCCGCTTGCGTCCGTAGAACCGTCGTCTATCAAAAGCACTTCCAGATTTTTGTAAGTCTGCTGCAAAATCGAATCCACTGCCCGTTCCAGATAGCCGCCAATATTATAAACCGTGACGATTACGGAAATCGTTTCCTTCTGCTCCTTTGCAGGAATCGGCGGCGGATTGTAATTTTCCATTATCTTCATATCTTCCCGCTTTCCTTCCGGACATTCCCTATGGCTTCCTTTGCCTTCAGCCAACTTTCAAACTGCAGCAAAAACCAGATCTGCTTTCGCCAGATTCCCCGCTGCCAAAAATCCTCCCACAGACGGCTGACCGCCTGAGGATCAAAATATCCTTCCCTGCGGATCTTCGATTCGTCCAGAAGATCCCTGGCCCATTCATAAAGTCCCGGTTCTTTCAGCCATTTCTGAATCGGGATCGAAAAGCCCTTTTTGGGTCTGTCCATCATCTCTTTGGGCACATAGCGGTACAACACGTCCCGCAGCACCTGTTTTCCGACGCCGTTTTCCCATTTCATCGAAACAGGCAGCGTCCAGGCAAATTCCACCACATCCCGGTCCAGCATCGGCACCCGGCTTTCCAGCGAAACCGCCATGGCGGTCCGGTCCACCTTTACCAATATATCGTCCGGATGGTACATGAGCAGATCCATCAGCATCAGATTGTTCTGC
This sequence comes from Eubacteriales bacterium, assembly GCA_030524745.1. Classification (GTDB taxonomy): domain Bacteria; phylum Bacillota; class Clostridia; order Lachnospirales; family Lachnospiraceae; genus Gallintestinimicrobium. Next base: position 65,663 of record JAUNGC010000011.1, on the reverse strand, counting down.
ACCCCCGGCAAAAATCCGCTTTCATAATCCGTAAAAATACAGCCCGCCTTCCCCGGCGTTTTTGTCAGCTTCCCCAAAAAAGGCTCCGCCAGATCGGACAGCGCATACAGTTCTTCCGGCGTTTTGGCCGAAAGCAGCATGCCCCGGATCACATTGCTCTCCTTTTTGGATAAGAAACCGTCTGTCATCAGGCGGCTTATTCCCCGGCGCAGGCCGGCAGGAACTTTCTGCATTTTCTCCCAGACGCCGTTGACGGAAGCATAGGTGGAGTAACCGCAGAACAGTTCGTCCCCGCCGTCGCCGCTCAAGGAAACGGTCACATGCTCTCTGGTCATTTTGCTCACCAGATAAGTCGGAATCTGGGAGGAATCCGCGAAAGGCTCCCCGAACATATGAGGAAGCAGGGGAATGACCTCCTTCGCGTCTTTTTCCGAAATATATAATTCCGTATGCTCCGTCCCCAAATGGGCCGCGATCTGCCCTGCGATCACCGCCTCGTCATAGGCCTGATCCTCCATGCCGATGGTAAAGGTCCTCACCTTTTGACCCTCCATCGACTGCATCAGGGAAACCACCGTGGAACTGTCGATACCGGCGGATAAAAACGCCCCCAGCGGCACGTCGGCCACCATCTGTCCCGCGATCGCATTTTTCAGCAGGCGTTCCAGTTCTTCCGCCGCCTCCTGTCTCGTTCCTGCAAAGAGATGCTCCTGCCCGTATTTCGCAACCGCCGCCATGGACCAGTAAGTTTCCTCCGTAAATTCCCGGTAGGGAGCCTTTGTGCGCAGGATCTTTCCCGGCTCCAGCTTGAAGATTCCTTCATAGACGGAATGCGGCGCGGGAATATAACCGTGGATCATATAAATATCCAGCACGTCTTTATTGATGGGATTGCGAAAATCCGGCAGCGCCGTGATGCAGCCGATTTCCGACGCGAATACGAAACTGCTGCCCACAAAACCGTAATACAGGGGCTTTTCTCCCACTCTGTCCCGCAGAAGCCACAGTTCTCTTTCCGCTTTATCATAAAGCGCAATGGCAAACATCCCCTTGCACAGGGCAATTCCTTCCTTCACGCCGTAGGCTTCCAGCGCTTCCAGAAGCACCTCCGTATCGGAGCTGCCGTTTAAACGCGTCAGCTTCCGCTCCCGGCGCAGCTTTTCTTCCACTTCCTTATAATTATAAATTTCCCCGTTATAAGCGATCACATACCGGCCGCTGTGGGAAACCATGGGCTGTGCTCCGCCGGGGGACAAATCCAGAATGGAGAGACGTCTGTGCCCCAGCACCACGTTTTCCGCATCGCTCACCCAGGTGCCTTCCGCATCCGGCCCCCGGTGCTCCATGCGGTCCTTCATGATCGCAATATCACGCTTCCAACTCTTTTGCCGGTTGCAAAAACCCGCTATTCCGCACATAAACCGTCCTCCTTTCTTTCAGCCGTCTTTTCCTTCCTGCTAAAGCGCTCTTTTTTTGCGCCGCCGCCCTACAGTCTCAATCTATGACCTCCGGCGCCCAGTTCTCGTTTGCGATATCGTCCAGGCAACTCGCTTCCGCCTGGGCCTGCGCTTCCTGATACAGCGCCCAGGCGCTGTCCCAACTCTCATAACCAGCCTGCCCTCTGCGGTCCGGCAGATCATAATTCCGATCCAGATAATCGCCCAGAAAAGCCGTACATTTTGCCTCTCCCAGCGCATTCACATGACTTCCGTAGTCATAGAAATCCGTCCCGAAATCCAGTCCCATTTCCTCCACATGATCGTTGAGGTCCAAAACCCGATAGCCCGCCTCTTCGATGATGGGAATGATATAATTGTACTGCTTTTTATCGGCTTCCTCCATCACATAGGGAGAAACCAGAAACAGCGCGTCTTTTCCCGAATCCTCAATCCAGGAAAGCAGATCATAGAGCACTTCCACCTGTTCTGCGGCAGGCTCCTGCGCCTGTGTCACCCCGGACAGGTCCACCCGCTCTGTCGGGCCGACCCCGTATTTGATTTCCAGCCCCTTTAACGGATGCGCCTTTTCATAACGCCAACAGGCAAGCTGGCTGGGCATGACCATCGTCTTCCAGTTGGAGTGATATTTGAAAATATCGAAATAATAGGTATAGCGTTCGCTCTTATCGCTGACCAGCGCGTTGATCGCCTGCACCCGGTTCCAGGAATATTTCAGGTTATCCGTAACGCCCCTGGTGAACACCATCGTGTCCTCCCACTCCTCGTCCGGCATGGTAAACATGCGCAATTCGATAATAAAAAGGGAGGGATCCTGGGTTTTTTGCGCTTCCTTCAGCAGATATTTGATCGCCTTGGGACGCTGGTTGTTGGTGGAAAGGGGATATGCCGCAATGCCCTGCTCCCCGTACAGCTTCGGCGCGCTGTAAAAAGGATAAACCGGACTGGAGCCCACCATGATCGCATCGATGGTGTTATCCTTTTCCGCATAAAATCCCACAAAGCGATCCTTCACATCGCCGTTCGTGCGGATGATATAGGTCACCGTAATCAATATGAAAATGAATCCGGCCAGAAAAATGACCGCCTTTGCCGCCTGTTTTTTCGTCATCGTCACACCTTGAAATTCTGGTATATAAACTCGGACGCGGAATATCCCGGCCCATACTGCCCCAGCAAAATCACATAAAAGAGCAGCGCATAGAGCACAATCCAGCGCACCACAATATTCGTCTTCTCCAGCCGTTCCCTCATCCAGCCCTTTTGCTGCTGTATGGTCACCCACTCAAAAATCAGCAGGGAAACAACTGCAATCGTCAGTTCAATCCAGTCAAGCCCGAAGGAAAAGAGCGTTCCGTCCACAAAAATCTGCGGATTAAACGCGGAAAACCCTCTGCCGATCATGCGCAGCGCATCCGACACCGTGCTGCTTCTGAAAAAGATCAGCCCCAGCACCACCAGCAGAAACGTGCGCAGCCGCTGGAACAAAATGAACCCTCTGCTCTCCGTCTTAATATGAAAAAACGCCCGCATTTTCACAAACAGCGGCTCCGCCAGTTCTCCGGAAACGATGTAGAACCAGTGCAGCAGACCGGAACCGATGATGAAATTCCAGGTCCCCCCATGCCAGTAACCGATGGCAAACCATAAAAGAAACATGGCCAGAAACGTGGTGATCTGCTTCGCCCGCTTTTTGCCCACCTTATCTTTCAGCTTTTTGGGAAGCTGCATGAAAAATTTCGTGCGCAGCAACGGATAAAACAGATATTCCTTCAGCCAGGTTCCCAGCGTGATGTGCCACCTGCGCCAGTATTCGGAAATATTTCTCGCCAGAAACGGCGCGTTGAAATTCTCCGGCAGGATGATGCCGAAGCACTCGGAAATGCCCAGCACGATATCCATACATCCCGCAAAATCGGTATAAAGCTGGAACGTAAAAGCGATCGCCCCGATCCAGACAGGAAATCCCGCATAACTCTCATAATTGTTGAAAATCTCATTGGCGATCACCGCCATCCGCTCCGAGATGACCAGCTTCTTAAAAAAGCCCCAGAGCATGCGCTGCATGCCGAAGGTCACCCGGCGGTAGTCCAGCTTATGCCCGCTGTAAAGCTGTTCTTCCATTTCGCCGTACTTCAGGATCGGGCCGGAAACCATGGTAGGAAAATAGCAGGTGAACAAAACCAGCTTTCCGTAATTATTCTGCACCTTTCCGATCTCATAATATACATCAAACAAATATCCTAACAGCGTCAGCGTATAAAAGGAAATCCCCATGGGCGCCAGAAGGGGCAGCCTGAAAAACTTCAGCGTGCACAAAAGCCCGATACAGAAAATGACAGCACAAATAAGAGCAGCCCTTCTTTTTTTCTGCTCTTTTGTCCTGTCCATCAAACGTGCTGCAAAATACACTGCTGCCACTGCTGCCAGCGGATAAAAAATCACATACCAGCCGCCGCTTTCCGTCACTTCAGAAGACGTCATAAAAAAGGCGAAGCTGACAAACAGCAGGAAACTCCACTGCGCTTTTTTCGGGATCACATAATATAAAAACAGAACCGCCGCAAAAAAACACAGGAAGGAAAAGGAAGTAATGCTCATCCTTTCTTATCTCCCGGTTTCAGATTTTCTGTAAAATGATATCTGCCATCTCCCCCACATTCTTCATGGTCATAATCTGTCCCATGGAAAATTTGATTCCAAACTCCGACTCCACAGCCGCCATCAGATTGATATGCTCCAGAGAATCCCAATCCTCAATATCGTCCGCCGTCGTCGTATCATTCACAGTGATGCTCTCATCATCGAAAACATCACGGAAAACTTCGTTTAATTTTTCAAAAACCTCTTCTCTGCTCATCCCAAAATCCTTTCCCACCGCCGCAGACGGTGTTCCTGTCCACTCAGAAAAGTTGCCGCAACCCGGCTCTGCCAAGCCGCAACGCCAAACACTTCTTATTAGTATAACATGAATCCATCAATTATGCACCCACTTTTTCAGGATAAACGTCTCAACCCACCGCCGCATTGTAACAGTTCAGCTACGCCGAACTGTTACTGCAAAAAGCCATTAAAATCGCCTGCGGCGATGGGCTTTTTGCACGCTTGCATCACTTTCGCACGGTCTGCGCAGTAAATGCGCAGACCTGCCTGAACGGTTACGCTGTCGCTCCTGGTGCCGCGCCCGCTCCTGCCGCCCGGCCCTCTGCTCTGGGGCACAGGTATTTGCAGCCATGACTTATATTTAAAATGGTGAAATTCCCCAAAGCGCCGGGGCGTTCCTGCCAGCAGATGCGTACTGTCTGAGCGGCGGATCGAAGATCCGCAGCGAGTTTACGCATCTGCCGGCAGTCCGGAACGAGCCGGCGCTTTGGTTGGAATTTCCCATTTTGAATATCGGAATGGCAAAAATACCTGTGCCCCAGAGCAGAGGGCCGGGCGGCAGGAGCGGGCGCGGCACAGCGGGAATGCGGCGGCGGGTTAAGATGCTTATCCCCCCCACTTTTTCCCGACGATTCCGGTAAAGTAAGCTTCCCACTCCGCGTTCACTTTATCCGGGCGGTACTCTTCCTGAAGCTTTGCAGCCGCTTGGCCCATTTTTTCCACCTTCTGCGGATTTTCCAGCAAATCGGCCAGCCGCTCTGCCAGCATTTTATCATCCTTCACCGGCACCAGAAAACCGTTCTGACCGTCCGCAATCAGATCCTTTGGCCCGCCGCAGGGACAATCCGTGGAAACACAGGCCAGGCCCAAAGCCATCGCTTCAATCAGCGTATTGGGCATGCCTTCCGTATCAGAAGTCAGCACAAACGCATACGCTTTCTCGATCCGGTCCGGCACATCGGTCACGGCCCCCGGCATGAGAATCCTGCCTGTAAGCCCCATTTCCTCTATTTCCGCCAGCAGTTTCTGCCGCAGTTCCCCTTCCCCGTAAATAATCAGGCGGCTCTTCGGGAAGCGCTCCGCAATCTGCGCAAAAGCCCGGATCGCCATGCGGTGGTTTTTGTTCTCATCCACACGTCCCACCGCCACAATGTCCTGCCGCCGTTCTCCCGCGAAGCGCGGCCGCACAAATACAGGATTTAAAGAATTTTTCAGAATCACACACTTCTTCTGCAGACGCTTCCCAAAAAAAGCCACCGCGTCCGTGGTCTGCATCACGATGCCGTCCGCAAAATAAAACAACGTCTTTGCCAGCAGCCGCATGCTCCGGTTCGGATACTCCTCCGTCGGCTCCGCCACCACAGAAACCACCACTTTCGTCGGCAAAAAGGCATTGGCCAAAAGCGCCATAAAATTATTCTTTCCTATGGTGGACAGCACCACATCAGCCTGAAGTTCTTTAAAAATACGGCGCAGCTTCCGGTAACGGCGAAACACATTTACAATCCTGCCGCCCTCTTCTTCCTTCGCAATATCCGAAATCACACGATCTACGCCCTCCGGCAGTTCATACTCATTCTCCTTCCGATACTGGGTTACCATCGTCACCCGGTACCCGCGTCCCCGGAAATAATCTGCCAGATTCACAAAAACCCGCTCAGCGCCCCCTTTTTTCAAAGAGCCAATATAAAAAGCAATATGTCTTTTCTCATTTTCCATACGCATTTCCACCCTGTATCAACCGGTCTTCCTCACTCCGATCCTTGTTTTTGATACGTCCTGATTCGCTTCTGTTTCAGGTTTCTATGAAGTATTGCCTCAGATCTTCCGGATATTTATATACCTTTGCATAACCTTTGATTTTGGCGATGCGATACCCGCCGGTACAGTAGACCGCGTAAATATTTCCGTTTTTCTCCTGCACCAGGTAAAGATCATACCAGGAATCATATTCTCTGTCACCTGAATCGAAAACAGGAATATCTTTACTGAGCCGAAGGACCCTTGGATATTTTCCGTCCGTGAACACCTTTACATCGCATCCGCGGTATTTATCCTTGGGCTCTTTCAAATTACCGCTTTTGAGATCTTTGATATCCTCTTCGGTGACAACTATAGTCTTCAGGGAAAAAAGAAAGTCCTTCCCAAAGTCAAATTCTATCGACTTATCTGTCATCTCTGTTTCCTCTCCTGTCAAACTTTCAGCTAATCATCGTTATCCGAGCGCAAGCGCATCCGGCGAGGACATGGGCGCGCGCCCCGTCGGCGCAAAGACTTCCGCATACCACTGCTGGAAGACGAAGAAAGACCAGACAAGGCCGGAGTAGTTTGCTCCACTTCCCGCTCCGCCGTCTCCGGTCAGCAGATAAGCGCGGATCATTTCCCGCACATACTCCGCGTCGAACAGCCCCTGCTCTTTCAAAAAACCGCTGTCGCTGTAAGAAAGAAGCTGTTCTTTGAGCGGCCCTCTCAGCCACTGATCCAGCGGAACGCCAAATCCCACCTTGGGTCTGTCCAGCAGTTCCTTCGGAATATATTCATAAGCGATATCTTTCAGAATATGCTTTTTTTCTCCCTGATAAAATTTAAAAGCATGCGGGATGCGGAAGGAATACTCCATCACATCCGTATCCAGAATCGGACAGCGGGATTCCAGCGAATATTTCATGGAAGCCCGGTCCACCTTGCACAAAATATCGCCGGGCAGATAGGTATCCATGTCCAGAAGCATGCGGCGCACCTGCCAGTTCTCCACCCCATAACTGCTTTCCGTTTCATAACAGCAGGGCAGATTCCCTTCCTTTTGCGCCACCATTTTCTGTGCCCGCAGCACATAATTGCCCGCGCCGAACTGGGTTTTGCTCTCCTTATTCCGGTTCTGGGCGATAACCCTTACCTTAAAGGGCAGCCTGTCCGCAGCATGGATCTGTTTCAGACCGGGAAGCGTTAAGAGGCCGTTCAGCATGCCGCCCGTCCAATCCAGCTTTTGTGCCTGCGCCACCTTTTCATAGACGTTATAGCCGCAGAAGAATTCGTCTCCGCCGTCCCCGGACAGGGCAACCGTCACCTTTTTTCTGGCAAGAGCGCTCACCAGCATGGTAGGAATCTGGGAACTGTCCGCCATGGGTTCGTCAAAATAACGGGGGATACTTTCCACCAGTTCAAACATCTCTTTTTCCGAGATATAGGCCTCCGTATGATCGGTTCCCAGGCAGTCGGCCACCCGCTTTGCATAGCCCGCTTCATTATAGCGTTTTTCATGAAAACCGATGGAAAAGGTTTTGACCGGTTTTTCCGACTGTTCCTGCGCGATTGCCGTCATCAGGGAGGAATCGTAACCGCCGCTCAAAAAAGTTCCCAACTCTACGTCCGCGATCATGCGGGATGCCACGGATTTTTGCAGCAGGCGCTTTAATTGCTCCTTTGCTTCTCCGTAATCCGTCACGGGGTTTTCGCTCATTTTATGGTAAACATTTTTGATATCCCAATATTTCCGGGTGAAAATGCGCCCGTTCTCCCAGGTCAGCACCGCGCCCGGCTCCAGCTTGTACACCTTTTCAAAAACAGTATCCGGCGCATTGATGTATTGCTGATATAAATAGCGGGACAACACGTCCTTCCGGATCGTTTTGGAGAAATCCGGACAGGCCAGAATCGGCTTTAACTCCGACGCAAAAACCAGATGCCCTTCTTCCGCCCAGTAATAAAGCGGCTTTTTTCCGATCCTGTCCCGGATCAGGTAAAACCGTTCCTGCCTTCTGTCCGCCAGCGCAATCGCAAACATGCCGTTAAAACGTTCCACGCAGGAAACTCCCCATTTCAGATAGGCCGCAAGAATCACTTCGGTATCACAATTGGACTTAAATGGATAGTCCGAAAGTTCTTTTTTGAGTTCCCGAAAGTTATAAATTTCCCCGTTGTACACAACGCTGACGCTCCGGTCAGGCGCGTGCATCGGCTGATGCCCCAGGGGCGACAGATCCAGAATGGAAAGCCTGCGCTGGGCAAGTCCCAGCGAATATCCGCCCTTCCAGGGATAAATTTCTTCGCCGTGATCGTCCGGCCCGCGATGATACATCGTATCATTCATGCGCTTTAACTGCGCCGGGGATATTTCTCTTTTGGTAAGAAATCCGCAAATTCCACACATAGGCCGTCGGCTCCTTTCCGAATCATGGTTTCTTCACGCTGCGCGGCAAGCGCGAGGCGCAGGCTTAAACAACAGCGGTCAGTTCTTCCGCCGGTCCGCCTCATTCGGGGCAACCAGCTTCGCTCCCAAAAACTCCTCTTTATACTCGCAGAAGTCCTTACATTCATTATCGATGCTTTCAATCATTTCCTGATATTTTTCCTGTACCAGAGCCGCGTAATTATCCCGGTTGTCGTAGCCTTTTTCGCTCCACGCAAAAGGATGGGTCAGAATCTGCACTTTGGCAAAGCCCGTGATATTTTCTTCATCCGGATAGCCGTAGCGCCAGATATGATTCGCGTCGGACATGTATTTCACTTTCAGCGGCGTATCGGGCGTAATGTTCGGCGCGAAGGTAAAGAAATCGTCCTGATAGGCGTTCAGAATATTGGGGAGTTTGATGTTTTCCGCCAGCACCGCCGCCGAAGGCCTGTGCACGGAAAACTGGGTGATCTCATAGCCGAACATATCGGACAGAATGCGCATTTCCTTTGCGATCTGTCTGCGCACTTCCCGCATATCGGTCAGACCGTTCAATGCAAAATGCAGGCCGATGTGATGTCCCCTTTCCTTCATGTCCCGGATCATGTCCTGATGGCATCTGGAAAGAATATTGTAGGAATTGTTGGTCCACTGAAAAAACCAGGTGGAACAAAAATCCATGCTGCTTTCCACTTTGGAAAGCTCGTAGGCCCGCTCCACGCTGTATTCCACATCGTGACGCATGATGACAAATTCATCCCGTCTCAGCGCTTCCTCGTAGCCCATCGCCCGTCCGGTGGACTGGATAATGCGGATTATTTCTTTATAATCATCGTAAGAAAACATAATTTTCTCCATTCTGCCGCGCGCCGCGGCCTGTTTTTCTTCAACCTCATGCGTTTCCGCGAAATGACGGCCGTCCTGCTGCCATACGGATATCCTGTCCGCTCATCTTTGGCAGCATTCTTCCAGGAAATCCCGCCACTGTTCAAAAACAGCCTGTCCGTTGGCTCTTTCGGCGATTTTTCTCGCTTCCGTCCCCAGCCTTTCGGCAAGCACAGGGTCTTCAATCAGCCGGTTGATGCCCTCTTCCAGCGCCTCCTGATTTTTAATGGGAATCAGCAGCCCGTCCACGCCGTCTCTGATCAGCGTGCGGGGTCCGCCGCAGGGGCAGTCCGTCGCCACAATGGGCAGCCCTAATGCCATCGCCTCCATCAGCGCGTTGGGAAGGCCCTCCCAGTCGGAGGAAAACGCATAGACGGCAGCGTCCGCCAGTTCCTTTTCCAGACTGTCGCTGCCCCCCATCAGCTTCACATAATCCTCCGCATGATTTTCCTTAATGATCCCTTCCAGAATTTCCTTCGTTCCGTCTTTGGAATCAGGTCCGTATATTTTTAAAGTGTAGTCGGGATGCTTTTTGTGGACCTCTATGAAAGCTTTGATCAGCATGGGCTGATTTTTAAAGTCCACCAGACGTCCGGACTGCACCACAGCTTTCGTTCTCTTTTTGGGCACAGGAGTGCCGATATATTTGGGATGGAGCGGATTTAAAATAATTCTGGAATTGTCCTGCAGATAAGGGGCAAAAAAGGCCTTTGCGCCCTCGGTCTGGAACACGCACCCCGCCGCCCTGGGAAAAAGCAGGGGAATCTGTATCTTATCCGCCCTCTTATCATAATGCCCCACCGGGTCGGTGCGCACCGAAATCACCACAGGCACGCCGGTTCCCATGCCCGCCATCAGCGCCCGGTAATTCACCGTATGCGTGAAGGCGATCAGCACATCCGGCCGCTCTTTTTTGATGAATTTTCTTAAATACCGGATGCGCAGCAGGATTTTGGAAATTCTGGACTTCTTTTCATCTTTTTCAAGAAGCCCCACATGTACCCGCTTCACCCTTTCGTCGGGAACAAACTCTTTCTCTCCGTACCATTCCGTTGCGATCAAAACCTCATAACCCGCCTGTACAAACTGATTGGCGAGATTGGTCACAACACGCTCCGCACCGCCCTGCTGCAGGCTGTTCAAATGAAAGGCAATTTTCTGCATTCCCGTTCTCCTTTTCAACAGCGAAAAGCATACGCAGATGCTTTCTATTGTCATAGATCAGATGCCGGGCAGAAGCGATTAGGCTTCTGCCCGGCACCCTGCTAACGATTTAGTTTACCACATCTGCCATTTGCAGGCAAGCTTTCCTACAGATCGTAGTACATTTTAAACTCCGCCGGCGTGGGTATCTGCTCGATTTTCTTCAGTTCCGCCCGTTTACGAGCCACCCAGATATCGATGAGACGCTGCGGGAATACGCCGCCCTTAGTCAGGTAATCATGGTCGGCTTCCAGCGCATCCAGCGCTTCATCCAATGTCTTCGGCAGTCCCTTGATCTTCTTCAGTTCTTCTTCCGGCAATGTATAGAGATTGAAGTCGTAAGGTCCCCAGCCGTTTGCCTCCGGGTCGATCTTATTTTCAATGCCGTCCAGCCCTGCCATCAGGATTGCCGCGTAAGCATAATAGGGGTTGGCCGTTCCGTCCGGATTGCGCAGTTCAAAACGCTTCGTCTCCGGCGACTTCGCATATGCGGGAATTCGGATGACCGCGCTGCGGTTGGAGGTGGCATAGCCGATCGTCACCGGCGCTTCAAATCCCGGCACCAGCCGTTTAAAGGAGTTCGTGGAAGGATTCGTAAACGCGCACAAAGATGCGATATGTTTGAGCAGTCCGCCCATAAAGTAATGCGCGGTTTTACTCAGTCCGGAGTATCCGTTTTCATCATAGAAAAGAGGCTCGCCGTCCTTCATCAGAAGCATATGGACATGCATGCCGCTTCCCGCCTCCTGATAAATGGGCTTGGGCAGGAAAGTCGCCGTTTTTCCTCCCTGTGCAGCCATATTCTTGATGATGTATTTCGTAATCATCGTGTTATCCGCCATCTGGGGCATATCCGCCAGTTCCACTTCAATTTCCATCTGGCCGGGACCGCCCACCTCATGATGATGGTATTTCACCTTCACGCCCCATTCTTCCATCATCATACACATTTTGCTGCGCAGATCATAGCCTACATCCTGCGGCGCAGCGATATGATAACCGCCCTTATAGGGCACTTCATAACCATTGTTTCCCGGCACATCCAGGCTGCAGTTCCAATCCGCCTGCTTCGTGTCGATCCGGTAAGCGCACTGCTTAGGCGTCACCTCAAACCGGGCATTATCAAACAGATAAAATTCAAATTCGGGCCCGATTATCATTCTGTCCGCGATCCCGGACTCCTTCATATACTCGACGGCCCGCAGGCTCACGTTTTTCGGATACTGGTCAAAAGGCTTGTTCTCCCCTTTTCCGATCGTGCAGACATTTCCGCACATGGTCAGCGTCGGCACGCTGGCAAAAGGATCCACAAATGCGGTGTCCGGGTCGGGCAAAAATACCATATCGCTCTTTTCGATGGGCGCATACCCATAATTCGACCCGTCAAATCCGATGCCGTAGCGGAAGGTATCTTCATTGAACCTCTCCACCGGAATCGTAATGTGTCTCCAGCGTCCGTCGATATCCGTCATTTTGAAATCGATCATGCGGATCTGCTTTTCCTCGCACAGTTTTCTGATTGTTTCACTTCTGTTCATTTTCTTATCCCCTTTCTTTGAACAGTAATAAATTTATGTTCAATCCTCACGAAATCGCGCCCTGTCCGCGATTTGCATTCGTTGGGATATGACCGATGTGAAATGATTCTCTAAAGATCAGCCGCAATTTGCCTGATCTTTTCCGCATATGCGCCGTCATGAAACTGCAGCGCCCGCTCCTTCGCCGCGGCGCTCATGCGCGCCAGCTTTTCTTCGTCGCACAGCAGTTCCTTTAAAAGCGCCGCCAGCTTTCGTTCTTCTTCGGTGACGGCCGCCGGGTCCAGATTTTTCTGATCGTCCATGACCGGAATCAAAATGCCGTATTTTTCTTCCAGCACTTCCTGCCGGTCCGCCACGTCCGCAAACCGGTCCGACAAAATTTCCGCCGGTCCGCTCCTGCAGTTGGAAAACACCGCGGGCAAACCGCAACTCATCGCCTCCACCAAAGCGTTGGGGAATCCCTCCATGCTGGATACGCCTACATACAACGTGCTGTTTTTCAGCCATGGAAACGGGTTTTTCTGCAATCCCGCAAACCATACTCTGTCTGCGATTCCAAGACGATCCGCCAATATCTTATACTCGTGGAAGCTTCCCTCTCCCACGATGCACAGATATGCGTCCGGCACCTCGTCTTTGATCAATGCCAGGCACTTGATCAAATGCCAGAATTCCTTGCAGTCGTCCTCACGGCCCATGCTGACCATCACCTTTTTCCCCGTAAAGTCCGGCATGCCCGGGACCTTTTTCTCCGCATTTTCTGCGATCTGCACGCTGTCATAAGGATTGTAAAGCACTTCCGCATTTTCCGCCCCAAACCGCCGCCGCAACTGGTCCGCAATCACCTCCGAACAGCAGATCACGCGATCGGAGCGCCCGCAGAACAGCCGGAGTTTTCTGTCGTTATCCATGTCCATATAGCTGCGGATTCCTGTCCAGATTTTGCCGCAGACAGGCGTCAGCACATTGATCAGATTGGCCGTCGGTCCGAAGCTGTAACTGATATCCGGCCGAAGCTGCTTTTTCAGTTTTTTTAACCGGACAATCCGTTTTCCCACATTGCATATTTTCCGCAGCCTGTTTTCGGCCGCCGGAACGTCCAGGTTCACCACTTTTAGTCCGGTGATATCATAGGCGATATCCGCATCGCAAAACATCGCAATCGTCACATCAAACCGGGGTTTCAGAATGCGTGCGGTGCGCACGCACACCCGTTCAAAGCCGCCCTGATGCAGCATGGGCACCACCAGCAGCATTTTCTTCTTCACCATAAGGGTTCCCCCTTCTCGTAGAATGCTGTCATCCGCCGGGCCTGCTCCTTCACGTCAAAGCCAGCCTTTTTCAAATCCTCCGCCCTGCTGCAGCGCAGCTGTCCGGTTTCGGATGCTTTCTGCACCCTCCCGGTTACGTTGCGCGCCCACTCCTGTGCGGAAGCATTCAGGCTCATGGTCTGTACCAGTTCTGTCACCTGCACTTCCGGCGTGATCGTGTCCGCAATCAGACAGGGAAGTCCCGCCGCCTGCGCCTCCAGCACCGTGCCCGGCATCCCTTCATACAAAGACGGAAAAACAAGAAAGTCCATCGCCTGATAATAGTCCGCCACATTTTCCTGATTTCCCAGAAAATACACGCAATCCGCAATCCCAAGCTGACGCGCTTTTTCCTTTGCCGCATTCATGCCGCCGCCTTCTCCCAGCAAAAGGAGAACCGCATTTTCTTTTTCCTTCTTAATCTGCGCAAATATTTCCAGCAAAAAGGGGTGGTTTTTCATGGGGTTGAACCTCCCCACATGGCCGACTGCAAAACGTTCCTGCACGTGAAGCCTGCCGCGCATTTCCTCCCTTTTTTCAGGGTCATAGACAAATTTTTCCACCGCAATGGCGTTGGGTATGACATGCACTATTCCCTTTTCGCATGCCCTTTTTCCAAATACCGCTTCCCCCGCGAGCGCAGAGCAGGCGAAGCAGTAATCCGTTTTCTTCCACAAGTTCCGTCTCATCAGACGGGTCAGTCTGCCCTTCCATCCGGCGTCCGTGCCCGCGCTTCTGGCATGGGCTACGGTCCGCGCAACGCCCGCCTTTTTTGCCACAGGCAGATAAATGGAACCGGTGCTGGTCATATGCCCGTGTACGCACACATAATCCGGATGCTCCATAAACAGCCGTTTCCATGCGCCGCGGTATGCGGGCCAGTTATAAAGCCGGAAACGGGGCATACGGTAAATATGGCCCCCCAGCTTCTCTATCTCATCATCAAAATGATCTCTTTTCGCATTGTGTACGGCAAAGTCAAACTGCACCTGCGTCCGGTCCACGCTGCGGTATAAATCCATGACGCGGCTTTCCGCACCGCCCAGGCCGGTGCCGCCCAGTACCTGTAATACCCGAATCGGTTCCTTCATATCCACTCCATCCTGCGCTTTGCCCTTGCCGCCCACTGCTTTCCAAGCGCCATCATATATTCCAAAGCCCGCGCCGGTACGCTCTGTCTGACCGCCTTTTGCTCCAGAAATGCGGCATAAGGCACAAACCGCTCCCGGTTTTGGCGAAACATTTCCTCATAATTTTCCAATTCCTGTTTTGTGCTGTGATTGGCATGAATCACAATCGTCGTGATTCCTTCCTTATCGGAAAAACATAACCGGCGCAGAAAAGCAATCGGAAGATACGTCATCCCGTCCCGCACATAAGGCGCCTTTCCAAATCCGTCCGTAATATGAGAAAATCCCAGTTCCCGCAAAATTTTTACCGTGGTGCGGTCAAAGGTATGCCCTGGCGCCATAAAAATACCGGTCTGAATTCCCTGCTCCTCTAACAGCGCCTTTCCCTTTGTCAGCAGCTTTCTCTGTTCCTCCTCCGGTCTTCCCGCAAATTCCGACTGCGCGTTTAAGGGAAATACGCCGCCTTTTTGTGTGGCATAAACATGATGACAGCCGTGCATGGCCAGCACATAGCCCTTTGCCTGCAACGACTTCATTTTTTCATAAAAAAGCGGATCCGGCATGCCGATCTGAAGCTTCGGGTCCGCGTTTGCCGGAACGATGCCCAGCAGCGGCCGGATTCCATATTTTTCAAACAGCGCGCAGAAAGCGTCAAAGCTTTTCCAGTCCATATCCGGCGTAATATCATCCATTCTCACCGTAATCTTCATTCCGGCACCGCTCCTTCCAATCTTTTTCCTCTGTCTGCCGTCCCTGCCTTCAGCGTATATCGGGTTCTTCTCCGGTCAGCACCATGCCCGCCGTCAGTTTCTTTTCGCACTCATATTCCTCAATCAACAGAGAACCGTCCACCGTGCGCACGATGAGCCTGCCGTCAAAAATATCCATGATCTCTCCGGGCGCATACATGGAAAAATCCAGCATTTCATCAAAAGGGTGGGCGCTCCATACCGTCACCCTGCTGCCCTCGCAAAAGCAGAAAGCCCCGGGAAACGGCCTCGTCACACCGCGCACCAGATTGTAAATATCCCGGGTCCGGTCATGGAAATCAATCTTACCATCCGCCGCCGTCCTCTTTTCGTACCAACTGTCAAAATCTCTGGACTCCCGGCGCACCCGGACCTTTCCTTCCTGATGGGCTTCGATCAGCTTCGCAATCAGCCGCTTGCTCACCATCATATTCTTATACTGCATTGTGCGGACCGTATCATAGGGCGTGATCGCGCACATTTCATTGGCAAACACATTCGGGCTGTCCGCTTTTTCATCATACTGAAACATGTTTAAAATAAAACGGCTGTCTCCCTTGATGATGGACCAGTTCAGTGGAGAGCGTCCTCTGCCGAAGGGCAGATAGCCGCAGTTGCCGTGAAAGCCGAATACCCCCGTCTCAAAACGATCCAACACGGACGGCGGAATCAGACGCTGCCATCCCATCGAAATTCCCAGATCAAACGTATTCTCCGCAAAAAAGCGGGCCGTCGCTTCATCCTTTAATCCATAAGAGCGGGCCTCATACACTTCAATGCCATACTCGTCCGTCAGATAGGACAAGCCTTTATAACCTGAAACCTGATTTTTCGATAATACTTCCGGATGGATGGTCACCACCAGATCCACCGGGCACAGATGATTCTGAATATACGATACAATCTCAGCGGACGTATCCTTCACCCCGAAAACCACCAATTTGTAATGCATTATTTATTCTCCCTTCCCGATCCGCTGCGGCATGATTTTTCAAAATTTTTTCCGGCCGGAAATAAACGCCCGTCATATTCAAAAAGCCGCCCTGCGAAAAACGCGCACAGGACGGCAGTCTCCATGTGACGCAAAACAGTTCACGCTTCGGTTCGCCATCTTGCCTCCATTTTACAGATTTTCTTTATACCAGTCAATCGCCAGTTTAATCCCCTTCTCAAAATCGTATTCGGGATCATAGCCCAAAAGTTCTCTGGCCCTTGTGATATCCGCATTGGAGTCCCGGATATCGCCCGCTCTGGGAGGTCCGAAAACCGGCTCCACTTTTTTCCCCAGCGCGTCGCAGAGCGTATGATACAGATCGATCAGAAAAACTCTTCCGCCGGAACCGATATTGAACGCCTTGCCCGCCGCTTCACTGGGAGCCAGACATGCCTTCAGATTCGCCTCGATGACATTGTCAATATAGGTGAAATCCCTGGACTGTTTTCCGTCGCCGTTGATTACGGGCGCTTCATCGTGAAGCAGCAGCTTTAAAAATTTCGGAATGACCGCCGCATACATGCCTTCCGGATTTTGTCTGCGTCCAAACACGTTGAAGTAACGCATACCGTAGGTATCCAGCCCATACAGGGATTTGTAAAGTTTGCCGTATTCTTCATCCGTTTTCTTCGTCAGCGCATAGGGAGAAAGCACATTTCCTTCCACGCCCTCCTTTTTGGGAAGTCCCGGATGATCTCCGTACACGGAAGAACTGGAAGCGTAGACGAATTTTTTTACTTTACACTGTCTTGCCGCCTCCATCATGTTCAGGGTTCCAAGGATATTGGTCTGCGCATAGAAAACGGGCATCTCAATGCTTCTGGGAACGCTGCCCCACGCCGCCTGATTGAGCACATAATCCACGCCTTCGCAGGCCTTTAAGCAGGTATCAAAATCCTTGATATCCCCTTTGATGAACGTATAATTCGGATTGTCCGCAAACATTTCCACATGCGCCGGATTTCCGGTGGAAAGATCATCGAGACAGCGGACTTTGTATCCCATTTCCAGAAGCGCTTCGCACAGATTGGAACCGATAAATCCTGCTCCTCCCGTCACCAAAAATACGCTTTCTTTGTCAAATACAAGATTTTTATATCCCATTTTTCCAAAGGCCGTTTTGTAACAGCCCCCTCCTCTCTTTCTTATCGCGCTTTTATTGTTCTTTCCCTTTCATCAGTCGAAATCAAGAATGTTATTGCCGGAAACAACGCCTTTTACGCCGCCCACCAGACAGGATACCACGTTGCGGGCGTAAAGATCTCTGCCTTTTTCATTCAGATGCACGCCGTCTTCCAGATATTCATCGGCATTATAAGCGTCAATTCCCATATTATTATACGCATCCACACAAAGCGTATTTTTCCCTTTCGCCACATCGCAGGCTACGCTTGCATAATTATAAAGCGCTTTCTCGCCCATATTCTGTACCGGAATGGAAAAATAAGACGCATAGGTAGGCGTTACAATCATAATCTGCGCGTTCGGACATTCCCGCTCCACTTCGCCTACGCCTTTCACCAACGCAGTTCCATAGCCTGTCCAGGGACGGTCCGAATCGTTGATCGGCACCTGGGAAAGGAAATCATTCATTCCGTATGCAATAATCACATAATCAATCTGATCCTTCACTTGCAGAGCAGCCTTCATTTCATCATAAGCTGCCTTTCCCTGTAAAAGTTCCACATCCGTATTCCCGCTCAGAATGGAAGTCATCTTGCCCAGAGAACTTTCGCTTGCGGGGCCGTATTCCCATTCATTATCCTGCGGATCAATCGTCGCTCTCGTTCCGCCGATTGCCGCATTATATACTTTCGCCGGACGGCCGAGTTGTTCCATATAATGCTCCACTCTTGCCGCCACGCCGGTGTCATCCCGGTAATTTCCCCAGATACTGTCGCCCAGCACGAGAATTCTGACCAGATCCTCTTCCGTATCCTCTGCGGCGGCCTCTTCTCCGGAGTTCTGCGTTTGATCGTTCTCACTTACCTGCCCCTGCGTTTCCGTTTCCTGCGCGCCGGTTTCCTGTTCCGTTTCCTCCGGTGTTTCCGTTTCCACAATACCCAACTGCGCTCTCAGTTCGGCGTTCTCCGCCTCCAATTCTTCCAGTTTCGCCTGATATTGTTTAATTTCTTCCGTATAATTTGTGGTCTCCGCGCAGCCGGCTAAAATCGTGCCGGCCAAAACCACAGCAGTCAGTCCCAGACTGCACGCCAGTTTTGATAACTTTTTCATATTTTCCTCTCATTCTGCCGCATAAACGGCCTTTACCTGTACTGCTCTCAGTATAATCTTTTTTTTCTTTCAAGACAACTCACTTCATAGAATCTTAAAAAAATTGCGGGCGGACGCCGCTGCGCCCGGGACTCTGGCTGCCGCCTGGGCTTGGGCGCAGCGGCTGTTTCTACGAAAAAATTTCCCACGTCGAACTCATATCTTTTTGCAGAAAGATTTTTTGTTCTCATATAATAAAAGCAGGGCGGCGATGTAAAAGACCGGAAGGCCGTAGATCATGTAGCGGGACAGGCACATGATGATCAGGGAGGTCGCGTAGACGTTAGCCGCCACCGTCAGAAGGGCAAACGCAGCTACCCGGACGGCCTTTGAATTTCTGTCTTTCCAAAATGTATAAACCGCCAGCAGAATCACAAAAATATAGACAAACAGCGCGTACCAGTTAAGCAGAGGATGGACCACTGCAACGGAACGGATCAGCCCGTAGACCGACAGAGCCATGTAATCATAGAACCAGCGCCAAAAAACGGCAGGAAGAAGACTTTTTATGATAATTCCCGCCATCCGGTCGGATTCCACATTCTCCGGAATGTAATCCAGAAATCCTTCGCTGTCATGCCGCGCTCTCCAGGGTTCTTCGATCAGATCAAATTTCAGCATGTCGTGATACTGTTCCAGATGGGCGGCGCGGTTCAAAAAGCCCTCCGGCGCATACTGATAATTGGCCTGCTGCTCCTGCGCCAGATCATAGGAGAGATAAAAATACTCCCTCACCATTTCATCTTCTATTCGTTCTCCGTCGCTGCGGTCCGCCGCATACAGCACATTGGCGAGCATTCCCACTTCTCCGAAGGTGTTATTGATAAAATAGCCGTTGAATGCCAGATTATAGCTTTTTACGAGGAAACTTCTTAAACCAAACGCCAGAACGACGCAAAGCAGTACAATTCCTGTCTTTTTCCACTGTTTTTTTTCAAGCAGCGCCGCCAGCGCCATCACCATCCACAACAAAACGGCAAACATCATCTGTCCTCTCGTCAGAGACAGAAGCAGCGCAAGGACCAGGCTCCATGCCGCCGCCTTTTTGCTTTTATCGAATACCATTTTCAGGCACTCGGCTGTAAACAGATAAAATAAGGGCAGAACCAGCGCCTCGCTGACAATGCCGTTGGACAGCACCAGGCCGCTGGCCGAAAATAACGGTGTAATCACATGGGGCGCAAGCTGCACAAGGCAGACAAGCAGCGTCATGATACTTTTCAGGGAAAAATATCTGCGCAGGCACGCCGTCAGCCAGATTACGGAAAAGGCCGCGATCGCATTCTGCAGGAAGCGGACTGTTTCCAGATAATTTTCTTCTCCCAGTAAAGTGCGGAAAATCCACAGGAAGAACGGATAGAGCGGTTCCCTGTGGATATGCATGGCAATATATTGATTGCTGTCATTATAAATACCCGTTTCTCCCATCAGCCACAGTCCCGCAAAAAACAGGACCGGGGCCAAATATAGGAGAGAAACGCGCTTTTTCTTTTCAGTCATCGGTTTCTCCGCTTATAATCTCCAGTAAATGTAATCCTCATTCAGATAGGTCTTTCTGTCCAGAATGCCTTTTACATCGACTAACACTTTCTTTTCATTGGACGGATTAAAGCAGGCGTCGATCGCCGCCCGGTCAAGCCCTGAGAATTCCTTGTGCGCTACGGCAATGATCAGCGCATCCACATCCGCGATCGCGCTCCTGTCGGAGAGTTCCACGCCATAGAGCCGTCTCGCCTCATCCCGGTCCGCCGTTTCGTCCACGATCACCGGATCGATGCCGTATTCCCGCAGTTCCTTCACGATATCAATGACCTTTGTATTTCTCGTATCCGGACAGTTCTCCTTGAAGGTAAAGCCCAGAATCGCCACTTTTGCGGTCTTCACCGCCACATCGGCCTTAATCAGGTTCTTCACCACATTTTCCGCCACATATTTGCCCATGTCGTCATTGATCCGGCGGCCTGCAAGAATGACCTGAGAATGATAGCCCATCTGCTCCGCCTTATAGGTCAGATAATAGGGATCCACGCCGATGCAGTGTCCGCCCACCAGACCGGGGAAAAACTTCAAGAAATTCCATTTCGTCCCCGCCGCTTCCAGTACGCTTCTGGTATCGATGCCCATCTTATTGAAAATGATGGAAAGTTCGTTCATAAATGCGATATTGATATCCCGCTGGCTGTTCTCAATGACCTTCGCAGCCTCCGCCACTTTGATGGATTCCGCACGGTAAACGCCCGCTTCCACCACCAGTTCATAGACCTTCGCAACGGTATCCAGCGTTTCTTCATCCATGCCGGAAACGATCTTCACGATGGTTTCCAGGCGGTGCACCTTATCGCCGGGATTGATTCTTTCCGGAGAATAACCGATCTTGAAATCCACGCCGCATTTTAAGCCGGATTCCTTTTCCAGAATCGGCACGCAGACGTCTTCTGTCACGCCCGGATAAACGGTGGACTCAAACACGACAATGCTTCCCTTCGTCAGGTTGCGGCCCAGAATGCGGCTCGCGCCCTCCACGGGAGTCAGGTCGGGAGTGTGATCGTCATTGACCGGCGTAGGAACCGCCACAATGTGGAACTTCGCTTCCCGAAGTTTTGTCTCATCGGCGGTGAATTCCACCGTCGTATTTTTGATCGTCTCGTTGCCCACCTCCAGCGTAGGGTCCACGCCGGATTTGTACAGTTCAATCTTCTGTTCGTTCAGATCGTAACCGATTACCTTGATCTTTCTGGCAAAAGCCACCGCAATCGGCATGCCCACATAGCCAAGTCCGACTAAGGACAGTTTTTCTTCGCCCGCCAGAATTTTTTCATATAATCCCATAATATTGTGCTCCGTTTCCGCCGCGCCAGGCAGCTATTTCCTCATATTGCTCTTTATTTTATCAGTTCAAAAAGTGTATCCAGATAAGCCTGCACCACTTTTTCCCGGTCAAAATATGCTTCCACATGCGCCCTCGCTTTTTGGCCCATGGACGCGCGGTCCTCATCGGATAAAGAGAGAAACGCCCGGACAGCGTTCGTGAGGCTCTCCGCGTTCTTTGGCGAAAAGGCGATGCCGGAAACGCCGTCCTCAAAAATTTCCTTACAGCCGCTTATATTGCCGGCGATCACCGGACGGCCTGTGGCAGCCGCCTCCTGCAGCACGTTGGACATGCCTTCATGCCAGGAAGGATGGATCACCGCCTGACAATGCGCATAAAAGTCCGGCACATCATCCCGGTATCCATAATAACGCACAATCCCCCGGGATTGCAAGTCCTCTATCCGCGGTTCATATAAGCTGCGGCTTTCTTCTTCATAGGCCCCCAGAATTTCAAACAACGTATCCGGATATTCCCGGTGAATCGTTTCCGCCGTCTCCAGCAGTTCCCCGATTCCTTTGTCCTTCATGATCCGCATGACGGAAACGAACCGCACCTGTTTGTCCTTCGGATAAGGCTTTGGCGTATATTCCTTCAGGTTCACGCCCGATCCGGAAATCACTTTCGTTGCCGCATCCTCCGCAACGCAGCCCTTTTCCTGCATAAAATCCCGGTTTTGCCTGTTCTGGAAAAAGATACAGCCGGCCTTTTTTAAACTTGTCCGGTACAGGAGCACGATCATCCTCTGTAAAACGCCTTCGTGTTCCAGCGTGGTGCCGAGTCCGGTAATATTGACCAGATACGGCACTTTTTTCATCCTGCATGCCATGCCGCCGTAAATATTGGGCTTGATCGTATAAGTAAAAACCGCCGCAGGTTTGATCTCTTTTATCAGACGCAGGTAAAAGGAAAAAAGTTTCAGGTCCTTTAACGGATTCATGCCGCGCCGTTCCATCACCGTATCATGACAGACGCAGCCCAGCGCCCGGATTTTTCCCACATATCCTGTATCGGGTACGGAAACATGAACTGCAAAGCCCCGATCCATCAGCGCCCCCAGCACTTCCTTGCGGAAATCATATAAACCCGAATCGCTGTTGCCCAGCACCAGAATCGCCTGTTTCGAATCCTTCAATGACTTACTCATGGTCATTCACAGCCTTCCATCTCTTCCTTTATCATGATTTCATTATATTTCATCATGGCGATTCCGGTCTTATAGGCTCCGATGGCAGGCGCATTCGCCCTGCCCTCCAGATTGTTGACGATCATGGCAGGCACGTTGACGCCGCAGGCATAAGCGTGGGGATAACCACCCCCGAAACGCGGATTGACCTCCGAAATGTACCAGACGCCGTCAATCCGGAAAATATCGATATCGATGATGCCCAAAAAGCCCATCTTCTCCACAAACTCTTTAATAAGGCCGAACAATTCTTCATCCCTGACCGAAACAGCCTTGTCCGTCTCTCCGGCCCTCATCTTAATTTTCTTTTTTACAAAAATAGAAATGACTTCTTTGCTGATCAGATCGATATAGACGTCCGCGCCGTATTCCTGCCCGTCCATATATTCCTGAATCATCAGATCGTCATTGAGTTTACATAACAGTTCAACCTCTTCCCGGCAACTCACCTTATTGATATTGATGCTGGCGCTGCCGCATACCGGCTTTAAGAAAACGGGATAGCGCATCTGCCCGCTCTCCACCGCCGCGAAAAAGGCCTCCTGATCCATAAAGCATTTTCCCGTAGGAATTCCCAGTTCCGTCAGTTTTTCAAACATGCGGTACTTATCAAAACAGGTTTCCACCTGCTCTGTCCCGGAAATAATGGGCGTCGTGCCGACTGCCAAAAATTCGTCCCGGTGCAGGGCAAGCAGGCTCAGTTCCGGATCGATCAGGGAAAACACGCCCGTAATCTGCTTTTCTTTACAAATTGAAAGAATCTTTTCCAGATATCCGGGTTCGGTAATGCGCGGAACGATCACATATTCATCCGCTTCATAAATAGCGGGCGCAAGAGCGCTGCAGTCCGTCGCAATCACTTTTCCCCGCCCGGCAAGTTCTTTTTTGAAATACTGTACCACTTTATCGCGGGTCCCCGCGCTCAGAATCAAAATATTAACCACAACTTCCTCCTCGCAGTCCAGCCTGCGGCCGGACCATTACAGCGTCTTTAAGTTTCCGGTCCGTTCCAGCCGTTCTTTACGGATCTGCGCAAAATTTCCTTCCGCCTGGTTCGTATCCTCCGCCACATCCGACTTTGCAAAAACCACCTTCACGGTCAGAAAAAGCACCTTCATATCCATTCCAAAGGAAAGACCCTTCACATATTCCACATCTTTTTCAAGCCTTTTGTCCCAATCCAGAAAATTCCGGCCGCTCACCTGCGCCAGCCCCGTCAGACCGGGCCGGACCGTATGCCGCAGCGACTCCTCTTCCGTATAATAAGGCAAATAACTCACCAATAACGGTCTGGGACCGATAAAACTCATATCGCCTTTCAATATATTGAAAAATTCCGGAAGCTCGTCCAGACTTGTGGCGCGCAGAAACTTTCCAAAGGAAGTCAGGCGCTCCTTATCCGGCAGCAGATCGCCGTTTTCGTCCCGCGCATCGGTCATCGTGCGGAATTTATATAACGTAAATATCCTTTCCCCCAGACCGGGACGCTTTTGCCGGAATAATACCGGACTGCCCAGTTTCACGCGCACGAAAACGGCCAATACCAACAAAAGCGGACTCAGCACAATCAGAATACACAGAGATAATACAATATCCAGAAACCGTTTGATGTACTTCTTATACATGGGGCTTTCTCCTCATCCATGACAACGCAAAACTCACGCAGCACGTTTTCTGTTATCTTCCAAATTGTCTGCGGATAATGGAAATAATCAGTTCCATATCTTCCGCCGTATTTTTAATATCGCTGGAAAGACACAAACCTCTGTTAAAGATATCTTCCGAAACGCTGATTCCCTCTTTTACCTGAATAAAGTCACAATTTGCAAATACAGGCTGCAAGTGCATCGGTTTCCAGATAAATCTGGACTCAATATTGTATTCCGCCAGTGCGTCCATGATTTTTGCAGGCGTCACATCGCAATCCGGCGCTATCGTAATGCAGGAAAGCCAGTTATTGGCATCCCCGTCAGGATTCATAGGATTCATTTTTATTTCCGGAATATCGGCAAACGCCGCTTCATATTGCCGGTAAATTTTCTGTTTTATGGCCTTATGCTCTTCCAGATGCAAAAGCTGGCCGCGTCCGATTCCCGCCACCACATTGGACATCCGGTAGTTATAGCCAATGGTGGAATGCTGATAATACTTTTCCGGATCCCGGGCCTGGGTTGACAGAAAACGCGCCCGCGCAATCGCCGTCTCGTTCTCTGATACCAGCATGCCGCCGCCGGAAGTAGTGATAATTTTATTGCCGTTAAAGGAATAAACGCCAAAATCTCCGAAAGTTCCCGTCATCTGCCCTTTAAAGGTGCTGCCCAGAGACTCCGCGGCGTCTTCAATCAGCGGGACCTGATGTTTTTCACAGATCGCCCTGATCTCATCTATCTTGGCCGGCGTTCCGTACAAATGTACCGCGATAACCGCAGCCGGATGGGGATACTTTTCAAAAGCGCGTTTCAGCGCTTCGGGGTCCATATTCCAGGTATCTTTTTCCGAATCGATAA
Organism: Eubacteriales bacterium; assembly: GCA_030524745.1. Taxonomy (GTDB): domain Bacteria; phylum Bacillota; class Clostridia; order Lachnospirales; family Lachnospiraceae; genus Gallintestinimicrobium. The sequence goes on along the minus strand of JAUNGC010000011.1, from coordinate 40,507 downwards.
AGACCGGAATTGCTTTTTCATAGCAGGCCGGATTTACGCTCGCTGAAAACGTAAAGGACTGTGCAAAGACAATATCGCCCTCTTTTACGCCGGCCAATATTGTCGCCAGATGCAATGCGGCCGTTCCCGAAGAGAGCGCAGCGGCATAACCGCAGCCGACATAATCCGCCATCTCCTTCTCAAACCCGTTCACGTTCGGCCCAAGGGGCGAGATCCAGTTCGTATCGAACGCCTCCTGTACCATTCTTTGTTCATCCCCATGCATCGTGGGAGACGACAGGTAAATCCTCTTTCTTTCCATAATCTATGAAAACCTGCCTTTCCATTCTCATATGGTCTGTGCGGTCTATGCGCAGGCCTGCTTAAATCTGTTCTACTTCCTCTTGCTTATAATATTGTAAAATTCCTTCCTGCATATGCAAAAATGCAGGAATATAGCTTTCCGGAATCGTCCGGACCAGTCTCCGGGCAGCCGCTCCGTCATAGATACGCGTCATATTTCCGGGCGATCGCCCGCATTTCTTCTATTACCTGCGGTTTAATTCCTGTCTGTTCCACGGTCTTCCTCATTTTACCACCCAAATTGCCTCTTGCAAAGCTTTCCGGCTTATTTTCCTTCTAATAATTCAATCATTCCAAGCGCCGGATTCATAAAAAAGGTCACCTTCCGGCCTTCAATGGCAGGCGCAGCCGTCGGTTCATCCATTCTGATATACCCGTTTCCTTCCAGCCAGGCGATATCCGCCGCAAAATCTTCCGCCTCATAGCAGATATGATAAGGCGAATTTTTATAAGTTTTGATCAGTCCCGCCACAACGGAATCCGCCGCATAAGGGCTGACCAACTCCACCCGGTAACCATCCTTTTCCAGAAAAAGAATATCCACCTTCCGGATCTCATCATGCACTACGCTTCCCTCAGCCACATACCCTAACGCCTCGAACGCGTCCTGCGCCTTCTTTATCTTCTTCACCAAATACCCAATATGATGAATCTTCATCATACACTTTCCTCCCTGCCGCCTGCCCTTTTCTCCCCGGCCGCATCAAATCCCTTCTGCCGCAGGCGGAATTTCACAGCCAGCGTCCCTGCGCAACGCATGCCGCGCCGGGACGCGTCCTGTAAAATCCCGCCCGCCTACCGTTTATAGTGGTAGGTCGGCACGATCTCCTGAATCATCGGCCTGATATCATTGCATTCATTTTTAGAAGCCTCTTCCAGATTTTTTAACTGGACAAAAAACTTTCTCTCGTCCAGTTCAATCGGCCTTCCGATATGAATCAGCTTATTATCCGTATCCTGCAGTCCCTCTTCTTTCATCAGAAGTTCTTCATAGAGTTTTTCACCGGGGCGCAGTCCTGTAAATACGATTTTGATATCCTCGTCCACCTTATAACCGGACAGGCGGATCAGGTTTTTGGCCAGATCCAGAATTTTCACCGGCTCTCCCATATCCAGCACAAAAATTTCGCCGCCCTTGGCGTAGGCACCGGCCTGCAGCACCAGGGAAACCGCCTCCGGAATCGTCATGAAATACCGGATGATATCCGGATGGGTGACGGTCACGGGACCTCCAGCAGCGATCTGCTTCTTGAACAGCGGAATCACGCTCCCGTTGCTGCCCAGAACGTTGCCGAAACGCACCGCCACAAATTCCGTATCATAATGACGGTTGAAAGTCTGAACGATCATCTCACAGATCCGCTTGCTGGCGCCCATGATGTTGGTGGGATTGACAGCCTTATCCGTGGAAATCATAACGAACTTTTTCGTGTTGTTCTGCGCTGCCGCCATGGCGGTCTTCCAGGTACCGAAAACGTTGTTTTTCACCGCTTCGTTCGGGCTGTCCTCCATCAACGGCACATGTTTATGAGCCGCCGCATGGTAAACGATATCCGGATGATATTTTTCAAAAACCGAATTGATCCGGTTCGTGTTGCGGACACTGCCGATGAGCACCACAAGATTCAGTTCCGGATACTTTTCCTTTAACTCCTGCTGTATATCGTACGCACTATTTTCATAAATATCAAAGAGAATCAACTGCTTCGGCTTATGCGTCGCCACCTGCCTGCACAACTCGCTGCCGATAGAACCGCCGCCGCCCGTCACAAGCACCACTTTGTTCTGCACATAGCCGAGAATGGAATCCAGGTCCACGCGAATCGGCTCGCGCCCCAGCAGATCTTCCACCTCCACATCCCGCAGCTTGCTCACATTCACTTCCCCGTTTACAAGCTGATAAAGCCCCGGCAGCGAACGCAGCTTACAGTTTGTTTCTTTACAGATTTCCAGAATTTCCCTGATCTGGGTCGGGGAAGCGGAAGGAATCGCCAGGAAAATTTCATCAATTCCGTACAGATCCGCAGACTCGATAATTTTCTCCCTGCCGCCTACCACTTTGATGCCCTGAATAAAACGTCCCCACTTATTTCTGTCGTCATCTATAATGCAGCGAATGACCATGGTAGAAAAGTTACTGCTTACAATTTCCTTAATAATCGTATTGCCGGCATCTCCCGCGCCGATAATCATGACCGAAATGCTGTTTTTCCGGTTCTGCATCTTATGCTTTCTGCTGCGCAGAAAGCGATAGGAAAAACGGCTGGCAAACACACACATAAGAAGGAAGAAAAAATAGGTGAAATAATAACTGTCCGGCACCGCCTTTGTCGAAACTTTAAAGAAATTAATTCCGATTCCGGTCACAACGCTGGCCACCAGGCAGGCCATCACAAGATTCTGCAGTTCCGTTTCCCCCGCAAAAGCCCACAGGCTGTGATAAAGCCTGAAAAAATAGAAAATAAGAAGCGTCAATAAAATATTGATTCCCAGGTAATTCCGGATGGCAACCAGAAATTCCGGCATCACTTCGCCCATTTTAAAATCGTAGCGGATCAGAACCGCCAGGAAACTGGCCGCAATCACGCTGATGACGTCATAGACGATCAAAGCCGTTCTCCGATACAATAATTGATAATTAAATCTTTTCTTCTTGTCCTCTTTCATTTCGTGGTCTATTCGCTTTCTTCGTATTTTTAACGTTTCTTACAGCCGTTAAACAGACTGTTTCTTTTTTGCATCCTCGCCCTCACCCGGTAAAAAGCACAGAAGAGGCGCAAAAATCACCATCGTGGAGTATCCCAGCGGATTACAGGGATGAAACAGCCACTCCACCAGGCTGGCTATGGCAAAACCGATAAAAATTGCAAGGGGCAGCGCCGCATATGCATTTTCCCGGGATTTCCTTATTGCAAACACAAACATCATGCACGCGCTGACGAGGCCAAACACAAGATATGCTATGCCGGTGATAAGCCCGTGGTCATGAATAACCTGCAAATAGGTATTATGCGCATGCACGCTGACAGAGCCGTCCGGAAGCGTCACGCCCATTTCATCGTGACCCGTCAGATTCCATTCTTTGATATAGCATTGGAATATTTCAAAACGGCCATTGGAAAAATCCTCTTGCAGTCCCAAATCCTCATTAGAAGCCAGCAACACGCCGCCGCTTCTGACAAAAAGGCCATCGTTGAAGCAAAGCATAAACTGCTCCAATTTCTCCCGGTCAGAGACCGCCGCCGCAAACAGCTTATTTTCCATTACATACTTAAAGTAAGATACCGACATATACCCGGTGGAATCCTTCGGATCGTCCCGGTGAATTGCAGCCCCTGATTCCTCCACTTCAAAAATATAGGGGTCATTATAAATGGCCGGCAGAATGCGCACGCCGGTGTAAGCCGCCGGCAGACACAAAAGGACCGCCGCCGCCATACAGATCAGATTCTTCAGGAGAGCGCCAAACCCCTGACGCCCGCAGACGAGCGTCACAAAGGGCGCCATCACCGCCGTCATCACGATCACCGCCAAATATCCGGTGCGGGACAGCGTCAGAAACAAAAAGGACACCGATAATCCGTAGAGAAGCGCCGTCCCCCATAAATCCGTCAGCCTCTTCCCTTCCTTCAGTTTCCAAAGCAGACGCACGGTCAGCGCGCAGACGACAAGCGTCAGATACGTCGCAGTAATGGTAACGGTATGGAAAACAAAATTATAGCGGGAATAAACCCATGCGCGAAACGGTCTTCGCGCCAGCGCAAACACACAGGCCAGCGCAAAATTCAGCATAACGCCGCCGCAGAAATTTGCAAGCAACCGTTCTCTGTTCTCCCATCCGATATAAAAAAGATAAAACAAACCGAAAATCAACGCCAAATAAACCGGCCATCCCCTCGTATTGCGGAACGCGACTAATAAAATCAGAAAAACTGCAAGCGTTCCTGCATAAAGACGGTTCACCGTTCCAAAAGCAAAACTTTTCTGCTTTATTTTTTTCACCAGAGCCAACGCTACAAGCCCCGCCGTCATGACAATCAGAATGTCATCCCGAAGAAGCAAAAGCCGGGTCTGCGCCTGCTCCTGCGCAAGCTGCGATTTCTGGAACATATAATATCCGGTCCCCAAAAGGCCGGACAGAGCGATCCATATCGCGCTTCCTTTATGAAAGACCTGTCTTGCGCTTCCCATCGTCAAAAGCACCAGGAAAGACCAGATCAACACTTCCCGATAGGCCAGATCCTGCCAGATCTGGTACTGTGCGTTCATGAAATGAATACAACCCCAGAGAACGCCGGCAAAAGCTGCCGCCTGCAACCAGTCCATCCCGGATTTTTTCACCAGTTCTGCCAGCGGTATCTCTTTTTTCTCCGGCCGCTTTGCAAATATAACCCAGGCGAAAAACAGCGCCGCAACACCGATTCCCAACGCATAGACGACCTTATCTTCCGTTTTTCCGCCAAATACATTCTGTACAAAAGTGATATAGATCAGATAAATCGTGCCGCCCAAAAGCGCAAGCCCGGCCGTCAGTCTGGCAACCCACTGAAATGTCACTTCTTCTTTCCGTTTTCGCCGTTTGCTCCCCATATATCCGGCAGTTCCGATGATAAAAGCAGCGCCAAGAATCAAAACCGTATAGAGAGCCGCCATCTTTTTTGCGGAAGGACTGTCCGTATAAGTCAGGCGCATGACGATATTCTGCGTCTCCTGCTCCGACACCTCGCCGTTTTCCAGGATGTAATAATTGCCAAAGACGACCAGTCCTGTCTCCCCGGTGTTTTCAAAAGCCAGATCCATGGGCGTATCCGTCCCCTGAAGCTGCCACACATAGGCCCTTCCCGGCACGGTTTCAATCCCCAGAGGAATCCGCAGAAAGCCCGGAATCTCCGTCTCCGGCATACAGACCTCCCGATTGATCAGCCGCTGATTTAGTTCGTCATAAACCAGCAGGCGGTAATTCTTTCCCGCCGATTCCGGAGAAGTGACATACAGGTCCAGATATTTCAGATAGGTTCCTTCGCAGATAAACACCTGCTGAATCTGCTGGTCCAGGCGCACGGTCGCCGTACCGACGATCCGCTCGTTTCCCTTAAGTAGCCTGTCCTTTTTCAAAACGCCGCCAGGCCCCAGCAAAAGGATTGCTGCGGCCAGATAAAACAACACGATATAAACGATTGCATGCTGCGTCCTGATTCTGCGGTTCATAGAACCCTTTCCGGGACAACGCCCTGTAACGGACAGACTGCCCCACTCTTTACATTATCTTTTGAAGTATAGCACATTTGTATTTTGATGACAACCTAAAAACAAAAGCGCCGGCAGCGCAAACCAGAAGATCAGCACATACCGCACCAGATAGGTGGGCCCCAGCAATACGGTCATCCAGTTTAAGTAGACGGGAGCCAGCACAAAAAGCTTCCTCCATTGGCCCGACGCAGCAAAAAACAGCCCGGCCAGCACATAGATCCAGCACAAAAAACCGGGTGAAAAGAGCCACGACAGCACCGGAATCCGGTGAACCCGGCTGCCCCAGGAAATTTCCTCATATACCTTTTCCAACGGCTCAAAGAAGCTGTGCCGCCATCCCGGCGGTTCCGTTTCACAACTGAAATAAGAACTTTCCGTATAATAACGGGAACCGTTATAAACGTCGATTACGGTAAAAGGATACCAGAAACCATAGGACGTCATCAGCCAGGCGTTCAGATACGTAAACGGCGCTTTCAGACCGGTTTTCAGCCACAAAGACCGGTAACGCCCCGGATTTTCCTGATAAGCCTGCGTCCCGAAATCAATTTTCACCAGATCGGAAAGTTTGGGATTATACCGGGCGAGCACCTCTTCGGGCAAAATTTCAAACAGCGCTTCCCTGTCCTCCTGCGAAAAAAGTTCCGGACTGTATTTCCACGTCCGCGCAAGCTGCTGAATCGGCACGGTCAGCGTTTCCTGCACATCGGTGCTCACAGGTTTTAAAGCGGCGTCCAGAACGCCGTTTGTTCCAAAATAAACGGCCAGCACGAGCGCGATCGTCACCGCCATTTTTTTCCAACATTTCTTTCCGGCTAAAACAAGCAGCGCCGGAATCATCACCAGAAAAACATAAAAACCGTTGTTGCGGAAAATCGCCATCACAAAAAGCGCCGCGCCCATTCCGATCCATTTTCCCGCTTTGCCGTCAAATCCGGCCTTATCCTTTTCCATTTTACACAGCAGCACCAGCAAAGCCAGCATTCCCGCCGTATACCAGATATCCTTACTGGTACACAACACATACATGGGAATGACCGGAAACAGCGAAAAAAACACAAAGCCAAACCGGCGCAAAAGCTTTCCGGCTCCAAGTTCCTTTAAGCTTTCCAGCACCCAGGACAAAAGAAGCGCCATCGCCGCCATCTGTATCAGCACATAGGCAGCGATCCCGAAATTATAGCTGTCGGTCAGCCTTTCCACGCCTGCCACCGTCTTCCCCAAAATCAGCACATGCAGAAGAGGATGTCTCGTCACATAGCTGCCGCTCAACACTTCCTGCAGTTCGTCCGTGGCGTCATAGGCAAAAAAGCCGGGATAAACTGCCAGAAAAACCGGAATCCAGAAAAGGAACAGCCCCAATGCCAAAAAGAGCCATCCGCGCCGGGAAAAGCTGCCGTCCCCATTTTCTTTTTCCTTCTTTGTTCCATCTGTCAGCCTTTTTTGCAGCGCCGTAAATCCCCATGCCAGAAGCGGCGTTGCCACGACAGCGATCCCCAATGTACCAATCCAGGTCGCGGGAGCCGTAAAATTCACATTTCCCGCCGTATCCAACTGCCTGCCCCACTGATATGTCACGCCCAGGAAAAGACCTCCTGCCAGCGCGCAGATCCATGTCCGCGCCAAAAAGAACCGCCCTTTGGCTCTATTTTGTTTCCCCGTCTTGTTCCTTCTCTCCACCGACGATCTCCCTCACCACAAACTGCGGCGCGCTGTTCATGCAGATGTACATTCTTCCGATATATTCCCCGATCATGCCCAGCATCAGCATCAGCATGCCGCCGATAAACATGACGGCGGACATCAGCGCAGAAAAGCCCACCGGCACATCCGGCACCACAAATTTCTTGATTACCGTATAAATCCCGTACAAAAAGCCGATCCCCGCGCAGCCCACGCCCGCCAGCGTGGCGATCCGCAGCGGTTTTTCCGAAAAAGAGGTAAACCCATTAAACCACAAAGTCAGAAGCTTACCGAAGGTATATCCCGACTCTCCCGCTTTTCTGTCCCGATGCTCCACCACCACGTTTTCAATATTTTTCGTAGCCCGCAGCACCAGGCCGATCACATAGGGAAAGGCATTTTCATAACGAAGCATTTCCTCCAGAACAAAGCGCTGCGCGGCAAAATAGCTGGAAATGAAAAGATTTTTCGGTTTTCCCAGCATAAAACACAGCATCCAGTCGTTGACCCTGCTGCCGAAATTCCGGAATTTGTTATGATGCTTATGCTCATACTTCGCATAAACCACATCGGCTCCGTTTTCCAGCCCGTCAAGCAGCTTGCCCACCTCGTCGGCAGGCGTCTGGCCGTCGTCATCCAGACAGACCAAAATGTCGCCCTTCACCTGATGAAATCCCGCCATCAGCGCCGCATGCTGCCCGAAATTCCGCGCCAGATTTACGCCGGTTATGCGCCCGTTCTCCCGGCACAGTTTCCGGATCACCGCAAAGGTATCGTCCGGCGAACAGTCGTTGACCAGAATAATTTCATAGTCATATGCCGTCATCGCCGCCATAGCCGCTTCAATTTCCTCCACCACGCCCCCGATCGTCTCCGCCGACCGGTAGCAGGGAATCACAAAACTCACTGTTTTTTTACTCATTTGCCGTCACCTGTTTTCTTCAAAAAGAACCGCCATTAAAAGCAGATCCCGATATTGTCCGTTCTGCAAAACCTCATCCTTTAAATAGGCTTCCTGCAAAAACCCCGCGTTCCGATAACTTTTCACCGCCGCCTGATTGTCCGCAAACACCCGAAGCATCAGCTTATGCAGCTTTAACCGATCCCTGGCGTAAGCCACGGCCAGCTTCGCCGCTTCCGTGCCGATTCCCTTTCCGGCGCTGTCCGCCTCTCCGATAAAAATACCGTATTCCGCCTTTTTATTCAAGGAATCCATATCTCTGAAATATACGCTTCCCACCGGTCTGCCGCTCTCTTTTTCACAAATGATGAACTGCAGCGCCTCGCCGGAAGCCACCTTTGTGCGCATCCAGTTTTCATGCCCCTCTTTCGTGAAAGGCTGCTGATAGATGAAGTTGCGTCTCACCCGTTCTTCATTGCGCCAAGCTACAATCCGTTCCGTATCTTCCATCGTGATAGGGCGCAGATAAATCCGCTGTCCTTCTATCCGTTCAGGCTGGCAGCTTATTGCCGCACCCTGATTTTTTCCCGTTTCTGTCATAATCCGCTCTCCTGATCCCATGCACAGCCCATCGGCCTGTTCCCACACACTTTTGACTCTTTCCGAAATTCCTCAATAATGCAGGTGTGCTCTCTGGTTTCTCTGTCATAGTTGATGCCTACCAGCAGCAAATTTCCCTGATATTCTTCCAGACTCTTACAATATTGTTTCTTCTTAATCTGCCCAATCGCGCCTTCCGCGCTCTTATCCCACTTCAGTTCCACAACCAGAGCGGGTTTATCCGGAAATTTCTTCTTCGGAACATAAACCATATCCGCAAAGCCTTTTCCCGTCGGCAATTCCCGGTAAACCGTATAAAAATTACGGGCTGCATATAGCGCCAGGGAAATCGTATAACTCAGGGCATTCTCATCATTATACTGGATGTGGGAAGTTTCAAAATGCGCCTGCTCAATTCCTTCCACCACCTGAGAAGTTCTTCGATTCCAGATCGCTTCCAGCGTGTCGGCGGAATTTTTCAGGGCTTTGGACACATCCCCCCACTGGGATACGGAAACAGCATTCACATATTCCCCTTTAATCTCATTGTTGGGGATAAATACACATTTCCGTTCAAAATCATACCCCAGATAGCCCAAATGAACGAGCAGCGTCAGCACATCATCCTCCGAATGGAAGGTGACCATATCATTGGCAAAGCTTCCCGTGTTGACCGGAACGCTTTCCCCCACCATCATGCGCAGCACATCATCCTTCAACCCGTCAAAATTCATATCAATATACATGCGCAGCGCTTCAAAAGTCTCCGTCTGATTCCAGTAACTGTTGAATTTTCCAGACTCCAGACTGCTCACCACGGAACGCGGACTGTAGACCGAGCCCACCTCTTCAAATAAATATCCGTCGTACCAGCTTTTCATTTCCCCCATATCCATATGATACCGTTGACAAAGCTTTTCCACTTCTTCTTCCGTAAAACCCACATAAGCCGCCAACGGGCCCGCATCCAGCATGGAATATTCCGTAAACATATTCAGTGCGGAATGCGTCCCATATTTCTTAATGGGCAGAATTCCGGTCATATACACCAGATAAATGTAGCTTTTATCCTTCAAAAAGTCCCGCAAGAAATCCAGATACTGTGCCTGCGCTTCCTTCCTCTCCCGATACTCCCGGAAAATACAGTCCCATTCATCAATGATGATGACAAAAGGACGTCTGGTATCCTGATAAACATCCTGCATGCTTTGAATCAAATCATCAGCGTCAAAATAGTCAACATCCGGATATTCTCTGCGCAGTTCTCTGATGACCAAACGTTTTAACCGTTCAATCAGTTCGTCCATACTCCTGCTTCGGCTCAGAAATTCCTGCATATTGAAAAACAACACATCATACCGGTTCAGATGCTTTTCAAAGCTATCTTCACCGCAAATCTGCAATCCCGCAAAAAGTTCAGCGGAATCGCATCCCCTGCTATAATAAGCGGTCAGCATATCGGCCGCCATGGACTTGCCAAAGCGACGCGGGCGGCTGACACAGACATATTTTTTCATCGTGCGCAGCACTTTGTTGGTGTAACCGATCAGCCCCGTCTTATCCACATAAATTTCCGAATTGACGGCCTGAAAAAACTTTTCGTTATCCGGATTTAAGTAAATACCCATACTCAACCTCTCACAATCTCATAGATGTTTTTCCCCATTCGTTTCTCAAACATGCTTTTCAATTCCAGATTCTTATCCCATTTTTCCTGTGGAAACGCGCCGTACCGGCGTTTGACATCCGCCATGCGGTCTTCCATATCCATCACGCCCTCCGTGCCCGCAAGGCTGTCGCACACCTGAATCAGCAGGTCATAATCATCATATTTTACTTGTGCCAGAGCAGCTTCCAGTTCTTTTACCTTTTCTTCGGAAATATCAAATTTGCCGACATAATCATGAATATTCTGAATGCAAAAAGAGTGGGTGAGACAAACCCGGGCCACTTCATCATAGCCCAGTTCGGTCATATAATGATACCCGTCATAGATATGCCGCAGCTGGCTTACGCCGAATTTCCTGCCGATATCGTGTAGCAGGCCGAGCACATATGCTTTCTCAGAGTCCATCCCCTCGCAGGCCGCCGCGATTTTTTCCGCGCACCTTCCCGCCACGCGGCTGTGATCTCCCCACGGCCCCGGATTACACTGTTCGGCTTCTTTCAACAGCGCTTCCGCTTCTTCTCTTCCCGGCAACATATCTATCACTTTCCCCTTTCATTATTTCTTCATTATACTATTCCATAAAACATTGAACAAGCCCCGCCTGTCTTCTACCGCTGCATTTTTGCAAATTGCCCTGCCTTGGCCAAACCATTACTTCCCTGTTCACCCTATCCTGCCTCTGAGCCCGTTCCCTCCTGCCTGGCGCATCGGCTCTGCCCCGGCTCCGCCTGTCCGGCCCGCCGCCCGCCCTGCCCTGTTCTCCGGGGGCGCGCAGACATTTGAGACCATGACTGATATCCGAACGGTGAAATTCCCCGGAGTTGAGAAACGTTCCTGCCGCATGGCATGCACTGTTTGAGCAGCGAAATGAGGATTCTGACAGAAGCCTCATTTCGCTGCGAGTTTGCATGTCATGCGGCAGTTTGGAACGGGGCGAAACTCCGGCCGGAATTTCCCGTTTCGGATATCGGAATGGCGAAAATGCCTGCGCGCCCCCGGAGAACAGGGCAGGGCGGGCGGCGGGCCGGACAGACGGAGCCGGGGCAGAGCCAAAACAACAGGCAGATGAGAACGGACAGGCCTCGCCTTACTCCAGACGCTCCCCGCTGTCTTTTGGCACCACCTGATACACTTCCACACCGTCCGCAATCGTCCCGGTCTTCACCACTCTGACCGGTATTTCTTTCTCCGCAAAATAATCGGTCAGCCATTCCATACCGCTGCCCTCTTCATCGAGCAGGCTGACGTTGCCGCCCGCCGCCACCGCTTCTCCCATGGTGGAGAACCCAAAGGCAGACAGTTTTTCCTTCGTCAGTGGACTTTTTACCAGCCAGCCGCCCAAAATGTCATAATTAAACGGCTTGTTCCGGTCCACCGTAATTTTTTCGCTGTAATCCACCGTGGAATAGACGTCTTCCAGATACAGCCGCTCCGGATGGGCGCTGCAGTAATCCATCACCGTCTCCCAGGTCCGGTTGACCTCTTCTCTGCGGGCATATTCCGCCGAAACGAAAGCCCAGGTTTTCGGGGTCTGGATCAGGCAGGCGCAAAGCACCAAGACAGCCGCCGCCCCCGCCGTCAAATGCCCGGGCGCAACCGGCAATTTTTCCATTTTCGCCGGGCTGTCTTCCTCCTTTGATTCCTTTCCGCTCCGGTCGTTCTCCCTCTCTAACAACAGAAGTCCGGCAAAAACCAAAATCTGCCCCAGATACAGCGGATGAAACACCCGGTCCGCCAGACGGTCCCGAAGCAGGAGAAACATCCAGAGCGCCGCTCCCGCCGCAAAACACAGCGGCACCTGCCAGAGCAGATATTTCCGCCCTTTTCCAAACCACAGCGAAAGCGCCAGCACGCCGCAGATGAGAAAGACGAAATTGTACGGGAAATCCTGACTCCCCAGCCAGTGTATCACGCGCAGGCTCCAAAGCCCTTCCGCCAGGCTCTTTTTGAAAAAGCCGCCGGATTCCGGGCGCAATACCGCCGCCTCTTTCAGCTTTGCAAACAGACTTTCATCTATGGAATCATCTGCGCCGAAGTTATAATTGGCCAGCAGCGCATGCTGCGCTTTTGTCACGCCCAGCGCTTCATAAGCTTCCGCATTGTCCTCATAGTTGTCTATAAAATCCTTCTGGTAATCATACAGCTCCGTCCGCTCGTCAAAAAACTGCCGGAACGCCGTCCAGTCGGCCGCGCTGTATGCAAGATTGTCCAACCCCAAGCAGAGAACAAGTCCCAGCGCCAGCGCGCCAAAGACCGCCGGATATTTACACACATTTTCCTTTGTAAAAACCTTACTTTCCCGCCCCCATTTGCAAAGGCCCGCCACGCCCGCCAGCGGCAGCAGCAAAAGGGCCATTTCCGACCGCAGGCAAAAAGCCGTCCAGTACAATACCAGCGCGGGCAGATTCTTCTTCATAAAACCCGCCGCGCCCTGTCCCTGTCCGTCCGACGTCAGAAACCAGAAAATCGCCGCCCCCGCCAGCATTCCCGCCGTGACCGTATACTGTATAAATACCAGATGCCACCCAAAGGCCGCAAACCAGAAGAAGCCTTCCGCCGCCAGAAAAAGCGCCTTCTCCTGCCATTTTTCACACCGCAGGGCAGTCCGGTATCCGATCAAAAAAATGCTTCCGAACTGACATAGCACCAGAAAAACGCCGAACACCGGAATGGAAAGGCCCCGGTACAACAGGCTCAAAAGAAATCCCAGCGGATACAGAAGCTGCATCGTATGCCCGTCCGGCGTTCCGGAATAAACGCCTGACAGAATATCTTTTATCAGCACATCGTCGTTTAAGTCATAATAAAAGTCGAACCGTACCGCAATCGCCGCAAACAGCAATGCGGTCATCCCCAAAGCCCACAACAGACCGCTTCGCTGCCTGTCTGAAAGCTTCCTGCATTTTTCCAAAAGACGGCCCCCCGAAAAAGAGCGCCGTCCAAACCTGTTATCTGCCATAAAATTCTTTTACCTTCCCGGCCACCAGCGCCACTTCCTCCGCCTTAAGTCCATAGTACATGGGCAGGCGCAGCAGGCGCTCGCTTTCTTTTGTGGTATACACATCCTCTCCCGAAAATCTGCCGTACTTTAAGCCCGCCGGCGCGGAATGCAGCGGCACATAATGATAAACCGCCAGAATATCGTCCGCCTTCAGAAAATCGATCAGCGCCGCGCGCTCCGCCTCATCCGCCGTCTTAATATAGAACATATGCGCATTATGCACGCATCCTTCGGGCACACAGGGAAGTTCGATTTTCCCTTCTTCCGCCAGGGGGGTGAGCAGTTCCCGGTATTCCTCCCAGCGCGCCAGGCGGTATTCGTTGATTTCCTCCGCCATTTCCAGCTGGGCATACAGATAGGCCACATTCAGTTCGCTGGGCAGATAGCTGGAACCGAAGTCCTGCCAGCGGTACTTATCCACCTGCCCCCGGAAATATTTGCTGCGGTCGGTTCCCTTTTCCCGGAAAATCTCCGCCCGTTCAATATAAGCGGGGTCCTGAATCAAAAGCGCGCCGCCCTCGCCCATGCTGTAGTTTTTCGTCTCATGAAAACTGTAACAGCCGAAATCGCCGATGGTTCCCAGCGCTTTTCCTTTGTAGGAAGCCATCACGCCCTGCGCCGCGTCTTCGATCACCAGTAAATGATGCCGCTTTGCGATATCCATAATCGTATCCATTTCGCAGGCCACTCCCGCATAATGAACCGGCACGATGGCCCGGGTTTTTTCGGTAATCGCCGCTTCGATCAGGGTCTCGTCGATGTTGAGCGTATCCGGACGGATATCCACGAACACCGGAGTCGCTCCCCGCAGCACAAAGGCGTCCGCCGTGGAAACGAAAGTGAAGGAAGGCATGATGACCTCATCGCCGGGTTTGATATCGCACAAAAGCGCCGCCAGTTCCGTCGCATGGGTGCAGGACGTGGTCATCAGGCACTTCGCCGCTCCGGTCCGCTCTTCAAACCACCGGCTCGCCTTTTTTGTAAACTCTCCGTCTCCGCAGATTTTCTGATTCTGCACCGCCTGACGGATATATTCAAATTCTTTTCCGGTACAGGGCGGCACGTTAAATCTGATTTTCTCATGTCCGGTAAAAGGTAATTTGTTCTCGCTCATTTTACATCCTCACTTTCTGAAGCTTTCCACGCCTCAGGCTGCTCATTTGAACTACCTGTAAAAATAAATCTGATAGACGCCGTTGTCCATTCGCGCTTCATAGCCATAAAGTTCCATAAATTCCTGTAAAAGCTGCCACTTGGCCGCTTCCTGTTCTTCCTCAAAATCCACATTGGCGTAATTGACAATCACGATCGGGAGATCATGATCCGTATACAGGACATTTTCCAGGTCCCGCCGCATCGTTTCCACCGGATAAGTATTCATATCCGGCCAGTCGTGGGACAATTCGGAAGGCATATCAAAAATCCATCCAAAGCCCGGCACATCGCCGAAGGTAATCAGGGTCCGGTATCCCTCCCCCAGACCGCTGTCATTTATGAAATCCACCACGTCCTGCAGCGCGGCGGCATTTTGGGCATTGGTTTTCACGCCGGCCAACTTTTTATTTCCGGTAACCAGACTGTCCCGCTTCTGCCCTTCGATGCTGTCCCGAAAAACCGCCCGGACGCCGAAGCCAAGGCTCTGAATCAGGAAAAAGCCCGCCACAAACACAAACATCGCCCGCAAGGGGAACGCCGCCTTTTTCGGACGCAGCGCAAGCCAGATCCGATAGCCGAACCACAAGGTCACCGGCGCAACCAGAAACAGATTATTCATGTTCGGATAGGTTTCATTGTTGCTGCCGATCGGCGTAATGAGAATGATAAGTAACACGATCAGGGCAAGCAGTTTGTCCCGCCTGAATATCAGCGGATTGACCAGCGCCCAGATGCAGAAACCCACAGCCGCATACAAGAATACCATACACCACTCAAACACGCTCCAGTAAAAAGCATACTGGAAGTTGAACATGCCCCTGCC
Organism: Eubacteriales bacterium; assembly: GCA_030524745.1. Taxonomy (GTDB): domain Bacteria; phylum Bacillota; class Clostridia; order Lachnospirales; family Lachnospiraceae; genus Gallintestinimicrobium. The sequence goes on along the minus strand of JAUNGC010000011.1, from coordinate 25,083 downwards.
CCACAGCAGCCGCAGAAGCACAGGAAGCATGCAGACATACAAAACCATTTTCGCCTTTTCCAAACGGCCCGGCGCGATCAGAAACATCACCCAGCCCATTGCGGCCGCCGTCAGAAGCAGCAGCACCCACTTAAAAGCCGCTCCATAGGCGCCCAGCACGGAAGCGATCATGGAAAATACCGAATAGGTCTCATCCGTAGAACTGTATCCGGACAGCCCCGCCAGCATCTCGCCGTAAGCGCCGACGCCAAACTGCAGGCAAATTGCGAGAAATCCGGCCAGAAACGCTGCCAGAAATCCGCCGACGCAGGCCCCGATATCCTTCCGGACTTCCTTCGTCTGCTTTTTTTTCAGAATACCATAATAAACGACTGCGATGACCAGTCCGCATTCCAGAATATTGGGCAGTCTCGTCAGCACGCTCAGCCCCAGGAAAACGCCTGCCAGCGCCATCAGCATACGCCGCTGCCATACCAACCCCCGGTACAGCGTCACGCTGCCGCATAAAAACAGGAAAAATGTCAGATAATTATACAAACTCGTGGTGGGAATCCAGCACAGACTGACCGCAATCGCCTCTCCCGTAAAAGCGAGCCAGGCCGGCATTTTTCCCCTTAAGAAATAATAGGCAAGCAGCGCCATGGCGCTCACCAAAAGCCCGGTATAAAAACGAATGCCGATCAGCGTATCCCCAAAAGGCAGGCGCATCAATAACGCCCCCAGCACGTTGGCCAGATAGGTTGCCACGGTCCACTCCTGTCCCGCATGAGGGAAAAAACGGAAATTCACAAGCCCGTAGCAGGAATCCGTCAGATCGATTCCCTGATTGATCTTTAAGAGCGGATACACAAGCAGCACAAGCGGGAATATCCAGTTTGCAAAGACTCTCTTCGTTTGATCCTTCATTTTTCCTCTCATCCCGCCGCGTAAACGGCATTACAATTTTTTGATCCGGGAAACGAAAAATCCCCGCACTTTATCTATCACAATACAGACTATAAACACGATCAACGTCTGCAGCGCCAGAAGCAGCAGATACCGTCCAACCGGCGTTACGGCTCTTCCGTCCGCCATCTGCTGCGCAAAACCCGCGCCGATTTTTCCGGTCAGCCCGTTCACCCAGCCAAACCACCGGCCCGCCACGTCCGTCTGTTCATGAATCAGATAAACGCCGAACACCGCCGGACTGATAAACCGGATCATCCCGGCCGCTTTCCCTTCTTTCATCTCCATATGCAAAAAGGCGGAAAACAATCCCAGCGCCCCGGTCAGACAGAACAGGAAATTATAATGAAAGGGTACGCTCCTGTAATAAACCAGACCGACTCCTTTCTGGCAAAGAAACATGAGCAAAAACTCTACAGCGGCAATCCCCGCTGCGGAACCCAAATAGACCGCCCAACCCCTGCCGGCATTTTTCAAAAATCCGCTCCCGTATCTGCGGATATAGCCGCCGATCAGATAGAGCACCATAAACCAGCCGAAATCGTAGCCGTACCGGTCCGTGGCAAACTGCAGGGGGCTGATCGTTTTCCCGATGCAGAAAAACAAAAGCAGCGCCGCCAGCACCTGCAAAAACTGCCTTTTTTCCAGTTTCTGCACGGCCGCATTCAAGACCGGCGTAAACAGCATCAGCACCACATAGGCGGTCACAAACCAGTAATGACCGGACTGCACTGGAAAAATGCAGTTCCAGATATGATAAATATTGAAAACCTCCGAAAAGGAAAGCGCCCCGAAAACCGCCAGTATAAGCGGAATCAACACCGTGTAAAACAGCGTCTGCGCGATCACGCGCACCGGACGCTTCCAGGAAAACGCCGTTTCAGAAAGAAAGTAGCCGCTGATGAGCACATAAACGTTGACCGCCACGATACAGAGCGATTCCAGAACCACATACACCACATCCGGACCCGATATCCGGGACGCGCCGTCCGCTGCAGGTTCGATGGTGTTCGCAAGATAGTGCATGACCACCACCATGAACATGGCAACAATCCGCAGTAATTCAAAATTTGCCTGCCGCCCGCTTTTGCTCATCCCTGCTCCTTTCCCTGTCGTTCCCTGTTTCCGGCAATCCGCCATATCTGCGCCTGTACGCGGCAGGTTCAGCGTTCTCTTGTGATCTCCCCGTTTTCCACGCGATACACCATATCGCATTTTTCAATGGTCTGCAGACGATGGGCGATAATCACCAGCGTCTTGTGACCGTGCAGGCTGTTGATGGACTCCATGATCGCGCCTTCCGTCTCGTTATCCAGCGCGCTTGTGGCCTCGTCTAACACCAGCACTTCCGGATCCTCAAACAGCGCTCTCGCAATACCGATTCTCTGACGCTGCCCGCCGGACAGACGGATTCCTCTTTCCCCGATCCCTGTATCCAGGCCTTCGGGCAGTCCCCGCACAAACTCATCCAGCCGCGCCTTTTTGAGCGCTTCCCATACCTTTTCATCCTCGATATCTTCATCCGCATAGCCGAACGCCACATTTTTGCGGATCGTGGAGTCGATCATGAAAATCGTCTGGGGAATATAACCGATATTTTTCAGCCAGCCCTCATAATGCTCCCGCACTTCCACGCCGTCCGCCAGGATATGTCCCTGCTGGATTTCCAGAAGTCCCAGCATGATATCCACAATCGTGGTTTTTCCCGCGCCGCTTGTCCCCACAATTCCCACGGAAGCGCCTACCGGAATCTCCATGTGCGCATGGTCAAAAATCAGCACGTCGGTGTTGGGATATTTATAAACAATATCGTCCAGAACGATTTTTCCCTGCACCGGAAGCTTTTCCACATTTTTCTTCCTGCGGTATGCCTCCATATCATAGACCATATTTTCATCATGGATCTCTTCCTGCAGATTGTCGGACACGCCCATGAAGAACGGCTCAAAATAAGATATCTGGGTCAGATAATTGTTGATTCGGTTGGCGGAAGGCAGAAGACGCATCGCCGCCACGCCGAACGCGCCCAACTGGGCCGCCATACTGCTGACGTCTTCCCCCGTCAGTATCATCACCACCAGGTATAAAATCAGGCCCGCCATACATACCGTCTCGATCAGCAGACGCGGCGTCGCGTTATAGATGTTATATTTCTGCACGGCGTTGACATAGCCCTGTCCGCATTTGCCGTATTCCACAATAAAATAGTTTTCCTTATTGGCGATCTTGATTTCCTTGATCCCCATGACGGACTCTTCAATCCACTTATACAGGCCGCTGTAATAGTCCTGATTTTCAATGCCCGCCCGGTACATGATCGGCTTCAATACGCACTTGATTATCAGAAGCGTCACAATCAGCAGCCCCGCCACCGTCAGAATCATCTGAGGCGCCAGCGTCGTCAGCGTCACGGCCAGCAGCACGAAAATAATCACTTCGCTCATCAGCTGCAGGCAGGCCAGCACCAGCCCGTACATATTGTTGACGTCAGACGTAATCATGCGCTGAATAACGGACGTGTCCGCATTCAGGTAATATTCATAGGGGCGCTTCATGAAATTAATCATCATGCGCTGGGAGGTTTCAAACTGATTCGTATAAACAAATCTGAGCTGTATCACATTCTGGAAATACAAAAACACATTTTTGAGCACAAAGCCCAGGACGATCAGGCACAAAATGACCACCGTAAACTGCATCGGGCTGGAAAAATGCATTCCTCTGTAGATTCCGGCAACAATGCCGTCTCCCTCCACGCATTTGGGATCCAGTATCAGCTGAATCGCCGGAACCACCAGACCGATGCTCGCCGTTTCCAGCACCGCCCCGATAATCATCATGATTACGATCTGCACCATTTTCAGCTTCTGCTTCCGGTTCATCAGAACCATCATTTTTTTCCAGATTTTCTTCATAATCCGTCAAAATTCCTCTCTGCAGCATTTTCACCCGCCGAAAGCTTCCGCCTTCCGGCCTGTTTTTGCACTTTAATAAATCTGCTCGTTGAACCGGTGTTCCTCCGGCTTTTCATACTGATCCATGAAATCGTCGCCAAGGAAAATCTTTTCTTTTGCGAAATGAATGGAATCCGGCACCGTATACACGGAAACTACCTTTTCAAATTCCAGCCCCTCGATAAAGTTCAGAATCTCCATCGGAAACTTTCCGTCCAGAACAATATGCTGCGGGAAAATCTTTTCATAATCCAGCACATCCCTGGGATGGGGCTTGATGAGCACCAGCGCGTCCTTCCCATATTGTTCCACCAGATCCCGAAAAAGCCGCTCCCGCACATCAGGGCTGCACAGCGGCTCCGTCAGCACCAGCACCTTTTTCTCGTGATGCTCTCCCGTCGCAAGCTGATCCAGAAGTCCCTCCATATCCTCCAAAAATACCCGCAGGATCACATTTTTGTCCGCCTGGGTCAGCCGCCGCACCAGCACCTCGCGGGGCTGTTCAATATATTTGGAGCAGGGATATTTCAAAATCGCGGTATTGTTCACTTCCATATCGACGCAGTATTTACTGTATCCGTTCTGAATAAAAATCAGATTCCGCCTTGCCAGAAACGCTTTCAGCTTAAAATGTCCCCGGTTGTCGTATCTGGCCGTGTCATAGTAACAGATACAGTCCAGCCCGTCCTCCACCGCATGATATTTAATTCGCTTATAATTCAGATAATAGCCGATCGGATCAGAATCACAGAACACGTAAATATCCTTATATTTCTTAAAATCCACCGGAACATAAGGCTCCTGCAGCTTTCCATACAGCTTGGTATACCGGATCCGGGAAAACAGATTGGCGATCAGATTGCCGTAATCCATGTGATACTTTTGCAGTTCCGGGAAAAAATGTTCTTCTTTTTCTTCAAACATCAGCACTTCTTCAAACAGTCCGCTGTTCTGCGCCCGCTCCTTCAAATTGCCGAAGTCGTTGGACATGGTGCTCAAAACCAGCGTCGCCCCGCCCTGCATGGACTTCGGTAAGGTCAGTTCCTTTAAGCAGGTCACATATACATGATAATAAGTATGGCAGACATAAATCCGATCCTTCATTTGAACCTCTCTACGTTTTCAGGGTGCCGCATGGCGGCTCCTGCAATATCGTTATATTTTACCACACACCCATACAACAATGCAAGGGCGCAGTGTCCTGAAAACAAGGTGGGGCGTCGTTTGCCCGGGGGCTGTGGTTGCCCGCCCCAAGCGGCGCCTGTGTCATTTCCAGACACGCTTTCGCTCGAAAAACGCGTAGCAGTACATAGGGCTGCACAGAACGCAGCCCAAGTGCTGACGCGTTTTTAACGGTCTGGGAAATGACACAGGCGCCGCTTGGGGCGAGGTAATCACAGGCCCTCGGACAAATGATGCACTCGCCTTGCTTTCAGGACGCTGCGCCCGGAAAAATAGTCTGTCTTTCATCCTTTTCTATATGGTAAAGTCGATGTCATAGCGCGTTCCGTTGGAGTAGAGAACGCCGTCGGTCAGGCGTATGCAAAGGATACGGGTATTTTCATCCTCAAAATTATTGTGTCCGTTATCGATCCAAAGCGCGAAGGCTTTTCTCAGCTTCTGCGCCATGTCCCGGTTTTCATTCTTTCCAAACCAGCCCAGATCAATCCCTTTTCCATGGGCGCTAAACCATTCTCCGCAGATCGCCACCTCCGGATTTTTCGCTATCTGCTTCATCTTGTTGGAAAGCGCATATGTAATCACATAAAAAGCTCCGTCCTCATAAAATCCGTCCACGCTGCGGACATGCGGCAGTCCGTCCTCTGCTGTCGCCAGCGCAATGATACTGTCCTTTCCGAAACGCTCCACCAAAATCTTTTCCGCTTCCGCACTCCAATTTCCCATTTTCCGTTCCTCATCCGTTTTCCTTACCCTCAGTGTACAAGGGGACACACGCCCTTGTACACTGAGGGTAATTGTTTTTAATTGACATTGATATCAGTGACAAGCCAACTGCAGGTTTCCTTTGAACCAACTTGTTTCAGTATCCGGTGCATCTATCTGGCCATCCCTCTTATCCCGCCCAGATCAAATCCCTTATGTATTTATACATCGTTATCAGTTGCCTCCGCAGCCGATTTTTTTATGCTGCAGACCCAGGCATACCACGCCCGGTGCCATTGTTCCGCCAGTTCTTCATTCTGTCTGCGAAGTCTGTCGTTCTCTGACACGGTCTGCCTGTATTCGTCGCTTTTTATCAGGGAATCCAGAGCCTTTTTGGCTTTTTTCAGGGCTTTGGCATTTTTGCTGCACGTTTTGAAATAGTCGAGAAGATAGAGAAATCCAAACAGGCACGCCCCCAGGAGGATCACGATAAAGAAAATTTCCATCTTGCCGAATTCGCCGAATATACCCACGATCAGAGAATACACGGTATACGGAATACTCACAAGAATGCCAAGGGTGGAGTTTTTCTCATAGAGCAAATCGATCGTGACGCTCCCCAGATGAAACAGCAGATCGCCCAGGATCGCGAGCATCCCAACCATCAAATAAATCATGCCCGCCAGGCACAGAAGCCGGACAAATCCGCCGTCGCCTGCCTCTCTTGCCTTTCGGACGTCCGTTTCGAGTACCCGTCTTCTCCTCTCCGCAGAATTGTACGGCTCCGTGCCCGGAAACTGGTATTGATTCCGGTATACCAGCCGGGAAGATTTTCTCTTTGCTTCACCGGAATGCAAAATTTTGTAATCCTCTCCGAAATAATCAAATACAAACAAACAGTCCTCAGCCTTGGAAATGAGGTCGTCGGTCGAATCGTCCCAGGAATCGACATTCCCGTCATGTTCCAGCAGATACGCCTGCATTTCCTGATCGATCCGGCAGCGCATATCATTGTAGTGCCTGTTAACAGCGGAACATATTTTTTCCTTTTTCTCGCGTATTCCGTCGCTTTCCTTATAGGAATACGACGCCTTATTGCTCTCGCTGTATTCTTTCATCACCGTACAGAGCCTGTTGGCAAAACTGCCCTTCTCCCGCTTGTCAAAAAAAGCATCCTCCATGCTGTAATCCTTCGGCGGTAGCTTTAACGTCGGAAATTCATTCATTCCCATTCTCCCATCCTCCATAAGCAGATAGTTTCCTATCGTAAATTTGTCCGCTTCCTCTGTCGCACGCAGAATATCCGCAGAAGCCTGAACCACGCTGTTTCCTTACGCGACAAAGAGACAGGATAAATTATAGCAAATGTTATCCTGAAATTCAACGGGTTGACTCCCACCTTTCAAATGTGTGGAATTTCCCGCTTCGGATATTGGAATGGCGAAGATGGATGCCAGGCCCGGCGCGCTGCAATGGGCCTGCGGTCCGCCCCCCCGGCGCGGCAAAGCCTACCGGTAGTATTGCGCCTGCGCATTCCACAACTGCGCATAAAGTCCGTCCTGCGCAATTAAGTTTGCATGACTGCCCCGCTGCACCACCCGTCCTTCTTCAAAGACGAGAATATCGTTGCAGAACCGGCAGGATGCCAGCCTGTGGGAAATGTAAATCGCCGTCCTGCTGCCCACCATTTTATCAAAACCGGCGTACACCTCATATTCCGCCACCGGGTCCAGCGCCGCGGTGGGCTCGTCCATGATGACGAAGGGCGCGCTGTGATAAATCGCTCTGGCAATGGCGAGTTTCTGGCGTTCCCCGCCGGAAACTTCGATGCCTCCTGGGCTGAAGCTTTTTCCCACATAAGTATGGATGCCCTCAGGCAGTTTTTTCCAAAAACCGGAAAGCCCTGCCCGCTCCATGGCGTCTTTTGCCCGCGCTTCGTCCACGGTCCGGGATGCCGCCAGATTTTCCCCCACCTTCAGGTCGAAAATATGATAGTCCTGAAAAACCACCGACAGAATCGCCAGATATTCCGCTTCGTCGTACTTGCGGATATCGATGCCGTTTAACCGGATCTCCCCTTCCGTCGGATCGTAGAGACGGCACAGCAGCTTGATAAAAGTGCTCTTGCCGGAGCCGTTTCGGCCCACCACCGCCATCCGTTCCCCGACTTCCATTTTTAAATTGATATTTTTGAGCGCATATTCCGAAGCGTTGGGATACCGGAAGGAGACATTCCGAAATTCCAGCAGAAATTTGTTGTCCCGGCGTTTTTCCACGGGGATCGTTCCCGCAAGACGCCCCTTTTCCAGATTCTGATAGGCTTCAAAATCCCGCATGTAGGGACCCAGTTCCCGAATATCCCCCAACACCTCCACAAGATCCATAAACGCTTTCGAGAAGCGGGAAATACTGTTGACATATTTCGCTGCATTTCCCAGGGAAACGGCTCCGGCATACGCCCAGAAACCGGCAAACAGATAAATCAGGCAGCCTGTGGCGGCGGCGATCCCCTGCGTCACGCAGTCGTACCCAAACCCGAGGCGAAACAGGATTTGCGTCAGTCTCTCCATTTGCCGCATCGTATCGCTTATTTCCTTTTGAATCAGCCTTTTTTGTCCGAAAATCCGAATATCCTTTCCGTTTTCATAACCGTCCAGAAAGTTGTTATAGTAAAAAGAAGAAGCGCGGCTAAAAAGCAGCCATTCGTCCGTTATCTCATTCTGCCGTTTTGCTAACTTCCGGTCCGCCAGGCGCTTTGTCAGAAACGTCACGGCCACCAGCGCCGTCACGAAGGCCACGCCGTCCGCCCTGATAAACAAAAGCTTTGCCGCCAGCACAAAGGCGATGATCAGTGTCGTCACCCCATAGCTGAACGCTTCCACAATGGAAAACAGCCGGTTATAAAGATTCCCCCTAAGATAAGAATATTCCTCCTGCTTGCGCAGTAAAAACTGCGCGTCGCTGTCATCCAGAAACGCATAGTCTATCCGCAGGCTTTTTTCCACCATACACTGATCCAGGGTATCCCAGGCATGCAGCCATTTTTCGCTCCTTTTTTGCGTCAGATACTCATAGAGCAGGGAAACGGCCCAGATTGCGCCCAGCCCTCCCAGCGCGATCCGCAGCAGTTCTTCCATCTTTCGTCCTTCTAAAATCCAGTCCAGCAGCGCAGAGGATAACAAAATTGTCAGAAAAGGCTGCACCGCCTTTAAAATATTAGTGGCAATCACCACCGGAAGCAGCCAGACGTCCCTCTTTGCATAGCGACCAAGCGCCTGTAAAAAAATGTTCCAATCGCTTTTTTTCATGTTTCCCGCTCCTCCCGCTTCTGACTGTAGTATTCTCTCTGTACCGCGAACAGCCGGCTGTAACTCCCGCCCAACGCAAGAAGTTCCTCATGGGTGCCTTCCTCCGCGATCCGCCCGTCCTGCAACAGCACAATCCTGTCGCAAAACTTCGTGCTGGCCAGCCGGTGAGAGATAAAAACGCAGGTCCGCCCCTCCGCCAGAGCGCTGTAGCGCAGGTACATCTCATGCTCCGCGATCGGGTCCAGCGCCGCCGTAGGTTCATCCAGAATCAGCAGCGAGGAGGTCTGATAAACCGCCCGCGCCAACAGCAGTCGCTGCCGTTCTCCGCCGGAAAAATCCACCGCGTCATCCCAGACCTCCCGCAGCATGTGAGTCTTCCCTTTTTTCTCCAGCTTTTCCAGTTTTCCCCCGATGCCTGACACGCGGTAAGCCCATTCAAGGCGCTTTGGGTCCAGTTCTCCTTCCGTCAGGGACGCCGTATTTTCGTCCACGCTGACCGGCAGAAACGTGCTGTTCTGGAACAATACCGACAGCAGGGAAAAGTATTCCTCTCTCGTAAATTCCTCAACCGGGATGCCGTTTATTAAAATCTCCCCTTGCGTGGGATGATAAAGACGACACAGTAACTTTACAAACGTGGTTTTTCCGGCACCGTTTAACCCCACCATGGCCAGCTTTTCTCCTGCCTCAAGCATCAGATTCAGGTCCCGGATCGTATCCGCCTGCGCGCCCGGATAACGGTAGAAGACATGGCGAAATTCCACCGTAACCGGTTTCCCCTCCATTTCTTTTGCCAGTCCTGCCCTGCCGGTTTCTGTCCGGTCGGGCTGGTCTAAAAACTCCCGGATACAGGTGATGCAAAAGCTTGCCCCGCCCAGTTCGTGCAGCCCGCCCACCGTTTTCCAAAGCCAGTCCGACAAAGAAACCACCAGTCCGGTAAAATACACAAAATCCGCCGCCGATAGCCTTCCCTGACAAATCTGTACGATCAGATAACCATAGACCAGAATATCCCGCAAAAAGACCAGCGTGGCGTTCACCAGATTGGAAGCGCCGTACCTGTTCCAGATTTCCCGGTCCGCTTTTTTGTGACGGTCAAAGGCTTCCTCATAAATGGACAAAAACCAGTCGGCCATCCGGTAAAGCCGGATATCCTTTCCCGCCGAAATATCGCCGCTCTTTTCCTGCACATATCCCATTTCCCGCCAGGCGGCAGCTTTTAAATCCTTGCGCCGATACTCCGCCTTTCTGCACAGGGAAAAGAACGTATAGTTTAAAATGGCAGAAAGGATCAAAAACAGTAAAATCCATGGATTTTGAGCCGCCAGCAGAACCCCGAAAATTACACAGCCGGATATGCCGCAGAGAAATTTGTCGATCTCCCCCATTTTTTCATAAAAGCCGCCGCCGTACCAAAGTTCCCCTTTCACCTTCTTTGCCAGTTCCTGAAAACTTTTGGATTCCAGAAGTTCATAATCCGCCGTCATTTTCTTCTGCGCCACCAAAAATTCATAGCGGTAAATGTAGAGCCTTTTTTGGCCTTCCACATATCCGGAAAGCCCCGCCTGCAAAAGCGTACATACAAACAGAAGGGCGCTCACCGCAATCAGGCTTCCCAGATACAGCGGAAGTTCCCATTTTTCCTCCAGCCCTGCCGCAAACACCCGCGCCAGCGTCACGTTTCCCAAAGGCCCCGCTACCTCCGGCACGATGAGCAAAAATCCCGCCGCAAACATCCCCGGATACCACCGCAGCATATTTCCGAAATGAAAACGCATATTCCCGACAAAACCATATTTTTTCTTTCCCATACTTCCCCCTGACTACGGCTCAATATTTTGCTGCTAAAAAAGCGGCTTTTCGCCAAACGCGTCATCATACCATACGGCGGGCAGGTCGGCTTTTCTTACTCCGATCAGGAGGGGTGAACTCCATCCGGCAATCCTATCCAAATACCCTGCCCGTCATATGCACTGGCTGATGCACGATTCAAGTGTAACATGATAGGATAAAAAAAGGACCGTTTGCGCACCAGAGGTCGCTCTGGATGCACGAACGGCATTCCTGTTCGCCCTATGACCGTTAACCGGACGCTTCTCCCAGCGGCAGCATCACTTCCGCCGCAAACACGCCCTCTTCGGAGCCTCGCCTGATGTAACCGCCATACTGCTTCACAATCCGGTCTATGCTTTCCATTCCGAAGCCATGCGCGCCCGCCTTATCGGACAAATATACGCCGCCCTTTGCGCGCGCCTTTCCTTCCATGGAATTGGTAATGCACAGATAAAGCTGTCCCTTGATAACGTCCATATAAATACGAATAAAACGATCCTCTTCTTTTCCCATTTTCTGACACGCCTCCAGAGCATTATCCAGCAGATTTCCCAAAAGCACGCACAAATCGATGGCCTTTACCGCCATCTGCGCCGGCACATAGGCCGTACAATCCACGGCAATCCCCTTTTCTTTCATCAACGCAATTTTGCTGTTCACAATGGCATCCAGCATCACATTTCCGGTTTTGACGACCCGGTCCACTTCCGAAAGAGACACATCCACCTGATCCAGAAATTCCTTCATCTGTCCGTATTCCTGCTGACTTAAGCAAACCTTCAGCGCCTGGATATGATTGTGGTAATCATGCCGCCAGCCGCGCATTTTCCGGTACATGGTCTCTACTTCCACATAATGCCGGTTGACCAGTTCCTGTTCAAACCGTGCCACGCGCTTTCCCATATATCTGCGGGTAAAAAAATACCAGCACAAAACATTGCATACAAGCAGCAAAGCCACCGCCCAAATCCATCCCATTTTCTCATCCTCCCCGCCTGCTTTCCTTCTGCCGTCCTCTTATGACACAGGCCCGCAATCGCTGTAAAAACGCAGAAAGGCAGCGTTCACCTTCTGCCAGGCCCGGCGGCTTGCCGGAACCTTCCGTCCGTCGTCCAGCACAAGTTCCTCCCGGTAAATTTCCCTCACACGGCGCAGATTCAGCAGATAAGAACGGTGGCATTTGATAAAGCCCGCTTCCTCTCCCAGAATGCGTTCCGCCTCCGTCATGCTCATTTTCAGTTCGTAACTTTGGTCCTTTGTATATAAAAGACATCTGTGCCGAAAGGCTTCCAGATACCAGATGTCAGCCGCAGACAGGCTGAGTTTTCTCTGGTCCGTCGTCTCAAAAGCCAGCTTTTTTCCTTCTCTTTCCTGACGGCGCAGCATTTTGTCCAGACAGGCAAACAATTTCTTTTCTTCCACAGGCTTCAACAAATACTGCAGCGCCCCCACATCGTAACCGCGCCCCATATATTCCGCGTATCCGGTGGCAAAAATGATTCCCACCTCTTCGTTCTCCCGACGGACTTTTTCCGCCAGTTCCATCCCGCTTTTCTTTCCCATTTCGATGTCCAGCAAGAGCACATCCCAGTCCTTTTCCTCTGAAAAAGCAAACAGAAAGCTTTCGCTGTCCGGGAAGCTGCGCAGACAAAGCGGCTCCCTTTTCTCCTTCGCCCATCGGCGAACCATTTCTTCAAGCTGCTCCTGCCAGAAAACTTCATCCTCACATATTGCTATTTTCATGACCGTTCCCCCCCCCCAAAATCATCTGTCCTTATCTTACACCACGAGGGCCGCCCTTTACAAGGCAGAACTATACCCTCCGTGTACAAGGGGATACACAGGTATTTTTTTACAAGTATTTGTCTTTCCCAATCTATCTGTGATATACTATAGCAAAATCCGGACAATCAAATTGCCGGAAGGATCAGGAGGTATGCCATGTCATCACTTGCCATCATCACCGCTCGCGGCGGAAGTAAACGGATTCCCCGGAAAAATATCCGGCCTTTCTGCGGAAAACCAATCATCTGTTATTCCATAGAAGCGGCTCTTTCTTCCGGTATTTTTACGGAAGTCATGGTTTCCACCGACGATACCGAAATCGCACAGATTGCAACGGACGCCGGGGCCTCGGTACCCTTTCTGCGCAGCGCGGCGGCGGCAAACGATTATGCCTCCACCGACGACGTGATCCGGGAAGTGCTGGAAGCTTATCAGGCAATTGGAAAAACCTTCGATACTTTTTGCTGTATCTATCCCACCGCTCCTTTTGTGACTGCCGCCAAACTGAAAACCGCCGTGGAAATGCTTCAGAACGCGGAATCCGTCATGCCCGTGGTTCCTTTTTCCTATCCCGTACAGCGGGGTCTGCGTCTGGACAGTCAGGGACATATCGGCTATAAATGGCCGGAATATGCTGCGGCGCGCAGTCAGGATCTGGAAAAAATCTACCACGACTGCGGCCAGTTTTACGCCTGCCGCACCGAGGCTTTTTTCCGGGAAGGCACCACAGATACGCCGAATATGGTCCCCCTGATTTTGCCGGAAATGGAAGTACAGGACATCGATACTCTGGAAGACTGGGCGATCGCGGAAGTGAAATATCAGAAAATGACAGAAAAGGAACATTGAACAATATGAATCAGGAAATTTATCTGGGCGGCAGGCGGATCGCCGCCGACTCGCCGACCTTTATCGTGGCGGAAATGTCCGCCAATCATTTACAGGACTATGACCGCGCCGTGCGCATTCTGCACGCCGCAAAAGAAGCGGGGGCTGACGCCATCAAGCTGCAGACCTATACCGCCGATACGATTACCTTAGACAGCGACGCGGAAGCGTTTCAGAACAGAAGCGGCACGCTCTGGGACGGCACTACCCTGCATCAGCTCTATGAAGAAGCCAGTACCCCCTGGGAATGGCATCCCAGGCTGATGGAAGAAGCGAAAAAGCTGGGGCTGATCTGCTTTTCCTCCCCTTTTGATTTCACCGCGGTGGATTTTATGGCGGAACTCGATATGCCGGCCTTTAAGTTTGCGTCCTATGAGATCAACGATATTCCGCTGATCCGCAGAGCCGCAAAGCTTCATAAACCCATGATTTTCGCTACCGGTATCGCCCGGCTGGAAGATATCGAGCGGGCGTTTACGGTCTGCAAAGAAGAGGGAAACGAGGACGTCATTCTTTTAAAATGCGTCTCCGCTTATCCCACCCCCTATGAGGACATCAATCTGCGCGTCATTCCCACGCTGCAGCAGACCTTCGGCTGTCTGACGGGACTTTCCGATCACAGCATGGGCACAACCGTCGCGGTCGGCGCGGTCGCGCTGGGCGCAAAAATGGTGGAAAAGCACCTGACGCTGCGCCGCAGCGACGGCGGCCCTGACGGCGCATTTTCCATGGAACCGGCCGAATTTAAGGAAATGGTGGACAACATCCGCATTCTGGAAAAAGCGCTGGGGTCTTCCTCTTACCGTCTGATGGATGTACAGAAGCTGGAGCGCAAGGATTCCCGTTCCCTTTTTGTCGTAAAGGATGTTGCCCCGGGCGAAGTCTTCACCGCTGAAAATGTGCGGTCCATCCGTCCCGGCTGCGGCCTGCATCCCATGTATTACGAAGAAATTCTGGGCAGAAAAGCCGCCTGCGCCATCAGAAAGGGGACGCCTCTGTCATGGAATCTCGTCAATTAGTTTATCTCCGCACGGACGGCAACGAGACGATCGCTACCGGTCATCTCATGCGCTGTCTTACCATCGCCCGGGCGCTGCGCGCGCAAAATGCGGCGCCGGTTTTTCTGCTCTCCGATGAAACGTCCGTCTCCCTTTTACAGAGCATGATGACTTTGGAAGAGAAGGCGGAACGCGCTTTTCCGATCATACATTTACAAACCGATTATCAGGATCCGGAACGGGAAATCTCCACTATGCAGAAGGTCCTTTCTTCTCATAGCGTTTCCTATTTGCTGGTGGACTCCTATTTCGTTACCGAACGCTATCTTTCCGCCATGAAGCAATTATGCCGGGTGGCCTATATGGACGATCTGCAGGCTTTCGATTATCCGGTGGATCTGGTTATAAATTACGATATGATCGTGGATACCGGATTTTATCAAAAAGCGGGAACGGTTTTTGCGGGCGGCGCATACACGCCCCTTCGGGAGCAGTTCTCCCGGTGCCCCTACCATGTATGGAATGAAGTAAAAGATCTGTTTGTCTCCACCGGGGGCACGGATCCCTTCAACATTGCCGGAAGCCTTGCGGCAGTGCTGCTTGCCTCCGATGACTTTCAGGACGTCTGCATCCATATTCTGACCGGGCCGATGCATGCGCACCGGGCCGAACTGGAAGCTTTATCGAAACAGGAAGAGCGGATTCTTCTCCATGAAAATGTGACCGAGATGGCGGCGCTGATGTCGGAATGCGATCTTGCATTTTCCGCAGGCGGCACCACCCTCTACGAACTCTGTGCAGTGGGCGTTCCCGCCGTCAGCTTCAGCATGGCGGACAACCAGATTCCCGGCGCGCAGGCCTTCGATCAGGCCGGGCTGATCCCCTGGGCCGGAGACATCCGGACCGACTCCGGTTTTTTTGACCGGGCATATGAAAAACTGCTCGCGCTGGCCCAAAATCCCGCCCTTCGGAAAGAGCAGTCTGTCAGGATGCGCATGGCGATCGACGGCGCCGGAGCCGACCGGATCGCAGCGGAACTGTTGTCTCCGCCTCCGGCATAACGCAACTGTATCTTCAGTATACCGCAAATAAAAACCGCTGTCGGACTGTTTCCTGTTGTCCGGCAACGGTTTTTACAAGATTATCATATCTGTTTTTTACCCTCAGTGTACAAGGGGACACACGCCTCGAACCGTATGTTCCCTTGTACACTGAGGGTATATTTCTTTCATTTCCCCGCAAGCTTCTTCCGGAAATTCCGATACGTCCACAGCGCCTTATAATAAGCCAGAAATAACAGCGTGGACTTCTGCTGCATGGCGATCAGCTTTTTTTCCTCCGCATGCACCCTCTCCCGGTAATAGGGATTTTCCATAAATTCCGGGAAGGTTTCGCGCATCTCGTCTCCCATTTCTTTCACGAATCGATAAGACTTATGCCCTCTGCCGACCATATAGGAAAACAGCGTATTCACAAAAAAGAGTTGCGTAAATTCAAAGCAGACTTCCGGGCGGTATTGTTCCAGATAGCCCAGCCGCTTCGCTTCCCGCACGATGCCGCGTCCCGCTTCCATCCGGTCCTCACAACGCTGCCGGGTGATCGTATGCACCGTGGAAGCGCTGTGCTGATAATAGTAGTACATCGGCTCCGGTATATATTCATAATGCTTTGCCTGCAGCATCACCGCCGCGCCGATCGCATTGTCCTCATAGAAAATATGCTCCGGAAAGCGAATCTCGTGCTCCATAAAAATTTCCCGGCGGTATACCTTCACCACCAGACTCCCGCTGTCCAGAATCAGGGAGCGGTACTTCTCCTCTGTCAGCACGCCGCACTGCTCCGGTCTGCCATTGGATACCACCCGGCCGATTTTCATGCTGTGCTCATCGGTCAGATGATAATCGCAGCCCACCATATCCGCGCCCGTTTCTTCCGCTTTTTTTAAAAGCTTCTCATACATGTCCGGTGTGATCCAGTCGTCGCTGTCGATAAAGCCGATCCATTCGCCCTGCGCCAGAGATAACCCGATGTTTTTCGCACCGCCCTGCCGTTTATTTTCTTCCGAATGAACCGCCCGGAAACGGTCCGGATATTCCGCTTCATATTTCCGCAGAATTTCAAGTGAGTTGTCCGTGGACGCATCGTCCACCGCAATGATTTCATATTCCTTCAACGTCTGGTGCACAAGCGATTCCAGACAATATTCCAGCTTGCCGTCCGCCGCCATATTATAGACCGGCACAATAATACTCAATCTCATTTCGGCCCCCGCTTTGCCGACCACTACGGTTCTTTATTTTTCCAGATTCAACCCCTTCAACAGAGCGCGGATGTCCTCCACGGACAGCCATTCTGTGTTGTTGCCGGAGCTGTAGGAAAATCCTTCATCCACTTTCCGCCCGCTCATATCCGGCTGCTGCTTGTTGTTCCAGGTCATCTGCGGATATACGATGAAGTGCTTCTCATATTCGTAGGTCGTGAAGGAATCCTCTGTGGTGACCATGATCTCATGCAGCTTTTCGCCGGGCCGGATTCCGGTCTCTTTGATTTTGCAGCCCGGCAGCATCGCTTCCGCCAGATCCGTGATCTTAAAGGAAGGAATCTTGCTGATGAAGGTTTCTCCGCCCTTCGCTTCCTCCAGCGCCTTAATCACCAGTTCCACCCCCTGTTCCAGGCTGATCCAGAAACGGGTCATGCGCAGATCCGTGATCGGAAGTTCCGTGGCGCCGCCCTGAATGAGACTTTGAAACAGCGGAATGACAGAACCGCGGCTTCCCGCCACATTTCCATATCTGACAATGGAGAAATTCACATCCTTCTTGCCCACATAGGCATTCGCCGCCACAAACAGCTTATCGCTCACAAGCTTCGTGCCGCCGTAAAGGTTCACCGGATTGACCGCCTTGTCAGTGGACAGCGCAACCACCTTCTTCACATTGGTGTCCAGCGCCGCTTCAATAATATTCATCGCGCCGTGGATATTGGTCTTGATCGCTTCATTGGGGTTATACTCACATGCAGGCACCTGCTTTAATGCCGCCGCATGAATCACATAATCCACGCCGTCAAAAGCGCGGCGCAGACGTTCCGAATCCCGCACATCCCCGATGAAAAACCGGAGCCTGTCCTCATATTCTTTAAATTCGTTCTGCATCATCCACTGCTTGAACTCATCCCTGGAGTAGATGATGACCTTCTTCGGATGATAATGCTCCATTACATATTTTGTAAAACACTTGCCGAAAGATCCCGTACCTCCGGTAATCAATATTGTCTTGTCGTCCAACAACATGTATCCATGCCTCCGTTTTACTTCCAGTTTTCAAAAATCTCCGCTATTTGCCGTCTTTTAAACTTCGCACGGCAACATATCGATCTTATTATACCCGCTCACAGCCATTTTCACAAGGAATAATTACCGTTATTCCTCATCCATCTTCGGCGCGCTGATATCCGTGTACATATCCAGAAGCCCCACCGTTTCGCTGGCTGGTCTTCCGTAAGCATTACAGCATTTGTGGGAAACTTCCTTGCTTCCGGCCTGTCCGGCGCCCATCTCCACGCTCATGCGCGCCGCCCCCAGCTTCGTTTCGCTGTCCAGATGCTTTAAAATATCCGCAATCATTTCCTCTTCATTCATCGTCCGATTTCCTTTCCGCTTTCGCACCAGCTGCGCTGGAAAAGCGCAGCTTTCTATCAGATCATTTTCTCACAATACTGCGCCAGCGCGCAGGCGCCGCAGTTGGCTTTCCTGGCTGTGCAGATGCTTCTCCCGTGATAGATCAGTTGAAAATTGATCCGGTTCCAGTGTTCTTCGGGCAGCGCCTTCATCAACTCCTGTTCCACCTCGACGGGATTTTTCCCCTTCGCCCAGCCCAGACGCTTAGAAATGCGGAACACATGGGTATCCACCGTCACGCCCGGTATCCCGTAAGCATCCGCCAGAAACAGCGTCGCGGTCTTTCTGCCCACGCCGGCAAGAGTGAGAAGTTCCTCAATCGTCTTTGGCACCTCTCCGCCAAATTCCTCCACAATCTGCGTGCAGCACTTTTTCATATTGCGGGCCTTGTTTTTATACAGCCCCACGGATTTGATATAAGACTCAATTTCTTCAATATCCGCCTCCGCCACGGACTTTGCCGTACGAAAATGATCGAACAGCGCAGGGATCGCTTCGTCCACCTGCTTATCCGTGCTCTGGGCGCTCAGCATGATCGCCACCAGAAGCTGCCAGGGCGCATGATGATAAAAATTCTCTTTTGTAACGCCGTAGGTTTCATCCAGCCATTGCAGTTCTTTCTGCAAATTCTCATTTGTTACGCTCATCCCGGTCTCCGTTTCCCTTTCCCGTCTGCCGCGACATATTTTCATGCCGCATGTTTCGCCGCAGCATGTTTCGTCACAGTATGTTTGCGTGGCAGCACGTTTCGCTACAGCACGTTTTCAATCAGTTTTGCAAGATATTCCAGCCCTTCCTGATCCTCTGCGCTAAACCTTTCCAACTCCGGGCTGTCGATATCCAGCACGCCGATGATCGTTTCTCCTTTTCGCAAAGGTACAACAATCTCCGAACGGGAAGCCGCGTCGCAGGCGATATGTCCGAAAAACCGGTGCACATCCGCCACCAACTGCGTCCGGTCTTCCGACACGGCCGTGCCGCAGACGCCTTTCCCCGCCTCGATTCTGACGCAGGCGGGTTTTCCCTGAAAAGGCCCCAGCCACAGCACGCCGTCTTTGAGCAGGTAAAAGCCGGCCCAGTTGATCCTGTCCATTCCCTGATATAAGACGGCTGCCGCGTTGCTTAAGTTGCTCACCCCGGGCCATTCCTTTTCCAGGGCCGCTTCCATCTGCGCGGCCAGAAGTTCATATTTTTCATTCATGCTCTTTTCTTCCTTTCCCCGTCAAAAATCCAGCGACAGTCCGTCAAAAAAGTCCCTGTGCCCCAGATGCTGCTCTTTATACCGCATCAGGTAGGCTTTCATTTCGGTATGTTCCTCCCCGATGTCCTGCAAAATGCCGTCAAAGTTATCCTCCGTCACACAGCCCAGAGCGGCGAACAATTCATAATACTCCTGATCGTCTCCGTACTCTTTGCATACGACCTCCCAGGTTTCCTCGAAACGGCATCCCTTCGTATGCGCCCGCAAATACTCTTCCAGTTCTTTCTGCGTTTCCGGCGGCAGGCCGCAGGGATTTAACAGGCGCAGCAGGGCAAGCCGCACCTTTGCCTGACGTTTCAGATTCCGGAAGCGCACCTGATCCGTCCTTTCATAATCCTCTTCCCCGGCCAGCACCTGCTTATCATAGCCGTCGTTATCGTCCTCATGCATGAGAACCAGCATGCGGGCGTCCCATCGTTTCAGCCATTCCTGCGTTCCCGCCTCTTCAATGCAGAACAAATGGGGATCTTCCATTTTTGTCGCCGCCACGGCCAGAAGCCGGGAAATTTCCGCCCCGTTACAGAGAACGCACCCGCCCGCTTCCGGGCCGCCGCCGGCCGCTCCCGTCATCAGGCCCGCCGTTTCCTCCACCGGCCGCAGCACAATTTTTCTCAGCCGCTCGCTTCCGATAAACAGGTCCTTCCCCAGACTCATTCTGCGCCAGGGAAGTTCCACACGTTCCAACTGCTGACAGTGGGCAAAGGCCCAGTTATCTATTTTTTCCAAAGTATCAGGCAGCGTCAGACAGCGCAGATATCGGCAGTTGAAGAAAGCTTTTTTATAAACTTCCGTCACCGGCATTCCCTCTATCTGCTCCGGCACGGTCAGACGGACCATATTTCCTTCCAGTCCGGTGATTGTCACCTTCCCCCGGCCTCTTTCATAAACCAGCCGGCCGCCCTTCACTTCCAGTTTTTCATTCTGCATCCGCATCACTCCTTTTGGAATCCTGACCTTTTTTTACAGATCCAGACTCTCGATTTCCTTTTGCAGATTCCCCTGACGCGCGGAAAGCATCAATTCTTCGTTATGCTTCTGGTAATCCGGACTTCCAAAAGAGGCGATAAACCGGGAACTGCTGTCATTGACCGTCAGTTCCGTCACCAGAATCAGCATTTCATTTCCGCCCGCAAAGGCTTCCTCCACGAAGACAAATAAGTGATGCAGGCGGTCCTGTACGCGGAGCGTTTCCGCCTTCATATCCGCCACCTGAGCGTCGAAGTTCTTCTTCGCCGTTAAAAAAGCATCCTGGCCGCTTTTTGAAGTTTCCGCCGCAATGTCCTTCTGGGCCTTCTGTAAAAAGCGGATGACAGCCTTATGTTTTCTCTTATCCGCCGCAGACAAAGAATTGGCCTTCTGCATGGAATCCATCAGTTTCCTGCGGCCTTCCTCCTGCGCCCCGAGCATCGAAAGAACGGCGTCCGCACCGCTTTGAGGCTGTTTTTCCAACGCTGCGCGCACCGCCTTTAAGGGGCGGATCACATCGGAAAGATAAGCGGAAGTTTCCATCACGCTGCGAATCTCTCCCTGCACCTTATCCATCAGCATGCCAAGCAGCGACAGCCTTTCGTCAAACGCTGCTTCTCCCGCCTTTTTCACCGCGTCCCGGCTGTGCGTTCCCGACAGAATTTCTTCCACATGATAGTCCTTTTTATACTTCTGATACAGATCATAATATGCGGTAAATTCCTTGACAATTCTGTCATTGCGCAGATACTGACCCACCAGCGTTTCATCCACGGGCAGCCCTTCTTCCTCATACAGCGTCAAAATGCTGGCAAGATCTTCCCAGCCCCTTGCCGTCACATAGGAACGCCCCTTCACGGTCGTTTCGATCCGGTAAAAATATTCTTTTTTCAAATCCAGAAAATTCGTCACCGCATTGTGAATTCCTTTTTCCTGCGCATAACTCTTCCAGGCTTCGTAATCCTCTTCCACCTCCAGCACGCGCACGCGGTCATAGGTCACCACGTCAAATTCCCGCACAGATTTGTTATATTCCGGCGGATTTCCGGCCGTCACAATCGCCCAGCCCTCTGGCACCTGATGCCGCCCGAAGGTCTTATACTGCAAAAACTGCAGCATGGAAGGAGAAAGCGTCTCGGAAACACAGTTGATTTCATCCAGAAACAAAATTCCCTCCCGAATGCCGCTCTCCTCCATCACATCATAAATGGACGCGATAATTTCGCTCATCGTATATTCCGAAATATCCGTTTCCTTCCCGTCATAAACCTTATGCCGGATGAAGGGCAGTCCCAGCGCCGACTGTCTGGTATGATGCGTCATGGAATAGGAAACCAGCGCGATCCCCAGTTCCTGTGCGACCTGCTCCATGATCGCCGTTTTTCCGATGCCCGGCGCTCCCAGCAGAAAAATCGGGCGCTGCCGCACGATCGGCACTCTGTAGTCCCCGTATTCGTCTTTTTTCAGATATATTCTGATGGAATCCTTGATATATTCTTTTGCCTGCGTAATATTCATCTGCTATTCACTCCTCATTTTTTGCTTCCGGTCCTCTTACGGCCGGTATCGGTCAGGCCGGACCTTCGTTTTCTTCCAGTTCATCCTCATTTAAAATCACTTTGATCGCCCAGGGCGGCACGGCCTTCAATTGATCGTCGTCCTGCAAAAAGGCAAAAATCACATCGTAATCCGGCATGCGCTGCGGATATACGCCGTATCCGTCGGTAAAATAAATCAGCCCTTTTAAATTCTCAAATTCCCCTTCGGCCAGCAAATTGTCCACATATTCAAAGACCGGCCGGAAATCCGTGGAACCAAAGCCCTGCAGTTTTTCATTTTTTAAGAATGCGTCAAAATCCTCTTCACAGGTGATCTTCACATCGGAACGGATCTCGCTGTCACACTGTATGATATGCACGTTGATTTTCTGGAAAAAATGCTCCGTTCCTTTCAGAACCGAATAGGTTTTCCGCAAAAATCCCTGCAGTACCGATCCCCGGCAGGAAGCCGACGTATCCAGCGCAATGACAAATTCCTTGACTTTTTTCGCGTCCCTGTATTCCAGCGGCTCAATCAGCGGCATGTTGCCGTAACGGGAAAGCCCGTAAGTATAATAAATATAATCAAATTCATCCTCGTTGACCTGCACGTCCTCGCCCATCACCGTAAAACGCTCTAAAAGCTTTGCATAATCATAGCGATCCCGCGTGGCCTCCGCCAGATTCTTTTCCAGACTTTCCGAATTCGTCTTTCCTTTGGAAAAACTCTTCAAATCCGCCTTCACCCGCTCGCTGATCTTCTTCCACATCTCCTGGGTGATGACCAGTTCTTCCTCCTGCGCCGGCTTCCACAGTTCATGGCTGTCCCGCACAAAAAGCCAGCGCATCTCTTCCAGTTCGTCTTCGTCCGGCGGATTTTGTTTGAAGTAATGATAAATCCGCTCCGCCGTCAGCGCCCCGATCTCCGTTTTCAGCCGCTGTAAATAAGCCTGCGCGTCCACGTCGGTCTGCATCTTCGCAAAATTCAGTCCCATTTCCAGAATCGTGTTTTCCACCGCGATATCCGCCGCCAGATCCCAGAGTCCTTCCTCCAGCCTGCCATATTGAAAACTGTGATAAAAAATGCAGTGCAAAAGCACATGCAGATAAATTCTGGCCCCGTACCCCGGCTCATCCCGGTACCTTCGCAGCACATAGACGGGATCGTAAAAAAAGGATGCCCCGTCCGTCGCCACCGCATTGATGCCCGCCCGCTCTGCCGGACGCAACCGGGAAAGCGCCACATCCAGAAAACGCAACTGCACCAGAACGGAATCCCGCGCAAGCTGTAAAATTTCAGCCGCCAGGCGGCTTGTTTTCTCCTGTTTTTTCTCCTGCTCCAAAATTACTGCTTCCTCTCAAAATAATAAAGCATATCGTTCGCTTCGTTCTTTATCAGATAGTATAATATAAAACCGCAAAAAAGGACAGACCTTCCTTATTTTTACATTTTTTCTACTGCCGGTTGAATTCCCATGATGAACTAACCGACACGGTTATGGTTTTTTCGATTTTTTATAGTAGAATGGAAACAAAAGAGAGAAGGAGAGGTTTACATGAATATCGGATCAATCATTATGAAGAAAAGAAAGGCTTTAGGCTATACGCAACAAACTCTGGCGGATCAGTTAAATGTTTCTTTTCAGGCAGTATCAAAATGGGAGAACGGAACGAATTATCCGGAAATGGAAATG
This sequence comes from Eubacteriales bacterium, assembly GCA_030524745.1. Lineage (GTDB taxonomy): Bacteria > Bacillota > Clostridia > Lachnospirales > Lachnospiraceae > Gallintestinimicrobium. Next base: position 1,350 of record JAUNGC010000011.1, on the reverse strand, counting down.
CTCCCTATGATTGCAAGTGTGTTGAACACAAGTATCGATTCCCTTTTGGGATATCAGTCTTTTGTGCTTTCCGATTATGATAAGCGATATGACGCGGCGGATTATTATTGGGGAATAACCCCTAACGATTTATGTTATGAAATCATGAAATTGCGGCCGCCGGTGAAACCGTTAAAAGTGTTGGATATTGGCTGCGGAGAGGGGAAAGACGCCGTCTTTCTTGCCCGAAACGGTTATCTTGTAACGGCATTCGATTTATCCGAAGCGGGAATCGAAAAGGGAAAAAGGCTTGCTGAAAAATGTAATACCTATGTAAACTTTTTTAAAGCTGATATAACCGACTTTCGGGCAACCGAATACTATGACATTATTTTCAGCAGCGGAGTATTTCACTTTATGAAACCGGAAATCAGAAAAGAGATAACAGAAAACCTGAAAGAATACACAAACAAAAGCGGCATACACGCAATCAATGTATTTGTAGAGAAACCGTTTGTGGAAGTTCCGCCGGATAAAGACGCCAATAGTTTTCGCTGGAATTCCGGAGAACTCTTTATGCTCTACCATGATTGGAAATTGCATACGACGCAAGAAGTCATTTTCAACTGCAACAGCAGCGGAATCCCCCATCAGCATTGTATGGATATTCTGATTGCGGAAAGGATGCAATAATACGGACGGCGCATTATCGTTTCCCAATATAGTAAAAACTATCGCTTGAGTATGTCGTTCATATCGTCGATTAAATCCTGCAAAGTAATGGATTCCATCTTTCCCCGCATAGCCTCCTGTATAGCGAAGAGTTTATTATCCAATACAGCATGAACATTCTTTCCAACAGGACACTCCGGATTGGGATTTTCATGAAAGTGGAATAGGGCTTCCTCTTTCTCAACGGCATCAAAAATGTCCATTAAAGTAATGTCCTTTGGCTCTTTCGCAAGGGACGCGCCTCCTTCTCCGGCCTTTACTGTAACAAGCCCGGCAGCTTTCAACTGTCCCAGAGTATTACGTATAATGACGGGATTTACATTTACACTTCCGGCAAGAAACGTGGATGTTGTCTTTTCCTTGCCCTCAAATTCCACGATTGCCAGCAATATGTGTACTGCAATCGGAAGCCTTGAAGAAAATTGCATATCGTTCACCTCACATGACTTCTATTATAAGCGAGACAAGATGTAACGTCAACAATTACATCTCCAAAAAAGTTTCAAAAATTTTCGTTGTAAGTCTTGACATTACATCCAGAAAATGTTATGCTCTAGTTGTAATCAAGATAGTTACAACTTTTTCGGTAGTGTCAAGTAATCTATGAAAAAAACTGAGTCAAAAAAATAGGCTCAAAAG
>JAUNGC010000034.1 GCA_030524745.1 Eubacteriales bacterium | reverse complement strand
CGCCCGCGGTTTCCGTACCGTTTCCTGTTATCGCAACAAAGTTATCCTCATAATATACCACGCTCGCAGGCATCACCGTAATGGATCCCGTCATTTCTACGCCGTCGCTCGCATCCTGCACAGAAGTCGCTCCCTGCGCAAGCACTGTAGTCCGATACTCCACAGTTTCTTCCTTATCCATAAAGGCCGTCGGTTCAAAATATATAGCGGCGCTCTCATCTTCCAGTTTCGCGCCCTGCGCGGCATCCGTATCGTCGTTCATAATAAGAGAAAGATTTGCGCTGCCGGCTGTAATTTTGCTCTGGGTATTTTCTGCGGAACTGCCAAAACTCCCTTCCCCGGTCCTTAAGCCGGCGAAGCTGGCCGTCGTCTTATCCGCATCCACCTTCTGCGCATCATCATTGAACACGAAATCATTCTGGAACATGCCGTCCCCATGTGAGACATCTGCCAAGTCAGATTTCAAACCGTAGTCAAAGACATATATATCATTCGACGTATGGTAGGTATAAACGGTAACCTTTCCCGTAACTTTCTTTCCGCCGCTTATCCCATTATAGGTAAACGTGTAACTGGTATTTACAACTCCCGTTTTGTTCGCTGCGGAATCGAAGATAATATCTGTACCGTCGCCGCTATCAGACTGCGTCTTCTGCAGCGCCACCGGATCATAATTCTGATCGACCGGATTTGCTTCTGAGGAAAAATCGATTAATTGCGTCAAATTCATCGGCAACGCGGTCGCCTTCCCCGTCTCCACATAAAACACCTTATTTTCTTCTTCCGGCACTGCGGCATTTTTAAACGTCACGACCACATCAGGCGTATATCCTGTGGTCTCCGGCCAATCCGCTTCCATCCAGATCGTTCCGATATAGCTGCCATCCTCGTTCTTCGTTCCCAGATCCGGCACCGGCGTAACGCTCTCCAGCGCATAGTTAGCGTCTTCAGGAATATTTTCCACGATTCTGAACGCTGTACCGACCGGAACGCCGCTGACGGTATAGGACCAGTTATTCGCTTCGTTCAACACATATGTGCCCACAATATCCGTATCCAGATTGATCTGGCCGAAAATATTGTTATAGTAAACGGTAAATGTAATGCTGTCCGGATGGCTGATGCCAGCCTCCCATTCCTTTTTAATCGTCAGACTTCCCGTTTTTACTTCGTTTGTAAAGACTGCCCGGATATTAAGCGGAGTAGTCGTCACATTTGGCGTCGAATTGCTTCTGAACAAAATGGATTCTGACGGCTTTCCGGCGCCATTATGCGTCAATGTAGAAGTATAGGCAGTCTCTTCTGTTCTTCCGTCATCCATGACAGCCCCCGATCCTGTTCTGTAAGGCGCTCTGTCGGCGCCTTCATATAAGGCCCAGGAGGTATTGTAATAATCGGCGTTTACCTGTTCTTCCAGATAAAGATAACTTCCCAGACGGAACTGGTCCAAAAAGTATGCCGCTTTTCCGCCTCTTAACGAAATCAATCCGCTCGTATCGATCACGTAATACTCAATGTCGGCGCTTGTCTCAGACGCGTCTTCCAGAGAGTAAATTGCGCCGGACGCCAGTTGCAGCGCTTTTGCAGCTACGGAGCCATAAGTGGAAATACTATCCTGCGGCGTCTCAAAAGTCGACCTTTCAAATTCCACTTTTCCCTGATGGAATGTGATATCGTCAATATAAATATCGCCATTATCCCAGTATGAAACGCCCACTTCCGTGACATTGCTCCAATCAAACGCGGACGCTCCCTGCAGCTTCTCCAAATCAATTTTTACAGTTACCCAGGTGCCCCTTGAGAGCGTATTGTTGCTTTCCTGCCAGCCCACCGAGGAAACCGCCCAGCCTCCGATCGTATGTCCGGAGCCATCCTTCAAATCGACGTAGGGTGTACCTGCGCTGAAAGTACCTTCATTCCTCATATAAAACTGCAGATATCCGTCGCGGCCAGCGGCGTTAAAAGCGCTTCCGTCCGCAGGTTTAAAGGCAACGCGGTGCCGGGCCACATCCGTCGGGGACGGATTCAAAATCCTGTCCGCATATTTCACATGCAGCACGCCTGTGCGCCCTTCATAAGACGCCTCAACCGCCTTTACTTCGGGAGTCCCCGCATAACTGATTCCCGCATCCGTATCTGCCGTATGATAGGTCAGCGCCGGTACGAGTTCAATATCCGTATCCTTATCCGCATCTCCGCGGGTGGTCAGATTTTTCACCACAATCTCAAACGCGCTCAGATGATCCCGGATCGCATTCACAAAATCAGGATTCACGTTGGATGTGTCAAGCTGCTTTTCTACGGAAAGCTGATTGGTCAGCGGGAAGTTAAATGTAATCTTTATATTTGATTCCCACAATCCGCGCTCCATATAGAACATTGTCAGCACATGCTCCTGATTGGCGTCCGGCCTGCCAAATGTCTTTGTATCATAAACGCTTGTGGTGCTTCCCTGATAATATACCGTTGCGCGCATTCCGGCTTCGTCTGCAAAATTGATCGATCCGCTCACTCTGCCGTGATCGCCGCCGATATCCAGTACCAGTTCTCCGTCGATGAAGATCCATACATCATCGTCACCGGAGAAATCGAAGGTAATCGGCTTACTGCCATCTGTTCCGTTGGTATACATACCGTCCTCTGTCATACGGAAAGGAATATCCATCCGCATGCCGAAGCCGTAATTGAGTTGTTTCGCATTCGCGCTTTCCGAATGATCGTTGAAGGGGAAAAAGCCCGGCTTTCCGTCATCCTCCGCCTTGCCGTTCGTTCCGTGAACATATTCGGTAGCGCCAGTATTTTCCAGGAAATAAAGCCCGTCCATGGTATTACGCTTCATTCTCAGCGTCTGATCCGCTTCTCTGGAATCAAATTCCCAGTAACCCTCGCTATTTTTGGTGAAAGGGAACTGGACATTGTCAAACACCATGCCAAGGTTTGCCCCATAGGTATTGCCGCCTCGTAAAAACTCTGCGTCAAAGTAGGGCAATTCAATGCCGTTCATGGTAATATTCTTATCGCTGTTCAGCGTCTGATCCACCAGATTCTGGTGCGCCTGTCCGCTCCACGCCGTACCGTTATTGTATGCCAGATCATACCGGTAATACCCCGACATGGTATTCATGCTTTCAAATTCTCCGAAATAAAGCGGCTTAAGCACCTTACCCGTGCCATCCGTATTGCTCAGGTCCTTATCCGTTCCCGCATAACTCTCAAAATACTGACTCACTGCCAGATTAAAATACCGCGCCTGTATTTTATCGTCGCCGCCGGAAGTCAGACTAAAGCCGCCTGTCAGTTCATTTCTCTTATTGCCGTTGAGTTCCTCATCGGAATAATAGTCATAGAATACGGCAGAAACATAATATTTCGATCCGTCCTTTCTAAAAGAGCCGGCCGGAATATTCAGCGAAGGATCTCCGTTTAAGGCAGTCCACCATGTGGAACGGTTCACGCCAGCAACATATTCTCCAACATGCAACGTAGCGCTCGCGCCCTTCTCCGTTACCTCGTTTATAATCTCCTCTGTCTCTATGATTTTTGTCAGGTTTCCGATTTTGAGTTCCCCTGTCTGACCATCATACCAGCCGATCTGAATTCCGTCATACTGTTCCATCATCTCCGACGTATAGGTAAAATTGAATCCGGACTTTACCCCGCTTACCAGAACAGTTCTGTTTTCACCCTTCATGCCCCAAATATAGGCATTGCTGCTGCCGGAAAGATCCAGGCGGAAAGTCAGACTGTCAACGGTGATTTCATAAAAAATCCACTCTCCACTCGCTTCATCATAGCAGGGCGTATTCGTATTCCAGTCTCCCTTTCCAGAAACAATCTCTGTTCTTTCCCCATTGATGATGGAAAATACCGTTCCGACCGCCACATTTTTGGCAAATGTATATCTGTACACATTTTCCGTACCATATACCGCCGTCATCGTCACCAGATCCAGCGGAACGCCGTCCAGCATGAGTTGTATCTGCGGCGTACCCTTGTCCGAAATCACATATACCGTTTCACCGGCAAAAACAGCCGGCTCAATCGCTTCATAATATACCCATTCGCCATCGTTATACCAGTTCTCTGCACTGTTCCAGCTGTAAATCTTCAGACAGTTTTTTCCTTCCTCCAGACGCAACTCGGAAGTCCCGCTCTTCCAGTTCTCTCCGCTGGTTGAAGATCTTCGAAACTGCGCGTAAGTGATAGAATCGCTGCTGCTCAAAACAGCCGTTTCCGGCAGCGTATAGAACCACAGATCGGTTTTACCGTCCACCAGTTCCATTGCCTGCCAGAATTCTCCATTTACCTTAACGTCGTCGCCGTCCTCCGTTCCAAACTTAAATCCTACATAGGGCACCGCCCCATCCTGCAGGAAACTGTCGTTCCCGTTCGCATCAAAATAAATGGTATCGCCTTTTTCCATGACCGCATTGCCCGTCAGAGTCAAATCCGACGTTTTCATTGGAGAAAAAGACTCCCACATTCCCGTTTCTTTATTAAAACAGGACGTATTCGCTGAAAAATCAGGATTCTTCGTCTCATCCGGCGCAGTGACCACGACGCCCGATTCGTCATAAATGATAAAGGAAGAAACCGCCAAATCTCCGTCAAAGGTATACCAATATACCATTCCCGCTTCATCGGCCGCGGCCATCTCTTCCTTCCCGCTGTCACCATTGACCGCGATAGAAGGCGTGCCGTCCGCACCTTTTACATAAACCGTCATATCCGCGAAATCAACTGACGCCGGCTCTTCCTCCACGTCCGCATCCTCCGGCTGGTCCGTGCCATCCGGTTCGGCCGCAGCCGCCGAATTTGTCTCTCCCGCCGTGCCGTCCGTATCTGCCGGTTCCGTCGCATCATCCGTGTTTGTTGGTCCTGTCACGTCATCTGTGTTTGTCGGCCCCGTCACGCCGTCCGTGTTTGTCGATCCTGCCACATCACCCGTGTTTGCCGTTTCCCCTGCACCTGATGTACCGGACGGCGCCGCATCGTCCTGCCCCGTCTCATCCCCGCCGCTTTCCGTCGGAAGAGCATTGTCCGACACGGACGCCGCTTTTGCTGTAATGACCGTATCTGTCGACATAACGCCGGTCACGAGCATCGCAACAAGAGCAATGCAGAGTAAACGTCTCAGTTTCCTTTTCATAGCATGTTTCCTCCCTGTTCTTTAAAAAGTCCGCATTTATTCAAACACGCATTTTCTATATAAAAATTCCGTCTCTTTCGTATGCTTTTCCGCAAAATCCATCATTTTGTCTGTTTTTTGCTAAAAAAGACAACAAAGAGCAAGAAGATACAATTATTATAGGGCCTTCTTTATGTATAAAGAAATGTAAATTATTTGTGAATTATATGAAATTTTTTAGACTTTATGTTTCTATTTGTCGGTTAAGTTATAAAAAATGCGAACTATAATATCCCGTTTTTTTACCATACTGCACAAAAAATACTGATATCTCTTTATAAATGGAAGAATATTTACAAAAAGCCGAACAAATAAAATAAGACAGCCCCCCCGGACCGTCTTATCCATTATCATCCCTATTCCGTTTTCCTTACTCTTCACGCCCGGCTTCCATTCTCAGCACATAATAATCCGAATAAGCCTTCCCGTCATGACCTCCGATCAGTTTTTCCTCCGATGCGGCAAAGCCCAGTTTTTCCATGGCGCATTTTCTCTCCAGCGCGTCTCCGGGAATCTTTGTCGCAATTTTTTCACAGTCAAACAGTTCAAAAGCGCTTTTCAGAATCAACCGCAGGATTTCCTCTATCTGCTCCGCCCGCTCGTAATCGCTCCGAAGATCCAGCCGCAATAAACCGTAATGGTTAAAATAGTCTTCCGACTCCCGGTGAAAAAGTTCTATCGTTCCGATTGCTTCCCCGGCCCTTTTATCCCGAATGGCCCATCTGACAAAATACCGCCAGCGCCAGGAATCTTCCCAGAATTGAACCGCTTCCCGCATGCGTTCCGCCGTCGTATAATGAAAGTCGTCCCCATGGCAGTTGTCGCTGTTAAAAAAGGGAACCGCTTTTTCATCGGAATATACCTTCAGCAGATCTTCTGCATCCTCCATGCTGACAAGACAGAGTCTGTAGTTTTCATTTTCAAATACCGGGCAATTTTCATAAGGATTCATTTGTCATAACCTCCGTTTTTTCTCATCATAACACGGCAATTACGACAACAGCCTGTCATAGTTTTTTTCATATACCGACAAAATTTTTGCCGCGGTTTCCCGCACGCGCTGCCGGATGCTTTCGGGCGCAAGGACTTCCGCATCGTCTCCCAGCGACAAAAGAGCGCCGAACCAGAACTGCTCGTTTTCCACAACATCCAGTTCCATCCGCACATCCCCGTTTTCATATTCTTCCACGATCCTGCCCCTGAGATATTCCGCGGCGCGCACCCGCACAGACGCTTTTATGCGCAGCGTCACCTGCACATAGGCGCGCGTATCCTGTTTTTCCATAACCCGCAGGATCTTTTCCGAAGAAGCATGTTTCACCGTGCAGGCGCTGTCCGTCACCTGCAGATCGCGCATCCGCACAAGCTTATAGGTCCGATAGTCCTTCCTGACGCGGGACCAGGCCAGCAGATACCAGGCATACCAGCGGTACAAAAGCGCCACAGGCTCCACCCTGTGGATTCGTGTTTCATTGTCATTATTGGTATAGGAAAACTGCACGGCGCGCCTGGAAAAAATTGCGGACTGCAACGAGGCGAGAAGCTGTTCATCCCCTTCATGAAGCGCGGAAAAATCCAGCACGATTCCGGTTTCCTCCGGATTTCCCAAAGCCGCTATCTTCTCAAGGGTCTGACTGGCGCCGGGATCGTTCGTCGCAGTCACCAGTCCTTGCAGCGCGGTAAAAATCCAGGAGTAATCCCGCTGCGTGGCCGCCTGACCGTTCATTTCAAAACGATGCGCGATCTCATAGCCTCCCGACGCTCCGGGAAGCGCCGCCACCGGAATGCCCGCGCAGCATAAGGAATCGATATCCCGCTGGATCGTCCGCACCGATACTTCAAACTGCTTCGCCAGTTCGCTGGCGGGCGTCCTGCCATGATTTAGCAAATACATGGTAATCGCATAAAGACGTTCTGTTTTCACCGCTTCGCCCCTTATTGATTCATCTTTTCCACAAAATCTCTGCTTTTTGCGGTCATTTCCACCCACGCGGGACGAAAGCCGCTTTTGATCGCGTTGCGCACAGAGCCGATATTCGACCATGCAGCGCAGTAAAAAGGAACTTTTCCCCGTTCCATGACGGCAATCGCCAGCCTGCCGGTGAGCGCGGCGGCGATTCCCCTGTTCCGGTATTCAGGCAGCACGTCGACGCCGATCTGCCACATATCCTCACAATCCGCCGAGCAGCCCGCCAGTCCGACCAGTTTCTTGCCGTCATACGCGCCATAGCCCAACACGTCGAGATGCTTTCTGTCCTCACACAGCGCATTGCTCCATTCCGGTCTGTACAATTCCGCGAAATCTGCGGCATGCAATTCCCGCAATTCGTACCCGCATTCCAACGCCTGCAAAGCCTCTGTATCCGGCAGAAAATATTCCGCCATAAAGCAGATACGCAGCCCGAAAGGCTCCAGCGCATCGTTGAGCGCATGAAAATTAGGCGTTTCAAAGCAATGCGCCACAGAGTATTGATCGATATATCGCCTGACAATATCGGCAAGTTCCGGGCGCACCGATGCCACAATATTATTTCCGTAAGACACCAGATTGCAATCAAAGGGCAGCGCAAGATACCGGCGGGCATTTTCATTCGCCGCGGACAATACAATCTTATTTTCTTTTTCCAAAAAATCCGACGGCGCACAGTTTGCGTCGATGGCTGACTGGCGCATCGCTATATCATAGATTTCCTGATTTGTCATGTCAGATTCCTCTCCATATGTCAGATTCCTCCCCGGGGACCGCCTTCTCAATGGCGGGGCGTTTTTTACAAGTGCTCTTTGCAGGAAAGTTCTTCCACCGTAAGCCGAAACACACAGACCGCATTTATCATGTTTTCCTGAAATTCCCAGTCCGCTCTGCCCGTATTATGGCGCATGATCGCCCGCAGGGCGCGCTTCTTCTCTTCCGCATTCTCCACAAAGCCGACCTCTCCGCCGCCGACCACGCTCTGAAAACGGGAGGTGTAAGTGCATGCCGTGTCCTTTCCGTAAACTTCCGCATTCGCATCCATCTCAAAGCCGGCATAATGGGTTTTCTCAATCAGATCGATCTTCCGCCCTTCCTTTGCTCCATGGAAGTAAAAAATATATCTGCCTTCGCATTCCTCATAGCCGAAATTCAGAGGAACGATATAAACCTTTCCATCGTCGCAAAACCCCAGTCTGCAGCACTTACAGGCGGAAATGATTTCCCGGATTCTGCCGCTGTCCGTTACTTCTCTGTCCTTTCTTCTCATACCGGTCTCCTCATTTCTTTTTCAGCGTTTCTGCCAGTTCCGTCACTTTTTCTTCTGTCAAAATATATTTCCTGTGAAAATAAAATACCGCTGTCAGCAATCCTGCAATCGGCAGGACCGTCATCGTCAGGCGCAGCCCCATCACGGAAGACGCCGCCGCGTTGACCGCCGCCGTCTCCGTATCGCTGCTTAAGTTGCACAGGGTAAGGCAGACCGATGCAATCAGCGCCGCCACACCGGACGCGAGTTTTACCACAAAGGTCTGCATGGAAAAAATGACGCTTTCGTCCCTCCTGTGGTTTTTCCACTCTCCATAGTCCACCGTATTCGCCAGAAATACCGTCGTCAGCACCGTCAGCATCCCGAACGCCACAAAAATGAGAAATGCCGGGAAAAACAGGGCTGCGATACTTGTCACATTCATCACCATAAAGAGAAGCAGAATCCCATATCCGCAAACGGCCATCCCAAAGCTTACATAAAACACCTGTATCGCGCTTAAAAATCTGCGCACAAGCGGAAATATAATCATCATGGACAAAATCTGTACCGCGCCGCCGAAGGTATTGAACAGCGTATAGCTGTCATACCAGGCTTCTCCGCCGAAATCATATTTGAAAAAATAAATAATCAGATTGGAGGTGATGTAAAGAGAACAGTTGATGAGCACGATACTGACAACCACCGTCATCGCCTGATCGTTCTGTATCAGCGCCCGAAACATCTGCCCAACGGAAGGTGAATCCACATCCACCGTGGACTTTTCTTTGATATTTACACAGGTAATCAGGATAAAAAGCACAAACAGCACGGCTACGATGAGAGCAAACCATTTGAAACCGGCTCGCTCGTTTCCCTGCCCCAGCGCATAGACACATTTCATGGTGATAATCGTCACGACAGCGGACCCTACCCCCGCGCAGGAACGTCCCAGCGTGGAAAGATTCTCACGTTCTTTTCCGCCTTCCGTAAAAGCCGGAATCATGGACCAGAACGGAATGTCCATCATCGTATAGGTCACGCCCCAGAGCACATAAGTAATGGCCGCGTAAGCCACCAGACCGCTTCCGTCCAGCGCCGGCGGCGCTGCAAACATGAAATACAGGACGACCGCATTCAAAATTGTGCCGATCAGCAGCCAGGGACGGAATTTTCCCCATTTCGTCCTGGTTTTCGCCACGACTATGCCCATGACCGGATCGTTGAAAGCGTCGAATGCCCGCGCAGCCATCAGAATCACACCCATGGCAATCGCGCTGACTCCGAGAACATCCTGATAATAATACAAAATATAGCTTGCAGACAGCATATAAACCATGTCTTTGCCTACGGCGCCCAGCCCGTAAGAAGCTTTTTCTCTTGTTGTCAGTTTCTTGTTCATGTCCAATATTTCCTCACTTTCTTCTCCGCTTCCGGAAGGGACAGAGAATATTTTTCTGCAAGCTGTTTTGCCGCCATCTCCTGCGTGACGTTTAAGTTCTGGCATATAGAGATAATGTTTTTTATTGCTTCTTCTGTAGCCTTTTCCGTAGCTTCTTTAGCTGCTTTCTGCGCCGCTTCTTTAGCTGCTTCTTTTCTCTCATAATGAATAATCTCTTCATATCTCATATACGCAAGCTTCACCTCCGGCTGAATCTTCACCCGTTTTACATAACTGTGAATTTCTTTTGTGGCTTCATCTATCGCATTTTCTTCCCGGCTGTCCTTTAAGTATCGAAGCAGTTTTCGTATACTATCGCTTCCGCCTTTCGCTCCGTCCGTATAGAAATAGTAAAAACGCAAGCCGTCTTCATATTCCATTTCCGGTACTTCTTCACACTTGTTCCGAATGCTGTACATCATAAAATCATGCCCGAACGGATCTTTATTCAGAATCGTCAGTACATACAGATTGGGAAGTTTGGAGAAATCCGTTTCGCCGCTTTTCAACCCCCTGCTGTCGATTTTTGCCTGATAAAACCGGTTGTGTCTCGGCCAGTCCATATCATCCGGAAGATGCGGTTCCACATCATAAAGATTCATGACTGCCGGTTCCTGTCCATCCGGTTTGTCTGAAAGTTCTTCTACTTCCACATCCATGCGGATGCCGCGCAGGTCAGGGGACAGCGCGGGCAGCACTTTCTGGGCGCTGATTTTCAGCTTCCCGATCTCGCGGTGCAGCAGGGTGGATATCAGTCTCCGGCAAAAAGCTTCTCCGACCGCTTCATCTGACGCAAGCTGATTCATCAAAAAATCGTCCATAACATCCAGTTCTTCCAATGGTTTCTTTATATAACTCATAGGCCCTCCGTTTCCGGCAGCAGCCACAGTTCCCGCATACGGATGATCCAATGAAACAGCAAACCATCCCGTCTCATAAATATGCTTCGGCTCTGCCAACATCAATTGTGTGTACGTGAAAATGTCGGCGATTTGCCAAAGATATTCTGCCTGACGGGAATCGTCACGGCGAATTGATTTTCACATAAAATGGAATCGCATTCCTTTATACGATTCCATTTTACACCATCCCTGTTCAAAAGTCAATTTAACCGGTCCTTGCTCCACTCATCCCACAGCTTATCATAAATACCATTTAATCTGTCTATAATCTGCTCATTGACTTCGATTGTCTTATCCATAAACCGCATACCGCGTTCTCCCATGAAATCTACGCAGTACATTGCGAAATCTCTTTTTCCATCATTCTTCTTCACCTGCTTTATATCTGAAATTCCCGCTTTCCGCCATTTTGCAAAAAACAGCGCACGATGCCTTCATATCATCCGCGAAATCACCCGGTACGCAACTACATAAGAAAACAAAAACAGAATCAGCAAAAAAGAAACGATTTTCGCCAGAATCGGATACCACAATCCGCCGATGAGAATTGTGAAGTACATTGCCGCAATCAGCACAGCCACAGCCGCCCTCACGGCTCTTATGCTGATCTGGATGTTGCGCTCATCGGAAACTGAAATTCTTGCCCGCCGGATTTTCTTTTCATCCTTTAGCAGCAGCACATTTTTTATCAGCAAAACAATGCCGCCTGCCGTCAATCCCATTCCGACGCCGGTATAAACCCCCAGCATCAAATCGCTGACATTTACCGTCCAGACATATTCGGCCGCCAGCGCGACAAGAGCGGTGATAATCCCCGCCGCAATCAATCCGGCCAGCGCCAGGATTCGCCTTTTCACATACTTTCTGTAAGCTTCATCAGATGTCGCTTCCATTCCGCAAAAGATTCCTAGCATAGATTTTCCTCCCCTTCGAATATAAAAATATCTTCAATCGCCGCATCAAAATACTGCGCGATCTTATGCGCCAGCACCAGCGAAGCTTTATATTTTCCGTTCTCCAGCGATATAATCGTCTGCCTTGTCACATCCAATGCGTCCGCCAGTTCGCTCTGCGATAATCTGCGCTGCTTGCGCAGTTCCTGTATTCTGGTTTTCACGGTTCATCCCTCTGCTTCCACATACCGGCCTTTGGCAGCCGGCAGCGGTCTCCTTTCCTTTCTCTGACCGCTGCCGGTTATCGAATGCTGCCTACAGCGATTCCACCAGTTCTCCCATACTTTCTTTCACTTCCCCGATCTTCTTTTTGCGCAGAAGCGCCAGCACCACGATCAGATAGGGGACGCAGGAAACCAGATTTACCAGACTGTAGGAAGAAATGGTGTCCACCAACGTCTCATTGCCGTAAATGCCTGTCGTAATGCCTGCCGCCACATCGATGAAAGCGTGCAGAAATACCGTTACCCAAATGCAGCCCGAACGGAAGTAAATCGCCGCGATCACCATTCCCAGCATAGATGCGATGATCGCCTGCACAATCACGCCCAACGCAGATCCGCCGATGATATTGCTGATGTGGGCCAGTCCGAACAAAATACCGGACACGACAACCGCTTTCCACACCCCTTTTCTGTCCGTCCCGAATTTTTTCAAAAGAAGCGTTGCCATCACGCCGCGGAAAACAAATTCCTCCGTTATCCCCACACAGGCCATGCACCCAAGGAAAGCGGCGATCAGATACCAGGGCTGCAGCGTCCTGTCTCCTTCGTACATCGCCGTCATCACCACCAGCGTATAGACGCTGATTATCAGCAGGTATAGACCGACAAGGAGCCCTTTTCCAAAGCCGCGCCCTTTATTCTTCACTACCTTCTGCAGACCGGTCAGACACAGCAGGCCATATGCCAGAAGCGCGCTGAGCGCCTCCTGAATGAACAGCATCACATAATAATTGCCTTCCTTCATAACCGCACCCAGACCAAAGCCGATGCCCGTCAAAACCACCAAAAAAAGAATCTCGACCGCAATGCAATACAGCACCGTATACTTCTGTGCAATTTGTTTTACCTTATTCATAACTTCCTCTTTCCGCCGTACAGACGGCGCTGCAATTCGCAAACCCGCCTGCCTTTTCCGGCTTTTTCATGATGTTTAGTTCGCTTTACATTTGAAGTATAGTATGCTTTACATTTTTTGTCAAGTCCATTTTACATTTTTACAAAGAAAAGATTATTCCCGCACTGCCTCATACACCGGCCTGTTTTCCGCCGCCGGCCGGATAATCAGCACAAATACGCTGAGAAATGTCGCCAGTCCGATCAGCGCGGCCGCAAACCGATAAGGCAGCGCCTGTCCCAGCGCTCCGGCCAAAAGCTGAAAGCCTACGCCGCCCGCGGCCATCACCACATTGAAAAAAGCGTTCACCCGAGCCCGCATTCCCGGCTGTAAGTAGGACTGCACAGCCGTTTCCCGGATCGTCGCGCTGGAAATGCCCAGACCGCCGCACAGAAAACGCCCCGCCAGCATCAGCGGATAAGGCAAAAACAAGAGCACGGTATCCATCGTATCGTAAAAAAGATAAACCGCTTTCGTGAACGCATATCGTTTTTTCACCGGAATTTCTTTCGTATACTGAAACGCCCCGCCCAGCACTCTGCCGATCATTTCCGCGCTTTTTAAAAAGCCCAGCATCGTCACGGTGAGATACGGCTGTGTCTGATAATACGCCTGCACAATGACGTCCACGCCGTGGGACGCGCCGTTTGTAACGCTCATATAAGTGTAAATGTTGCGGATTCCTTTTTCTTTCTTCAGGTAGGAAAATCCTTCCCGGATATCGCTGCAGTACCAGGCAAACGTATAGCTTTCCCCGCTTTCTTTCCGGGTTTCCCGGATGCAGCCTTCTACCAGCAGCGACAGTACCGTCAGGCCAAAAACCAGCAGAAACAATTGCCCCATTTCCACCCTTTCATACAAAAAGGTGGCAACCGGCGCCATGATAATAATGATAAGCGGGTAAAGCGTGGAACTGACCGCATATCCTTTTTGTTCCCGTCCCACAGGAATCAGATCCGGATACCAGGAAGAATAAGCCAGCCGGTAAAAGACGGATATCGTACCCACGGCAAGGGTAAAAACGAGATACAGCGCATAGGAAAACGCATGCTTCATTACCCACAGCCCCATGAAAAAATAAACGGCTGCCAGCAAAAAATCCATTCCCAGAATCCACTTTTTCTTCCCGCCTCTGTCAATGAGAGGCGCCGCCAGTATCGGCAATATCGTATCCGGCAGCATTCCGCAGACCATAATCAGCGCGGATAAAAAAGTGGATTTCGTTTCATCAAAAACCAGAAGACTCACCGGCAGATTCATCGCTTCCCCGCCGATCGCCGATAACACGGTCGCTGCGGTAATACAGGTAAAATCTTTGGTCCATAAACCCGTTTCTCTCTTTTTCATCATCATGTCCTCCTGCTCATTTTTCTTCAAGGACATTTTACGTTATCCGTTTCATGATGTAAAATTCTTCTGTTTGGGAAATTCCACTTCTTGTATTCTATTTTAGTCGTGCTTTTTTCTTATTTTCAGGAAACTTTCTTATTTTATCTGAGGATTCCTGCATCAGAATCCGTATCTCACAATCCGGGACGCCAGTTCCTGTTCAAATTCCAGCGCTTTCTTATATTTTCGCTGTCTTTTATAGCTTTCCGAAATCACATCCCTGTAAAAATAAAGATGCCCAAAATGACAATTTTGTTTCAGTTCTGCGCACAGCCGTTCCAGGAGTTCATGATATTCCGCTTTCTCCATGAAATTCTCCTGGCATTCCATGCACGCCTCTTCATATTTCAGGTAATCCGCCCCGCTATAGGTTTCCTCTTTTAAAAGCCGTTCCTTCACCGCTTGAAGAATTTTGCCCGCTTCTTCTCTCCGGCCGCTTCGCGCCAGCGCGAGCGCCTTTTTATGCAGCGCGGTAGTCATTTCCGCCTCCAGGCGCGCCTCCGCCAGCCTGTCCGAATCGCTTCGGCGCGCGTTTTCCTCACGCGCGTTTTTCTCACGCGCCTTTTCATATCCCGCCAGCGCCCTGTCCAGCCATTCAACGGCCTTTCCGTATTCTTTCAGACTGATATATGTGGCTCCTATATTGTAATATACAATCAGCAGTTCCGTTTTCCACGCCGTATTCTGCAGCAGCCTGATTCCCCGCTCATAGCAGTCCATCATCATTTCTTCCAAGTTCAGACAGGCATAGGCATTTCCCTTCATGAAAAAGTACGAGGCCAGTTGATAAGTATTTCCTTCTTCCACAGCCACCGCCACAACCCTGTTTTCCATCCTGTGAATGGCGGTATAATCTCCCTGCAGCAGACAGGCGGCGCAAAACTCCACCAGCGCGAAGGAAGTTCCCAAAACGCCGCACGCCTGTCTGCACGCCTCAAAGCCTTCCTCCGACGCAGGGTTTTCCTCGTAACAAAGAATCTGATACCATGCAGTCTGCCTGCCGCTCATCCGGTCTTTCAACTGATCCAGCAAAAAAATGACGTCTTCTTTCTCAAAGCCCTTTATCAGCAGCCAGTCAATCGCATAACGGCTGTAACAAAGCGCCGTATCCGCGGCTTTTAGCTTCTCATAAATTTCCCGCCTGTCCAACTGATATTCCAGCCGGTAAAAATATTCTCCGATCCGCTCCTGATATTCCTTCAAAATACCGGGATCCTCTTCATAATGAATTCCCAGCCTGGCAAACAGCGCTGCCAGTATTTTCTCGTCCGGGCAAACGCTCCCGTGTTCAATTTTACTCAGATAAGAAGGCACGCAAATGCCATGACAAATCTCCTTCTGTCCCCTCTGCTGCCTGACCCGCTCCATCCGAAGAAGCGCCCCTTCCAATCCCGTTCTTTCTTCCATATCCTTCTCCTGTCCGCCATTTATGCCAATATCAGCCGCCGTTGTCTGTATCGGAATGATCCCCTGATCTGCATTTTACCACATCCGCGGTTGCAGTTCATCCTTTTCAGCAGGCGCGTCATGCAAAACAGCCCGAAACGCTATCGCAAACGTTTCGGGCTGTACGAATTTTCCTGTTATAAAAATCTGGCGCAGGCTGCATGGAGTTCTTTTATCTGTTCCCCGGACAACGGCTTTGTGGGCGAATTATCGTCACAGGTGTTTTTATTTTCCACAATCAGCACAACGCCGTCCGCCGAAAGGGTATGCGTATGCCATGCGCCCTTTTTTACGTTATAAATCCGGAGCGGCTGCATCTCAAACACCTCAATCTGTCCGGGCGCTTCCCCGTATCCGCCGGCAAACAGACTGCATTCTCCGCTCAACAGCACAAATACTTCATCCGATTCATTGTGCTTCTGCATCGTGCGCAGATTTTCCGGCCTTAAATCGTCGCAGAACTTCAGTACCGCCACTCTCCATGATTCATAATCCACCAGCGGCTTATAGCCCTCCGGCTGAAATTCCGTAATTTCTATCGACTTCATTTTAGATTCCTCCCGCTGTAGTTACAGCGCGGCAGACGCAGTCCGCTCTGCCGCCCTTTCTTCTAAAATAACATACCGTCAATTGAAAAAACAGTGTTTATATTTTATTTCACGTCTCATAATTTGAAGCATTCTCAAAATCGGAATCGGTCTCATACGCCCTGTACGGCAGCCCCGTCCTGCTCATTGGCCCTGGGAACCGCATTTTTCCAGGCTCCGTTGCGGTAAAACAGAACGGATAAAACGGTCGCCACGCTCCAGCCGATCGGCCATGCGCACCAGATGCCGGTCGCTTCCAGCGCAGTTTGCGAAAGCGCCGCCGCCAACACCACGCGCAGAATCAGATCTGTAAAGGTTGCGATCATGAATTTGTTCATCATTTCCGCTCCCCTTAGAACGCCGTCTGTCACCAGCTTTGCTGAAACGACAAAATAGAAGGGAGACAGGATTCTCAAGTAATTCATACCAGTCTGGATCGCCGTCCCCGTCGGTTCCTCCATGAACAGGTACAACAAATACCGTCCCGCAAAAAAGTAAGCAATAAACAGCGGCAGACTCAGCATCCACACCATCTTCAGGCCGGCCTTATAGCCCTGCTTCACCCGGTACAGTTCATTTGCGCCGATGTTCTGTGCCGAGTAATTGGAAATTCCGTTCCCCAAAGTGGTAAAGGAAGTGATAACAAGGTTGTTCAGCTTGACCGCCGCGGAATACCCCGCGATTACGCTTGCGCCGAATCCGTTGATGACGCTTTGGATCACGATATTTCCGACGGAAATGAAACTCTGCTGCAGAATGCTGGGCACCGCTATCGTGACAAATTTCCGGAAAATTCCCCAGTCAAACAACGGTATCCGCTCATTAACCGCAATCTTCTGCAGCCGGCGGAACACCGTGAGCACCGCCAGCACACAACTGACGCCCTGGCAAAGGAAGGTCGCCCACGCCACGCCTGCCACGCCCATCCCAAAGGCGGTCACAAACAGAATGTCCACCGCAATATTGGAAACGGATGAAACGGCCAGAAAAAGAAAAGGCGTGCGGGAATCCCCCAGCGCGGAAAAAATGCCGGTTGCGATATTATAGAAAAACATGAACGGCAGTCCCCACACATAAATATCCAGATACAGTTCCGAATCCGCCAGGATTTCATCCGGCGTACGAATGATCCGCAGAAGCGCATCGCATCCTAAAAGTCCGATTCCCATTAACACCGCGCAGAGAACAGCGCTGGAAATCAGCGCCGTATATACGGAAGTTTTCATCTCTCCGTACTTTTTAGCGCCGAACAACTGAGAAACGATGACCGAACAGCCGATATTACATCCGAAAGCAAAAGCTATGAATATCAGCGTAATTTCATAACTGTTTCCGACGGCGGCCAGGGCGTTTTCTCCGATAAACTTTCCGGCCACCAGACTATCGGCAATATTATAAAGCTGCTGGAAGATAATGCTTCCAAACAGGGGCAGACAAAATTTCCATAACACGCTTTCCGGTTTTCCCACCGTAAGATCCTTATTCATTTCTACTCTCCTCCTCAGATGCTGCCGTTCTCTATGACCCGCGGTATACTGCGCTCTGCGGCCTGCAGCATACGCTTGCTTTTTAATTCCTAAGGTATTATACTGTCAGAAAAGTAAAGTGTAAAAACTATATTTGATATGTCCTGTCATATCAAAATAATATTACTCCGGAGGATTTCCTATGGCCGTCAGCTATGATTATTACCGTATTTTTTATTATGTAGCCAAATACCGCAGCTTCACCAGAGCCGCCAAAGTTCTGATCAACAGTCAGCCCAATATTACCCGCGCCATGAACAATCTGGAGCAGGAACTGGACTGCCGCCTCTTTCTGCGCTCTCACCGCGGCGTCACGCTGACCCCGGAAGGAGAACGGCTTTTTTCCCATGTCCGGATCGCCCAGGAGCAGCTTCAGGCCGGCGAAGCGGAACTTGCCAGCCAGAAAACGCTCCAGAGCGGACATATATCCATCGGGGCCAGCGAAATCGCCCTGCACGGCCTTCTGCTGCCCGTGCTTCGCGTTTTTCATCTCACCTATCCCGGCATCAAAATCCAGATTACCAATCATTCCACGCCTCAGGCAGTCGCCGCCGTCAAATCCGGCCTGGTGGAGTTTGCCGTCGTCGTGACCCCCAGCGGCGTTGCCAGACCGCTGCAGGAACTCCCCTTGGTGGAAGTACAGGATATTCTGATCGCAGGACCTCATTTTTCCCATCTGGCAGGGGAAACGCTGCACTTAAAAGACCTCGCCCCTTTTCCGCTGATCTGCCTCGGCCGGGAAACCAAAACCTGGGAATTTTATGACCGGCTGTTTTCCGAACACGGCCTGATTTTACAGCCGGATATGGAAGCCGCAACCACCGACCAGATCCTGCCCATGGTAAAATATGATCTGGGCTTCGGTTTTCTGCCGGACAGCTTCGCCAGAGAAGCTATCGAAAAGGGCGAAGTATTCGCCGTAAATCTGGCAGAAAAAATCCCGCCCAGACATATTTGTCTGGTGCGGGATAAAAGCCGGCCCCAAAGTGCAGCCGCCCGCGAACTGGAAAAAATGCTCAGACAGGCCGCCGCCGATCCTGCGGGATTCGGCATCAAATCCTCCGGCTGACGCATATCATCTTCCTTTTTTCCAGAAGGTCCATGTGACTGCCGGACGATAGCCGATTTTTTCATAGAAAGGATCTCCGCCGCCGGTCATATGCGTCGCGCCCAACGGCTTCATGCGGCGGTACAATTCCGAAAGCGCGGCTGAGGCAAGGCCGAGACGCCTGTACTTCGGCGCCGTGCACAGCGGTTCCATATACGCCAGGCGGTTCTCCGGCGTCCACCACATTCCTGCCCAGCAGACATATTCCCCGGCTTCGTTCTCCACCGCCACTCCATACTCCATCGTTGCATGAGGGGCCTGGCATAACTGATAGTTATTTCTGGCATCACCGTTCCAGGGCCCTTCTTCCGCTTCATGGTCAAAGCCCTTCCAGCAGCATTGCTCGATTTTTTCCACATCATACGTTCCCTGCGGTACAAACCGAAATCCCTCAGGAAGCGTATATTCCAGCGGTTTATCAAAATCATACTGCATCTGAACGTACTCGCCCGCCATATGATAGCCCAATTCCTGCGCCGCCTTCCGGATGGCATCCTGGCCCCCGAAAATAACAAACTGTCTGTTTCCGTTCAAATCAGGCATATTCTGATCCGCATAGGCGACCATCTCTGATGCGAGTTCCTCATAGCCCGGCCGCAGGCTGAAATAAATATCCGTCACAGGATTCTCATAGAAAACAAAACCCACGATCCTGTCACCGTCAAGCCAGATTCTGTTTTTATAGGTATACGTTTTATCCATCCAGACCGAAGATAGCGCGTACTCCAAAAACGGCGCCGGGACGCCGTTTTTCCAGTCCCTTTCGTAAACTTCCAGCATGAACTGATAGATATCCATATGATCGGCCAGAATGCGATATTGTCTGGTTGTTATATTTTTCATTTCGATTCCCCTTTCCTGCTCATACGTTCCATTTCCCGTATCTCTTTTCTCCGGTATGCGATGAGGCTGAACAGGCTGCCCAATATCCCGGTGCACAAAAACATCGCTGCCATACCGCTTCCCGCGCCCTTCCCGACAATCCCATGCAATACTGCTGTGACTATGTTCTCAGACTGCATAAGAGGTTCAAACACATAATCAGCCAGAAAGCCGCCCAGAAGAATGCCGACAGGAATCGTACCATATTGTATGGCATTGCGGGCCGAAAACACTCTGCCCTGCATTTCGTCCGGCACGTTTTGGTACAGGATCACATTCTGTCCCGCATTGATAAACGGAATCGGCAGACTTGCGGCTACAGCAGCAATTGTCCAGACAGCGGTATTTCTTCCTGCTCCCATCAACAAATCCCCGAATAGAAAGGATATGAACGCAGAAACATATATCATTTTTACGCTGTTTTTTGATACCTTACCAGTCGAGACAATCATTCCTCCGGCTATGCCGCCGATTCCCATCGCCGCGTTTACGATTCCCAGCGCCAGACTGTTATTCCCGCTTCTTGCAAGAATCATTGGCGAAAGAATGTTCTCATAGGTCAGCCTGGAAAAGAAATTCAGCACCGCCAGGGTCACTACAATTGTTAAAATCCCCCTGTTGTGCGCAAGAAAAGCATATCCCGCTCTGACGCCCGAAAAAACGGATTTCCTTTCCGTTTCATGCTCCTCATTTTCAGGAATCGGAATGACAAACAGCAGCACCAGAAAAGCGACTGCAAAGCTGCATAAATCAATCAGCAAAACCGCCTTCATTCCACTCCATGCAAACAGGCAGGATGCCAGAACCGGTGCAAGCACCGTGGACAAATTCCGTGAAAACGACTCCATGCCGCTTGCATTTGCCAGCTTATCCTTCGGCACAATCCTTCCAATCGCAACGCTTGAAGCGGGTCCCTGAAAAGCATTTATAAAACCTATGATGCCGTTCACAAAATAGATATGCCAAATCTGCAATCCGTTCAAGACCCCCATTATCAGCACAAACGCACTGCAAACTGCCGCGACGCTGTCCGCTGTCAGCATGATTCCTTTTTTACTGTGCCTGTCCACAAATGTCCCCGCAAACAAACTGACGATAATGTATGGTACATAATTGCAGAAAGACATCAGAGAAACCGTGAAGGCTGAATGATTAACCGTGTAAACCCATAAAATCAGCGCGAATCCGGTCATCGCGCTCCCCAACTGTGATACCGACTGGCTCAGCCAGAAAACAACATATTTTTTTAAATTACGATCCATTGAATTTATCTCCTTATAGATTTTTTCTTTTCCATAAGTACAAAATCCAATGCGGACGAAAATAGCCACCGAGCCTTCTATGGCTCATTGCCGGTTATCTCTGCACAAGTTTCGTCCTGTCACCAGACCTTGTACAGAGCAAAGCGCTTAAATCGATTCTCATATGACACAGCATATCGTACCTCCCGACTGACAATATCGTTCCTTGTTAAGTATAGCATCAATACCTTCATACTTCCACTTTATATGGCAAAAAAAGAGGGTGGAATTCCACCCCCATTGATCTTTTTTATTTCATCATTCAGTAACCGGCAATAAAAATCAGCCCTTTACCGCGCCTGCCAGAACACCTTCTATAATGTACTTCTGACATGCAATATAGAAAATAACAATCGGCAGAATCGCAAGAACCAGCACTGCCATCATTGCGCCCCAGTCCACCTGACCATGACTCTGCTTCAGATACTGAATTGCAATCGGAATGGTCTTGTACTTGTTGATATTTAATACCAGGCTCGGCAGAAGGAAGTCGTTCCATACCCACATCGCTTCCAGAATCGCCACCGTTACGACCGTGGGCTTCAAAATCGGAAATACAACAAGGAAGAATGTCTGCAGCGGGCTGCAGCCGTCGATCATTGCCGCTTCCTCGATCTCAATGGAAATGCTCTTGACGAATCCGGTAAACATGAATACCGCCAGTCCGGCTCCAAATCCCAGATATACAACGATAATACCCAAAGGATTGGACAGACGCAGCATATTCGCAAATTTGGACAGCGTAAACATTACCATCTGGAACGGAACGATCATGGAAAACAGGCACAGCAGATAAATCAGTTTTGTGCCTTTCGTATTTACGCGCACGATGTACCATGCGCACATGGAACAGCAAAGAATGATTACCACCACAGAGCCGACCGTAATAAATAAGGAGTTTCCAAAGCTGGACCAGAAATTGGTTTTTGTGATGGCGTTATTATAGTTCAGCCATCCGCAGAAGATCTTCTGCGCGCCCTGGATAAATTTATCCCAGCCGTCCGTAATGGAATTTGCGCTGAGTCCAAACGGATATCTGAAAATGTACGCTTTCAATTTAAAAGAGTTCAAAACGACAATCAGAATCGGAAAAATCCAGGCAATACTTAAAATGACAAAAAACAAGGTAAGAAGACCGCCATGCTTTGCCTGCCGGACGGTGCTCACCTGCTGCTCTTTATGCTTCGCCATCAGCTTTCCACCTCCTTACTTGTCGTCAGCTTATTCTGTGCAACCGAAATCAATGCAACCAGAATAAAGAAAATGACTGCCTTTGCCTGACCAACGCCCTGCCATCCGGTCGTACCGTACATGGTATCATAGATATTCAACGCGAGTAACTGGGAGGATTTTCCCGGGTTACCGCCCGTCAACGCAAGGTTCTGATCAAACAGCTTGAATCCGTTTGTCAGAGTAAGGAAGGAACAAATCGTAATCGTAGGCATCAGCATCGGAAGCGTTACCTTACGAAGAAGCTGCCATGCATTTGCGCCGTCAATTTTCGCCGCCTCAATCAGATCTCCGGGAATATTCTGAATGCCTGCAATGTAGATAATCATCATATATCCGATCTGCTGCCAGCATACCACAACAATGAGTCCCCAGAATGCGTACCATTGGGAAGATACGATTGTCTTGGAAAAATTCTGCAGGATTGCATTAAAAATCATCAGCCATATGTAACTCAATACGATACCGCCGATCAGATTCGGCAGAAAAAATACGGTACGGAATAAGTTTGTTCCTTTAATTCCCTTTGTAAGCGCCATTGCAATTGCAAAAGAAACGACATTAATGATAAGAACCGATACAACGGTAAATAATGCTGTATACCAGATGGAATGCAAAAAAGACGTATCCACTTTTCCGTTAACAACAAAAATCTTGGTGTAATTCTGCAATCCAACCCAGGTCCAGTCCGTTACTGTCGTAAACTTACAGAAGGAAAGGAAAATGCCGTACAAAAACGGTACGATAAATCCAATTGCAAATGCAATCATGGTTGGAAATACAAATATTGGACAATATTTTCTGATTCCTTTCTCCATAGATGCTTCCTTTCTAAAAAAACGGGGTAAGTGAATCAGAGCCACTCACCCCGTCAATGCCATTTAAACTTTTTTAATCACTGATTATTCAGCGTTCTGAAGATCCCAGTAGTATGCCCACTGATCAACATATGCAGTCACAACGTCGTCCCAGGAACCGCCGCGTTCAGTGTACTCGGTAAGTGCAGCGATGAAATCTGCTCTCCAGTCATCTACCGCAGGAGTTGCGCTGAAACTCCATGCTACAGAAGTCTTGCCTGCAGCCGCGTAATCATTCACCTTTGCAGCGAACTGGTTCTGAGAAGCGAAATCGCCTGTGAAGGTATCAAACGGAGCGGTAAGGCCCATATCCTTGTTGATCGCGTTACGTCCTTCGTCAGAAGTGATAACCCACTCTAAGAATGCCAATGTGGAATCGATGTCTTCCTGAGAAGCCTGTGCGTTAACTGCCCAGTAGTTCTCGGTACCAACTGCCAGACCTTCCGTTGCATCGTCTACACCGAAGTAAATGGGCATCATGGAAAGATCTTCAGCCGTTACAGTGTAACCGTTCTCCGGATTTGTCAGCGCTGCAAACTCCCAGTCGCCGTTCTGATAGAATACTGCTTCGCCCAGACCCAATTCCTGCTCTGCGTTTAATGCGCCGGAGTCAAGAGTTGCAGGGTCTGCTGCGGAAGTGCTCACATAGAGATCCCAAACTGCTTTGAAGTTATCCAGATAATCGCCGGTAACGGTTCCCTGACCAGCGATCAGATCGCATCCTGCATCCTTGAACTCATAGTAAAGAGCGATACCAGCAAGATGTCCGGAGAATCTCCAGTTGGAACCGGAATCAAGACCGGAAGAAGCGAATGCTTCCGTCAGTTCAGTGCCGCAGGCTTCGTTGATCGCATCAACATTAGCGTTGATGTCTTCCGCTACCGCCTTTAATGTCTCAAAGTTATCGATCTCATCGATAGAGGAGATAACTGCGCCTTCATAGTTGTCAATGTAACTCTGCAGAATTGTCTTGTTGTAAATGATACCATAAGATTCATAGCAGTTCGCAACTGCCGCCACTTTTCCGTCATAGGAAAGGGAGAGGGACTTATCTGTCAAATGCTCGTATAAAGCAGAATCGGATAAATCATAGATGTAGTTTGCATATTCAGCGCAATCTGCGTTGCTGCCGATCGTAAAGATCGTAGGCGCTTCGGATTTAGCCAGTTCGGACTGTAAAGTGGTCTTGTACTGTCCGTCAGCCGCGGTAAGTACGTTAACCTCTACGCCTGTCTGCTCTGTGTAAACTTTTGCCAACGCCTGCCACGCATCATCGGTCTCGGGTTTGAAGTTTAACAGATAAACAGAACCTGTGCCGGCTGCGCTGCCTGCGTCTGTCTCTTCTTCGCCTGCATCTGTCTCTTCTACCGCTGCGCTGGTGTCAGCATCGGCTGCGGGAGTGCTGGTGGAAGCATCTGATCCACATGCTGCCAGGCCGAACACCATCGTGCATGCGCAAAGAACAGATAAAACTTTCTTTTTCATAACTCGTTGTCCTCCTTTTGCGGTTCTGTACCGCGAATCATAGTTTTGTTATCATGATCCTCTTTATGCGGAAAATCATAACTCATGCCATCCTTATACTTTGTTTATATGGCATAGTCTTTTTTTACATTTTTTATGCAGATTTGTCAACGGCATTGAAAAATCCTGAAAGTTTTCTTATATCATTCTTGAAAATTTTATATATTTTCGTCTTTTTTTCGTCTACTTTGTACAGGATGCGTCATTTGCTGTTTTTTGGAGATTCCTCAGTTCTTCCGTAAGCCGCTTTGCGGAAATACAGGCCAGCAGCCAGTCGATCACGTGAGCCAAAACATAAATCAAAAAGATGCATACGCCCATACCAATCACGATATCGCTCTGCCCGCTGCAGATATCCGTGTTCCAAAAAGCCACGGAAAGGACAATTCCTTCAATCAGAATCAGTTGTATCGCCTTGCGCGCAAGGAGTTCTTTTATCCTGAGTTCCCGCCTGGTATACATGACGGCATTCGGAAGCACGCCGCAGCCCCCATAAATCAAAGGTGCGGCGAACGCCTCATATCCGAAACGGGCATTCGGTTCAAAATACGATCCCATAACCAGAATTCCCACCGTAATAAAAGTAACCAGGATAAAATATGTTCTTATCAGATCGACGAAAAATTCTTTTCCATGCATCAGCAAGCACCGCCTTTCAACGCCTTTTTCAGTTCCGGCACATATTTTCTGGAAATCATAATTTCCTCTCCGCCCTGCAGAATCGCAATAAACCTGCCGTTCAGCGCCGGTTTTACTGCTTTGACCTTCATCAGATTCAGCAGAAGGGATTTTGAAACGCGCAGAAAATATTTTTCTTTCAGAAATTCCTCCAGTTCATACAGTTTCTGCTTCGTTTCATATACCTGTCTGGAACAGTAAAGAAAAACCCTGTTGTCCACCGCCTCAATATAATAAATGTCAAGCACCGAAATCTCATATTTCTTTCCTTCCAGAACTCCGGTCAACTGCCCCTGCCGCGACTTCACAAAGGTCACAATCTCCCTGATTTCCTCCGTCACCTCATGACAGCGGATTTCCATCCGCTCCGGCTGATTTTTTGTGATTTTCAAGATTTTTATATCCATTCACCGCTCCCCGTCTCATCAGGAAAAAATCCTTCTTTTTTTCAGTAACTCTCTTTTATGTTTATTTCCCCTTCGCCTTTTAACCAGAAGTTATAATATTGAAGAATGATTTCATTCATCGTCCGGACGCATTCCGTTTCGTCCACGGTTCCCGTTCCCAGAAGCGACGCCAGAATCGGTGAAAACAGCGGCAGATCGGTAAAGTTCATATGACCGCTGCCGACAAAATAAGTATGTTCGCCGGCCACCGTATTTTCAAGCACCGCCTGATTCACATAAAGTTCTTCCTTTTCCGCATCTTCCCGGTAATACTGATAATGTTCTTCATTGTCAATTGCCAGAAGCGGCGCCGGATACGCCGCATCATTGTACTGATATACCCCGTCTTCGTAACTTAACTGTTCGCCGAGCATTGTCCCGTCCAGATCAATCACCGCACCGATATCATCGCGCTCTCTGCCGACCGATACGCTCGCCGCGCCGCCCATGGAATGTCCCATCAGACCGATATGCGCAATATCAGCCATTGCAAGCGCTTTGGAAATTTCATTCCCGGTCTCTTCCGATTCGATAAACCATTCCGCCGGACAACTTTCCTCCGCCTTTGCGTTTTTGACACTGTCCAGGACAAAATTGATATCCGCGGTACGGATCGACAGCCATTTGCGGGACAATGCAAAGATTTCTTCCTCCGTCGCGCTCTCCTCATTCGCTGCCATCACTTCCTGCAAAAAATCAGGATTGACCGTGATCAGCTTGCCGTCCGTATCCCGCGTAAAAAAGGAATGATAGGGATGATCCAAGCTTATCACCACATAACCGTTGCTTGCAAGTTCCATATAGGTGGAGGTGTTGCTCTGATAATAGCCGAAGGCTCCATGGGAAAATATTACCAGAGGAAAGACGTTCTCTCCGGCATTTTCCGCATCCGGATAATAGAAATAGACCGGCACCTCTCTTTTGGAACCGTCCGTTTCAAAACTTTCCTTCCTGCTTTCATCCACTAAAATCGCCCTGACCTGCTTTACTCCGTACACACCGGTGGTTTCGAGTCCTTCATATCCGGTAAAGAGAAAGGCGGGAACCAGAGAAAGCGCCAGAATCAGGATTCCGCCAAATGCGCTCAGCGCTGCGCCGGGCTTTGACTTTTTACCGGACGTTTTCTTTTTCCTCAAAAGCCAGATCACCAGCGCCAGGATCGCGCGTATCAGCAAAATAAAAAAGCACAGTCGGAATCTGAAATCCCAGGAAACCTGCGGCAAAAGCAGCGCCAGAACAAAAACTGCCGTCTCCGCCGCCCTGCATATCACACGGTTTTGAAGCCAGTCCGCTTTTTCCTGTCGTTTCGTAAACGTTATGACCAGCAATGCAATCTCAATTGCGGTAAATACTCCCAATAAAACAAATCCCATTATAGTCACCTTTCCTTTCTTTGGTAAAGCGATTATAAACGGGATTTATTTTCATAACAATATGCAGGAACGTGAAGTGCATTTTTTTGTTGTAAGATGCGTTTTTATCGCACAGCGGCACAATGCGCGCAAAGTTCATAAATACCTTGATACGATGGCGTTCATCCGCTCCCATTTGCTTTCCATATCGGCCACCAGCTTAAACTGCGTTCTGGCCCGGTCAAGGTTCTGCCTGTCCCTGTGGATTTTATAATAAATATCATTTTGCAGATAGTCCGCCAGAAAACGCATGCCGCACTCCAGCGTCATAATTTTGGCCCCCATCGGCAATAATCGGATTTCTTCCTTCGTCAGATGCCCTCCGCATCCTTCGATATAACCCTTTGTATAAGCTTCAAACAGTTCCAGATCGCAGGAAACCAGATCCAGATTTCGTTCATCCTCCAACGCGGTGCTCGCGCCGAAGCGAATGGAATCCCCGTAATCATACAGCGCGCTTCCGGGCATGACCGTATCAAGGTCTATCACACAGATTCCCTTTCCCGTGAGGCTGTCCATCATAATATTATTCAGCTTCGTATCATTGTGTGTGACCCGCAGCGGAATGCGTCCGCTCTTCAGCGCATCACAAATCACATGACAGTCCGCTTCCCGCTCCAGCACAAACCGTATCTCCGGCTCGACTTCCTTTTTACGTCCGCAGATATCTTCCTCCACGGCTTTTTCAAAATCGGAAAACCGGCTCACCGTATTATGAAAATTGCGGATCGTTTCATGGAGCGTATCCGCCGGGTATTCCGCCAGCAACCTCTGAAAGTTTCCGAACGCCACCGCGCTATTATAAAAATCTTCCGGGTTTCTTACCGTTTCCAGACAGAAAGCGTTCTCAATAAACAAAAACAGTCTCCAGTTCTCTCCGTTTTTGTCCGTATAAAAATTATTTTCATCCACCGTCCGAATGACGGTTAAGGTCTCCCGCTCTGCGTCGCCGCCCCTTTCTACGATCTTCCGTCTCAAAAAAGCGGTGACGTTCGCAATATTCTCCATCAGTTCAGCGGGATTTTTAAAGATTTCATCGTTCATGCGCTGCAGGATATAACGTCTTATTTCCCCGTTCCCTCTTCTGCAGATCATTTGATAAGTATCATTAATATGTCCGTTCCCAAACCGGATCAGTTTCTCCACTTTTCCTTCTATTTGAAACTGATTGCAGATGTTTTCTTTTATTTTTTCCAAACCGGCTTCTCTCATCGGCACGCCCTCCTATCCATTCAGGGTAACGACCGGAAATTAAGCCTGTGCAAAATTGTCATGGAACGTTCCGGAAACAGCTTCTTGCACAGCTTGTTCCAAAGCTGTTCCAGACAGTCATCCCCTTCCCGCATATCATCAATTTCCACGCCGTCATCCCTGCTCAGCAGTTCATAAGCTTTTTCATATTCTCCCACTCCTGCCAGCGCCTGCAAATAAGTGAAGAAAATTCTGCTTTCCCCGGCAATTTTTTCAGGGAGCATCCCGTAGAGGCGCAGGATTTCCGGATAAGCTTCCAACTGCACAAAAAGCCGCATACACTCCTTCACAATCGACAGTTCCCCGTCACAGCTTTCCATAATCCGCACGAGGATCTCGATTGCCCGCTCCTTATCGCCCAGCTTCATACAGCAAACGGCCAGCGCATGGTCCGCCCATATGTTTTTTTCCAGTTCCCTGGAAGTAAGCAAAGCCTGTTTTGCTTTTTCCGTTTTCCCTCTGTACAAATACTGCAGGCCCAACTGATAATGCACATACCAGTTTCCCCGGCCGCTTCCTTCGGCCGCTGTTTTCAGCCGTTCAAACCAGAAATCATCTTTTGTAAAATCAGCCGGCCTTCTTTTCGGATCCGGACAATTTAATGCACCATTCTTTATAAAATCGATCCATTCTTTCTGTCTCTCATCCGCGCTTTCAAAATCAAGATGCGGATCCAATCCGCGTTCGCCGGAGGCGCTCCGGCATATGTTTTCCAGCTTTCCGTACCCGCTTCCGCGCAAGATCACGTTTCCCTTTTCTTTTGCAAGGCCTTTTGTCTCTTCCAACCGTTTTTGGGGCGCATATTCCTCAAACAGCCTCTCCATCCCGGCATTCAGCTTCCGTTCCGCTTCCGCATACTCTTCCCGCACCAGTTCCGGTTCCGTCTGAATGGCTCCGTACATTTCCATCCATTCCCAGGCCGTATGCGGCGCCATCGGTATGCAGCCATACTGTGTCTTTCCGAGCCCCGCCTGAATCTCGATATAGTCGCCTGCCCGGTCCGTCAGAAATTCCTGCCAGCGCGCAGAGGCAGCGTTATGCCCCCAGGAGAAAAGCTTTCTGCTTCTCAGGCGGTCTGTGGAAAACTGAACGAGCCCGTAACCGTCCCGGTTCAGATTTACAATGTATTTTCTCTGCTCCTGCGGTATGTGGAAAAAATAATCAACCTGATCCGGAATGTCGTTATACTTCGACACATCGATCCCGTTCACATAGGGTATTTTGACCTTGAACACTCTGTTTCGATCGCTGGTAAACGCTTCCCCGGCAGGCAAAAGGATTCTTCCTTCCTCATATTCCGGAACCGCCATATTACTCCACCAGTACATCGGCACTATGTCCGCCGTGTGGTTGACGATTCTCATGCGGCAGTATAAAAAGCGGCTGTTCTCCTCCAGCCAGAAATCCATCTGGTAAGTCACCCTTCTGATTCTTTCAAATTCATACATCCGCAATACCGGAATTTTGTTTTCTCCCTCCAGCACCGCCGTAAAAAGAGGCTCCATGGTCAGCGGCGTATGTCCGATAATCCCCACGTTCCATTCCACCCCGCCGCTGAACCAGGCGTTTCTGGTCGCCAGGTTGGAAGGGCGGATCACATCGTTGGTATACAGCAGATTTGTACCTGTGGACTTATCAATCAGACGCCAGAGCCTTCCTCCCAGTTCCGGAAGAAAAACCGCTTTCAGATAATCATTTTCCAGAATCGTGGTCCTGATCTCTTTTTCCTGTAAGGTTCTGTCATAACAGGTATATTGCCGGTACGGATAAACCTGATTCAGTTTTCCGTAACCCTCAAATATTTCGTCGCTCTCTTCCAGATCAAACACGGCTTTATTCTGCACGTTCAGCCCTGAAACAATGTCGGGAAATGCCGCCTCTTCACCGGGATTGCTCATTCTGATCTTCTCTGTTTCAAATGTTAATGAAGCTTTCATTTCATTCCATTTCCTTTCCATCTGAATATGGTATTGTCAGTTCCACGCTGATTCCGCATTCTGCGTTATTTCTGATCCGGATATCGGATTTTTCCCCATAATAAATCCACATCCTCTTTGCGATGTTCATGAGTCCGACCCCGCCGGTCTCAAAGACAGGCATCTGATTTGTCCCCTTCAGCTTCCGGTTGAGTTTCTCCGCTTCCTCAGGATCCATTCCGCTCCCGTTGTCTGAAACCCGAATGAAAATCCGCTCTTCCTTCCGGCTCACGTCAATATAAATATCTCCTTTGCAGTTCGTGGAAGCGAAACCGTGCTTGAGAGAATTTTCCACCAGCGGCTGAATGAAGAAAATCGGGATCGATACCTGTTCCAGCTGGGGATCCACCTGATAATGCATGTGAATAACATCTCCGTACCGGTAGTTCATGACGAGTATATAATTTTTGATAAAATCAATTTCTTCCCCGATCGTGCCGAACGCGTTCGTATTTTTAAACGCATGTATGATCCTGGAAAGCGCGATCACCATGTTGACGATATTTTCCTCCCTCGCCAGCATCGCCATCCACTTGATCGTATTGAGCGCGTTCAGCACAAAATGGGGACTCATCTGCTCCTGCAGCGCCAGAAGCTGCAGCGTCCTCTTCTCGTTGGTGATGCGCACATTTTCTCCGGTCAGCACTTCAATATCCCGGGACATTCTGTTGAAGCTTTCGATCACATTTCCGATTTCGCCGTCCACCTTTTCTTCTATCCGGATGCCATAGTGCCCTTTTCCGATATCTTCCATTGCCCGCACCAGAATATGCAGAGGCTTTAACTGCATTTTCGCATAAATACCGTAGCTGATCAGAATAATCATCAGGCTGAACAGCACAAAACAAATTAAGATCCGATGGAGCAAATTTGCCTGCTCATAAAAGGAATTCACCGGTTTTTCCCACACGATGCTCCAGCCCATCTCCGGCATGGCATAATAAATGACATAGGCTTCCCCATCGATTATATAAAAAGCATCCTCATGATTTTTCATATCATCCGCCAGCCTGTAACGGCCGCCGATCTGCTCCTCGCTCGTGGAAGACAGGACATTGCCTGAAAAATCCACAATATAAATGTCTCCGGCGTCCTCCTCCATCGCGGCAAAAAATATACTCCGGAACGCGGCTTCTTTGATATTGACGATCAGATATCCTTTTCCCTGATCGCCGCGAATCGGTTGATACGGCGCCACCACGGAAATATAATTTTCCGGCTCCTTTCCCAGATATCCTTTATTTTCATAAAAAAGCGCCGAAGAAAAACCGCCCTGAAAAGAGACTCCCTGCTCTATCCCCTCCAGCATAAGAAGCAGAGTTTCGCCGGCGCTTTCTCTCCACACGGTTTTTCCGTCCGTGCCGATTAAGATGCCCGCCCGGTTCAGATACAGGATCGAAGAAATCTCATCCGTATAAGCCATAACAGCCAGCGCATCTTTATTGAATGCGTTTATGGGCTCATAGGCATAAACGGAAGTGACATCCTGCTGCGCATCCAGATTTTCCAGCGATTCTCCGCACAACAGATTGACCACGGTTTCCTGAAACACACTTCTCTTTTCGGAAAAGTTATATTCCATCTGCTTCAAAGCCCCAAGCGCCGTCTGATAAGTATTGTCAAAGAGTACCTTTCTGTAAATCGCGCCGGTAATTGTGGTGGTCAGCGCAAAAACCAGCAGACACACCGCAATCAGAAAAAAATTCAGCCTTTTCAATAGTTTCATATCAGCTTTCCTTTACGCTTTTTCTGTAATCATTCGGGGAAATGCCTGTCAGCTTTTTAAAAGTTCTGGTAAAGTATGCGTGATCGTTGAACCCGCACTTTTCCGCTATATCCGCCAGTCTCTCATTTCCGGCAGCCAGCAGTATTTTCGCCTTCTCGATCCGAAGCTGTATCAGAAACTCCGTATAATTAATTCCGTATTCCTTCCGGAATATGGTGCTCAGATACCCAGAAGACACATGAACCGCTTCCGCTGCATCCGCCAATGTAATCGGCTGCCCGTAATTTTTCTCCGCGAAGGCAATTGCTTTTTCCACCGCCGGAGAATATTGAACCTGCGCTTTGTGTTCCTGCCCGATCCGATACAGGAAAGAATGGTACAGTTCTTCTCCCGCCTTAAGCGTGACTGTTTTTCTGATTTTCCGTGTATATTCCGATACAATCTGTTCCAGTCTGCAGCCCCTGCTTTTTTCATATAATACCGCCGTGCGGCTAACCAGCATGCTCCAGTAATCCTGCAGCAGACACGCATAATCCTCCGAAAAAGCCGGAACGCTTTTTACATACTCTTCCATGTCCGAAAGCCCCATTTCGGACAGGCGCGCCGTCGTTTCCCGGATACATTCCTTCCACATCCGCTCCAGTCGGGACATCATTTCCTGCTCCGGCGCAGCCGTCAGCCCGCTTTCCCCGAAACTGTAGTAAGCCAGCTTCCTTTTTGCCTGTCTGAATCCTTCCGCGATCCGGCACTGTTCCTCCAAAAGGCTGCTGCTGCCGATCTCCACCTCCGCAGACGTATATTTCCCGATCAACCGGCCTGCTCCTTCCAAAATCATGCGGACTTCCCCATAAGCGTCCTGCCCGCTTCTGTTCCCGCACTCGATTAAAACCGCATACATTTCTTCCGGCAAAGTCACCACATAGCAGGGAAATTCTTCCCGGAGCGTTGTGCTGATGATACTTTTGACAAAATTCATCTTATTTAAAAACTCCTGCGACAGATCTCCCTCCCGGCGAATCTCAAAATGTACCTGAAAGACAGCCAGAAAAGCAGGCATCCGGAAAACCTCCTGCTCTTTCTTCGCTTCCGCGGCTGATTGTGTCAGCAGTTTTCTCAGCAGAATCCCCCTGTTTCTGTATTCTTCATCCGTATTGTATTTCTTTCTGTAAACCGGTCCGGCCTTTTCCGATTTTATTTCCGCCAAAACCTTTTCAACCGCTTCTTCAATCTCTTTTATGGACATGGACGCCTTCAGGATATACTGGGATACATTTGCCTGAATCGCCGCTTTGGCATATTGAAAATCTTCCAGGCAGCTCAAAATAATAATTTTGGTCCTGGTATCGTTCTTCCTGATTTCCTGTATCAGTTCGATCCCGTTCATAAACGGAATGTTGATATCCACGATCAGAATATCCGGCGCATATTTTCTATACTTATCCAGCGCCTCCATTCCGTCCTGTGCCTCATAAATTTCATCAATATTGAATTTTTCCCAGGAAATGGAGTTTTTCAAAGCCAGCCTTGCCAGCAGTTCATCCTCTACAATCATCAAAGAATACATATATTCACCTGTTATTCAGCATCCAGCGCTTCCAGAATTTCTCTTCTTACGTTTTCCAGGTTTTCAGGCTCCCAGTTGAAATCATTGAATCTGGAGGCAACTCTTCTGCTCTTTTCATACGCCAGCACAGGATCTTTGTCCGCCAGCAGCTTTAACAGTTCAAAATCCTGCGCGCCGTCTCTGGTCGATATCATGCGGACAGAGTTTTTTACGCGATTTCTTTTCGGATCAGGATAAACAATATAGCCGTCTCCCTTGAGCCTGGCAGTCGGATTCAAACCGAACCACCGGTCATTGGGATCCCAGAAATCATACCCCCAGTGCAAAAACCCGCTGAAATGATTGGTAAAACACGCCCAGGGCAATGCGCGATGATGAATAAGCGGCCATCCGAGAAACTTATTCATATAGTTTTGATGATGCGGTTCACAGCAGTTGTAAACCCACCTGGAATCCCCCCGGGCCACCCGATAATCGTAAAATTCCCGGTTTTATTCATAGATATCCACACGGGGAATCCAGAGATCAATCTGATCCTGCATATCGGCTGTCGGCTCCTGTTTATCAATGGCATCCATACATTTGATTTCCGGCATATACTTTTTTACCATACGCCTGCCATAGCCCCAGGACTGCGCCTCCGCCGGCTCATCCTCCACATGCTGCAGCCATCTGTCCCGATAGCCCCTTTCTCCCAGATGTGCGTACAGGGCGGTCAGGTACTGCTTCATCCAGTTCTCCGCCTTCCCGCTGCCAATAGGCGCAATACCAATCTGCATTTTCCCGTCGATTCGATCCAGCAGATAGACATTTCGGCCTTCTGTCTGTACCACCAGATGATATCCGGCAAAAAGCTTCACATCTCCATATTCTTCAAAAAATGAGGTCCAGCGGTCAAACAGTTCCCAGCAAAAATGATAAACCCCCTCATCATCCAGCCAGCTTCCGCCATCCAGAAGAAGATCCTGTGTGCGCACAAACAGCACATTCACCCTGTTTTCCTTCATATTTTTTGCAATATCCCGGTTGATATCCCACCAGGCATCGCTGTACTTCTCACAGCCGTAATAGTAATGCAGAAAATCCAACTGATTTGCATCAGGATAACGGAACCAGAAATTCACGGTATTCATCCAGTATTCCGTCACAAACGCCGCGTCTGAATTCTTCGGCAGTACCGCCGAATGTACCCGGATTTCCAGCCCGGTCCTAAATTCCCCGCAATCTGTTTCCACAATAACGCTGCCGGTATAGTCTCCCGGCTCCAGTTCTTTATCGGCATATACCGTGATCCAGACGCTCTGATTTTTTCCGGCTTCCACCTGACAGGACGCTTCATTTGAAAGCGGATCCTGAAACCTTTCCTTTTCAAATGCAATCGTCTCCTGAAAATTATAACCGAAAACGGTACCTTTGGAAACAGCAAAGTCCGGAAAGCGAATTCCGTATATTACAAAATCCGTTTCGCCGCGCAGCACAATCTGATAAGACTCGTAGCTGTTGCGCGCCATGTCCAGTCTTCTTGCGTCATCTGGTTTTTCCGGAATATCGCCGTCCGGCTCCACTCTGTTTAGCGGACCTTCTGTCCATATCTTCATTCCATTCCTCTCTTTCTCCATAACGTTCAGAAGAAAACGGCGTAAAGCCGTTTCCTTCCGTTGGGAATCATCAATATTTTTCAATTTCCTCAAAAGACTTCTCCAGGTGCGGAATCCACCATTCCAGAGAGGTTTCATATCCGGCGTTGTCGATATCTTCAATCATCTGCGCTTTTACGCTTTCAAATTCTACATCGTCCTTCGCCAGAACCAGTTTCGGAACGGCTTTGTTTACGATATCGTCAATCTTGGCGTCGATCACCTTGATCTCTTCCGGCACGATATCAATTACCATTCTCCATTCGTAATTGTAATCAGAGAAGTCTTTGATTGTTCCTTCTTCAATCTTCTTTTCAAATGCCTGGTAAGGATATTCACAGCCGTAATACTCGTTAAAATCCTCATCCACAGGAAGATTCTGCGCCTTTAATGCGACCTGCCCCTGTTGAAGCTGCATCGGCTCTCCATCCTCCGGATCAATTACGCCATGGCTGTAGCCGGCAAAAGATTCAAAGAAATTCACACCGGTATTCTGTAACTCATCGCCGCCCTTTTTGAGCAGTTCGCTCATTTCAGGCGTAAACTGCGCAACACCGTCAATGATATCCCAGTGTTCGCCCTGCACGCCGCTCTTGATCAGACGGGAGCCTTCATAGGAGAACAGATAGTTTAAAATTTCCATCGCCTTTTCAGGATTTTCGGATTTTTTGTTAATGCACATCAACTGACCGTCAAAGCCAAACTTTAAATCAACATTGGTGTGTACCGTGGTTCCCTCCACCGGAATCGCCTGAATGCCTGCGATACTGGCGCTGTCCTTTGCATATTCCGCCTGATTAAAGGGCGTCACCAGCCAGGAAGCTTCAGGAGCCATCACCTGACCTGCGTTTATTTTTGCCGCAAAGTCATCATAGGTCTGGGTAAATGCATCCGGATCGAAAAGTCCTGCCCGGTTTACCTTATAGTAATATTCCATTGCGTCCCAATACTGACTGTCTTCGCTGAATTTCGGATACAGGTTTGTCACATCATGCGTGTCGAACAATACATTTCCGCTTTCGCCAATGCCATAGGTGGATGCATAAGCGGTCCAGCAATAATACCCAAACGTATCGCTGCTACAACTGACTCCATAAACCGGCTTCCCCTCATCCGTCGTGGGATGATTTGCCTGCATCTGACTGAGCACTTCAACCATATCATCCGTATTTTTGATTTCCGGATAACCCAACTCTTTATACCAGTCCCATCTCACACGATAGATGGAGTGATAGATCATGTATTCATGGCCTTCCAGACCCACATTCGAGGGCAGGGTGTAGAGTTGTCCGGTGCCATTGCTGTAGTAGTCTTTGGAAATCTGGATGCGGCTCCCCACTTCCTGAATATCAGGTCCGTATTCCTCTACCAGATCATCCAGCGGCACAATGTGCTGTCCCTTGATCAGATTCTGCACGTCATCCTTGGAAGTCACATATATAATATCTCCGGGAATTTCTCCGGACGCCATCATAACCTGAAGCTTGTCGTGATCGCCGCCCACCATATTCAGTTTTACATTGCATTTTTCTTCAATCTGCTTCACAACGGGGCTGTCCTTTACCGATGCCCACGTAGTTTCAATCGAAGGATTGTCCGTTTTGAAAATTGTAATCTCCACCGGCTCATCGCCGGCTGCCGTATTGTCCGCTCCGGCATTTCCATCCGCGCTGTTTCCGCAGCCGGCGTTCCCCAATACCAGCATCGCGCTTACTGTCAGAAGACTAATTCCGCGTTTTAATACATGTTTTTTCTTCATTCTTTTTTCCCTTTTCCTTTTTTCGGTAGTGTCAAAAACTACCTGTTTTTTTGTTTCAAAATATAATAAAAACCTTG
>JAUNGC010000033.1 GCA_030524745.1 Eubacteriales bacterium | reverse complement strand
TTGGAGATGGAATATCTCATGCCTGCAAAACCGGACTGATAGATCAGGTCAACGATCAGCTTCATTTCATGGATACATTCAAAATATGCGTTTCTCGGATCATAGCCGGCCTCAACCAGAGTCTCAAAGCCTGCCTGCATCAGCGCGCATACGCCGCCGCAAAGAACTGCCTGTTCGCCGAACAGGTCTGTCTCGGTCTCGGTACGGAATGTGGTTTCCAGAACGCCCGCTCTTGCGCCGCCGATTGCCAGTGCATACGCCAGCGCGATATCCTGCGCTTTGCCGGTAGCATCCTGCTCCACTGCAACCAGACAGGGAACGCCCTTGCCAGCCTGATATTCGGAACGAACGGTATGTCCGGGGCCTTTGGGCGCAACCATGGTAACGTCCACATCCTTCGGAGGCTTGATGCAGCCGAAGTGAATATTGAAGCCATGTGCAAACATCAGCATATTGCCGGGCTCCAGATTGGGTTCAATATCATTCTTATACATATCAGCCTGCAATTCATCATTAATCAGAATCATAATGATGTCAGCTTTCTTTGCCGCTTCTGCCGCTGTATATACTTCAAAGCCCTGTGCCTCAGCCTTCGCCCAGGATTTGGAACCTTCATACAGACCGATGATAACGTTGCATCCGGATTCCTTGGCATTCAGCGCATGCGCATGTCCCTGGCTGCCATAACCGATTACTGCGATTGTTTTGCCTTCCAGTAAGGAAAGATTACAATCTTCCTGATAAAAAATCTTTGCCATTTTTCATTCCTCCATGTTTAATCTTACATTAATATAATTTCAAGATGACTGGTTCCTTCCGAACGGCCCGGCCGTCCGGAAAAATTATTCATCTATAAATACGACTTTGTCAACGCCGCGGCACAATCCCGCCACGCCGGTCCTTGCGAGTTCCAGAATTTCATATCCGTCAAGAAGCTTTAAAAAAGCTTCAATCTTACTCTGGGAGCCGGTCAGTTCAATAATCAGATTCTCCGAACCCACATCAATGATATTGGCACGGAACACATTCGCCACCGCGATAATGCCGGGACGGTCCGCCGCACCCGCTTTCACCTTAATCAACGCAAGTTCCCTGAAAACGCTGTCTTCCGGTTCCAGTTCCCGGATATCCCTGACGTCGATCAGTTTCCCTACCTGCTTCTCAATCTGGTCCAGAATTTCATCATCTCCGCTGGCTACTATCGTGATCCTGGTATATCGCGGATCCGCTGTAACGCCGGCCGTGATGCTCTCAATATTATACCCTCTTCTGGAAAACAGACCGGAGATACGGCTCAACACACCGGAGGTATTGTCAACCAAAAGCTGAAATACTTTTTTCTGCATCCTGTTTCCTCCTCGATCCGACACAAACTGTATTGGTCCAGACAAGCCGGACTGTTACAAATTGTCGTTTCTTACATTGTTTAGATTTCATTCTAGCAACAAACCAATCTGCTGTCAACGTATGAGTTCACGTCATGCTAGCTATAATTTGCAGTTATGGTTTTGAACGTTTTTCACAACATGAGTTATATTAAAACTGCTCAGTTGCGGACAGATTTCAAAAAGTCAGCCTTCCTGATCGTGGCATTTTGGCAGCGCCACAGTCCCGGTGCGGGCAACTTCCGCAATACTGATGGACTGCAGCATTTTCAAAAACAACTGAACCTTTTCCGGCACATCACAGATCTGGATCATCATCTGGGTTTTCGACATATCCACAATCTGCGCTTTTAAGATACTGCAGATTTCCATAATATCCCGCCGGTTATTGCGGTTATATTTTACCTTTACAAGCATCAGTTCCCGGCTGATGCTTGCAGGTTCATCAAAAGTTTTTACTTTGATGATATCCAGCTTCTTATTCAACTGCTTCTCAATCTGCTCCAGCGTATGCGCGTCGCCGCTGGAAACGATGGTCATACAGGATACCGTGGGATCGTCCGTCTCCCCTACCACCAGACTGTCAATATTAAACGATCTTCTGGAAAAAAGCCCCGCCACTTTACAAAGCACGCCGGAACGGTTTTCCACTAATACAGAATATATTTTCTTCATCGTGATCCCTCCTTATTTTGAAACATCCATCGGATCGATGATGCACTCCAGCAGCACAGATTCATCGCCGCGCAGGAACTCTTCAATCGCATTGTCCACCTGATCTCTTTCGGAAATACGGATGAACCGCACTCCATATGCCTCTGCCAGCTTGGAAAGATCGGGACTGCCGGACAGATCCACCACCGAATATCTGCCGTTGTAAGTGCTGTGCTGATATTCACGAACCATTCCGAGATATCTGTTTGCCATAACCACTATTTTCACCGGCACGCTGTATTGCCGCATCGTTGCCAATTCCATCATGGACATCTGGAAAGAACCGTCGCCGCAGACCGCCACCACCTGCGTATCGGGCTTCGCCAGCTTTGCTCCCATCGCGGCAGGAATGGAATATCCCATCGTCCCCATGCCTCCGGAAGTCAAAAAGCGTCCGTCCCTGACGATGCAGTTGCGGCAGGACCAGATCTGATTCTGCCCCACATCCGCCGTATAAACGGCATCCCTTTCCATTTTGTCCGTCAGTTTTCGTATAAAATCTGCCGGATCGATAAAATCAGGATTGGGAACGCGCTTCTCCGTCATTGTCTGACGGTACTCATAAAGAGTCTGTAACCAGAGAGCATGGTCGCAATCAACCTCTATCTGCATCATATCCTCAAAAATATGCTCCGCATCGCCTACCAGCGGAATGGTCGGTCCCGCATTCTTTCCGATCTCTGCCGGATCCACATCCATATGTACCAAAACCTTATTTTTCGTAATGATTTCAGGCTGATTGACAGAACGGTCCGCCACCCGCGCGCCTACCATAATCACCATGTCGGCTTCGTTCATGGCGCGGTTTGCGCAGGGCGCTCCGTGATTACCGACCATGCCGAAATTCAATTCGTCTTCACTCTGCATCGCGCCGATTCCCATCATCGTGGTCACAACCGGAACCTGATATTTATGAGCAAACTCACGCAGCTTTCCCTGCGCATCGGCAAGCAGCACGCCGCCGCCCGCACAGATGACCGGCCGCTTCGCCTTTTCCAGTTCAGCCATCACTTTTTTGATCTGCACCGCATGTCCTTTCACTGTGGGCTTGTAGGTGCGCAGATTTACAGTTTCCGGATATTTAAACTTCTTCACCGCCGCA
Source organism: Eubacteriales bacterium (assembly GCA_030524745.1). Lineage (GTDB taxonomy): Bacteria > Bacillota > Clostridia > Lachnospirales > Lachnospiraceae > Gallintestinimicrobium. The sequence continues at coordinate 33,997 of JAUNGC010000033.1, read as the reverse complement.
TTCTGTACATCGATCGGCACATCGATGAGGACAGGGCCTTTCCGTCCCGTATTCGCAATATGGAAAGCCTCTTTAAAAATGCGGGGAATGTCATCTGCGTTCTTGACCAAATAACTGTATTTGACAAAGGATTCCGCCGCGCCTGTGATGTCCGCTTCCTGAAAGCTGTCGCTGCCGATCAGTTCGCTGTTTACCTGCCCGGTAATACATACAAGGGGGATGCTGTCCGCAAACGCCGTCGCAATTCCGGTAATCAGATTGGTCGCTCCGGGGCCGCTGGTAACGGCACAGACGCCGACCTTTCCTGTCACGCGCGCAAGTCCGCTCGCCGCATGCGCCGCATTCTGCTCTGTCCGAATCAAAATCGTGCGGATATCGGAATCCAGAATGCTGTCATAAAACGGACAGATCGCCACGCCCGGATATCCGAAAATCATTTCAACGCCTTCGTTTTCAAGGCACTTCACCATTGCCTGTGCACCATTCATGTTCTATCTTCCTCCTTTTATTGCGGAATACGGCTGTCACCGGCCGATGTTCCCGCTGATATGACTTTCTATCCTTATCTTTTAAATTTACCGAAAAACTCCGCCAACGGTTCCACTACATCTCCCAGGTTTTTGATGGCGGCGTTTAAACTTTCAATATCCATCTCGCTGATTTTCTGCGTCGCCTGCGCCAGCGCTTCGCCGCTTTGGCCCACCAGCCCGTCTTCTTCAAACAGTCCCTGAATATCCGTCAGCGTATCGTCCACCAGCTCCATAGTCTCAGACGCCTGTTCCAGGGCCTCCACCGCCTGATCCAGCGTCCCCAAAAGCGGCGGAACCACCCGCAAAAGCACTGCCAACAGCGCGATCGTCAGCACACAGCAGGCTACCGAAAAGATTCTGGTAAAAAAAAGCTGTTTCCTCAAATATCGGTTCTGCGCTTCATTGTCTGCCGCCATTTTTTCCAACAACTGTATCACACCCTGATTGTCCTGCATTCCGGTCGTCTCCTTTCCTTCAGTCCTGTATGTCAAGAAGCCGTTTTGCCAGTTTCACAGCGTCCGCAGCGTCCTTGGAATAGCCGTCCGCATGAATCTCATCCGCATATTCCTGGGTGATGACGGCGCCGCCGATCATGATTTTCGCCGTCACACCCTGTTCTTTCGCATATTCAATGACATGCTTCATCTCCTGCATCGTCGTCGTCATCAGCGCCGAAAGAGCAATGATCTGCGCGCCGCTTTTCTTCGCTTCTTCTATGATCCTTTCTCTGGGCACATCCTTTCCCAGATCAATGACCTGAAAACCGTAATTTTTCAGCATCAGCGCCACCAGATTTTTGCCGATATCATGAATATCTCCGGCCACCGTCGCAATCACCACGACCGGCATCTGTTTATTCTGATCCGCATCCAAAAGCAGCGGTTCCAAAACGGCGATAGACAGCTTCATCGTCTCTGCGCTGGAAATCAATTGCGGCAGAAAATATTTGCCTTTATCAAACAATTCTCCCACTTCGTTGATCGCCGGAAGAAGATAATCGTTTAAAAGTTCCGGGGCCTGCACTCCTGCCGCCAGCGCTTCCTTTGTGAGTTTTTCCACCGCTTTGCGGTTTCCTTTCATCACAGCCGTTTTCACCGCCGTGGCGGCATCCTTTGCCGCATCCTGTCTGGCTGCAGGATTCCCGGCGCTTTTGCTCATCCCGGGCTGTCCGGACGGACCCCCTGCGGTCTGTGCCGCTTTGCTCCCGGCCTGATCCTGAACAGGACTCGCATGATCCGGCTGACCGGACGTCACATTCGCAAATTCTGCCCCGGCCTGTGTCAGAAGCTTTTGCCGCAGCGCCGCTTCTTTTGCCTCCGCTTCCTGTTCTCTGCGTTCCTTCATCTCGCCCGCAAAGTTGATGTAGCGGATATCGCTCTCTTCTTTATTCAGAAGAAGATCGGAAGCAAACGCGGCGGCAACCAACAGATCCTGACTGGGATTGGATATCGCCATCGTCAGTCCCGCAGAAATCGCCATCGTCAAAAAGGCAGTGTTTACATTGCTTCTCTCCGGCAGGCCGAAGGAAATGTTCGACAGACCGCATGTGGTGGCCAGTCCGTTTTTCTTACAGTAGCGGATCGTCTCCAGCGTTTCCAGCGCCGCGTTCTTATTCGCGCCTACGGTAGCCACCAGGCCGTCCACAATGATATCATTTTTTTTCATGCCCAGTTCCAGCGCCCGGGCTTTGATCTTTTCAATAATAGAAATCTTTTCTTCCAGATTTTCCGGAAGTCCTTTATCGGATAAGGGCAGCAGAATGAACATGGCCCCATATTTTTTTGCAATCGGGAGCAGCTTTTCAAATTTTTCCGTTTCCAGGGAAATGGAATTGATCAGCGCCCTGCCGGGGTACCGTCGAAGCGCCGCTTCGATGACATCCACATGACTGGAATCGATGGACAGCGGAAGGCTTGTCACTCCCGCGATCTCTTCCAGCGCCTGCAGCATCATCGCCTTCTCGTCGATGCCGCTCATCCCCATATTCACATCCAGAATGGCGGCTCCGCGGCTTTCCTGCTCTTCGGCAAACCGCGTTACCATCTCGAAATTGCCTTCCCGCAACTGCTCCTGCAGCTTTTTCTTGCCGGTAGGATTGATCCGCTCTCCGACGATCAGGAAAGGATCTTCCAGACCAAAAGCGACCGTGGCGCGCTCCGAAGTCAGATAGCTTTTTCCCGAAGGCGCTCTTTGCACCGGACTTTTTCCGTTCAGGCTTTCCGTCATGGCTTTTATGTGCCTGGGCGTCGTTCCGCAACAACCGCCCAAAATGCCGGCCCCCGCTTCCCAAAGCAGTCTCATATCCTGTCCGAATTCCTCCGGACCCATATTATATACAGTCTGGCCGTCTGCATCCAGAGCGGGAAGTCCCGCATTCGGCTTTGCAATGACCGGCACTTTCACCACTTCCGCCATCTGCCGGATGACCTCCGCCATCTGATCCGGTCCTGTAGAGCAATTGGCCCCCACCGCATCGGCGCCGAGACTTTCTAAAACAATCGCCGCCGTTTGGGCATCCGTTCCGAAAAGGCTTCTCCCGTCCGCTTCAAACGTCATGGTGACCATGACCGGCAGATCCGGACAGAGTTCCTTAGCCGCAATCAAAGCCGCTCTGGATTCCTGCAGGCTCATCATCGTTTCCACAACCAAAAGATCCACGCCCGCTTCCGCCAGATAAGCAATCTGCTCCTTATAAATCCCGATCAGTTCCTCAAAATCCAGTCTCCCGATCGGCGCAAGCTGTTCCCCTGTCATCGTCAGATCTCCGGCGACCAGCGCGCGATCCCCGACCGCTTCCTTTGAAATGGCGACCAGCGTATGATTTAATTCCTGTATCCTGTCCTCCAGGTCAAATTCCTTTAACTTGATCCTGTTCGCCGTAAAAGTCGGCGCATATACAATATTGGTTCCGGCTTCCACATAGGAGCGCTGGAGTTCTATTAACAGATCCGGATGCTGCGTAATCCACAATTCCGGACAGACCCCCGTCGGCATACCCGCTTTCTGCAGATTGGAACCGGTGGCTCCGTCCAGAAACAGCAGCTTGTTCTCCGCCAGCCGTCTGAACTGTTCTTTCGTCATTTTTTCACTTCCGTTTCATATTTCGAGGCTATTCTAAAGTATTCTATCATGGAAATCAAAAAAAAGAAAGAAGCATATATGACCAATTTCCCGCTTTTTCTTGCTTTTCCCGTCGTATTGTGGTAGATTTGAGGGTAATAGACGATTGGAGGGGATTTTTTTGCAAACTAAAATACAGGTATTGATTCTGGGAATCTGCCTGCTTCTTCTGTCCGGTTGCGGCGGCAATCAGGATCTTGATGTTTTCCATGATGAAATGGATGACTTTTATGCTTCTTTATCCGCTGCGGTGAATGTTCTGGAAAATATTGATCCGGATTCTGAGTCTGCGGTGGAAGATATGCTCTCCCAACTGGACACGATGTCGTCTCTTTTCGATGAACTGGCCGCCATTGAAGCGCCGGATCCATTTGAAAACATTGAAGAGATCGCCGATGAAGCGGCGGAATATATGGCGGAAGCGAGCGCTCTGTATCATGAAGCTTATGCCGACGGCAGTTATGACGATGCCATTGGGGATGCCGCGAATGAAAACTATTCCAGAGCCATGAAACGTGTCAATTATATCGCCATTCTTCTGCAGGGACGTTACCCGGAAGATGAGAATGTCATCATCGTGCCGGAATCAGACGAGCCTGACTGGAACGGCGGAGAAGAGCCTGTCATGACCGAATCTGCAACAGAATAATCACGCCAAAAATGGAGCCTGCCCTGCGGCGGCTCCATTCTTTAACCGAAAAATAACAGCGTCCTTCCAATTTTCCTGCAAAAAAGAGTTTCTTTTATTCATTCAAATACAAATCCTGCAAAATCCGCCGTTTTTCTGCGTCCAAGCCCATTTCGTTTCTCAAAAAATCATCCATGGACCCGAAATCGCGGTCGATTTCCTCATAGACGGCTTCCAGATAGGACGGTTCCACCGAAAACAGCTTCCTCACCACTTCTCCGGCCGCCTTCTGCCCGGTGCTCTCCACGGCCAGTCTGCTTTGTCTCTCCACAACAGGTCCGCTGTATTCATTCACCTTCATATAGTCCATCAGAATGAGTTCCCGATCCACACCCAGCGCATACAGAAGCAGCATGGTTCCCAAACCGGCTCTGTCCTTGCCGGCCGTACAATGCCAGAGAATGCTTCCGTCGCTTCCGGTAAGCAGTTCCATAAAAAAGCGCCGGTATTGCTGTCTGGCAAACGTACTCTGCAAAAAACTGGCGTACATCCGCTTCATATAGTCCTCTGCGGCTTTTCCGGGATCCGATCCGCTTTTAAGCACGCCCATAAGCACGCTGTTTATCACATTTTGGTCCGATTCCTTTTCTCTGGTGATTCCAAGCGCCTGTTCGTCCAGTATCGGGAGATGAAGATAGGCGACGCCGTCAACCGGCTGATCCGGCCTCTCCCTGCATTCCTCGCTTGTACGGAAATCTATGACTTTTTTCAGAAAGTATTTCTCCCGCAGCATCTGACCATCCGCCTCTGTCAATTCATGCAGATCTCCGCTGCGCAGCAGCTTCCCCGACCGGATCGTTCTTCCGTCCGCCGTGGGCATTCCGCCCAAATCCCGCGTGTTAGGCAATCCGGTCAACGGTATTCTCTCTATTTCATATGCGTAATGTTTCATCCTTTTCCCTTCTGCCTCAAAAAAATCAACGCAGAAATCCTTCCACGATCTTTTCTTCCGCTTCCTCTTCCGAAAGCCCCAGCGTCATCAGCTTAACAATCTGTTCTCCCGCAATTTTACCGATCGCAGCCTCATGAATCAGCGCCGCGTCCGGATGATTTGCTTCCAGTTCCGGAACTGCGCTGATCTTTGCATTATCCATAATGATTGCATCGCACTCCGTATGACCGCTGCAGGCCGCGTTGCCGATCAGTCGGGAACAGAATTTCTGATAAGAATCTTCCTTTGCCACGGAACGGGAAACCACGTTGGCGCCGCTGTCCGCTCCATTGCAGTATACGTCAAAATAGCTTTCCGCATGCTGCTTTCCGTGCGTCATGAGCCTTTCCATGACTACCAGTTTCGCGCCGTCCTTCAGCTTCGCATTCGTTTTGCGGATTGTGGAATCCACGCCTTTGATCTGTACCGTGTCCATTTCCATGTAGCTGTTTTCTTCCATCTCCACAATGGTTTCCGGATTCATAATGCGCTCGCCGTTTCCGTCTCCGGAGCCGTAATGCTTTTCCACATATTTCACCTTTGCATTTTTTCCGACAAAAAAGCTGTGAATCCCATCGTGTTTGCTGGCGTCATTTCCGGCATTGTGAATGCCGCAGCCGGCGATAATCGTCACATCCGCGTCTTCGCCGATATAAAAATCATTATAAACCACTTCCGTCAATCCGGACTGGCTGATGACTACCGGAATATGCACGCTCTTATTCTTCGTTCCGGCCTTGATTTTCACCACAAGTCCCTTACCGTCTTCCCTGGTCCCGATTTCTATTTCATCCGTGGAACTTCTTCCGATGCTTTTGCCGTTTTCCCTGATATTATAAGCGCCCTCGGGAATCGCATGAAGTCCCGCCACTTCTTCCAGAATATGCTGGGTAATCTGATCCATTTTCTCAACCTCCCATAACCTTGCAGCTTCTGTTGACGGACTTGTCCAATATCTGCGGCAGAATTGCTTCCCTGCTTCCGCTGGCAGTCAACTGACCGTCTGCAATCAGAACGATTTCATCCGCAATATTCAAAATCCTTTCCTGGTGGGAAATGATGAGAATGGAGCCGTGATTTGTCTCATGCAGCTTCTCGAACACGGAAATCAGCTTCTGAAAACTCCAGAGATCAATTCCCGCTTCCGGTTCGTCAAAAACCGTCATTCTCGTATTGCGCGCCATCACCGTCGCTATCTCAATCCTTTTGAGCTCACCGCCGGAAAGACTTGCATTCACTTCACGGCGCACATAATCCCGGGCGCACAGACCGACCTCCGAAAGATAATGGCAGGCGTCCTCCACAGACATCTTCTGACCGCTGGCCAGTTGAATCAGGTCGAAAACCGTAATCCCTTTAAAGCGCACCGGTTGCTGAAACGCATAGCTGATTCCCAGCTTTGCCCGCTCCGTTACGGATAAATCGGTGATATCCTCTCCATCCCACAAAATCTTTCCTTCCGTAGGCTTCTCAATTCCCGCAATCACCTTGGCCAATGTGGATTTGCCGCCTCCGTTCGGCCCGGTAATGACCGTAAATCTGTTATCTTCCAGCTTCAGGCTGATATTTTTCAAAATCTCCTTCTGCCGGCTGTCCTCGGACACGCCAAAGGAAATATTACAAAGTTCCAGCATAATTAGTGACCTCCAACTCCTTCATTGCCTTTTCGCACAATGGCATTATAATGCATTATTCGTGAAAATACAAATAGTCTTCCCATTTTTTAGAAAAGTTTCACGAATCCAGACGTTTCCACATATAATACCGCGCATGTCCTTCCGGCACATCCTCAAGCGTCCCGAAAACCTGATAGCCGCATTTTTCATAGAATGCTCGCGCCTGAAAATCAAAGGTATCCAATTGCGCCACATAACAGCCGCATTTCCGCGCTTCTTCTTCCACCGCGTTGAGCAGTGCGGAAGCGATATGCATTCCCCGGCAGTCTTCCCGCACCCAGACGGTCTCCACATACAGCACATTCCATAATACGCTGCACGCCAATATGCCGCCGAGCAAAACGCCGTTTTCATCCTTTGCACAACGGCAGATTTTGATAAAAGGCTCCTCCTGCGCAGGCGGAACCTGCTGCAGGTTATAGGCCATCAGTTCATCGTCGATTTCTTCCTCTTCCCCTGGGGATGGAATTTCTATCGTATATATCATGATTGGCACCCTCTTTTTCCTTCCGCTCCGATTTCAGAAAAAACGGAAGCCGGGAGTTGTCCGCTCTCAGCTTCCGATTACCATACAATACCATACAAATGTAATATTCCGGCGTCAATAGATAAACATGGCATCCCCAAAGGAGAAAAACCGGTAACGTTCCCGGATCGCCTCTTCATATGCGGCAAGCACATGCTCCCGTCCCGCCAGCGCCGATACCAGCATCACGAGCGTGGATTCCGGCAGATGGAAATTCGTGATCAGGCCGTCCAGAACCTTGAATTGATATCCCGGATAAATAAAAATATCCGTATTGTCACAGCATGCTTCCAGATGTCCGTTTTCGTCCGCCGCGCTTTCCACCGTGCGGCAACTCGTTGTTCCCACGCAGATAACCCGGTGTCCGCTCTGTTTCGCCCGGTTGATTTGATCGGCGGCCTCCTGCGTCACCTGATAATATTCCGAATGCATATGATGTTCCAGCACATTGTCCACTTTAACGGGCCGGAACGTGCCAAGCCCCACATGAAGGGTTACATATGCCAGACTGACGCCCTTTTTCTCCGCTTCGGCAAGCAGTTCTTCTGTAAAATGCAGGCCCGCCGTAGGCGCCGCAGCGGAACCTTCGTACTTCGCATATACAGTCTGATAACGGTTTTTATCCTGAAGTTTGTGCGTGATATAAGGCGGAAGCGGCATTTCTCCTAAAGAATCCAGCACTTCCTCCCAGATTCCTTCATAGGAAAACTGCACCAGCCGGTTTCCTTCCTCCACCACATCCAGTATTTCCGCCCGCAGCCTTCCGTCTCCGAAAACCACCTTTGCACCTGTGCGCAGTTTTTTTCCCGGTTTCACCAGGGTTTCCCAGACATCATTTTCCCGGCGCTTTAAAAGAAGAATCTCCACCGCCGCGCCGGTATCCGCTTTCGTGCCCAGCAGCCGCGCCGGTATGACCTTCGTATTGTTCAAAACCAGGCAGTCCCCGGGCTCCAGATAATTGATGACTTCCCTGAAAATATGATGCTCCGTGGCTCCGGTCTTTCGGTTTAAGAGCAGCAGGCGCGAAGAAGAACGCTCTGCCAGCGGGTCCTGCGCAATCAGTTCCTGGGGCAAATCAAAATAATAATCCGAAGTCCGAAGTCCCAGCGCCGTTTCAGCGTTCTTTCCCTCTGACATTTCTTCCGGCCTCCCGTCCATTACAGACATGCTTTTTCCAGAAATGCCACATAACCGCATTTCGTCTCATAAATATCCGCTTTACTGGTGGCTTCCCAGGGCGCGTGCATGGAAAGCACGGCAACGCCGCAGTCAATCACATTCATTCCGTAAAGAGCAAGGATATAGGCGATCGTTCCGCCGCCGCCCACATCGACTTTCCCAAGTTCCGCCGTCTGATATGCCACGCCCGCGGATTCCATGATGGAGCGGATATGGGCCACATATTCCGCATTGGCATCGTTGGAGCCGGATTTTCCGCGTGCTCCCGTAAATTTATTAAATACCATTCCTCTTCCGAAATACGCCGCATTTTTCTTCTCAAACGCGGATGCGTAGGTGGGATCAAAAGCAGCGCTGACATCGGAAGAAAGCATATCCGACGCCGCCAGGCATCTTCTCACATTGAGTTCGCTGTACTCTCCTGCCAGTTCCATCACTTCCGCCACCTTATTTTCAAAAAACCTGGACTGCATGCCGGTTGCGCCGACGCTGCCGATTTCCTCCTTATCCACGAGAATACAGCATGCGGTACGTTCGGTCTGTCCGATCTCCAGCATCGCCGCCAGGGAAGTATATGCGCATACTCTGTCGTCCTGTCCATAGCCCAGAATCATGCTTCTGTCAAAGCCCGCTTCCCTGGCTCTGCCGGCAGGCACCACTTCCAGTTCCGCAGAAAGAAAATCTTCCTCTTCCATATCATACTGTTCCTGCAGAAGTTTCAGAATGCCGGCCTTTACCGCATCCTTTTCCTCTCCCGCCAAAGGCTTTGATCCGACGATGATATCCAGCGCTTCCCCTTCAATCACTTTGGAAGCTTTCTTTTCCAACTGTTCTGCAGACAGATGGATCAGCAGATCGGAAATGAAAAATACGGGATCATCCTCATTTTCGCCGATGTTGATCTCCGTCACAGCGCCGTCTTTTTTCACCACAACGCCGTGAATCGCCAGCGGAAGCGTCACCCACTGATATTTCTTCACGCCGCCATAATAATGCGTATCAAGCAGCGCGAAATCAGAATCCTCATAAAGCGGATTCTGTTTGATATCCAGTCTCGGAGAATCAATGTGAGCCCCCAGAATGTTAATGCCCTCCGTCATGGGCTTTGTCCCGATCTGGAACATGACGACGGTTTTGTTCATGAGCGCCGCATAAACCTTATCCCCGGCAGACAGCTTTTTCCCTTCCCGGATCAGATCGGAAAGCTGACGGTAACCGTTTTTTTCAATGAGATTCACGATGGTGTCCACACACTCCCGCTCCGTCTTTCCATTGTCCAAAAAATCCATATATTCCTTCGCCAGCGCGTCCACCTGCGCTGCCTTTACATCATCATATGTTTTCCAGGCGTTCTTCCTGTCCATTACCTTCTTCTTTCCTTTCTCTTCCTCTTGCTGTCGCCGAGCACAGAACGAACCAGCTTCTTCGCCCTCGGCACCTCTTCGTCATGAATCCGGAAAATGCAGGCGGTGTTCTGACTGGGTTTTGTAAAGAAAAACTTTTGCAAAAAGCCCTTGTCCTCAAAATGACAGCAATAAGATATTCTGTTATCCAAAAGGATCTTTTCAATCTTCTTCTTGGTTTCCAGATCATACACGCGGCAAAAATCCACTTCGTTGTTCACCGGACCGGAACCAAATGTTTTCTTTTCCATTTTTCCTCTCATTCCGCCGCTTCAGCGGCATCCAAACTGTATAGGGCTTTGCGCCGCATGGCGGCGCAAAGTCCGGCTGAAACTTTCACTTCCAAACCCGAACAGTATCCTGCTCAGCTTCTCAGTTCAATACCAAGGTTCTGCAGGCCGTTCAGAATTTTCTTCATCGCTGCCGTAATGTCCGCATCTTCCAGCGTTCTGTCCTTTGCGCGGAATGTGATGGTATAAGCGATCGATTTGAAGCCTTCCTTAATCTGCGCGCCCTCATAAATATCGAACAGAGAGTAACTTTCCAGAATCTTGCCGCCGCGCTGTGCGATCACCGCTTCGATCTGTCCCACCAGAACTTCCTTGGGCACCACCATACTGATATCGCGGTTCACAGCAGGATATTTTGCAATCCCCTCGTATTTACGGTCAAAGGTTGCCATCTCCACAACATAAGGCATATCGATCACCGCCACATACACTCTTGTGGGAATATTGTAATTGTCCGCCACCTTCGGATGAACCTCACCCAGATAACCGATCACTTTTTTGTCATAGAGGATGTTCGCCTGACGTCCGGGATGTAAAAACGGCTTTCCCGCCTTCGGATCATAGACAGGCTTCTTCTTCATGCCCACATGTTCCAGGAACTCTTCCACAACGCCTTTCATGGTGAAGAAATCCACTTCTCCGTAAAAGCCCAGTGTAAACTGCATTCTCTCTTCGGGAAGTTCTGTCAACGGCAGGGATTTGGGAAGGTAAATATTTCCCAGTTCATACAGCCTGACGTCCTTGTTTCTGCGGTTATAGTTGGTTGCCAGGCTTGTGAGCATACCGTTTAAGGAAGTGGTGCGCATGATGGAATAATCTTCTCCCAGCGGATTGGAAATCGTCACCGTATTTCTCAGTTCGCTGTCCGCAGGAAGCAACAGCTTGTCAAATACCTTCGGGCTTTCAAAGGAATAACACATTCCCTGAGAAAATCCGCAGTATTCCGCGATATCCCGCGCCTTCTCCTCAATTCTGCCTTTAAAGGAAATCTTTCCGGCCGTCGCTTCACCGGAAGGCAGCGTGGTAGGAATCTTGTCATAACCGAAGAATCTCGCTACTTCTTCCGCAATATCCGCAAATCCTTCCAGATCCTGACGGAAAGAAGGAATTTCAATTTCATTGGTATCCGCATTATATTTCAATTCCAGCATTTCAAAGATCGCCAGCATATCTTCCTTCGGAATATCCGTACCCAGGAAATGGTTGATCTTTTCCGGCTCGAACGCGATATGATTCAGCGGTTTGATCGGTTCGCATACGTCCACCATGCCGCCGACCACTTCGCCGCAGCCCAGTTCTTCAATCAACTGGCAGGCGCGGTCGATCGCCGCGGCAGCGTTGACCGGATCCAGTCCTTTTTCAAAAATGCCGGAAGCTTCCGTACGCATGCCGATTCTCTTTGCCGACTTTCTGATATTGGGACCGTTAAAAGTTGCCGCCTCGAATAAAACGGTCTTAACGTCGTCCGTAATTTTGGAATTCTCGCCGCCCATGATGCCGGCGATGCCGATTTCCTTTTCCGCGTCGCAGATCATCAGCACTTCGGAATCCAGCTTTCTCATCTGACCATCCAGCGTCTGGAATTCATCTCCGTCCTTCGCCCGGCGCACGATAATCTTATGTCCACCCACCTTGTCCAGATCATAAGCGTGCATGGGCTGTCCGTACTCGGCCATGACATAGTTGGTGATATCCACCAGATTATTGATCGGGCGAATGCCTGCGGCCGCAAGTCTTCTCTGCATCCACTTCGGGCTGGGCCCGATCTTTATGTTCTTACAAACCCTTGCGCAATATCTGGTGCACAAATCCGTATCCTTTACTTCCACGCTGACGTAATCGTTAACGTTTTCTCCGTTATCATGCACGTTTACCACAGGAGGGACATAGGACTTTCTGAATGTCGCCGCCGCTTCCCTTGCAATGCCTAAAATGCTGTAGCAATCCACACGATTGCTGGTAATTTCATATTCAAAAACGGTATCCCGAAGGCCCAGCGCTTCCACCGCATCCGCACCCACTTCTACATCCTGCGGGAAAATGTAAATGCCTTCTTCGGGCGCTTCCGGATACATGTCGCGGGAGCTTCCGAGTTCTTCGATGGAACACATCATGCCGTTTGACTCCACGCCGCGCAGCTTGCCCGCCTTGATTTTGATACCGTTCTCCGGCAGGGGACCGCCGTCATGTCCGCCGGCCACCTTGCCGCCGTCTAAAACCACGGGCACCTTATCGCCCTCCTTCACATTGGGAGCGCCGGTCACAATCTGAATCACGCTGCCGCCGATATTCACCTGGCAGATAATCAGTTTATCCGCATCGGGATGTCTTTCAATCTTTTCAATCTGGCCGATCACAATCTTCTCCAGATTTTTGTCCATTCTTTCATACCCTTCCACCTTGGTGCCGCTTAAGGTCATCGCATCGAAGTATTCCTGATCGGTGCAGTCAAGATCGGGTACATATGCTTTAATCCAGGATAATGCCGTATTCATATTCCTCTTCCTTTCCAAACTCAGAACTGCTTTAAGAATCTTTCATCGTTCTCATAAAGCAGGCGCATGTCGTCAATTTCATATTTCAGCAATGCAATACGCTCCAGTCCGACGCCGAACGCAAATCCGGAATACTCCTCCGGATCGATGCCGCTCATGGAAAGCACCCTCGGATGCACCATGCCGCAGCCCAGAATCTCAATCCAGCCGGAACCTTTACAGAAACGGCATCCTTTGCCGCCGCACTTAAAGCAGCTCACATCCACTTCTGCGCTCGGCTCTGTGAACGGGAAATGATGAGGTCTGAATTTCACCTTTGTATCTTCGCCGAACAGTTCCTTTGCAAACTGTGCCAGCGTTCCCTTTAAGTCAGCAAAGGTAATATGTTTATCGATCACCAGTCCTTCGATCTGATGGAAGGACGGGGAATGGGTCGCATCCACCTCGTCCGAGCGGAACACTCTGCCCGGCGCGATCATGCGGATCGGCAATTTGCCCTGCTCCATGGTGCGGACCTGCACCGGAGAGGTCTGCGTACGCAACAGAATTTCATCATTAATATAAAAAGTGTCCTGCTCGTCCCTTGCCGGATGATCTTTGGGAATGTTTAAAGCTTCAAAGTTATAATAGTCCTTTTCCACCTCCGGACCTTCCACGACTTCATAGCCCATGCCGACGAAAATGCGCTCCACCTCTTCCAGCGCGATCGTGTTGGGATGGCGGTGTCCTACCTTATTCTTCTGCGCAGGCAGCGTCACATCGATGACTTCGCTCTTTAACTTCGCTTCCCGCAGCGCATCTTCCAGCTTTTCCTTCTCAGCTTCCAGCGCCTTTTCAATCTCCGCCCTCACTTCATTAACCATCTGGCCAACCTTCGGGCGATCTTCAGGAGCGACTTCCTTCATTCCTTTTAAAATCTCGGTCAAAGCGCCCTTTTTTCCCAACGCGCTGACCCTGACATCATTGAGCTTCTCAAGATTTCCGGAAGCTTCAATCTGTTTTAAAACCTCTTCCCTGATCTTTGCTAATTTCTCTTTCACTGCAAACTCCTTTCTTCTTCTGCCGGGGAATACGCAACACCTGACCTGCCAAACATCTTCCGGGTCGCAGGCGCTGCCGCGCGCCGGAGGCAAACTCATACGCGATACTGTTTCCCTTCGCCTGCGTGCGCAGTTCTTTCCATATCATATCATGCGGCAACCGCGTGACATAGAAAATCCCCAGTTTATTCACTAAACTAGGGACGAAACAAATTCCGCGGTACCACCCATATTCCTGTCAGCTTCGCCCTGACAGACTCTCATTATGACGTAACGTGTCAATACGTCCCGGTCTACTACGAATGCAAACCCTTCAACCGGACGGCTCCGGTGGGAAATTCACGACCCAGTCTTTACCCGGATGAGCTTTCAGCCGATGACCCTTCCTCTCTGCATGGGAAACATGAGCGCTACTGACACCTTCACAGCCTTTTTCACTATGTTTCCTATTTTATGAAATTCACCTCTAAAAGTCAAGTCTATTTCTCCATTTACAGCAACAATGTCGCCAAACTGTCCGCGGTTTTGCATCCGGCCTGACCGTTACGCGTTTTTCAAGCGGAAGCGTGTCCAGAAAGGATGGATGCGCCATACCAGGCGGGGCGCGTACGCCGCACAGGCCGACGAAAGATGGGGCGCTTTCCCCCTATTTCTTCATCACTTCGCGCCGGAAGGGCACCACAAAACGGTTGATGTGCGCGCCCACCAGCAAAAGATACATACAGGTATACATCCACAGCATAATTACAACAATCGCAGACAGACTGCCGTAAACGCTGAAATCATTGAATGTTTCAATATAGAAGGAAAATCCCCAGGAAAACAGGTTCCAGGCAATTGCGGAGAAAAGCGCGCCGGGAAACTGATCCTTTACCTTCAGTTTCACATTGGGCACATACGCATACATCACCATGAACGCCACCGTCAGAATCCCCCAGGAAAAGAGAGGTTTAAAAAGCATGAGAAACGACAGAAGTTCATCCAACACCGGAATATACCGGCTCAGCACCCGCACCAGCGTGTTTCCAAACACCATCAACAGCAGCGATACCAGCAGAAGAATCAGCATGATCACCGTATAAAAAGAAGCGAGGATACGCTGTACCACATAATTGCGGTCTTCCACAACGCCGTTCATTGCGTTGAGTCCCCGCATAAGGGCCAGCATTCCCTTCCCTGCCGACCAGACCGTCACGACTGCGGCCAGACTTATCACTCCCACCGTACTGTTATACAGGGAGTCAATCAACGGCAGCATAAACGATACCATCGGCAGCGGCATGACCTCATTGACCGCAATTTGAAGATCTGACTTCTGCAGCGGCGTATAGGGCAAGAAGGAACACAGCAAAATGATGATCGGAATCAGAGACAGAAAAATGAAGAATGCCGCGCTGGCCGCATATGCATTGACATTCGTTCTGGACATATGCCTGACAAAGCCGGTAATCATCCGGATTATTTTTTTCATACACAATTCTCTCCTTTATTCCAGAGTTTCCTTCTCATCATAAATATTATTCCGCACACAGCCCCGGTAAAAGAACGTCAGAATATCCTCCGCACCCATACCCGCGGCCGCCATATTCTTCGCGCCGTTCTGGGAAAGTCCCACTCCATGTCCGACCCCTCCGCCGGACAGACAATATCCTACCACAAAACCGTTTTCTTTTAAAGTATCCATCGTAAAAAAGGCGCTGGGAACCATGGAAGCCGCATTTACAAAGCTTTCATCCTGCCGGACCACCTGTGTGATACCGTCGCAGAGTACATATCGGATATTATGCTCTGTTTTGACCAAAACAGTCGCCTTTTCCCCTTCAATTTCCAGTTCCACCGCCACGCCGCCAGGGCCGTAACGTACGACCGAAATTTCCCTGATACGTCCGGTTTCAGGCGGTTTCTGCGAAAGAAAGCTTCCGTCGGACTGCTTCGTCAGCACCCCATCCGGATTGGCCTCATAACGCTTTAAAATCGCCAGATTGAGCGTATCCACATCTAGATCGGATACCTCATACTGCCAGCAAAACCACGGCTCCTGCTGTTCATAAAAAGTATCCTGTGTCCCGATTTTCTGTGATACCAGATAGGGATATTTCTCTGTACTGCCGTTTAACCACACGCCCGCATCCGTTCCGTAACCGCAGGAAGTGGAATAATAGTAAACTTCCGCGAGTTCATCTTCATAGAAAAGAACCTCCCCGTTTGTCTCCTTCACCGCTTTTGTCGTTTCGGCATTTTCTTCTATGTTCTGGTAAACCTGAAAGCCGGCGCTGTCATCCACATGCGCGCCATAGGCGGGCAATCCCGCATGGCACATTTTCGCATAGGCATAAGTTCTGGCGCATACCGCCTGACTTTTTAAGGCTTCCAGCGGATAGGACGCCGGCATTTCGCTGGGAACTACGGCATACAGATATTCTTCCAGCAGCACTTCGTTGACGGCCACAATTCCGTCCTGACTTAGCACCAGTTCAAAGCTTCCCCGGTAAGAAGGAATTCCCTGAGAGCGTTTCACGTTTAAAAGACTGATATGACCGGTCAGAATATCCGGCTTGATCCATATCCTGTTTCCTTCTGCAAACAGACCGCTGTCCGCAGTGATTTCGATGGTTTCCCCTGCCGCAAGCCTGGTTCCCGTCCTGCTTCCATATTCGCCGGTAAGGATCGTACAATCGCAATCCGCCTGTATTTCCAGTTGATCGTGATAAGTGCTTCCATAGTCGGAAGTTTTCACCAGCACCCGGATATATTCCATCTTTTCTTCCTTTGGAACCAGCGCCGCCTCAATTTTCCCGTCTTCAATCACAAAATCCGTAAATGCGTAGCCGATGCACAAATCCGTCGTGTAAAGCCGTTTCATCCGCCCGTACAACTGATAAATTTTTAAATTGTCTGAAAAAGGAAAAAATCCCTGCCCTTCTATTTCCGCGCCGCCGTCCGCAATTCGCAGAAGCCGTCCCGAAACCTTATGATCCCTGACCCGAACCTTCGTTACCCCGGCCTGAAAAAATGTGATATCCGCGATTTGCTCCCTGATTTCCGTACGTTCTTCTGTGTCCGATGTTTGAAAGGCCGGAAGCAGAATTTCAAAATCATTCCAGAAACACAAAATTCCTTCTTCATCTGCCCAAATCACCCAGACATTCGATAAAGTAAACTCCTCTTCCGCCACACTTCGCACCGCATACAGTCCATCCTCCCGGCCAATAGCCGTCAGCGGACGATACAATACCTCCCGGCTGGCAAATCGTTCTGCAAAAAAGGTCCATTCCTGCTGTGTCGTCACAAGCTGCTGCTTCGTAAGCACAATTTGGTCGTTTGTTTTCACAGCATCCCCCACGCCAAGAATCGTGAGTTCCAGATCCTGTATCCGTCCCTGCGGATCATAAATCTTTCTGGCCATGTCAAACCAGGCATACCAGTCCGCCGCGCTCACCTTTTCTTTCTTTCGATAAGATCCCGGGAAATCTGCGCTGCAGGCGGGCAGCAAGGCAAGCATCTGCTCCGCCTGCTCCCAGATCAGGTAACCGTCGCCCTCGGAGGCGTCCATTTTTTTCAGCGCCCTTAAAACTGCATCGGCATCCGCTTCCGTTCCGCCCTTTTTTGCGCCCGCTTCATCTTCATGCGCAGCCGCCTCCCTTTCCTGTGCGGCCGTATCCGCCAGCAGCCAGACCAGATTTCCCGCTTCCTGCAGCGTCACATATCCTGTCTCTTCTTCCGTATTGATTCTGACAAGTTTCCCCACCGTGCGGCAGACCAGAAAGACCAGAAATGCACAGCCCAAAAGAATCAACGCCATTTTCCCGATCTTGCGCAATTGCGCATTTCGTCTTTTCCGCCTTTTTCTGTTTTGTATGTATAAACGTTCTGGCATTGGAATCCTCCCGGACAAGTTTCTTATAAAAGGAAAAGGCAGCCCATCGGCTGCCCTTTTCTTTCGTATCCCCAAAATGACGCCCCTTATCTTCTGACTCCTAGCCTAAGCCAGGTGGGTAACCGCAACCGGCGCTTCTGCCTTCCCCTGCGCAATGGGGGCCTGACATCTACCCGGCAATATAGGAATCCCGTTTAAAGTAAATGTAGGTTCAAAACAATAAGGGTTATCGTGCATCTCAGGTTACATCTATTATATCCAAAGACGGAGAAAAAAACAACAGGAATTTATAGGCTGGGCTGCATATCATAAAGAAAAAAGGGAATTTATGGAAATATATGTTGTAAAACAGGGAGACACGGTGGACACAATCGCCCAAAGCTTCGGCGTTCCCGTGGAATCCGTCATTTATAATAACCAGCTTTTTTCGCCCTATCGTCTGGCAATCGGCCAGGCGCTTCTGGTTCCGTCGGAAAGCCAGCCGCCCGGTCGAAGCATCCGCACCGGCGGATATGCATATTCCAGCATCAATGAAGAAATTCTGACGCAGACGCTGCCATGGCTGAGCGGCCTTTTTGTTTTTTCCTACGGTTTTACGCCAGAAGGCTATCTGATTCCTCCCAATCCGGACGACAGCTTCATGATCGCGCTGGCGAAGGACTATGCCGTAAAGCCGATCCTTTCCCTGACTCCGCGGGACAGCGAATCGGCTTTTAACAACAATCTGATCCATACCGTCATCAATGATGAAGCAAAGACCGAAACGCTCATTGAAAGCCTGACCGCTACAGTTTTACAAAAAGGCTTTCAGGGGGTGGATCTGGATTTTGAATATATCCTTCCCCAGGACCGCCTTCCTTACATTGCCTTTGTTAAAAAAGTCCGCTCTGCGGTCAACGCCATCGGATATGAACTCTCCGTCGCCCTTGCCCCCAAAACCTCCGGATCTCAGCAGGGAATCCTCTATGAGGGAATGGATTATCCCGGACTGGGAGAAGCCGCCGACAGCGTATTGCTCATGACGTATGAATGGGGCTACACTTACGGCCCGCCCATGGCCGTCGCTCCCATCAACGAAGTGCGCCGCGTTGTGGAATATGCGGTCTCCGTGATTTCTCCCGGAAAAATCAACCTCGGAATTCCCAACTACGGCTACGACTGGACGCTCCCCTTTATCCGGGGGCAATCATACGCCACCGCACTTTCACTGGAATATGCCGTACAACTCGCCATCGATCACGACGCCGTCATCGAATTTGATCCCGTCGCCATGTCCCCTTACTTTCACTACACTGCAGGCGGCTCGGAGCACGAAGTCTGGTTTGAGGACGTGCGCAGCATTCAGGAAAAATTTGATCTGATCAAAGAATACGGTCTGCGCGGCGCAATTTATTGGCAGATCATGAAGTTTTTCCGTCCCAACTGGATTCTTCTGGAAAATAATTTCCGGATTCTCTGAAAAAATGAACTGCTTTTACGGGAACGGACAACAGACAATATCGGAATCCATATCGGAAAGATTTAAAAAGGAAGCGGGCTATTTTGCCCCGCTTCCGTGAAAAACTTCCAATACAGTTTTCAATAATATCTTAACGTCCAGTCCGATCGACCAGTTATCAATATATTCCACATCCAGCCGCACAATTTCTTCAAAATCCGTGATATCGCTTCTGCCGCTGACCTGCCACATGCCGGTCAGTCCGGGACGGAAGCTTAAACGTTTCTTATGATAAGGACTGTACTGGGCAAATTCGTCCAGCGTCGGCGGTCTTGTCCCCACCAGACTCATATCGCCTTTTAAAATGTTAATAAACTGCGGGAATTCATCCAGACTGGTTTTCCGAAGAATGCGCCCGATCTTTGTGATGCGGGGATCGTTCTCCATCTTGAACATCAGGCCGTTCATTTCATTGCGGGCCATCAGTTCTTTTTTTCGCTCTTCCGCATCCGCATACATGGAGCGGAATTTGTACATTTTAAAAATCCGGCCGTTGCGTCCCACTCTCTTTTGCGCAAAGAAAACGGGACCGGGAGATTCCAGCTTAATCAAAGGCCCGACTACAATTGTCAAAAGTCCCAAAAAGACGCAGCCTGCCAGCGCGCCCGCCAGGTCCATTATCCGCTTTAAAAGCACCTGTCCCACCGGCACGAACCGGTTCGCATAAGTTACCGTATAAAACCGCCCGAACTGCGACAACACTTTCTGACGCGCGCCCGCCAGGTCCGGTACCGGAATCTGATAGTGAATCGTGATTCCCATTTCCGCCAGCGTTTCCATCACCGGCAGAATTTTTTCACTCTGACCTTCCCGAACCGCCACCAAAACCTCATCCAGGGAAGCGCTTTTGCAATACTCTACAAGCCGGTCCGCATCCGCCGCAACCGGGATATTCTCGAAATAAGGATCGGCCGTTTTTTTATCCATTATTACAATACCCGTCAGTTCATAGCTGAAATCCTTCATCCCCGTCACATCCGCTACCAGCGCCTGCGCATATTCGCTGTCCGCAACCAGTAGCATCTTCCGGCTCTCCCCGAAATACTGATACAGAAAAGGCAGAATTCGCTTCCATGCCTGATGCATCAAAAACATGAGCACGCAATCCAGCAGAATGAAATATAAAAAGACCAGACGGGAATAAGCGTCCAGCAGATTCAGAAAATAAAGAATGACCGCCGCGCCCGCGAATAAAAACACATTGTTTCGTATGATGTTAAACAATTCATGAAGCGGGCCGCGCAGAAACATGCCGTTGTTTAAATTCCGAAACAGATTCATCGCCAGAAAAACAGTCAGACAGGCGCCCAGCAAAAGTCCGAAGTCCATCCGCTGATTATCGCTGTAAAAAAGCCTTCCGTTCCTGATATAATTGGCCGCTACCAGACTGATGATAATGCAGATACAGTCCAGCATCAAAACGATCAGATTCTGAAGTCTTGATTTCCTCTGATACATTCCCTTTCCTCCCGCTCAAACCGCCGCCGCGCGCCTCATTGTCTTTGCCTTTCTCCAAAGGCAGACCCAACGCCGGATTCTCAGCAGCTTATCCTGAGCATCTGCGCCTTTCCATGTATTTTTAACGGGATGGAGTTAGCAGGGATGAAAATACAGTCCCCTCTGAAAAAGTTGAGGAACTCTCCTCCTTCTTCAAACAGCACGCCGCAGCCTTCGGTGCATAATAGCACCTGAAAGGAATTGCTTCCCGTCTGAAAGGCCGCCAGCTTCCGGCATCGTTCCGTATTGAACAACTGCCGCTCCACCTGAAAATATTTGCACCGGCATAAAAGTTCTGTCGCGCACCCGTTCTGATATTTGAGCACCCGCATGGGCTGCCGGGGCTTGGCGCTTCCTTTTAAATCCGCCACTTCCAGCGCTTTATCAATGTGAAGTTCCCTCATTTTCCCGTTTTTGTCAACGCGATTGTAATCATACAGCCGGTAGGTCAGGTTTGAGTTTTCCTGAATTTCCGCAATCAAAGCGCCGGCTCCAATGCCATGCACTTTTCCCGCTTCCACATAAAACACGTCGTCCTTCTGAATCGGCACCTTCTGCAGATACTTCTCAATTGTACCATCCGCCAGACTCTTTTTCAACGTTTCTTTGCTCATATCGTGATGAAAGCCGTAAATGAGTTTTGCATCCTTTTTGGCATCCAGCACATACCACATTTCCGTCTTGCCAAGAGAGCCGTTTTCATACAAAAGCGCGTAATCATCGTCCGGGTGAACCTGAACGGAAAGATCCTTCTTAGCGTCAATAAATTTGATCAGAATCGGAAGTTCTCCTTCCGTTCTGGGATGCGTGCCCAGATATTCCGGATGCCGCTTTAAAACCTCGGTCAGAAGTTTCCCCGCATGCTGCCCACTCACCACCAGGCTCGGTCCGTCCGGATGGGTGGAACATTCCCAGGTTTCCGCCAGCGGTTCCATTGGAATATCTTTTGAAAAATCATCGTTTAACCTGCTTCCGCCCCAGAGATAATCCTTTCCCACCGGTTTGAGCAAAAAAGGTTTAGTTCTCAAGTTCATATTTTCGTTTATCATGCACACTGATCTCCTTGCCCAGTTGCACCTCCATCACCTTTAACTCCGTATCCGCGATGATCGTATGACGGCAGCCGGCCTGCATCGTCACCACGTCCCCGGCCTGCACGGGCTGCTCCATGCCGTCCACAATGGTTCTTCCTTCACCGGAAATGACCGTCCATACCTCGTCTCTTCGCTCATGGCTGTGATAGTTCATGCTGCATCCCGGATTCAGCGTCACCTTGATCGTCATGCTCTCGTCCTCAACATCGAGCACCCGAAAGCTTCCCCAGGATTTTTCCGCAAACATGATGCGCTGATCCATCTGATCCACATAAGGCTTGATATAACTGGACTGCTCCTTATCCGACACCAGAATCCCTTCCGGGCTTGCGGAAACCACCACATTCTTCAATCCCATACACAGCACGGGTACGTCCAGTTCATTGACCACATGCACGTTTTCACAGGCTGGATTGAGCGTGGCGTCCCCGACGCTGTTTTCTTCCATCGCTTCCGTCAGCGTATTCCAGGTCCCCAGATCCTTCCATGGTCCGTCAAAACGCACGATCTGTATGTTTTCTTCCTTCTCCGCCACCGCACGGTCAAAGCTGATTGCCTGCAGCGTTTCGTATTTTCCATACAGATCCTCATAATCCTCAAAATCCAGCAGTTCGTGGGCTTTTTTCAGCATATATTTCAGTTGAAATGCAAAAACGCCGCCGTTCCACAGCGCTCCCCGGCCGATGAGATCTTTTGCCGTTTCCACATCCGGTTTTTCCCAAAAAGCGACGCCCCGGGTCATTTTTTCCCGGTCAGCAGGAAGGATGTAGCCATATTTTTCGCTGGGATAAGAAGGCGCAATGCCCATCAAAACCAGACCGGCGTCTTCCTTTGCCGCCAGCTTGTCCATCTCCGCAAACAATTCAAAATATTCTTTCTCCACATAAGGGTCCACCGGACAAAATACCACCGTTTCCTCTTCTGAGATTCCTGCCGCCTCATGCAGATAGGCGGCCGCCAGCGCCATCGCCGGAAAGGTGTCCTTTCTGCAGGGCTCCACGCAGATCCCCACATCCTCGCCGATCTGGCCATGGATGGTGGATACCTGCGCCCTGGAAGTGGCGATCGTCACCCGCGCATCCGGATCCGCGCTTCTGATCTGGCGGTATACGCGCTGTACCATGGACTCATATTCCCCGTCTCCGGTCTTGAAAATTTTGATAAACTGTCTGGAACGGATGTCATTGGAAAGCGGCCAGAGGCGCTTTCCCGATCCGCCCGATAATAATACGATATTCATACGCTATCTTTCCGCTCTCATTGGATTGTGCAGGAAATCCTCGTAGGCAAGACGGATTCCCTCTTCCAGTTCCGTATGATACTTCCATCCAAGCTTCTCAAGCTTGGAAACATCCAGAAGCTTTCGCGGCGTTCCGTCCGGTTTTGTGGGATCCCATTTGATTTCCCCTTCATACCCGATCACCTTCGCGGTCAGTTCCGTCAGTTCTTTAATGGTCAGTTCCTTTCCGGTACCTACGTTGACCGTCTCGTTGCCGGAATAATGGTTCATCAAAAATACGCAGGCTTCCGCCAGATCGTCCACATACAAAAACTCACGCAGCGGCGTGCCGGTTCCCCAACAGGTGACCTCTTTCAATCCGGCCGCCTTCGCTTCATGGAATCTTCTGATCAACGCCGGCAGCACATGGCTGTGAGTGGGATGATAATTATCATTCGGCCCATACAGATTGGTAGGCATCGCAGAAATGTAATCCGTTCCGTACTGGCGGTTTAAAAACTCGCAATATTTCAGACCTGAAATCTTCGCCAGCGCATAAGCTTCATTTGTCTTTTCCAGTTCGCCGGTCAAAAGACAGCTTTCCGGCATCGGCTGGGGCGCCATCCGCGGATAGATGCAGGAGGAACCCAGAAACAGCAGCTTCTTACAGCCGTTTTGCCATGCGGAATGGATCACGTTCATTTCCAGCGTCATGTTGTCATACATGAAATCCGCCAGCGCTTCCTGATTCGCAACGATTCCGCCGACCTTCGCCGCCGCCAGAAAGACATAATCCGGCTTTTCCTCCGCAAAAAAGCGCTCCACGTCATCCTGTCTGCACAAATTCAATTCCTTGTGCGTTCTGACAACAATATTATGATATCCTTCTTTTTCCAAAGCGCGGACGATCGCGGAACCTACCATTCCCCGGTGTCCGGCCACATATATCTTCGCTTCTTTTTCCATCATCTTCTCATACCATCCGTATTAAACGGGTTCCTTTCCTTATGCCTGTTCCATCGCTGCTTTCAGGGCGGCTTCCCGCTTTGCAAGCGCCCTGTCATGCTCCGCCATGATGCGCACCAGTTCTTCATAGCTTGTTTTCTGCGGATTCCATCCCAGAACGGTCTTCGCCTTCGTGGGATCTCCCCAGAGATTGTCCACATCCGTAGGACGGAACCATGCAGGATTTACGCAAACCAGCATTTTTCCGGTCGCTTTGTCATATCCCTTTTCTTCCAGGCCTTTGCCCTCCCAGCGGATCTGAATGCCGTTTGCGGCAAACGCCTTCTCCGTAAAATCTCTAACCGTATGCTGCTCTCCGGTGGCGATCACGAAATCCTCCGGCGTCTCATGCTGCAGAATCATCCACATGCACTCCACATAATCCTTCGCATAGCCCCAGTCGCGCAGAGAATCCATATTTCCCAGTTCCAGATGATCCTGCAGTCCTTCCGCTATTCTTCCTGCCGCCAACGTGATTTTTCTGGTCACAAAATTTTCTCCGCGCCGCTCGGATTCATGATTGAAAAGAATTCCGTTTACCGCAAACATGCCGTAGGCCTCCCTGTACTCCTTCACAATCCAGAAACCGTACTGCTTCGCAACCGCGTAAGGACTGTAGGGATGAAACGGCGTCGTTTCCCGCTGCGGCACTTCTTCCACTTTACCGAAAAGTTCCGATGTGGAAGCCTGATAAACCTTTGTTTTCTTCGTCAGACCGAGAATGCGGACCGCCTCCAGAATTCTCAGCACGCCAAGCGCATCCACATCTCCGGAATATTCCGGCACATCAAAGGAAACCTGCACATGGGACTGGGCCGCCAGATTATAAATTTCATCCGGCTTCACCTCGCCGATAATCCGGATCAGAGAAGAAGAATCCGACAAATCTCCGTCATGAAGGGTCACAGCATGGGCCGCGATCAGATGATCGATTCTCGCCGTATTGGAAATGGAAGCGCGCCGCGTAATACCGTGAACCTCATAGCCTTTTTCCAGCAGAAATTCCGCCAGATAAGAGCCGTCCTGTCCTGTAATTCCCGTAATTAACGCTTTTTTCATGATAATCCTCAACTTTCTCTTTATGATTCAGATATTGATGCTCTCTGTCTGCTATTTTAACCGCATCTGTCCCGCTTTAAAAGCGGATATCATGCGGGATTTATACAAACGTGGAATCCCATACGTCAACGCCGCTGTTCTGGAAGACCACCTGCAGCCGTTCCCGCAGTTCTCCTTTTGTCACGCCTTTTTTTAAAATGACCTGCAAAAAGCCTCCGCCGCCGGCCCCGCAGATAAAACGGCCGTCAATCAGATCCTCGCAGGCCAGAAAAATCTGCTCAATGCAGGTATTTGTCGCGGACGGATCAAGCTGCTTGGAAAGTTCCCAATGCTGATTTAAAAGCCTTGCAAACTCATCGATATTTCCCCGTTCCAGTTCAAATTTCATCAGAACAGAAAGCGGCTGCATATCGTGCAGCGCCTGAATGGACTGGGGACGGTTGCCAATATAATTTCCGATCACACTGCGCAGCAGATTTCTCGCAAGCCTTCTTTGTCCTGTATAAATCAGCGCGAAACGATTCTCCAATTCCTGCATCGTTTCTTCAGACAACGTCACCGGTTCCACATGAATCTTCTGTTCGATCCCCGGCTTCGTCGTGATGAACTTGATTCCGTCCGTCAAACCGCCGACCTGATCCTGCCAGCCGCCGCCGGTGCTCATGATCTGCTCCATGCCCAATACGACTTCATAAATTTCCTGATTGGAAAGCGATTCGCCCAAAAACTCAAAAATCGCTTTGATGCAGGCCCCGGCCAGAATGCTGCTGGTTCCCAGGCCGGATCCTTTTGGCACACCGACGACCTGCGTGGAAATGTATATGCCGCCGCCCAGTCTCCTTAAAATATCCTGCAGCGATTCCTGCGTCTTTAGCGGAATGATTCCGGAACTGATTAAAGCCGCTTTATGCAGGGCAAAGGAATCAAACGGATTATGACAATCCTGAATTTCTTCAATCGTTTCTGCGGTTCCAAAGACGCCGATATCCGTGCTTTCAAATTCCACATGATACGCTTTCAGCTTCCGCACTTCCACCTGAATCGGATAAATCCCCTTCAATTTCAAAGCGGCATTTAATACCATGCCGCCCTGCTCATTGCAGTGCGGAGGCGTATCCGTCCAGCCGCCGCCCCAGTTGACGCGGACCGGCAGTTCCACCCTCACGGAATCCTTGCAGATCCGATAACGGTTTCCGTCCTTGATATTGCGGACCGCCACTTCGTAAATTTCATTCTGAATGGCAGCAAAACAAAGAGATTCGGTCACTTCATAGCTTTCCCCTAAAAATTTCACGCCTTTTTGAAGCATGAAACGGGAGACTGCATAATAAATACGGATTTTCAGACTGAAATCCGCTTCCAGCGCATCCTGCATGAGCGTGCGGTAAATATCTTCCGTAATGCCCCGCACGCCGAAAACCTTCAGCGCATCTTCATAATAAACGTTCTCTTCCAGCAAATTCAAAAACCTTCTGGACAAAATACGTTTTTCCAGTTCTCGCTTCCACCGGGTCGCCTCTCCTTCATCCGCCCTGTTAAAACTGGAATACAGACTTTCCCGCTCCGCCTTCTTCCAGCGCGCGATCTCCGCATTCTCCGCAACGCCCCGCGCCATCCGGTATACAATATTGGCAAAGTCAACCGCTTCCTGCATGGTGTCACAGGCCGGATAAAGCCGGGCAAACCACAGATAAGGCTCCTCCGACTGCCACAAATCCTCTTTTTCCAGACAATTGACCGATACAAATTCCTGCAATGTTGTTCCCAGAAACGCGGCATTCTCCTGATAGCCGGATTTCGGATTATCCTCCACGCCGAAAATCCGCACCACATATCTGCCGCCTTTGAGAGGAAGTCCATGAAACACCACATGGTCCGGAACAGTTTCATTGCGCAGCTTCACATTGGAAACGATGGAGGCCTGTCCGATTCCGGTGTTTTCCAGAATATAGCAGTCTTCCAGATAAGCGGTGTCCGCTGCCTGCGCCCGCTTTCCCACATAGGCATTGTGAGCGGCGAATCGGTCTTTCGGTTTCGCCGTCGTCATGACGTGGCGGTTCCATTCCAGAAACTCATAATCTCCAATATCCTCCGTGACAAGCTTCAACAGTTCTCCTGTCGTCCCGAAATGAATGAATTCGGCAGGCGACAGACAGATCAGCTTCATGGAGAACGGGGATAATACCTGCCACAGTTTTGTACGACAGGCTAACAGCTTCTCATTAATCGTCCCTTCCGCCGCTTCCCGGTAATATTGTTCCAGCGTCGCGTCCTTCGCCAGCGGATAGAGGAAATCGCCATAGAAGCTGATCCGCGCTTCATCGTTTACAAACTCCTCAAATTTCGCGTCATCAATCCTGTGATCCGTACTGATGAGAGAATACAGCGCTCCAATCAGTTCCGCATCAAATACAACCGCTCCGGTATCCAGATCCACATTATCCTGCGCGTTGACCGCACCCAGACTGCGCAGCACCGCTTCCGGCTGCTTATGCAAAAACTTCCCTACAAAGCCGTTTCCGTCATTCAAAAAAACGCCGTGATCCTTTCCGGTCGCCACATTTTCTTTCATGGAAATCGCCGCCGCGCCTTTATACTGCAAATCGATCTGCAACGGATTGAACAAAAGCAGCACGTCGCCGGACAGCACAAGCATCCCTCCCCTGATCCGGGACGGCACGCCGGCCATGGCGATCATAAACTCGTCAAACAAAGTGGAAGCAAATCCGTTGGGCAGTTCTCTCGGCACGGGTGAAAACAGCTTGCCCACGGCGGAATACTGCGGCACCCGCTTGCTGTCCCCGCCCGAATGAATCACCAGAATCCGCTTATCCTTAAAAGGGTCCTCTTCTTCCGGATTCTGCTGCGCAATATATTTCAACACATGGAATGTCGCTCCGCCCGATCCAACCCGCTTTCCATCAGGATCCGCCAGCACGGCATACTGTGTGGGCCGCGGCAGCAGGCCGTTTTCCAGACGGTAACCTATCTGCGCCCGATAAGCCGCCGCCTGCTCCTCGTTGGAAGCTGTCAAAATGATGTAATCCCACTTTATAAAATTTTCTTCTCTCAGGCTTCTCTCATAATCCTCCCAGGAATCCAGATAACTCTGCCGCAAAAACAGGTTTTTGCTCGTCTTATATGTCATGTTTTTTGTTTTTCCCCCAAAAGATAATTCCTGCGCTGTTTCTTATATGATGTCAGCTTTTAAGATAACACATCACGCTGTTTCGTATGCTTTTCAATCTTACAGGTATGCTTTTTAGTATTCTCATTATAGCTGATTCCAACTAAATAAATGTCTCCACCATAGTTTTTAAATGCGTGCGGATAATCCCTGTTTTTGATTTGTTCAATTGCGCTTTCACTATTCTTATTCCATTTCAATTCAAACACAATCACAGGCTTTGTTGATCCTTGTTTCGGCATAAACACCATGTCTGCATATCCTGTTCCTGATGGGAACTCATCAATCACTATGAACTCATCCAGATATGTGATATAGGCAAAGCGAATCGTACTACGAAGAGAATCCTCCTTATTATAGGAGAGGGGAGAAGAAACAACTTTATGTGCTTCTTCAATAGCTTTTTCCACTGCCCTTTCATTCATATTTAATGTCTGCTCCAACAGTCTATCAGAATTATGGATTAGCTTCGCTAATTCTGCGTGTTTGCCTTTTGTCACTGCAAGAACAAATTCTTCCCTCACTTCTTCATTCGGAATAAAGACTTCACTCTCTTTAGAATCATAAGCAAGATATCCCAGGTGAACCATCAAAGTCAATACATCATCTTTGCTCTTGATATTGGTCATGTCATTCTGGAATGAGCCTGTCATGATTTTAACCTTTTCTCCGCCCAACATTTGAATGATTGCTTCTTTCAAGCCATCCATGTCCAGATCAATATAGACCTTGAGAGATTCGTAAGTTTCCGTCCTCGTCCAGTAACTGCCAAATTCTTCGCTTTTTATCGCCTGCATAACAGAATTAGGACTATATACAGACTTCAGCCTGCTGAATGAGTAACCATCATACCACCGTTTCATCTCCTCAAAACTCATATTATACTGCCTACACAACCCCTTTACTTCCATTTCTGTAAATCCCACATACTTTGCCAGTTTTTTCGGTGTAAGCATTGTATATTCCTGAAAATCTGATACAGCGGATTGATTTCCATATTTTTTAATAGGCAAAATACCCGTCATATAAACAGCCTCAAAAATATCATCAGTCCAACTGCTCTTAAACAAACTTCTTAGCAAATCTATATATTCTTTTTGAAGTACGACATCATCTTTTGCCTCACGAAACAACGCATCCCATTCATCAATTATCATAATGAATTTTTCGCCAATGGCCTTAGCAACGCAAACCAACGTTTCAGCCAAATCCTCTCCTCTTTGGACGTTGCCGAAAGCTTCGGTAACTTCAGCCATTACTGTATCATTAATATTTTGCACAACGTCTTTTATATTAGCTGCTCTCGATATGAATAATGTAATATCCAAATAAATAACATTATACTTATTGAGATATTTGTTAAATACCGGATCCCCTGATATTGCCAGTCCTTCAAACAATTCATGTGAATCACAGCTTTTGTCATAATATGCGCAAAGCATCTGTGCTGCAAAAGATTTTCCAAAACGCCGTGGTCTACTAACACATGTAAGTTTATCTTTTGTCCCCAATGTGCTGTTAATAAAAGAAATCATATCTGTCTTATCAACATAGATTCCCTTTACTGCTGCCGCAAATCCAGCATTACCAACATTCAAGTAATTTCCCATACTCGGCTACTCCTTTCCGGCGTTTCTTATTCATATATGGTCTTTTTAACAATTATGAGGTTAACTTACCATAAAGCTGTCTGGCAGTCAAGATATCGCATTCCATCATTTATTATGAAACAGCCAGACAAAATAAAAGGGCTGTTCCTGAATATCCTGCTTTTTATTCAGGTAATCTTCTGCAAAATTTGCCATACTGATAATTCCGCCGCCCGCGCCTAAATATGTTAATAATTCCCGCAATGCAGCCGTATTAAATATTGTTCCGTTAATCGCAACTAAAGTAGCTACCGTACAGCCTATTGCAAAATAACTGCCGGCACGAATGATGCTGTGCCTGTTTAATTTTTTGATGTCGGAATTTAATGCGTTTACTCCCTTTTGCAGGTCCACTCCAATTCTTTTAATCCCCGCGTCAAAAGAATCGGAACCGTTTATCTCATTTAATTTTAAGAATTCTTCTTGCAGATAAAGCCTGAAATTAGAAAATTCTTTTGTATGATCTTCGATAATTTTCACTAAAACATCATTTGAGCAATCATCTATATATGGTATTTCAATTTCTGCAACAACACGCAAATACTTATCTTCTATAAATTTGCGAGACATTTTACAACTTGCGCTTGATTGCTCCTTTAATAAACTTTCAAAAATTTCCTGCGATGGTTCTAATATTTTATTGATATCTCCGAATAAATTATTATCTTCTCTGTAATCGACCATAACATTGGGAATGTATATGGAATATCCGGATTCTATCAGGCTTTTATTGCCTTTCAGGAATTTTCCAACTTCTCTGATATTTTCAGTCATCAAATAAGCATCATAATTATATACCGCCGGATTAACATAAGAGGACCTGCCGGGTTCTCTGTATTCTTCAATACAATACCGGCTATTTCCACATTCAGGCTCCCATAGAATTGATGTATCCGAAAGCAATAAAGTTCTTTTACATATGTCAAATCTGTCTTCAAACTTATTTAACAGCGCTAAATTTTTATATTTATCAACATCAACATAATTCACAAAGCCACGATTGCTTCTACTTTTATAAAGTTCGCATCCGGTCCACCAAAGTTTCACATATTCAACTGCGGCATCCCGATCATCTATACTATGCTTTTCGACGTTTTTATAAAAATCCGTTATCTTTTTCTTCCACTGCTCATCCATAGTTCTTTCCTCTCTCCGATTCAGATTTCACTTTTTCATCAATTGTATTGCCGCCTGATACAATATCATCCAAAAATTCCGTTAATTCTTTTAAATCTTCCAGAAGGAGTTGAATTATGTCTTTGTTCCAATTGTTCATACTTAAATAAAACCAGATGAGAGTAGCATACCATTCTATATTATTCTGATCTCTTAACAAACTGCAGAATTCTTTATATGTCAAAACTCTTTTTTCTCGTTCTGAATAAAGATCCCGGCCTATTGTTCTTTGAATCACATAATAAATATTAGCGCCATGCCTGAAATCGACAACAAGGTTATTTATTAAGAACATTATTCTTGTATCTTTCTTCTTTGACAATTTTAAATACGGCACTTTTTCCCTTATCTGTTCAAGCAATGCAAATAAACACGCCGTATAATAACAATTTGATATAAGATAACAACCGCTTCCCGTGAACCATGATAGTTCCTGTCTGCAAACATCTTCAGGCTTCCGAATAACTAATACATTTGCTGTTCGTTCCGGAGAATCCCTGAACTTATTTAAAGCTTCCTCTATCCGAAAATAGTTTTCTGCAAGAAGAAATCTCAAAGGATTTATGTATTCTTTTTGTATACGTTCAATCTCTTCCCTCTTCCTTTTTCTTCTATCTTTTAAGTTAAGCAGCAATTGCGTTATGACAACTACCAAAATAGATGTGATTCCGGATATAAGAGCAACCATGATATCGATATCCATTTATCATTCGCCTTTCTAAACGAGCAATACCTTTTCCATGCTTCACATACGTCTAAAATCGAAGCATAGAAAAGGTACTGCAGCGCATTACTTTTTATAAATCGTCTCTTCTAACAATTTTCTGTTTTTTTCCAGATCAATTCCCAAAACAGCCATTCCGCGTATGCGCATGGATGAATAAGTACCGTCTGCCGGAATTCGTTGCTGTAATAAATCATATTTCAGATATGAAGGCGCTTTTAACAGCAGGGAAAACACTTCCCCCTCGCTCATATTGGTCTTTATTTCCGGAAGCAGCGCATTGAGCAGATCGTTCATCTCCATCAGGTTCATGTTCTGCGCCTTTTCAAAAACCTTTGTCAGCACAGTCCTTTGTCTTTGTGTTCGTTCAAAATCCGCATTTCCCACATAACGTACCCGGGAATAAGCCAATGTCTGCGTTCCATTGAGATGGTAGGAACCGCCTTTTTCCAATACATAGCTTTCTTCATCACGTCCATTGAGCCTGTTTAACTGCCGTATGTATTTATTCATAACTTTCACTTCCGCATCAGAGACTTCCAGATCTATTCCTCCCATGCTGTCCACAATATCCACGAAAGAATAAAAATCAACGGCTGCATATTTATCCACTTTAATTTTAAAGTTGGCCTCAATCGTGTCCATCAGCAGGCTCGCTCCCCCAAAGGCATAGGCCGCATTGATCCGGTTATCCTGATGTCCCGGAATAGACACATAACTGTCGCGCATGATGGAAGTCATATAAATTTCTTTGGTATTCTGATTGATGGACACCAGAATCATGCTGTCAGAACGCCCGCGCCCGTTTTTCGTTCTGCTGTCACAGCCGATCAGCAGAATGTTCAGCACATCCTTATCGTATAGCGCCTCATCCTCGCTGCTGATTTGTTCACGAAGGTGCTCTTCCAGCGCAGCGATTTCATCTTCCGGAGAGTCTTCGCCGGTCTCTTCTTCTTCCTCCCATAATTCTTCTTCGGTTTCCGTAACCAAATTGTCCCCTATCATATTATCATTCTGATAATCAATTTTACTCAGATAGGAATGGATAACCATATACCCTACCGCTAACACAACAAGCGCTACAATCAAAATACACAACAATATTTTCCACAGCAACGAGTATTTTTTCTTAGCTAAACTCTTATTTTTCTTTTGCATATTTTTCATTGCTTTCATTTCCTCTTTTTATGATTACATACTCCAACTTCCGCACCATTTGGTGTGATGAAAGTACGGCAGTTGATAAAAAAAACGGACGGCTTGCCTGTTAGATACTTTTTGGCAATTTACTTCTACTCCTTAATTTTAAACTTGCGCCTCGTCTACATTTGCTTTAGCTGCGTTCTAATTCTTTCTCGCACTGCTTCAATACAGATGCAATCACCTGATCCATGTCGTAATACCTGTATTCAGCAAGACGTCCTCCAAAAATGACGCCCTCTTCTTTTTCTGCTAACGCTTTGTACTGATTGTAGAGGAAAGAATTCTTCTCATCATTCACAGGATAATAAGGTTCATCCCCCGGCTTCCATTCAGAACTGTATTCTCTGGATATCACAGTCTTAGGCAGGTCGTTTCCGTTCTCGTCTTTACCGAACTCAAACCATTTGTGTTCGATGATGCGTGTCCAAGGTGTCTCTCGATCTGTGTAATTTACCGCAGCATTCCCCTGGAAATTAGGGATATCCAGAAGTTCTGTCTCAAACCGCACAGATCGATATTCCAGATAGCCAAGCTTATAGCCGAAGTAAGCATCAATGGGGCCCGTGTAAATCACCGTTTCTGTTAAAGGATCCAGTTCTGCCTTGTGAGCCAGATAATCTATGTTCAGGCGCACTTCGATACCATCCAGAAGATTTGAAATTAACTTTGTGTACCCGCCGACGGGGATTCCCTGATACAGGGCGTTGAAATAGTTGTTATCGAAGGTCAGGCGAACAGGAAGTCTCTTGATAATGAATGCCGGAAGATCCTTGCAGTCCCGGCCCCACTGCTTTTCGGTATAGCCTTTGATAAGTTTTTCGTAGATATCCCTACCTACCAGGGAAATAGCCTGCTCTTCCAGATTCTTAGGATCACCGTAAATGGTATATAACTCGTCGACTTTCCTTCAACTCGATAATTCGAGATAATT
>JAUNGC010000010.1 GCA_030524745.1 Eubacteriales bacterium | reverse complement strand
TATTGTCACACACTTTTCCTCTATAGTCGAGGTACGGACTATCTAGCGAATACTATTTATCCCTCTTTCCTTCTCCTATTTTGAAAAAGGGATGAAGACAATTCAATAATATGAAAAATGCTTAAAAAATAAGGAAAAAGATTCCTTAAATTTGAACCTTTTCCTCTCCTCTTCATCTCCATCAAAAAGGCCTCTGAATCATCTCCTGAAAGGCTGTGAATGCGAAAAAGAGACCTTGAAGAGGAAAAGATTTTTCTTCTACAAGGTCCGTACTTTTTTATTGCTTTTTGTCCTGCTTCTCTTCCCTTTTTCAGCCCTCAGCTAAAAAATTAAAATTTGCAGAGAGAAAAAACGTGTTTTGCAAAGATATCGTCCACTATTCAAACTCAATCGTCCCAGGCGGCTTACTCGTCAGATCATAGAGAACCCTATTAACGCCCTTGACCTCATTAATCACCCGGTTCATCACTTTCGACAGCACTTCAAACGGAATTTCCGCCGCTTCTGCGGTCATGAAGTCCGAGGTAATCACCGCACGCAGCGCCACGGCATAATCATAAGTTCTTTCATCTCCCATAACGCCGACGGAGCGCATATTGGTGAGCGCTGCGAAATACTGGCCGAGACCTTTGTCGCATCCTGCTTTTGCAAGTTCCTCGCGGTAGATTGCATCCGCATCCTGCACGATGCGGACCTTGTCCGCCGTCACTTCGCCGACGATGCGGACGCCCAAACCGGGGCCGGGGAACGGCTGGCGATATACCAGATAGTCCGGAATACCCAGTTCCAAACCTGCTCTGCGGACTTCATCTTTAAACAGAAGGCGCAGCGGCTCAATGATCTCTTTAAAATCCACACAGTCAGGAAGGCCGCCCACGTTGTGATGGGATTTAATGACTGCCGATTTGCCAAGACCGCTTTCAATGACATCGGGATAAATGGTTCCCTGTACCAGGAAATCCACTGCGCCGATTTTCTTCGCTTCTTCTTCAAAGACGCGGATGAATTCTTCGCCGATGATTTTCCGCTTCTTTTCCGGGTCGGTCACTCCCGCGAGTTTACCATAGAAACGTTCCTGCGCGTTGACGCGGACGAAATTTAAATCGTACTGTCCTTCAGGACCGAATACGGATTCCACTTCATCACCTTCATTTTTGCGAAGAAGGCCGTGGTCCACGAATACACAGGTCAACTGTTTGCCGACTGCCTTGGATAAAAGAACTGCTGCCACAGAAGAGTCCACACCGCCGGAAAGGGCGCAGAGAACCTTACCGCCGCCGACTTTTTCCCGAATCTGCCGGATTGTGGTCTCCACGAAAGAATCCATTTTCCAGTCGCCCGAGCAGCCGCAGACATTATATACAAAATTGGAAAGCATCTGCTTGCCTTCCTGGGTATGCATCACTTCCGGATGGAACTGGACTGCATAAAGCTTCTTCCCGGCATTCTCCATGCCCGCTACCGGACACACAGGAGTGTGCGCGGTAACCTTAAAATCTGTCGGAGCAGATTCGATATAATCGGTGTGGCTCATCCAACAGATCGTCTTTTCCGAAACATTCTCAAAAATCGGCGATGCCGTATCCACATCCACTTCCGTTTTTCCGTACTCGCTGACAGGCGCAGTCTTCACGCTGCCTCCCAGCATATAAGCCATCAGTTGTGATCCGTAGCAGATTCCCAGGATCGGAATGCCCATTTCAAACATCTCTTTCGGACACCTGGGAGAGTCCTCTCCATATACGCTATTCGGACCGCCTGTGAAGATAATTCCCTTCGGATGCATCTCCCTGATTTTCTCAAGGCTTAAGGTACACGGATGAACTTCACAATAAACATTACACTCTCTGACTCTTCTGGCAATCAATTGATTGTACTGTCCGCCAAAATCAAGAACAATAACCAGTTCTCTTTCCATTGCGTTCCTCCTGCTCATTTTTCCACATAACACATAAGATGTTCCTATTATAAGTTGTAAACCTCAGTATGTCAAAATGTATTTTTCTGTCAGTCCTTCTGCCCAAACGTTTCCCACTTATGGCCTCTGTACCGGAAAATGTAGCAGACGGCGCGGAACGCCCAATCGATAATCATTGCTACCCAGATCGCTAATAGTCCAAAATGAAATACATAAGTAAAAATGTATGCTGCAACAACGCGGAACAGCCACATGGACGCTGTTGCGATTACCATTGGCATCATCACATCCCCGGCTGCGCGCAGCGTATTGGGAAGGGAAAAGGACAGAACCCACAGAACGACTGCCATCACAGCATGAAAGCGCATCACATCCACCGTCATCTGAAGCGCTTCCGTTCCCAGATTATAAAAAGGCGCAATATGGGGAACTGCAAAAAATAAAATCACAGACATCGCAATCGTCCCAAATTCAGCAATCATACAAAGTTTCTTTGTGTAATAGCGGGCTTGTCCGTACTCGCCGGCTCCCACGCAAACGCTGACAACGGAAACCAACGCCAGATTGATCGCAATGCCGGGCAAAATATTCCAACAGGCCAGCGTGTTCGCCACCGCGTTCGCCGCAATGGCCGCAGTCCCCATCGTTGAAACCGCGCTGATAACCAGAATTTTCCCTAGCTGAAACATACTGTTTTCCAGACCGTTCGGCACCGCAATATAGAGAATTTTTTTGATTAGCTGTCCGTCAAATCCCAGGCGTAGCTGTCCGCAAAGATTGATCTCTTTCTTTTTATCAAATATCAGAACAAAGATCACAATTGCCGCTACGTAACGGGATATTGTCGTTGGAATTGCAACGCCCGCCACATCCATATGCAATCCGTAAATGCAAATCGCATTTCCTACCACATTGATCGCATTCATGAGCAGAGATACCCACATCGTTATTTTAGCGCTGTTCATCGCGCGAAAAAGTGCGGCGCAGGAATTATAAACTGCCAACGCCACAAACGATAACGTTGTAATAATCAGATAGGTTTTGCTCGCCTGCATGACTTCCGGTTCGATCTGCCCAAACATCAGCCGCAGAAGCTGGTCATGGGCCGCAATAAACACAACCGAAATCACAAACGCAAGCAAAGTGGCAAATTCCAAAATCTGCCAGGCGGTTTTGCAGGCATCCTCTTTTTTCTTTTTCCCCAGGAAATGACCTGCCACAACCGCGCCGCCCGTCGCCAATGCGGAAAATATGTTGATGAGCAGGATGTTGACCGTATCCACCAAAGAAACGCCGGAGACGGCCGCTTCTCCCGCCGCCGAAACCATAATGGTATCCGCCATGCCGACTGCAATCGCCAGGATCTGTTCCACCAGCAGCGGCACAATCAATTTTCTCAGATCTCTGTTGGAGTAAAGCATTTTTTTCTCTCCCGTATTTTACTTTTTTACTTTCTCCAAACATATTAAACTCATTTTTCTCCAATGTAAATATCGATTTCCCACAAGAAAACCATTTCCGGGACTTTTTTCAGATGTGATGCAAATATTTCTCCCTTGTGGCAAGTCCGCCCCTGATGTGCCGTTCCGATTTGTTCACATCCAGCACCTTTCTCGTTTCCCTTGCCAGCCCCGGGTTAATCTGTTCTAAACGTTCTGTGATATCCTTATGTACCGTCGATTTGGAAATTCCAAACTGCTTCGCCGCCTGCCTCACTGTCGCGTTATGCTCAACGATATAGCAGGCTACCGCTATCGCCCGCTCCTCAATATAATCTTTCACAGGGAGACCCCCGTCATACATTTTTTACAATGTATGACAGAATCTTAAAGCTTATTCCTGTATGGCATCCCGCATTTTAAAATGATTTGTTTGCTCTGCATACGGTGCCCCCGCTTCCATTTGACACCGCATCCCCCAAACACTATAATGTTCTTTAATTACATGCGCTTTCCCCAACATCCACGCAAAGGAGATTCCCATGCCAAACATCCTCAAAATAACCGATTTCGACGCGCCCGAACTGGATATCTACGCCCGCCTTTCGGAGAGTCAGCTTCTGCATTATTACGAACCAAACGGAGGCCTTTTCATCGCAGAAAGTCCTAAAGTGATTGAACGCGCCCTCGATGCCGGCTGTGAGCCGGTCTCTTTTTTGCTGGAATGGAAGCATATCGCGGGACAGGCGCGGGATGTGCTTGCCCGCTGCGGAACGGTTCCGGTCTATGCTGCCGATTCCGATGTTCTGACGCGGCTGACAGGCTTTCCGCTCACGCGCGGCATGCTGTGCGCCATGCGCCGTCCTCGTCTGTCTACCGTGGAACATGTATGTGCCGGCGCGCGCAGGATTGCCGTTCTGGAAAATGTCATGAATCCCACCAATATCGGCGCTATTTTCCGCTCCGCCGCGGCGCTTGGCATCGATGCCGTGCTGCTCACTCCCGCATGCAGCGATCCTCTATACCGACGCGCCATAAGGGTCAGCATGGGAACCGTTTTCCAGATACCCTGGACTTTTCTGGACGGCGCAGACGCCGGATGGCCGCAGCCGGGCATCCGGCGTCTGCAGAACCTGGGCTTTCAAACCGCTGCCATGGCGCTACGCGAAGATTCCGTCAGTATTGAGGATCCCAGACTCACGGCAGCAGAAAAACTCGCCATCGTACTGGGTACAGAGGGGGACGGTCTTGCGCCCTGTACCATTGCCGACTGTGATTACACCGTGCGCATCCCCATGTCTCACGGCGTGGATTCTTTAAATGTTGCCGCCGCCAGCGCAGTGGCTTTCTGGCAGCTTGGCGTACGGCACGGAACGTAAGAATGCCCCGACGCTTCTCCAAATTTTTGGCGCAGTCCCCATCCGGAAACGTTCCTCCCTGCATGCAGAAGAGACTACCGTAAAAGTTCCAGCAGTTCCTCTTTTGTCAGTCTGCCGTCTCCCACGCCTTCTCCGCCCAGAATTTTGTCTGCCAGTTCCCGCTTCCGCTCCTGCAGTTCTATGATCCGCTCCTCAATGGTATCTTTAGCAATCAGCCGATAGACGTTCACCGTATTGGTTTGCCCAATGCGGTGCGCACGGTCTGTCGCCTGATTCTGTACCGCCACATTCCACCATGGATCAAAGTGCACCACCACATCAGCCGCCGTGAGATTCAGACCGGTGCCTCCCGCTTTCAGGGAAATACAAAACACCCAAATCCCGTCATGCGCGAAGTTTTCCACCATCTTTGCCCGCTTTTCCTTGGGCGTAGCCCCGGTCAACATGTGATACGAAATTCCTCTTTCCCGCAGCGCCCGTGCCAGCCGCTCCAACATGGAGGTAAACTGAGAAAATAAAAGTACCTTGTGCCCATTTTCCACCGCGTTTTCAATCAACTGGATCGCCAGTTCCTTTTTGGCGGCCTCTCCCGGATAGTTTTCATACAGAAGCGCCGGATCGCAACATAATTGCCGCAGTTTCGTCAGTTCCGCCAGAATCTGCAGCTTTGACGTCCGGAATTCTTCCTCGCTCGTCCGGTCCAACATTATCTGCATGCGCCGCACATGCGCGTCATAAAGAGCCTGCTGTTCGCCTTCCATTGCCGCATAAACATTTTCTTCCAGTTTTTCCGGCAGATCCTGCAGCACCTCTTTCTTCAAACGCCGCAGCACGAAGGGGCGAATCATCTTCTGCAGACGCACTGCAGCCTCTTCCTCTCCCTTCTGCACGATGGGCTGTTCCAGTTCTTCCCGAAACTGCTGATATCCATATAAATAGCCTGGCATCAGATAATCAAAAATGCTCCACAATTCGCTCAGACGGTTTTCCACCGGCGTGCCGGTCAACGCCAGTTTAAAGCCGGCGGAAATCAGCTTTACTGCGCGGGCCGCCTGCGTGCCATGATTTTTGATATACTGCGCTTCGTCGATCACCTGGCAGAAAAAGGACAAATTCTCATATTGCTCCAGATCCCGGCGCAGCAATTCATAGGAAGTGATGAGAATCTCCCGCTCTGCAACTGATTTCAGGAGTTTCTCCCGCTCCTCCGCCGTTCCTGCTACCATACGCACCGGCAGATCCGGCGCAAATTTTTCCAATTCATGCTTCCAATTGTAAACCAGCGACGCCGGACAGACAATCAAACAGCGACGCGGCGTTTTCGCATGCGCCATTTCCGAATGCAGAAAGCAGATCACCTGCAGGGTTTTCCCCAAGCCCATGTCATCTGCCAAAATTCCGCCGAATCCGTTCTGATATAAAGTCCGGATCCACCGGTATCCCTGCTTCTGGTATTCCCGCATCGTTTCCTGTAAATGTGCCGGAATTTCCAGTTCCTGTTCCTCCGCCGTCTTCATCCTATGGATCAACGCCCGAAAATTCCGATCCTTCTGCACGCGCAGCGCGTTTCCGTCACATAATTCCTCTTCCAGGTAAAGCATCCGATACCGCGGCAGCGTAATCTGTTCCTGCCGCAACTGTTTTTCGGACAGCCGCAGCGTCCGCCGAATCTCCTGCAACGTTTCCACACTTTCATCCTCTATGGATAAAAAACTGCCATCCTTGAGGCGATAGAACTTCCGACGCCGTTCATATCGGGACAGGATCTCGACCAGTTGCTCCCGCGACATTTCTTCCGATGTAAGGGAAAGCTGCAGCAGATCTCCCGTCAGAGAGATTCCCACAGAAACCTTCGGCGTCTGTAAAATCCGCACCTTTTTCAACGCATCGGAAACGTACACCTCACCGAGTTGCTGTAACTTGGGCACGCCTTCCGTCAGAAAAGTATACAAACGGGAGTCCTCTCCCTGCAGCACCATGCGCTGTTCCGCTTCTTCATAGGCGTTGCAGTAAGCCCCTGCTGCCATTCCCACTTCCGCTTCCTGCCGCAGATCCCGCTTATCCGCATCCGGCGTCGGATCACATACGTTATATTCCCGTTCTCCGTAAACAGCGAGCGCCTGGCATGTCACGAGATCTCTCTGCGGCAAATCCAGATAAAACCGGAAATGAACGGGCGCAATCTCCAGTTCTTCCGTCCGAATCCCCTCCATCCGGCAATCGAAACATTCCTGTAAAGCCGGCAGAATCTGGCGCGCAAAAGCCGGTATATCTTCCTTTTGCAGGAAGGCCGTCTGTCCGGGTTCTCCCCGCAGACATCGCATCATATCCTGCGCCTGCGGATGCGCCGCCTTCCCATTCCGGTAAATTCGCTGCTCATAAAAACAGATATCGCAGGAAGGACCTTCGTAGCCAAATACCGGGGCGAGCGCAATCTCCATTCCATCCGGCTTTCCGGTCAGAACTACCTGACGCCGCAGTTCTTCTTTTGTCACCCGCCATTTCTTCTCTCCACCGCCATTCACATTGGCGAAAAAGGGCTGCTCTCCGACCGCATCCAAAAACTCCTCCAGATCCCGGGGATTCAGCGGCACATTTCGCAGCTTCGGCAGCGCCGCCGGAACATATTTTTCATAAAATTCGTTTTGCTGATATTCCTTTTCATGCTTTTCCACCCATTCCAGGAGAAAGTCCGCCATAGGCCGTGAATCCTCCGCGAAGTTCTCCCGTACATGCATAAATTGCAGATTCCTGCCATAGGCATAATCTTCCTGTTTCTGCATGGAACGGGCAAACGCAAAAACATCCTTCAGCACATATAACCTGGTCACACCGATCCGGAATTCCACCGTACATTCCCACCTGGTACAGGTGAGCAGAGGTTCCAGCCTCACTTTTCCATAGATTTCACTCTGCAAAAGCGGCAATGCCTGCCGGACAGCCTGCTTCTGCAGCAATTCCTTCATCTGCGGCGTCGTCTGCCGCCTTATCGGAACATTTTCTTTGGAAGGTTCCCCGATGTAGTCCGCCAGACGGCGTCTCCCCTGTGGCTTTTCCATCACGCCGGCATGAATCGATTTCCGCTTCCGGTCCGCAATATATTGCAGCAACACAGCAACGCAATGCTTACACAAGCCATCATAAGAATAAAAGGCCGGGCATTCGCAATCGCTCTCAGCTACCATGTCCGTCTCCTTCGCAATCGTAATGCTGACTTCATATCGCTTTCGTCCGCTGCCCTTCACACGCGCTTCAATCCGCCGGTATTGCGTTTCCTCTTCTATCGAAAAGGAAAGCACGCTTCTCCGGTGATACAATTCCTCACCTCTGGCATAAGAATATCGCGCCAGCTTCCTGATCTTCTCTCTCGTAAGCATTTCGTTC
The DNA here is from genome assembly GCA_030524745.1 of Eubacteriales bacterium. Classification (GTDB taxonomy): domain Bacteria; phylum Bacillota; class Clostridia; order Lachnospirales; family Lachnospiraceae; genus Gallintestinimicrobium. The sequence continues at coordinate 106,418 of JAUNGC010000010.1, read as the reverse complement.
TCCTCTCTGAGCCGTCTCTTTCCATAAGAGTTCCTTTTATCCGCAAGATTATTTCTATCATACTGTATTCCAATCTCACAGACAACAGAAAGAAGAACCAAAAACAAAATCGCCATGATGATTACTCTGCATGACTACCGGGCCGGAATCCTCATGACAAAGCTGCGGCAGCCTCCGCCTGCAGCCAGAATCCGAAATAAGCCATCATCCGCCGTTCCCTTGCCCGGCAGGCGTCTCTGACCAATACCTCACGGGAGCGATGCCTGGGCACTACCAGTTCTTCCATCCTCGTTCCCAGATAACAACTCAGCGCATAGAAGTTATCCAGAGACGGCAGCGCCCGTCCCTGAAACCAGTTATAAATAGACTGCAGCGCCGCCAGCCCCAGAAAATCCTGAATTTCTCTGGGCGTCACCTTTCTGCGTTCGCACTCTCTTTTCAATTGTTTTCCCGTCTCCTGCACGTCAATCACCGGATAAATCAGCATAAATCCACATCCCTTCTGCTCTGTGGCAAACGAGCCTTCCCATCCCTCAGGTTTTCTCTCCACTTCCATCATAATCCATATACAGTCCAATAATCCGTACCCTGACTTTCTGTTTCCAAAATAAAACCGAAAAAAAATGCCCGCCGCACAGCCATGCGGAAATCCCCACGTCAGCCGGACGACAAAACCGTACCCATGGATTTCAGCCGTACATGCATGCCTGCATACAGCCTGCGTACCAATTCAAAAAAAGGAATCCGAATAAATTTTTACCAGACTTTTTGAAGAAAAAACTCTTCACGACAAAATTGCCGTTTGTCCGGGTTCGGGGTTTTCATACGGCGGGCATCTCGTTTTCGGTTCACGCCATTCAGACAAATGTGTCCGTTTTTTCGCGTTACCACGCTATCTCCTGCTTTACAACGTTATACCGTGATATAAGTTGTCGCATTTGCAATCTTGATTTTCGTCTCCAATTCCATCAGCAGCGTTTCCCTCTGCGCTGCAATCTCTTCCGCCATCCGCTTCAGATCCAGCGGGTCAAACAGGCGCATCATTTCTTCATTCTTCTCCTGCCTCCGTTGTTCCGTCACAGATGCGGCGCCGCTTCCTTCCTGTCCGGACGGCCCTTTGCTCTTCTCCGCCGCTCCTTTATTTTGCAGCAGAACCACTTTGGCGGAAGCGCTCCCTTTCTTCCTTGCGGCGGCTTCCCGTCGCGCCGCCTCATTCTTTCTGCGCTGCAGTTCCTGTTCCTCCCGGTAGCTGGTCTCCATCTTCTTCACCAGACGGCCTTCAAAGTCTGTCAATTCTCCATAAGGCCCTCCGCCGCGCAGACGATTCCGGAGTGCAATTGCACAGGATACGGACATCCTGCCCCGGGATGTCTCCAGATATGTAGTCGCATTTGACACGGTGATTGCCGCGCTCAACCTGTCATAACGGGCAATCAGATCCTGTATTTGCTGCAGCGCGCTCTGCGCTTCCGCCGTAAAGGCGGTTCTTGTCAGCCTCCGCTCCCATGTGACGGATGCCTTCGGCCTGATCAGATCCACAAACTGCGCTTTCTGTGTCCGGCTCATGATCTTCTTCACCAGCAAGTCACGTTCATCCAGCGCCTGCACCACTGTTATTTGATTTTCTTCCATGTGCCTGCCTCCGTTTTCCTGTTTGATAAAGCAATCATAATACAAAAAAGACCGCCTGTCATTCAACTACAAATTGATTGACAACAAGTGGTCATTTTGGTTATAATAAATATTTTTCTTTCCCTGGGAATGCTGGGTTCTTGTAAATTTTTTCCATTTCCTTTATACTTTTCTTATCGGAAAAGCGTATTCAAAGCGTACAAAAACAGGTTTCTCGCAGCGTATCCTTTGAGTACAAACAATAGCGGGAGGGAAACTATGCAGCAGTTAAAAACAGAATTTTCAGCCGGTCTTTCAGATCACACGATCCTCTCAGAATATCCCCGGCCGTCCATGGTCCGCACCTCTTATTTGAATTTAAACGGGCTCTGGCATTATACGTTCACAAAAGAGGATTCCTTTCCGCAGCAATATGACGGACAGATTCTTGTCCCGTTTTCTCCCGAAAGCGCTCTGTCCGGCGTCATGCGGCAGTTACAGCCGGATGAGACGCTCTGGTACATGCGGCCTCTGTCCGTTGTCCGTCCCCAGCCCGGCAAGCGTCTTCTCCTTCATTTCGGCGCTGCGGACCAATATGCGCAGGTTTACATCAATCGCACAGAGGCCGGTTCCCACAGCGGCGGCTATCTTCCTTTTACGCTGGATATCACGGACTTTGTATTCAGCGGCGACAATGAACTGCTTGTAAAAATCAGGGACGTCAGCGACACCTCCTGGCACAGCAGAGGAAAACAGTCCCTGCATCCCGGCGGTATGTTTTACACGGCGCAAAGCGGACTCTGGCAGACAGTATGGGCGGAAGTGGTGCCCGATAACTATATAGAAGGCATTTTCTATTTCCCTGACTTTGATAACAGCAGTCTTCACGTAAAGGTTGTCACGGCCCGGGAAAGCGAACTGACCTGTACCATTACCGGAGACGGCGCAGAGCCGATTACGCTTTCGGCCGCAACCAATGAAGAATTTATGGTGGAACTGCCCGGCTTTCATCCATGGAGCCCGGAAGATCCTTTTCTTTATCAGGTGAAGCTGCGGGCAGGACAGGACCGGGTTTCCAGTTACTTTGCCATGCGCAAATGCGATATCCAGACCGACGCGTCGGGAAAACGGCGTTTTTTCCTAAACAACCGTCCCTATTTTCAGGCCGGCGTGCTGGACCAGGGCTATTGGCCGGAGGGACTCTATACCGCGCCTTCCGACGCCGCATTCATCGCCGATATTACCCGTATGAAGGAACTTGGCTTTAACATGCTGCGTAAACACGCCAAAATTGAACCGGAACGTTTCTATTATCACTGCGACCGTCTGGGGATGCTGGTATGGCAGGATATGGTAAACGGCGGGACCCCTTATCACTCCTGGTTTGTCACCTATCTGGCAACGCTTATGAACTGGCGCCGCATTTCTTACAGCGACCAAAAAAAACACAGAAAACTGCTGTCCCGCCGGGACGAAGAAGGGTGCCGGGAATTTTTACAGGAAATGGAAGAAACCATCGCTTTCCTGTATAACCATCCCTGTATTGTCGTATGGGTGCCCTTCAATGAGGGCTGGGGACAATTTGACGCCGCTCAGACAGCCGAACGCATCAGGGAACTGGACGCTACCCGTCTGGTGGACCATGCCAGCGGCTGGTTCGATCAAAAGGGCGGCGATATCGTAAGCCTGCACTATTATTTTTTCACCCTGAAATTCAAAGCGGAAAGCCGCCGCGCCCTGGCTCTGACGGAATTTGGCGGCTACTCCTGTTCCATTCCGGAGCATTCGGCCTGCAGCAAAGTATATGGCTACAAAAAGTTCAACGCCGTCGGTCCCCTTACCGACGCCTATCAGGAACTGATTGAAAAAACCGTTCTGCCTGCCGTTGAGCAGGGAATAAGCGCGACAATTTATACGCAGCTATCCGACATAGAAGAAGAAACAAACGGCATTTACACTTATGACCGTAAAATCTGCAAGCTGGACCCGGACGTCGTCCGCCGCCTGAACCGGAAACTGAAGGAAGCGGTTTTGCCCGCTTCCGTTCATGACAACAGGGATACTGCGACATAATGTCCGCAGTATCCCTGTTCCTTTATACACCGATATTGCCCTCCGTGTACAAGAGGGCGCATCCATTTAATACGCCAGTATTTCATAACCATCTTCCGTCACGGCAACGGTCACTTCCCACTGCGCGGAGGGCTGCCCGTCCTCCGTATAAATCGTCCAGTCGTCGCTTTCATCCACATAAACGTCCGCGCTTCCGGCGTTCACCATCGGCTCGATCGTAAACACCATGCCGGGCACCATGAGCATTTCCGTTCCCTTCGGCGCCACATAACTCACAAACGGGTCCTCGTGAAATTCCAGGCCGACGCCATGGCCTCCGATATCCACCACGACGCTGTAGCCGTTTTCCTTCGCATGGCTGTTCACCGCATCCGCCATATCTCCCAGAAACTGCCAGGGCTTTACTTCCCGGATCCCCGCTTCCATACATTCCTTCGCCACACGGACCAGTTTTTCCCGCTCCGGCGTTGTGGAATCGATGATAAACATGCGGGAAGAATCGGAAAAATATCCTTTATATATGGTGGAAACATCCACGTTCACGATATCCCCTTCCTGCAAAATAACGTCTTCGGACGGAATTCCGTGACATACCTGATCGTTGATGGACGTGCACACGCTTTTGGGGAAGCCTTCATAGCCAAGCGGCGCAGGGACCGCATCGCAGGCTCTGGTCTTTTCTTCCACAAGCCGGTCGATTTCCGCGGTGCTCATGCCGGGACGGATATGCTCCGCCACATAATCCAGAACCGCTATATTGATTTTTCCGCTTTCCCGGATTCCGTCGATTTGTTCCTTCGTTTTAATCATGCTGTGATCGGGCACGATATGTCCTTCCAGCGCAAAGCTTCTGATTTTTTCGTCCATGCGCATATGGCAGGCTTTATATTTCTTCCCGCTGCCGCACCAGCATGGATCGTTTCGTTCTAATTTTTTATGCATTTCTGATCTCCTCCAGACAGATGTAATCTATGTGACAGGACATTCGGCGGCCGCCGCGTCCCTTATGTCTCCTGTTCGTACTCTCCGGCTGCAATCCGCGCCGCTTTATCCTCCAGAAACATCCAGCGGTCCATCTTTTCTTCCAGCAGCGCCGACGCCTCTTCTTTCTCCTCTGTTAAACGGTTCAGCTTCACAAAATCCGTAGCCGCTTCCAGAATTTCTGCTTCCAGCCCGGAAATTTTTTCTTCCAACGCAGCGATATCGCCTTCTATCGTTTCGTATTCCTTTTGCTCCATATAGGTGAATTTCAGCCTGCGGGGCGGCTTTTTCCAATCCGCTTTCTTCTCTGCGCCTTTCCCGTCGTCTGCGGCGACGCGGACATTTACGCCGGACTGCTGTTCCTTTTCTTCCGCTTCCATGCTTTTTCTGAGCGCATAGTCGCTGTAACCGCCTTCATACTGACGCAGACGTCCGTCCCCTTCAAAGGCGAAAATCCGCTGCACGCACCGGTCCAGAAAATACCGGTCATGGGATACGATAATCACAATGCCTTCAAAATGGTCCAGATAATCTTCCAGCACCGTCAAAGTGATAATATCCAGGTCATTTGTCGGCTCGTCCAGAATAAAAACATTCGGCGCTCCCATCAGAACCCGGAGCAGATTCAGGCGGCGCTTTTCCCCGCCGGAAAGCCTGCCGATCTGACTGTACTGCGCGCTGCCCTCAAACAGAAACCGTTCCAGCATCTGCGACGCCGAAACGCTGCCCTCCGCCGTCTGCACATATTCCGCCACATCCCGGATATAATCGATCACCCGCTGCTTCGGGTCCATCTGTGTCACTTCCTGCGCATAGTAACCGATTTTTACCGTCTGCCCGACTATAATCTCACCCGCATCCGGCGCAAGCTGCCCGGTCAGAAGTTTCATCAGGGTCGTCTTGCCGCAGCCGTTTTGTCCGATAAAACCGACGCGGTCGTTTTTTAAAAAGATATAGGAGAAATCGGAAATCAGCTTCCGGTCTCCGTAAGCTTTTTCCAGATGAGAGACTTCCACCGTCGTTCTGCCCAGACGGCTGGAAACGCTGCCCAGTTCCACCCTGCCGTCCGCGACAGGCGCCTGCCGGTTCTTCAATTCCTCATAACGTTCCAGACGGGCCTTCTGCTTTGTAGAACGCGCCCGCGCCCCGCGCTGCACCCACGCAAGTTCCGTCCGCAAAATGCTCTGCCGTTTGCGTTCTTTGGCCAGCAACATGTCCGCCCTCTGCGCTTTCAGTTCCAGAAAGCCGGAATAATTTGCCTGGTAAGAATAGATCTTTCCTTGATCCACCTCCGCGATCCTGCCGCACACGCTGTCCAGAAAATATCTGTCGTGGGTGACCATCACCAGCGCTTTCCGCATGCCCTTCAACTGTTCTTCCAGCCAATCCGCCATTTCATTATCGAGATGGTTGGTCGGCTCGTCCAGAATCAGAATATCCGCCTCTTTTAAAAGAACGCTCACCAGCGCCAGCCGCTTTCTCTGCCCGCCGGAAAGTTCTTCTGCCTTCTGTTCAAAATTTGTGATACCCAGCTTCGTCATCATAGTTTTCGCCCGGGTTTCCAGATCGGTCATATCCTCCTGCCCCGCATCATGACCGGCCAGCACGCATTCCAGCGCGGAAAGTTCCGCCGCAAAGACCGGATGCTGCGGCAAATAAGCGATCACCGCATGATTTGCGGTCACCACCGTACCGTCGTCCGGCTCCTCCTGCCCCGCCATAATCTTCAGCAGAGTGGACTTCCCTGCGCCGTTAATGCCGATAATGCCGACTTTTTCCCCTTCCTGCAGATAAAACTCCGCATCCGCAAAAAGCATGCGCTCCGTGTAGGATTTTGTAAGATGTTCTATGGATAATAAATTCATAAATTCTCCGTCATGAATGAAATACAGGCAGCAAAGCATCATTGCCCCCTGCCTGATTATAATTCTTCTCTCCTGCATTATGCAAGCAAAATACAAAAAAGTTAGTCAAAACTAATTATTTCCATCCGTCAAACTGTAAATCAGAATCGCCTGCTGTATTTCCAGCAGACATTTCTTAAAGCCATAACCGACAAAATAAGGACTGTCAATCACCCCGGCAGACACTTCTTCTCCTCTGTAAAAAGGCGGGCACGGATTCAGAACAGCGCCCTCATTTGCAAGCCGCATCACTTCTTTTGTAATGCAGTAGGGGTCAAATTCCTTCACAAGTTCCTTCGGCAGCGAATCCGTACATATCACGTCTTTTCCCTTTATAGCCTGTTCCAGATGATGGAAGACGGCTGCGCCTTCCATTTCATAGCCTTTTGGACAACACTGTGCAAAATCCAGGTCCATCACTTCCGCAGCTTCCTTCCATGCAAGGCCGATATTGCCTTTCCTGCCGCAAAACAAATAATGGTCTTTCCGATAATCATGCCTTATTTTAGACAAAGCGTAAAGATCGGAAAGCATTTCACAGGGATGATTGACATCTGTCATCGCATTGATGACAGGTACTTTTGAAAATTGCCGCACCATATCCAGCATCCCGATGTCCCCGTATCTGATTACCACCGCATCTGCCCACTGATTCAAATACCCGATCACATCGCGGATATCTTCTTTTTTCTCCAAAGTCTCCGGCGGGAACAAAATGGTCTGCCCGCCCAGCGAATAAATTCCTTTTTCAAAGGTAACTCTCGTTCGTATACTGGAATTCGGAAAAAACATGACAATCGTTTTTCCTTTTAAGAAATCCGCATATTTTCCCTTCTGTAACTCATCCGCAATTTGAAAAATATGATTGATATCCGCCTTACTGTAGTCCTGCAGTCTGATCAGACTTCTCATCGCCGCTCCTCTTTTCATCCTGATATATCCGGAAAAGTATAACACAAAACCAAATATAAATCCACCTGCCGGACGGCGAATGGCGTACAAACTGCGAAGTTCTCGCCCGCCGAAAGGAAATAACCGGAAACTAATAGTCAGGAGAAAAACAATCCCCGGCAGGTCTTACGCCGCGTTTGCCCCGGCCTGTGCGGAGCCCTTCCGGCTCTCACTGCCGGCCTGCCCTCCGCTTTCGGTCGCACAGATATTTGCAGCCATGACTCATATCCAAACGGTGAAATTCCCCAAAGCGGCAGACCGTTCCTGTTATCCGATGCGTACTGTCTGAGCGCCAAATAGACGGGGCAGTCGCTCCACGATTTTTCCTTCGTTAAAACGACTGCCCCGTCTGTTTGGCGTGAGTTTACGCATTGGATAACAGTTTGGAACGGGATGGCACTTTGGCTGGAATTTCCCGTTTTGGATATCGGAATGGCAAAAATACCTGTGCGGCTGAAAGTGGAGGGCAGGCCGGCAGCGAGAGCCGGAAGGGCTCCGCACAGGCCGGGGCAAACGCAACGCAAAACCGGCCGGGGCGCAATTCATCATCCCACGATCCTTCTTACTGTAATGATGGGCTTGTAATTGGCATAGCCATATTTAATGCCGGTCCGCTCCGTGCTGGCATGAACAATCCGGCCTCCGCCTAAATAGATTGCCACATGTCCCGCATAACAGATGATATCGCCCGGCTGGGCATCCGCATAGGAGACTTCCCTTCCGGCGCTGCGCTGCGCTGTGGAATTTCGGGGAAGATTATAGCCAAATTGTTTATATACCGCCATGACAAATCCGGAACAATCGGCGCCGTTTGTCAGGCTCGTTCCCCCCGCCACATAGGGATTTCCCACAAACTGACAGGCATACTGCGCAATGTCCGCCCCGCTGGATCCGGTCGCCGGCGGAACCGTTTTCAACCCTCCTGAAGAACTGGTGGAACTGCTGCCGGAGGCAGAACTGCTGTTGGAAGAAGAATTGTTCTCCGCATTGTTCTTTTCCTCTGCTGCTTTACGCGCTTCTTCCTCTTTTCTGCGCCGTTCTTCTTCCGCTTTTATGATCGCATTCTCCTCTTCCTGGAGCGCCTGCAGTTCCGCATTCTGCTGCTTGATCTTTGCCTTGTAGGCAGCGGCTTCCTGCTTTACTTTGGCGATCTGCGCATCATAATCGGCGGAGATGGCTTTCTTCTTCTCCATGGCTTCTTCCATATAAGCCTTTTCCTCTTCCATCTCGTATTTCTGCGCTTCCAGTTCGCTCTTTTTGTCTTCCAGTTCTCCTTTCTTCACTTCCACCTCTTCTTTGATGGCAATATATTGATTCAGCATCTTTTTATCATATTCATATAGCTTTTCCACATAGGCGGCCTGATTCAGCATGGAACTCCAGTCGGAAGCATGCATCAGCAATTCCATGTAGGTCGTTTCCCCTTTTTCATACAGATACTTGATTCTGCGTTTCATTGCCTGATATTGCGCTTCTTCTTGGGCCTTAGCCGCATCATAATCCTCCTGGGCTTTCACGATCTGCTCCTGTGTCTGGGCAATCTGCTCCTCCATCAGGGCAACGCTGGCAATCACTTCCACCAGTTCTGCATCCAGTTGGTCGATTTCCTCCTGCAGCACATCCTGTTCCTCCTGCAGATCGTCCAGCATTCCCTGGGTCGCTTTATACTGACTTTGCGTGTTTTGCTGCTCCTGCTTCTTCTGTTCCTGTTCCTGCTGTACCTCTTCCCGCGTCCGTTCCGCATATACGGGCACAGACGGTATCGCTATGAAAAAGGCCATAAAAAAGGCCGCCAGGCCTGCTAATTTCCTTCGCATTTCATTCCCTCTTTATCCGGTGTGACAAATCCTTCAGTCTTAGTATACAATAAAAAAGCGGCAGGATAAACCCAAAAAGTCCATCCTGCCGAAATTTTTTTATTTCCTGCATATGCACCGGCCGCAGCCGGGCAAAGACAACTGCAGATTTTCCATAACTCTGCGCTGTCAGTCATCCCTTACAGTTCGCAGTTTTTCACAGTTCTGGGAAACGGAAGCACATCGCGGATATTGCCCATTCCGGTCAAATACATAACGCATCTCTCAAATCCCAGACCGAATCCCGCATGTCTTGCAGATCCATATTTCCTCAAATCCAGATAGAACCCATAATCTTCTTTATTCAGTCCCAGTTCGTCCATTCTCTTTTCCAGAAGTTCCAGGCAATTCTCTCTCTGACTTCCGCCGATAATCTCACCGATGCCGGGAACCAGGCAATCCATAGCGGCCACGGTTTTCCCATCCTCGTTGAGTTTCATATAAAACGCCTTGATCTCCTTGGGATAGTCGGTTACGAATACCGGACGCTTAAATTCCTTTTCTGTCAGATAACGTTCATGCTCTGTCTGCAGGTCGCAGCCCCAGTATACTTTATAATCAAATTCATCATTATGCTGTTCCAGAATCTTGATTGCTTCCGTATAGGTCACATGTCCGAAATCGGAGTTTAACACATGATCCAGACGTTCCAGCAGTCCCTTATCCACAAAATTGTTGAAGAAAGCCATTTCTTCCGGCGCATTCTCCAGCACATAACGGATGATATATTTCAGCATGGACTCCGCCAGGATCATGTCGTCCTTCAGATCCGCAAATGCGATTTCCGGCTCGATCATCCAGAATTCCGCCGCATGACGGGTGGTGTTGGAATTTTCCGCACGGAAAGTGGGTCCGAAAGTATAAATATTTTTAAACGCCATGGCGAAAGTCTCGCCGTTTAACTGGCCGCTGACGGTCAGGTTGGTGGGCTTACAGAAGAAATCCTGGGAGAAGTCCACGCTGCCGTCCTCATTTTTCGGAATGTTGTTCAGATCCATCGTCGTCACCTGGAACATCTCTCCGGCACCTTCGCAGTCGCTTCCGGTGATCAGCGGCGTATGCACATAAACAAAGCCTCTCTCCTGGAAAAACTGATGAATCGCATACGCGATCAGGGAACGCACGCGGAACACCGCCTGAAACGTATTCGTTCTCGGTCTCAAATGAGAAATCGTGCGCAGATACTCAAAGCTGTGCCGTTTTTTCTGAAGCGGATAGTCCGGTCCGGAAGCGCCCTCCAAAAGCACTTCGTCCGCCTGCATCTCCAAAGGCTGCTTTGCTCCCGGCGTCTCCACGATCGTGCCGCTCACAATCACCGCCGCTCCCACGCCGATCTTCGCAACATCCGCGTAATTGCTCAGTTTGTCCGCCGCATAAACGACCTGAAGCGGTTCAAAAAAAGTTCCGTCATTGACTACCAGGAACCCGAAATTCTTGGAATCGCGGTTGCTTCTGACCCAGCCGCCTACTGTCACCTTCCGGTTGATATACTGCTCTTTCTCTCTGAATAACTGTTTTACATTCGTCAGTTCCATGGCTGAACGCACTCCTTTCTAATCGCCGCACGGCGTCTGCTTCATTTTACTCTTCTTCTGCAGAAGTTTCTGTCTCGGATTCTTCTTCTGCCGTTTCCGCTTCCTCTGTAGTTTCCGCCGCATCTTCTGTTTCGGGCGTCGTCTGCGTGATTTTCGCATTCTCAATCAGATAAGCGGTCACCCTCTCACTCATCATAAATTCCCGGTAGCCCTTCACTTCATCGCCCAACGCTTCCTTATAAGCGTCCGCGGATTCATAGCCATACTCAGACGCCCGGCTCTCCAGATCCGCTTCTATCTCTTCATCGGATACGGTCAATCCTTCCAGTTCCGCGATCGCCTGCATCATCAGAATCTGCTCCGCCGCCTCCTGTGCAGACGCCTTCATATCCGTTTCATACTGCTCCGGTTCCATACCGTAAAAATACATCATCATGCTTTCCAGATCCAGGCCGTACGCTGCCGCCTGATATGTCATGTTGGAAACCAGCCTGTCATAATAACGCTCCGCCATCGCTTCCGGCGCAGCTTTCACGGTAGTATTTTCGTAAACTGCCCTCAGCACGGCGCTTTCCAGTTCCAAATCATACTGGGCCTGCGCGCTTTCCAGCAATCCATCATGCACATATTGCCTGTATTCATCCACCGTTGTAACGTCTTCAATTCCCAGATCTGCCACAAATGCATCGTCCAACTCCGGCGTAACATTTTCGTAAATCTTGTTCAGCGTAACCGTGAACACAACCGGCGATCCTGCAAGATCCGGATTATTTTTATAGGGATCCGGAAATGTCAGATTCAGTTCTTTTGTCTCTCCGATCTGCATGCCGACAATACCGTCTTCAAAGCCGCTGATAAACGAATTGGAGCCGAGCGTCAGTTCATAATTATCCGCCGTGCCGCCGTCAAAAGCCACACCGTCGATTTTACCCACAAAATTAATATCCGTTGTATCTCCGTTCTGCGCCGTACGGTCTGTGACTTCCTGTCTCTCGGGATAACTATTCAGTACGCTCTGAATATAGCTTTCCACCTGTGCGGCGCTCACATAGGGCGCTTCCAGCGTCACTTCCACGCCGATGTAGTCGCCCAACTGCACATAGTCATCCACATCCAGATAATCCAGATAAGCTTCATCTGCGTATACTTTTTCCGCTTCGGTTTCCGTTTCCACAGCCTCACTGCTCTCCTCTGTCTCAGGCGCTGTACTTTTCTGCGTCTCCGCATTGCTTCCGCAGCCTGTCAGCATCATGGTCAGAAGCGCAGCCAAAACTGCCGTAATTCCAATCTTTTTCATCATAACTCTCCTCATCGCTTTTTGGAAATCTTTCTTAGTTTCATACAAAAACAATTTCCCACTGTTTTATCATGGCCGAATATCCATCATTCTAACACAAAATCCCCCGCCTTACAATACCGGTGAAAGCAGACGGCACACCTGTTCTTTAAACCGGAGCCACAGCGATCTTCCCTTATACATATCCTGCGAGATCCGCGTGCAAAGCTTCAGATCTTCCCGGAAAATCCGCTCCATCTCCTGTGCGGTTTTCTCGTCATAAATCATGGCGTTCACTTCAAAATTCAGGGAAAAGCTGCGGATATCCATGTTAGCCGTTCCGTAGCAACATGCTTCTCCATCTATTGATACCCCTTTTGCGTGCAGAAACCCGTTATTATAAGTATAACAGTTTGCACCCGCCATAATCAGTTCCCCGATATATGACATCGTTGCCCAGTATACAAAGGGATGATCCGGCTTGCAGGGAATCATCACATTCACTTCCACGCCTGAATAGACCGCTACCAACAGCGCCGTCTGAATCGCTTCATCCGGTATAAAGTAAGGAGTCTGAATATAAATGCTCCTTTTTGCCTTGTGAATCAGGCGCAGATAGTTATCGCGGATATTCTGGGAAACGGAATCCGGACCGCTGGAAATGATCTGCATTTTGATATCGCCGCACTTTTCATCCGGATAAACAATATATTCCGGATTCGTGAACAAATTTTCCTTTGCCGCATAATCCCAGTCCTGAATGTAGCGTACCAGAAGCGCCGTCACCGCGCTGCCGCAGATGCGCAGGTGGGTGTCTCTCCAGTGTCCGAATTTGGGATCCAGACCGATATATTCTTTTCCGATATTAAAACCGCCCACATATCCGATTTTTCCATCGATAATCACGATTTTTCTGTGATTGCGGTAATTAACGCGTAAATGCAGTCTGCCGAACAATGCGGGAAAAAACTCCGCGATGTGGATCCCCTGCTTTTTCAATTCCTTCCAGAATTTCTTCTGCACACTCCGGCACCCCATGGCGTCAAAGATCACGCGCACTTCCACGCCTTCCGCCGCCTTTTCAACCAGGACTTCCCGAATGCGGTTAAATAAAACGTCATTTTTGATAATATAATATTGTAAAAAGATATATTTCTGCGCATGGCGGATATCCTCAATCAGCGCGTCGAACTTTTCATTTCCGTCCGTAAAAATCCGCACCTCATTATCTTCCGTCAGCATCGCTCCGGAACTCTTCAGATTAAAATATACCAGATCGGAAAATCCCTGCAGTTGCGGATTCGCCTCCTCCAGTTCTCTGCTTCGCACGCTGTATTCCTGCTTGCGCACGGCTTCGTTAACCTGTTCCTCAATTCCTTTGATCTTGAACATCTTGCGCTTGTGCATATCCGTCCCGGCAAGCAGATACAGCAAAAACCCGATGCCCGGCAGCGCATTGATAACTAACAGCCACGCCCACGCGGACTTCGGCTCCTTGCGCTGAAAAAAAACAATGATTACGGAAAAGAGGAAGTTCCACACGAGCATATGCCTGCCGAGAAAGGAAAACGCCTGGCCGATATATTCCCAGCAGATGTTTAAGATTTCAAGCATTCCGCACTCCTTTCCAACGCACTTCTTCCCGCCCTGCGGGCAGAGCGTGGTAAAGCTAGCGCTTTCCCACGCTCGCTTCGCTCGCCAAATGGTGAGAAGAACAGATCCTCAAGCAAGCTTGGTTTCTGGTCTTTTCTTCCCGCCCGACGGGCAGAGCGTGGTAAAGCTAGCGCTTTCCCACGCTCGCTTCGCTCGCCAAATGGTGAGAAGAACAGATCCTCAAGCAAGCTTGGTCTCTGTTCTTTTCACCATTTGGCTCTGCCCTTTCCGGACATTATATATCATTCCCTTTCAAACTTCAAGAAAACTCCTTGTCTAAAACGTGAAATTCTGCTAAGATATTTTGTGAGCTGTAAGCCTGTTGGCCGGTATGGCGCTGGCGTTTGCAGCATCTGACACATTTAAGGAGGAACCCACATTATGCCTACCTGGACTTGGGTATTACTTATTATTCTGGCCGTGTTAATCGTCGCCGTCGTCGTCCTCTATTTCCTCGGTAAGAAGGCGGAGAAGAAACAGGCAGAACAGCAGCAGCAGATCGAAGCTTATAAGCAGAATGTAACGATGCTGGTTATCGATAAAAAAAGGATGAAACTCAAAGACGCCGGATTGCCTCAGGCAGTGCTGGACAACACGCCGAAACTGATGCGCGGTTCCAAGCTTCCGATCGTGAAAGCGAAGATTGGTCCGCAGATTGTAACGCTCGTTTCCGACGAGAAAATTTTTGATCTGGTTCCGGTGAAAAAGGAAGTGAAAGCAACGATCAGCGGCATCTATCTGACAAACGTCAAAGGAATCCGCGGCAGCCTGACGCCGCCCCAGAACGCAAAGAAAAAGGGATGGCTCAAGCGCAACGTGGAAAAACTTCAGGAAAAGGCGGGCGCAAAACCGATCAAATAATTACCTGCAAAATCGTTATGGCGAAAAGAGGCGCTCTGTTATACCGACAGCGTGCCTCTTTATTTCTGCTTCCTGTTTTTATAATTTCTTTTCTGTGATTTTGTATTCTAATCGAATTGTGTAATCCAGTGTTCTGCGCGCAGGGCGTCAAAACACATTTTTATCTGCTCGTAAGTGTTTTTCTCCACCGCCAGATTCTCAGGCAACTCTTCCAGTCCGAAATAACCGCAATCCACAGTTTCCGGGTTTTCCTCAAAGCTGCCTCCGATAACGGAACACAAAATGAACACTTTACATATTTTATATGCGTATGCGGGCCAATTGTGTTTGTCTCTGTCCTGAACGGCAATCACCAGATCCGCGGTCACATCCAGCCCGGCCTCTTCTTTTACTTCTTTAATCGCGTTTTCTTTTACGGAAACATCGACATCCACCCATCCGCCGGGCAAAGACCATGTTCCATCATTCTCTTTTACCAGCAGTATTTTTTCATCTTTGAAAATCGCGGCTCTCGTATCCAGTTTCGGGGTTTGATAACCGGTTTCACAGCAGAAAAGATCCTTTACTTTTTCCAGCGGTATGTCCGTTTTATATTGGATCATTTCCGCAGAAATTTCCCGGATTCGTTCGTATCTTTCCAGATCAAATTTATCTTTCCCATAAAATAATCCGGCCTGTGCAAGGCTCTGTAATTCCACTGCCCACTGAAGCCACTTTTCATTCTTGCCCATATGTGTCCCCGCCAATCATGCATCTGTTTTTGTTCTTTATAAGAGTTTTCTTCTTTTGCCCGGTCCATACGCACTTCCCGCCCAATTTTCATTCCCCAGAAGGAAAATATGGCAGGTAAAATTTCAAAATCAGAACGGACTTCTCCGCACTTGTGTCACTCTAGTTCCGCAAAATTTCTATTGTTCTTCCGTCCTTTTCCCCATGAAAAAACTTATCCAGAACTTTTTTAAACACTTCACATTCCGGATCTGCTTCCGCAAACAGAGTCATCGAAGATTTCAGTTTCATATCGTCAGGGCATCCCATCACCGCTCCCGGATCATCAGCTTTCAGGGCAAGAAGAGCATTTGATATCTCTAATAAATTGGCCCTTAAAGAAGGGACTTCCAGATATGCCCGCGCTTCCTCCAAACCGCTTATCGCATAATATTTTGATATGGAACTTTGCCCCAATCCTGCAATCTGCGGAAAAATATACCAGATCCAATGTGTGCGCTTCCTTCCGTTTCTGATTTCCTGCAACGCCGCAGAATAATCCGATTTTTGCGCTTCCACAAAACGGTCCAAATTAAAATTACTCATAAACTTAAACCTCCCTCATCAGATCCTTTTGCATAATCAGCTTTTTCCCTTGCTGCGCCACACGGATAAATCCAGCTTTTTCATACAGATGTACCGGCCCGGTAAAATCCAGCGTTTCATAGGTATCCCGCATGACCGGATAAACTTCCACCTTATCATAGCCTTCCGCTTTCGCATCCTCGCACACCCGTTTCAGCAGGGCTGCCGCAATTCCCCTTCCGCGATGAGAAGGCGCAATTTCAAAACAGACGATCGATTTGATTTTCTTCGTTCCGTCATCTGAAGCAGAAAACTCTTCTTTTGCAGGGACGGCATCCAGACTGAATTCCCCCACCCGCATATAGCGTTTTTTGTCATTTGCATTGCACCAGCCTACGGAAATTCCATCGTCATAGGCCAGATATCCCTGAATGATTCCCTGTTCCACCATTCGTTTGGCAGACCTGCGAATCGCAATTCTCTGTCCTTCTTTTCCGCCGCCGATGATCTTCGCCTGTTCAAAAAACTCTTCTTTTATCTGCTGCTCCGTCATCTGAAACGCATTGCAGTAGCAGGGATAATAGGGCGAATTATCCGAAAACGCCCGGTTATCAAAAAAATCAAAATAATCATCCGCAAGTTCAGGCGACATTTTCCTGATGCTTAAATTCATGATACGCTTCCTCCTTTTTCCCTTTTCGATCATTCTTTTTCATTGGCAATTACCAACTCTACTGCCGAAGCAATTCTCCCAGCCGTCTTGCGCCTTCCGCCAGTTCTTCTATCGTGGGCGGCGTTGTTACGGAAATTCTGACCGCTTTTTGAGGCGGCCTGTTCCCCACGGAAAAGCGCTCCGCTCCATAAACCTCCACTCCCGCCTGTCTTGCACAAATTTCAAAGCTTTTTCCCGTGAAATATTCCGGCAACTGTATATACCGGAGCGGCGCAGTAAGCCCGCCTGGCGTCACAAATCCGTCCAGCGCTTCGTTAATGATAAGATTCCGCTCTTTGATACCCTTTTGGCGTTCCGCAATGATTTCATCAGCGGTTCCGTCCTCAATCAAAGCTGCAGATACCGTTGCAAGCAGCGGTGAAATAGAAATATTCATAGAATACAGAGCCGTCACCAGTTTTTCATGGTACGGATCGGGAACATGAATAAAGGCGGTCCGAAGTCCCGGAGAAATGGTTTTGGAGAGGCTGGATATGTAAACCACCTTCTGCGGCGCGAAGGCGGCGATGGGAGGCATCGGATTTTCTTCCAGAAGATTGTTGATGCCGTCCTCTATGACAAGCAGATTTTTCTCTCTGGCCACATCCGCAATCATCTTTCTCGTTTCCAGGGACATGATATGCGCCGTAGGATTCTGATAATCGGGAATGACATACAGGCCTTTTATATTTTCATTCTGCAGCGCATAACGAATTCCGGCCTCTGTGATTTCGTTGCGGTCGCATTGGACAGGAAGTAAATGGATGCCGAGCAGCTTTGCCGCCGTTTTTACGCCGGGATAAGTCATGGGCTCTGTTCCGATTTTATCGCCGATTTCAAAAAGCGCTCCCAAAGCGGCCATAAGCGCGTTTTGTCCTCCGGCGGCCGGAACAATATGAGCAGCATCCGTACAAAATCCTGATTTTTGCATCCATACGACCCCTGCCTGGCGCTGCCGCTTCGTACCTTCCGGCGCTCCGTAGGAAAATAACTGTAAAGCATCCGGTTTTTTCAGCAGATTTTCCGTGTATTGCTTCACCTTTAAATTGCCTGTCACAAAGGGAACAATCGCGCCCATCTCAATCATATGTGAATTCTCTTTCTGACAAAGCAGCACATGTTCAGCGGCGGCGTCGCTGGAGACATAAGTGCCGTTGCCAACGGCCGCGGAAAGCAAGCCTTTCTGCTCACATAATTTATACACTTTGGATATCGTGCTCAGATTCAAATCCAGAAAATCCGCAAGTTCCCGCTGAGGCGGCAGCTTTGTACCCGCTTTTAGTTTTCCGCACCTGATATCTTCTTCCAGAAGCTTTGCCAACGCCATGTATTTGGGCCCTGACGTTTTACTCAAATCAGGCTTCCAGTTCATTGGATAATTGTCAAATGAATTTACCGGCATAATATCCTTCCTTGTCTTTTTCTCCAGATTGTATGTCATTAATATTCAAAATTGTATGTCATACAATTTTATCATTGTTTCCTTTCCGGTTCAAGATTACAATAAGCAACAATCAGAATGGAGGTATACATGATGAATACAGAGAATTTATTATCCGAGGGCATAAAAGCGACTCCGCCGTCCTTCGTCAGAGGAATTTTAAAAGCCGCTTCCGATCCGGACGTTATCTCCTTCGCGGGCGGGCTTCCAAATCCGGTTTCTTTCCCGCAGGAGGAACTTTTACAATCTGTGGAACGCGTCGTGAGGACTTACGGAAGCAATGTATTTCAATACTCGGTTACAGCAGGCCTGCCGCAGCTCAGACAATATATCGCGGACAGATACAATCGGCTTTTTGATCTTCCTCTTACAGCAGACAATGTCATCATTACGACCGGTTCTCAGCAGGCTCTCGACCTCGTCGGCAAAGTCCTGCTCGACAAGGGAGACGGCGTAATTGTGGAAAAACCTACCTACCTCGCCGCAATACAGGCTTTTTCCCTGCAGCAGCCTGTCTTTTATCCAATCGAACTGACGCAGGACGGCATGAATCCGCAACAGCTTGAGAGGGCATTGCAGAATCCCGTGAAATTCATTTACGCAATTCCCAATTTTCAGAATCCGACCGGTCTCACTTATTCCGCCGAAAACAGAAAACGCATCTATGAAATTGTGAAGGACCGGGATGTCGTTTTCATAGAAGATGATCCTTATGGGGAATTATGTTTTGATGGAGAACATCAGCCCTACATCGGGGCCGGAAAGCTTCCCAACAGTATCCTGCTCGGAACTTTTTCAAAGACGGTAACGCCGGGCATGCGGACAGGATTTATCATTTCCGAAAACACCGAATTGCTGAAATACCTGTCGATTGCAAAAGAAGCCGGCGACCTGCACACCAATATCTTCTCTCAATATGTCATCTGGGATTATTTGAAAAACAATGATCTGGATCTCCATATTGCCAAAATAAAGGCGCTGTATCAAAAGCAGGCACAGGCGATGACGGATGCCATGGACCGGTATTTCCCGCCCGCAGTAAAGTACACGAAACCGCACGGCGGCATGTTTTTGTGGGTAACGCTTCCGGAGGGGATCAGCGCTATGTCCCTGTTTCCGAAAGCTTTGGAGAAAAAAGTCGCATTCGTTCCGGGCGACCCTTTCTATATCGGGATCGAAAATGCCAACACAATGCGTCTTAACTACACCAATGCCGACTGTGAAACCATCCGGGAAGGAATCCGCAGGCTGGGAAATTTGCTGAAAGAGCTGCTAAAATAATTTATTTACGACATACAGTTGTCGCTACAATATGGTATGATAAAAGAAATTTTGAATTGAGGAATCATGCAATGAAAACAGACCGGATTCTTGAAATCATCATTTATTTAATCAACCACGATAATGTTCCTGCCAGCTATCTGGCGGAAAGGTTTCATGTTTCCGTCCGGACGATACAGCGGGATATGACCAGCATCTCCGCAATCGGGATTCCCGTGTATGCTTCCGCCGGAAAACAGGGCGGATACTCTGTTTTGCCTTCCTACAAAATGAAAAACGCAGATATCCGCGCCGATGAACAGCAAATGATTATCAGAGCATTGGAAAGTCTCGCAACCTCCTATTCCAGCGATACCTTAAACAGCCTGATTGAGAAGTATAATGCAATTGTGGAAAAAGAAGGCGGCCAGAAGGTCTTCTGGGACTTTGGCGTAACAAAAGAAAACCGGCAGGTGCAGGACATGAACAGCATGCTGGAAAATGCCATTGGTTCCAAGCAGTTTATCTCATTTTCATACCGCAACGCCAGAGGCGAGCAGTCCCGTCAGGAGGCAGAACCGCTGGCGATTCACTATAAATGGTATGCCTGGTATCTTTTTGCTTACTCTGCAAAAACAAAGGAATATCGTACCTTCAAGGTTGCCCGCATGCAGGATTTGACAATACTGGAACGCAAATCGCAGATTCCGCACGGCAATGTGGAACAGCTCATGAAGGAATCCGAGCAGGCATATTATAAAACCTGCATTCCGATCGAGGTACATTTTTCCGATGCGGAAACCGGACTGGTGAAAGAATATTTTCCGGATTGCCCCATCACCGCCATCGGAGAAGGAAAATCAAAGATCCTGATAGAGGTTCCCGCAAAGGAAAGATTATGGAAGGCCCTTCTTTTAAGCTTTGGAGATAAGGTCACCGTAGTCGGGCCGGAGGATTATAAAAACGAACTGATTGACACCGCTTCCGGATTCTTATCAAATTACGGCTTATGAATAAACAGAAAAGACTTCACAATTACTATTTATTATTGATCGGACAAACCGTTTCTCAATTCGGATCTGCCATGACCGCATTTTCGCTGGTCATCTGGGCCTATACCCAAAAAGGCGAGGTGATGGCCTCTTCCCTGCTCGCCATATGCAGCATGGTTCCCTATTTGATCGTGAGCCTGCCGGGCGGCGCGGTTGCGGACAAATCCGGCAAAAAAACCGTCCTGCTCGTATGCGATACCCTGGCGGCGGCCGGAAGTCTCACGATTTTGCTGTGCTTTTTTACGAATCACCTGCAGCTATGGATCCTGTGCGCCGTCAACATCCTGAACGGATTTATGAATGCGTTTCAGGGACCGGCGTCCCAGACTGCCGTTTCCCTGCTGATTGACAAAGAGGACTATGTGCGAATCGGCGGCCTTCAATCCGCAGTCGGATCGATTTCGGGCATGATCCAGCCGGTACTGTCTGCCGCCGTTTTGAGCATCGGCGGACTGGGTCTTGTGCTGGCAATCGATTTATTCACATTTTTGTTTGCATTTATCACCTTGCTGCTATGGGTACAAATTCCGGAAACAGTCTCTTCCGAAGAAAAAACTTCCTTCCGTACTTTAAAAAAAGATATGCTGGAAGGTGTCCGATATTTAAAAACGCAGCGCGCGCTTCTTTTACTATTGGCCGGTTACAGCGTTTTGGAGCTTACCGGAGCAATCTCCTTCGACAGCATGTATTCCCCTCTTTTACTGGCAAGAACAGGAAACAGCGAAATGACTGTCGGCATGGTATCGGCTTTCATGGCGGCAGGCTGCGTAGCCTCCAGCCTGCTGCTGATGCGCAAAACTTCTCCAAAGAAAAAGATACCCGTCATGTTTTTCGGCAGCTTTCTGTGCCTGTTTGGCATTACGTTTTTCGGGATGGGAAGAAACATCTGGCAGTGGTGCGCTGTGGCCTTCTTTGGATGCTTCGGTTCTCCCATATACAGTACCCTTCAGACTGCTGTCTTACGGGAAAAGGTTCCGCTGCAGATGCAGGGAAGAATGTTTTCCATTCAGGGGATGATTACACAAATGCTGGCTCCTGTGGGATATCTTCTGGGCGCGTTCCTGGCAGACTATGTTTTGGAACCGTTCATGAAACATCCCGGAACCCTGCAGACAATATGCGGCAAAGTTGTAGGAAATGGAGCCGGCTCAGGAATCGGACTGATTTTTGTTCTTGCAGGCCTGTCCGGGATCATCATCAACCTGATCCTGTGCCGCAGCCGCGAAATTCGCTCCCTGGACTCCATAGAATCCTGTAACGAGCGAAAATAATTTTATCGAAAAACAATAAATTTTTATTGTATTTCAGAAGCCGATATGCTATACTCCTGATAGAAAATCAATGAACAGGAGGAATATCTGCTTATGAAACGAACGTCTCTGTCAGGATGGCTGAAGTTCAGCATTGCCGACATCGGTATTTGCGTCCTGATTCTTTATGCTCTGGTGATTCCCATGCTGGGGCAGGCAGTCGCTTATGCCGAAAACGGCGTATATGATTATTGTTACCGTCCCTGGCTTATTTTCCTGTGGATGACCGCCATTCCGGTATTTATCGCCCTCGCTTTCGCCTGGAAGGCCGCGGTAAATATCGGAACAAATCAGGCCTTTTCGCATTCTGACGCAAAGCTTTTAAAAGGAATTTCGGCTCTTGCCGCAGGCGACAGCGCATTTTTCTTTGCCGGAAACATTGTTCTCCTGTTTCTCAATATGAATCATCCCGGCATCGTACTGCTGTCGCTGCTTATCGTATTTTCCGGTATTGCCGTGGCCATTGCGTTCGGCGTCCTGTCCCGTTTGATAAGTCGCCGCCACCCGTAAAACAGGCGCCCCGGCTCGCTCTGCAGACGTAAAGCAGCCGGACGGCAAAATAGAACGCATTCAGACAAAAATCAGTTCCGTTTTAACTTCTGTATCCATCCATGCACGCGGCGCACGGTTTTGGGCGCCGCCGTGAACAGCAAAAGATAAATTTTATTTTTCTTTGTCAGATAAGGATTGCGGATCGTGTCCTTCACATGCGTGCGCAGATATTTTTTCACCCGGCAGTAAAACGCGTCGGTATTCACCATCCGTACTACCGGAATATGGAGCATGTAATCCAGCCGCTGAAACAGGCCGAAGCGCACCGCTTCCGTCATGAGTTGCGGATACTTTTTCCCCACCAGTTCTTCCACGAAATCCGCATTGTCCACAATATCCACAAAAACCCTTGAAAAATCATTCCTGTCTTTCTTTCTTGTATTGCTGCCGATCCGGTAAAATACGTGATACATCTGATCGGGGAGAATGCTGATTCCCTCTGTACAGGCCAGCATGTCCACCAGCAGATAAAAATCTTCATTGAGCTTTCCTTCCGGGAAAGCCCTTCCCGCAAACAGTTCCTTTTTAACCAGCTTCGTGCAAAAGGAACAGTCCCCCCGATGCAGCAGCAGTTCCCGCAGAAAATCCTGCGCCGGACAGAAAAAAGTTTCTTTGGGCGGCGCGCAGACATCCGGGCGCCGCCCGCCCTGTTCGTCGATTTCGTCGCGGGAAGCCTGCGCGATGTCCGCCCCGGAGGCCAATGCCGTTTCCAGAAGTCTTTTATACATATCGGGATCGATCCAGTCGTCGCTGTCCACGAAGCCCAGCCATGCGCCCTTCGCTTCCCGGACGCCCAGATTGCGGGCGGATGAAGAACCGCCGTTTTCCTTATGAAAAACCCGGATCCGTTCATCTCTCGCCGCAAATTCGTCGCAGATCGCGCCGCTCCCATCCGTAGAACCGTCATCCACCAGAAGGATTTCCAGATTCCGGTAGCTTTGTTGCCGGATGCTCTCCACGCAGCGTTCCAGACAATCTTCTATATTATAGACAGGCACAATAATGCTCAGCAAAATATCCTGTGTCATTCTCCTGACCCTCCGACATGTTATTTTTCACACTATTCTTCACATCCCTGCCGGGCTATGAAGCGCAGCCGTTATTCCAGTCTTCCTTCCCCGTATTTCCAGCGGGCGGATAGCTTCGGCGCTTTGGAAAACGGGCCTTCTTCCGGCAGACTCAGCTTTCCTGCCTTCCAGCCTTCGTAAAAGCGCAGGCACTCCTGCGCCGCATGCTCCGCGTTCCATTTTCCCGCGATCGTCTCATAGGCCGCTTTTCCCATCCGCTCTGCGCTTTCCGGTTCCTCAAAAATCCGCTTCACCTTTGCGGCAAAATTCTCATACCGCCCGTCCGCATATGTCATACCGTTCACCCCGTCCTCGATCAGAAAAGGGGCCGCGCCCGCCTGGGCGTTTGCCACCACGCAGCAGCCGCTGTTCATGCCTTCGTTTATCACGCTGCCCCAGCCTTCCAGATAATTGCTCGTAAACAAATGAATCCGGCAGCCTTCCATCACATCCCGCACCTTGTCCGGCGTCAGAAATCCGTAAAAGGTGAAAGCTTCCGTCAACGCTTCCGCTTCAATTTCCTGCCGCAGTGTTTCTTCCATCGGTCCGCTGCCGACCATGTGAATATGAAAAGCGCGCCCTTCCCGCTTTAATTCCTTCGCCAGGCGCACCACAAATTCCGGGTGCTTTAAGGGAATCATGCGCCCGGCCCAGACAATCTGCATGCTTTCTGCGCCCGCGCCGCCGCCCGCCGCTGCAGCCATACGGCGCTTTTTCTCCCACAATTGATCTCCTTCATAGACCCGCAGTTCGGGAAAATATCCGAACTTCAGCATCTTATCCGGATATGCGCCGATCAGGGAAAAATCGGAAGCCACATAGGCCCCGGCGCACAGCAGATAGACCGGCTGTTTCCGGAACTTCCCGTGCTCCTGATATTTCGCCCAAAGTCCCCGGGGCGAGACGGCCTTCCACTGCCCTTCCCGGTAAATCCGCTCGCTGATCCGCAAGGTCAGTTTTCCTTCCGCCAGCCGGGGCAGAAACAGATCCGTCCGCTTCGTCCATCCCGCCAGCACAAGATCCGCGTCCGCGATGAGTTGTCTGCACCGCGCCTCTTCCTGATCGGCAAATACCACATAGGGAATTTTGGATGCGTCCAGTCCCCATCCCATTTTCAGGCGCTCCTCTTCCATGGGTTCCGTCTGGATGAAGTGATAATCTGCTCCCAGCCGCCGGTACAGCGCATCGGAAAAAGGAATCTGATGATGATTGATATAATTTGAAATAAAAACCGCTTTCATAACAAACACGCTCCAATCCCCGGATTCCGGTCGGGCTTTTGAACCGTCACCCCGCAATTTCTCCGTAAATTTCCAACAGCCTGCGGTAATTTGCCGCCCCATCATATTTCAAGGCCGCAAGTTCCCTTTCCCTCCGGGAGAGTTCTTTTGCCCGTTCCTCCGAAGAAAAAATCTGCATAACGGCCCGGGCCAGATCATGAGCGTTTCCTTTTTCAAACAGCAGGCCGCCCACGCCATCCTCCGCAACGCTGGGAATACCCCCGGCGCGGCTCGCTATCACCGGCACGCCCAGAAGCTGCGCTTCCGCCACGGAATTGGGGGAATTTTCCACCGAGGACGGACACACAAAAACATGGCAGGAAAGATAGCGCTGTTTCATCTCTTCCTCGTCAAGACGTCCCAGCACCCGGATTTTCCCCTCCAGATGATTCTCCTTTATGAGTTTGCGCAGATATTTTCCATAGGCCGGAAGCTTCAGTCTGCTCGTAATTCCGTCAACGCCCAATATACTGTTGCCTGCAACCGCAATCCGGGCCTGGGGAAAGCTTTGCAAGATTTCCTTCATCGCCTGCAATAAATAATGAAAGCCCTTTAACGGGTAATCTGCCTGGCTTACAAAGATCTCAAATTTCTGACATTTTTCCGGTTTCCATTCTCCTGCGTAAAAACTTTCCCGCATCGTTTCATTCATAAAATGATACACGGAAGCCGGATTGATCTGCGAAGTTATCGTTTTATCAAACATTGTGCGACCCGTCACATGACCCGCCAGACGCAGCAGCTTTTCCTCCGTTTTTGCCCTGGCATAAAACTTTTGCTGCTGCTGCGCTAAACTGTCCTTTTTCAAAACATCCCGCAGCGTTCTGCTTTTTCTCACAGATTCCGGCAGATCCGCCATGTATTCCTGTGCGCATGCCGCGCACACGCCCTGAATGCCCACCAGCGTCTTCTCCGGACGGTTCCACACCTTCGCGCAGGCATAGGCATGGGGAAATTCCGTGCCGAAAATGTGAACCAGATCCGGTTGAAAATCCGACAGAATCTGCCCGAAACGGGGTTCCAGCGAAAAATCATATTGCTCCGGATGATTTAAGTCCTCCCCGAAGCCATAACATTCTACCGCTTTCTTTTGTTCTCCCAATTGCAGCTTCCGATGCAGCGCCGCCAGTTCCCCCTGAGCCGGAAAACAGATGCCCAGCGTCAGGTCCCGGTCCGCTTTCTCCAGAAGAAACCTGCTCAAAATACCGGAAAGCCATCCTTCCCGGACGCTGTAGGATACGCCCAGTTCTTTGGCCACAGCCGGCAGCATGATATTACAAACCCATAATACTCTCATTTCTATTTTCTCCGCAGTTTATAGACAGCAGTTTTCAGCTTGTTATAAGCGCCTGCATATTTTTCATTTTCCGCCAGCTTTGTGCGCAGGGGAGCCAGCGACAAAAGCATCACCGTCTTATAGCGCAACACCTTTTCCCGCCCCAGATAATGTCTGGTAATTTCCCCGTGCTCTTTTGCCGATCTTTTGCGGTTTTCCTTCGTTTCGGAAAAGCCGCCGCCCTCATAATCCGCCACCAGCACTTCCGTATAGACCGCCTGCGCCCTTCTTTCATAAATACAGTACAGGAAATGCTCGTAGTCCGCCCGCACCCGGTATTTCGTATCATAACCGCGCTCTTCAAACAACCGGATATCGTAAAAGCACACCTGATGACAGGGCACATTCCGGTAGCAGGTGAAATCATTCACCTCCGGCGCGGAATAAACCACACATTTCTGAAGCTGGTTATATTGATTTCCATAGAAAATGCGTATCCGCTCTTTATAGCAGTGTCCTTCTCTGTTTAAATCCGCTTCTTTTTTCCGCTCGATCTGCTTTGCCATTTGCTCCAGCACCTGACTGTCGTGCAGAATGTCCCCGCAGTTTAAAAACATCACGTACTGTCCCGTCAGATAGGGAAGCGCCTGATTCATAGCGTCATAAATTCCCGTATCCGGAGCCGTCACCAGGCGGATTCTGCTGTCGGCGGGCAGGAAAGCCAGCGAGCCGTCCTGCGACCCTCCGTCCTTGACAAGAATTTCATAATTCCCGTATTGCTGTTTCAACACGCTTTCGATCGTGGGAAGAAGTTTCTTCCCCGGGTTTAAGCAGACTACTACGATGCTAAAAGAAATCTGAGCCATTGATCCATTCCTTTTCCGTAAAAATCCAGGTTTGATAAGGCAACACACGGATTCCGCTGCCGGAAGCCGTCAATAAAAACCAGACAAAATACACCAGACAAAAAGCGCCTGTCAGCGCCAGAATCAGTTTCTTTTTCCGGCCTTTTTTCAGCCCTGCAATCAGTCCCGGCACCAGCAGAATCTGCGGCGTGACCACATAATAAGCCAGGCGGGATACGAGCGGCAGAAAAGAACCGCAGGTATATAGCAAAAAGCCAAACAAATTCAGCTTCAGATAAAACTGATTCGCCGCGTTTTCCTTTCTGCTTTCTCTCCGGCAAAGGGCCGCAAGCAGAAATACGAACAGGCACCGCAGAATGCCGGACGCGTTTGCTTTCAGTCCGATGTCCTGGGTCAGATAGACCGTGTTCTGAAAGGTCGGGTACAGCTTCAGCGCCAGCCCCAGAATCTGCTGCTGGAAAAGAAAGACGCCCGCCGCTATCACGCCGCCTCCCGCCAGCATCCACTTCTTCCAGGGAAAAGCCGCCAGCGGATAGAACAGAAGCACCACCAGCACGGACTTATGAAACAGGGCCGCAAATAAAATGACCAGCGCAAATTTTCCGTATTCCTTTTGCCGCACATATTTCAGACTGTAAAGGGTGAGGGCCAGCACAAAATAGTAGCGTACCGTGGTAAAGGTGCGGAAATACAGGCCAAGCAGCATGAACATGGCAAAGGAAAGCTTAAAATCCGCGCTCTGCTCATACATCGCCTTTAAAAAGACAAACACCGTCGCCGCGCCGAACAGCGCGAACACCAGCAGATAATTTTCATATCCCGACAGCACATAAACGGCCTTCACCACGAAATTAAAGCCGGGTTCCGTCACCACATAGGCGCTGTCCGTCCCCGCATAAATTTCATGAAAAATATCGATATATTTGCCGTAATCATTTCCCACTTCAATGCGCAGCGCGGACAGGGCGGTGAGGGTCAGAAAAATGCCTGCCAGACACACATAATCAAACGCCTGCCGCCGCAGGACGCCTCCATGACCGTACCGCCGTCCCATGACAACGCTGCATTCCGGCGTTCCCATCCGGCCTTTCGGAGACAGTTGCGTCTCCCGACGGGCCGCTACACAACAGGCGATTGCGATTGTAAAAGCCGTGATCAGACTGTATAAAATCATGGTTAAAGCCCTTTCTTCGCATCCCGGATTCCTGTTTCAAGGAATTTTTTCGCCTCCTGAAAGCCGATCTCCCCCGCGCACATGACAGCCTTATTTTTGAGCAGAAACCGCAGGCCCATCAGGACGGCCAGCCGCCCGTAGAGCGCATGATACAAAACGCCTCTGTCATAAAAAAACTTTTCATCGTATCCGTGAAACCAGGTGGACGGTCTGGGCACTTCTTCCCCGATCTCAACCGGGACGGCGTAAACCTTCAGCCCGGCCTTTAAGCAGTCGCTGATAAACAGACTGTCCTCTCCGTTGGAGTATTTTGCGCCGCCGCCGAACAGCAGGGAATAACTCAGGTTCGCGGCGTGCATTTTTTCCGTGCGGAGCGCAAAACTGTAAGCGGGATATCGCCCGCAGTTATACAGGCGCACTCTGTGAAAGCGCTCCGTCCAGTATGTGCGCCTTGACTCCTGCACCTTCACATTGAATAAAAGCATGTCCGCTTCGGGATGAGCTAAAAAGGCGTCCAATACCAGCTTGTCCGCCCCCTCTGCATAGACGATATCTTCATCCGCAAAAAGACAGATATCCCTGTCCGCGCGAAGCAGGGCGTTGTTGCGGGAGAGCCCTACTCCTTTCTCCGCAAAATGATAGCAGCGCATCCGGTTTTCCCGGTATTCAAATTCCTCATATCTGTTTTCCCTGCACTGATTGATGATGATACTTTCCGCCTGCAGATTCATTTTTTCGGCAAGCGCGCGCGCATCCTGATTCACCGCAGAGACAAGAAACTGTAACTTCATGATTTTTCTCCATTCTGCAGGTCCTGGCGGCGGGAACGAAGGTCGCCGTAATAAAAGCGCAAAAACCGGTTATCCGCCCCGGTAATGATAATTCCCAGAAGCTTCACATCCTGCAGGGCGAGCGTTTCAATCACATGGCCCAACAGCCTGCCGCAGGGCGTTCCCCACTCCACCAAAAGCACAACAGGCGTCTCCCGCAGCGCATCAAAATCCGCATTCTCCCCGCACACGTCGGAAAGTTCCACTTCCCGGAACGCTTCCGTTTTCGCCCGGTAAGTCAGATTCGCCGAAAGGGAAGCCTCCCAGCGCCGCTCCGCCCTTACCGTCCGGTAGCCGAAGACCGGATACGGATATCTTTTTTCAAAGTCGTCTGCCAGCAGAATGGAATCATCCAGCACATAATAACCGAGCAATCCCAATATTCCGGCCAGCAGCCCCAGCACCGCGCCCAACTCTGCCGCATAAAGCGCCCTGTTCTCCGGCCGGACCAGAGCGGCGGGCGTCGTTTTCCAGGCTTCAATCCCCGTCAGCCCTCTTCCCCGCATGGTTTCTCCGAAAGCGGCCATGGCTGTGACATAGGCCGCCCCGATCCGATTGGACAATTCCTCGCTGTCCGTGGTAAAGGCTGCCGATAAAAATTCGGGGTCCGAGGCGATATCCGTGCTGACGGAAGCTTCGATGACGGAACGTTCCACATCCGGCAGCGCTTCCATCACATGCAGAATCACTTTATCGGATTTCATCATATCGCCCCAGGTATAGGCGTTATATTCATTGATAAACTCCTTGAGGGTTTCATCCTCTTCCTGAATGTCATAGCCGATAAAGAAAAGCACTTCCGCCCGGTATTGCGGCTCTCCCTTCGTCGCCTGTCTGACAATCAGATAAAGCGCCCCACTAAAAAGAGCGCCAGCCAAAGCTGCCGCCAGAATCATCCATATTTTATTTTTTATGCAGAGGGCAAACCGCTTTTCGTCAATGCCCTCCTTCCAGAATTGTTGTTCTTTCACAGGCATTTTCACCGCTCCTCATCCTCGATATCCCGTTTCATCGCCGTCACCTGCGTCGCTTCCACGCCCTCTGTGCTGTCAGGCGTAAACAGGATCTTCAGCGTCAGAAGCATCAGCTTGATATCCAGCCATACGGAATAATTTTCAATATAGAAAAGATCCAGCTTCAGCTTATCATAGGGCGTCGTATTATATTTTCCATAAACCTGGGCGTATCCGGCCAGCCCCGCTTTCACCTTCATGCGGAAGGCAAATTCGGGCATATCCTCCGTATACTGCGCAATAATTTCCGGGCGCTCCGGCCGGGGGCCGATGAAGGACATTTCCCCCTTTAAAATATTGAACAACTGCGGCAGTTCATCGATGCGCACCGCGCGGATGAATTTGCCGATGGGCGTGATGCGGGAATCGTTCTTCGCCGCCAGACGGGCAACGCCGTCCTTCTCCGCATCTACCCGCATGCTACGGAATTTCAGAATTTTAAACTCCTTCGCCCCCCGGGTGCAGCGCACCTGCTTATAAAGCACCGGGCCTTTGTCATAAAGCTTGATCACGATTGCCGTGATCAGCATGAACGGCGAGGCGATCACCAGAAGCAGCAGAGAGCAGACAATGTCGATCAGACGCTTCACGATTCTCTGTTCCACATTCAGGGCATATTCCCTGGTCAGAAGAATCGGCGTGTCAAACAGATGAAGCTGCGTGCTTCCTTTGACGATAACGTCCGGAATTTTCGGCATCATATAAACCCGGATGGAGCGGCTGTAGCAATATTTCAGCAGCACGTTCCGGTCCAGCGTATGAATGTCCCAGAGCACAACGGCGTCATATTCCGGCAGCGCCCGTTTGATCGCCTCATAGCCTTCCCGGATGTTCATGCAGCGGGCCACATGGTATTTGTCCTGACGGCTCGCAAATTTGTTCAGAATATCCTCGATCGGCCGGTCCCCGTGTACCAGCAGAAGCTGCCTGGGTGGAAAGATTCTGCGATAAATCAGATTGCACAGCAGATTCCAGACCGCCGAAAAGATCAACTGCCAGACCGTCATACTTATCATATGTTCGCCGCCCAGCACAAACCATCCGTACATCAGAGAAAGCTGCGCATAGGAAATCACATTCACGCACAGCAGGGCAAACAATTGGGAAAGGAACACGTCAAAGGGCTTTAAATAGCCGATTTTCAACGCTCCATAGGTGTTGGAAAAGAAAAACAGCAGAACAAAATACAGGCTGATGATCAAAAGATGACCGTTCTGGGTAAAACGGTTGAGCGTCTTATTCATAATATGCTGATAGTAATAATGGAACCACCCATAGGCATAAAAGGATGTCAGAATGCACAGCCCGATCAGGGACAACGTCAGAATAATCAGCCTTTTTATGGAATCGTTTCGTCTCATGTTTCTCTACATTTCCTCTCGTTTGGATTCGCTGCCGGCGCTTTTGCGTCCGCCGGCGCAGCTTGTTCCTTCAGATTCTCCGCAGCGTCGCCCGGAAA
Source organism: Eubacteriales bacterium (assembly GCA_030524745.1). Taxonomy (GTDB): domain Bacteria; phylum Bacillota; class Clostridia; order Lachnospirales; family Lachnospiraceae; genus Gallintestinimicrobium. The sequence continues at coordinate 75,132 of JAUNGC010000010.1, read as the reverse complement.
GCCCAAAAGCAAAAATACCAGACGCTCTGTAAAACGGACATCTTTTCCTGCTTCCGGTACAGATTCCAGATGCGGGAAAGGGCCACCGCCTTATTGGAAGACAAAGATTTCTTCGGCCGCCTGTATATTACCAGGTTTTCGTTCAGTCCGTAAGCGGTATAGCCCGCTCTCAGGATCTGCCACCAGGCGGCGGTATCCTCACTTTTAATATCCGGCATATAGAGCAATTCTTTTTTTATTTTCGTTAAATCAAACAATACCGTGCTGGTAAAAATCACGGTCCGGGACAGCGCCTTTTTATAGGTGAGCGTCTCCGGCACGCGAACAATTTTTCCCGTTCCGACCGCATCCTCATCGCCGAATTCATAAGCTGTAAAGGAAAACGCGGCGTCCTTCTCCTTTAAAAAAGCCAGTTGTTTCTCCAGCTTGTCCGCCTTCCAGATATCATCCGCATCCAGAAACGCCAGATAACGTCCCGCCGCACGGCGGATTCCCAGATTGCGGGCGTGGGCCGCGCCCTTTTGGCCCGCTTCCTGCTCAAGAAGAACAATCCTGCCGTCCTGCCGCGCAAGTTCTTCCGATATGCGGTAACTCTCATCCGCAGAATGATCGTCCACCAGAATCAGTTCCCAGTCCGTCAGGGTCTGACGCTTCACCATCTCCACCGTCTCCCCCAGATAAGCCGCGGCGTTATAGACAGGAACAACTATGCTGATTTTTTCCGTCCCGTTTCCTTCCATCTCACAGTTCTTCCTTTACCAGATAAATCGGACGCCGTTTCACTTCCAGATAGGTTTTGGACAAATACTGGCCCAGAATCCCGACGCAGAACAACTGAATCCCGCTGACCAGTAAAATAATGCACACCAGCGACGGCCAGCCGGCCACCGGATCATGATAGATCAGATTCTTCACAATCAGCGCCAGAATGACGACGAAAGCTACAAAGCAGAAAACAACGCCCATGATCGAAGAAATGGCCAGCGGCACCGTGGAGAAAGCGGTGATCCCGTCCAGGGAATAGAGGAAAAGCTTCCAGAAACTCCACTTGGTTTCCCCATGCGCCCGCTCCACATTTTCATATTCCAGCCACTTGGTCTCGAAACCGACCCATCCGAAAATGCCTTTTGTAAATCGGTTGTATTCACACATGGAGAGAATACTGTCCACTACCTGCCGCGTCATCAGACGATAGTCCCTGGCGCCGTCCACAATCTCCGTTTTGGAGATTTTATTCATCAGTTTATAGAACATCCTGGCAAAAAAGGAGCGGATCGGCGGTTCTCCCTTCCTGCTCACGCGCCTGGTCGCCACCGAATCATATCCCTGCTTGATGTAAGAAAACATCTCCGGCAAAAGCGACGGCGGATCCTGCAAATCGGCATCCATCATCACCACATAATCGCCCTTCGATTTCTGAAACCCTGCATAAATACCTGCTTCCTTCCCGAAATTCCGGGAAAAGGACACCAGATGTACCCGGGGATCCCGCTCATGAAGCCTGCGCACCTGCGCCGCCGTGTCATCCTTTGATCCGTCATCGATATAAATGATCTCCAGTTCCAGCCCTTCCGCTTCAAAAAAGGGCGTATTTTTCAGTAATTCCTCATAAAAAACCGGAACGTTTTCTTCCTCATTATAACAGGGTACGATCACACTCATCAACATATCTTTTCTCCTGTGTTGCTTACGTTACCGTTCGCCTGACGGAACCGTAACGTCCTTTTTGCCGTTTAAGCGTCCATTCTTACCTTGTCCGCAATTCTCGCAATATATTCGCTGTTCGTCGGCCTCGCCGAGCCTGTCAGACGGCTGAATCCGAACAGTTCTTCAAAAACATCCGGATTGCCCCGTTCCCAGGACACTTCGATGGCGTTACGGATCGCCCGTTCCACCCTCTGAAGCGTCGTTTTATATTTTTTCGCAATGACCGGATATAAAAGCTTGGTCACGCTGCTGACCAACTCCATATCCTCTATGGACAAAAGCACTGCTTCCCGCAGATAATAATATCCTCTCAAATGTGCCGGAATTCCCAATTCCAGCATAAATTCCGACACATAACGTTCCATTTCCACCGTACTTTTCTTCGCTGTTACCATGATGCTCCTCCTTTAAACCGTTTCTGTTCACAGACTTTTGTCCACAGACAGAAGCTTTCCGTTTCGTGACAGTTTTTCCGACAGACTGACAAAAGACAGATTCTGTCGATCACAGTATCATCTTAGCATCATGATGCGCGGCTTGAAATGAAAACCCGTCGAGAAGTTTCGCACTTTTTCGCGCTTATTTGTTGCAATATCCGGCCGCGGCCGGAAGCCGTCCTGTTAAAGGAAACGGTCTTTTCGGCTCTTTTCCAGTTGTTCCACGACCTGCTTCACGCGCTGGGCGTCCTTTTGCGGGCACACCAGCACCGCGTTATCGCCCTCTACCACGACAAGATCTTCCACGCCTACGGCGGCGATCAGCTTATTTTTTCCGTAAATCACACAGTTTTTCGCGTCCATCAGCAGCGTATCGCCGGAAACGATATTGCCGTTCTCATCCTTTTTCCGCACGGTGTCCAGCGTATCCCAGCTTCCCACGTCGCTCCAGCCGAAATCGCCCTCCAGCATGAGAATCCCCTTTGCCCGCTCCATAATGCCGTAATCCACGGAAATTTTCGGGATCGTGGGATAAACTCTCTGAATCACCTCCCGCTCACCGGCCGTTCCCATGGCATTTCCGATTTCCGTCAGGCAGGCGTAAATATCGGGAAGCAGGCGTTCAAAATAGCCCAGGATCGTGGACGCCTTCCAGACAAACATGCCGCTGTTCCAGGCATAGCAGCCGGCTTCCACATAGGACTGCGCCGTATCCGGATCCGGCTTCTCCACAAATTCTTCCACTTTGCGGTAACGCTTCCCTTCTATGGGACTGTTCTTGATATAGCCGTAGCCCGTGGAAGGAAACGTCGGATGAATGCCGATCGTGACCAGCGCGTCCGTCTCTTCCACCGTGCGCACCGCCTCCCGCATCACCCTGGTGTATTCCTGTTCGTCCCGGATATGGTGATCCGCCGCAAAAATACACATCACGCCGTCCCCGTATTTCCTGGTGATCTCCATCGCCGCGTAGCCGATACAGGCCGCCGTGTTGCGGGCCGCAGGCTCCGCCAGCACATGATCCCGGCGGACCCGCCCGTCCGTGCGCGCGAGCATTAACTCCGCCTGCGTCTGATTCGTCACAATAAAAATGTCCTCCCGGTCAATAAACGCGCTTTGCCGGTCGATGGTTTCGTTCACCAGAATATCCTTGCCCGACAGATTCAAAAACTGTTTTGGCTCCGCCTTCGTGCTCAGCGGCCAGAATCTTGTGCCGCCGCCGCCTGCCATAATCACGCCGTATGTTTTCATTCCGCATCGTTTCCTTTCCTTTTAAAGCCTGACTCCAGACTGTCTCCCCGCAGTTCGATGTCCTGCACTACGGGAGAAGAGGGAAATTTATCATAGCCGATCTGCCCCCGGTCTGTAGGCACGTAGATCGTAACGCCGTCCACTTCATAAGTGTCCGCAGGACAATCGGCATAGTCCTGCTGCCAGACATAGTAAGGCTGATCCGCAAATTCCAGCACCATATTACATAAATTATACCCCCTGTAGAGCAAAAATGCCACTAATATTGCGCGAAACAGGATAACTCCCCTCTTTCTCCGCCGCAGTACAGACCGCTCTGAACGGTCTCCCGCCCGTTCCAGAAACTGCACATACAACGCGCCAAAAGTGACAAGGGGCAAAAACAGCACGTAAAAATAACCGTAACGCACCAGGGGCGCTCCAAACTGCCAGAAAAGGAACCCCAACAGGGCCGCGCCTTCCAGCAAAACAAAAGACCAGCGTTCCATCCGCGCCACTTCTTTTTCTTCCCCCGCCGCCGCTTTTCCTCTGATTTTGGCCGCTTTCATCCATGCGGTCCGCAGAGCGACGGCAGCGGTCAGCACGCCCCCCGCCAAAACTGCAACCCATCCTGTAGCCACCAGCATTTTATCCAGAGCCGTCTGGGCTGACAGCCAGTTGGGAAACCATTCCGAAAAAGGCATATCCTTTTGATACACGTCGTAAATTTCTTTTGCATAGACCCTGATTTCAGCGGCGTCGCTGTCCGCATATCCTTTTGGAATCTTCCAGTCCACCGGAAATATGTCCAAAAACGTAAAAGGATAGAACAGCCATCCCGAAATGAGCACGTTCCTTGCCAGATAAGGAAACGCGATGATAACGCCAAGCCCGATGTATCCGGCAATCTGCTTCCATTTTTTCTGTCTGATCAACCATACCGCGGGCTGCAGCGCCAGCACCAGAAGCACCGCCGTCGACAGCTTCACCGTTGCGGCATAAACCAGACACAAAGAAAGCAGGGCATAAGGAAAAATTTCCTTTTCCCTTCGTTCCAGAAGTTCCACCCAGTTCATCAGTACAAAGAAAAGAAGCAGCATGGCGAAATAATCGGAGGCCGGCGCTACCAGTTCCCGAAAAACCGCAACCAGATAGAAGATGCAGCCGGCATATAAAAAATCCGACAGCCGCACGCCGTTTCTTTTTCCCGGCCCCAAAAGCGCCGTACACTTTACCGCGCAAATCAATGCAAAAAAGCCCTGTACGCAGTGCATCGGCTCCCTCGTCAGACCGGCGCCGCCAAAAAGAGCGCAAAGGGCGAAAGCCGCGCTGTTATACCCGAATCTGCTGTGGAGATTGGCCAGTCCCGGCACGACTCCGTATTCCTCGATCCAGCGGATGCTCTGGGCGTGATACAGTCCGGTATCATAGTGCATGTATCCCCGCGACGAACCGTAGGCAAAAAGCAGCACAAGAAAACCGTACAGCAGCATACGGCCCCGCCCGGTTTCTTCCTTCTTCTTTTTCAGAAACTGCCCTATTTCCCTGCGCAGCAAAAACAGCGCGGCGCAGTCTGCCAGCGCCATCAGCAAATTTGCGCCCGCGCCCACACCGGCAAACAGACTGAAATACTGCGCATATACATTCTGCGCCAAAAGTCCCGCCATCATGCAGGAGGAGACGCTTTGAACTTTATAAGCGCTCTTCCTCTGAAGCAGCGCAAGGACCGCAAATCCCGTGATAAACGCCGTACAGGCGACATAACACCATTGAAGCAATATCATCAACATAACAGATACGTCCGACTTTCTGAATGGGCCTGCGGCTGACAGGCCGCACTGCCGTTTTCTCTATAACCAACCAATATTCTAAATATACCATGATACCCTTCTCTTTTCAACCGTCTTGCATTTTGGGCGTATATTCTATACAATACTACTATTGAAAGGATATCCGTATGAAAACATTCACGCATAACATGATCCGGCATTTTTCCGGAAAACACATTGCAGTTTTACAAATCCTGCAGGCCTGGTTTGCGGCCTTCGCGCTCTGTAATATAGGCGGCCTTTCCTCCGCCTCGGTCCTGTCCGTTCTGTTCTTCGGCGCGATGCTTCTGCTTTTCTCCTACGGCCGTAAACTCACGGCCGCCGCGCAGCTTCCGGCTCATTTTTCTTCCGTCACCCGGATGCTCGCCGGCCTTTTTATGCTCTTTTACATGGCCTCCGAACACAAAGGACTGACCGGCGGTTTCGATAACCGGATGTTCCGATTTTCTTATGTGGCGGCAACCGCCGCCGGCCTGTTCTGCCTGTTTTTAGTCTGCTGCCGGATTCTGATGATCCTTTTTGCGGCCATTCGCCCTAGGCAATACGCCAAAGCGTTGTCTGTCAGAAAGAAAGCGGCAGTTTTCGCCGTTCTTCTGCTTTGCTGGCTTCCCTGGTTTCTCTACAATTATCCGGGCGTCATGACGCCGGACAGCATCAGTCAGTTTTCCCAGGCCACCGGTATCATCCCCTACAGCAGTCATCACTCCCTCATTCATACCCTGCTGTTTCAATTGTTTTACCAAATCGGCTTCGGACTGACACGCGATCCCAATGCCGGTATCGCGTTTTATATCATCTTTCAAATGCTCACGCTTGCCGCCGTTGAAACCGCCGTCATCTCGCTGTTGGCAAAAAAGGGGCTTCCCAGGCTGCTGCTGTATGCATGGATTCTTTTCTGGGGACTGGTTCCTTACAACGCCATTTATGCCGTCACCATGTGGAAGGATGTGCTCTTTTCGGCTTTCATGCTGCTTTATGCGCTCGTCCTCTACCAGCTTCTCACCCTTCCTCAATGGAACAGGAAGGAGATTTGGAAGCTTCTTCTTCTGCTTTTTATTTCCGGCTGGTTCACCTGCATGCTGCGTTCCAACGGCCTGTATGTCTTTGTATTCCTGCTGCCCTTCACCCTCTTCGTTTTCCGGCGGCATATGAAAATCATGCTTCCTCTGCAGGCGGCAATTTTACTGCTGGCCCTTTTCATAAAAGGTCCGGTTCCGGACTATTTCGGCGTGACAAAACCGCATTTTACGGAGTCTCTCTCCATTCCGCTCCAGCAGGTCGCCCGGGTGGTGGATGAAGGGCGCAGCCTGACGGAAGAACAGCGGACGCTGATTGAGCAGGTAGTGGACCCCGATCTGATTCCCTCCTACTATAACCCGGTCATTTCAGATCCTGTGAAAGCGCTCGTCATCTACAACAATGCAGATTATCTTTCCGAACATAAAGCAGATTTTTTCAGATTATGGATGCAACTCGGCCTGACCTATCCCCGGGATTATATAGAAGCCTTTATCGATCAGACCAAAGGATACTGGTATCCCGCTCCGGCGGATATGCGCACCTATGAAGGAATCTCTCCCAACGAAGTCGGTCTTGCGTGGCCTCATCTGCTGCGCGGCCAGATTCCTGTCAAAATCAGTGAAATTTTGCTGAAATTGCCGGATCTGTTCCCGGTTTACGGAATATTGTGGAGCATCGGCGCCTTCACCTGGCTCATGCTGTTTCTCATGGCCTTTCAGTTTTTATACGGCGGCCGGCGCTTCCTGCTCGTATTCCTTCCTTTTCTTGCCACCATTCTGACCCTGCTGTTAGCCACGCCGGTGGCGTCCGACATGCGTTATGCTTATCCGCTGCTTCTCGGCATGCCCCTGTTGATTTCCACAGCAGTTCAGACAAGCCGGACTGTAAGCGAAAAAAAGGTTTCTGCTGTTGTATTTCATGCAAAAAAAGGGTAAGATAAGAACGGTGCCAGAATATGCGCACACAAAAGATGAGAGGATTTTCCATGGATTTTTTATTCGATTTGATACACAATACCGTATTTATGGCGGCAGTCTCCGGCTGGCTGGTAGCCCAGGTGCTCAAAACAGCGATTGATGCCTGCATTAATAAAAGCTTTAACGCAGAGAGACTGACGGGCAGCGGCGGTATGCCCAGTTCACATTCCGCTACCGTATGCGCGCTTGCCACCGCATCAGGCATCCAATTTGGCGGCGGCAGTTTTCAATTTGCCGTTTCAGCCATTCTTGCCATCATCGTTATGTACGACGCCAGAGGCGTCCGGCGGGAAACCGGCATACAGGCACAGATTATCAACGAGATGATCGATTTCTTCAAAAATATGGGGAAGCCCCTCTCTTACGAAGAAAAGCTGAAAGAATTTATCGGCCATACTCCGCTTCAGGTCCTGGCCGGCGCAATACTCGGAATCGCAATCGGATTTTTATACTGTTTTCTCTTTGGCTGACAGATCCGGAAATGTCTCCGCAGTTCTCTTTCAGAATTTTTTCGGTGATCTTTAAAAAATCATCAGAATATTTTCAAACTTCAGACAAAGAACGGTCACATTTTCCGTTTATGATAGGAACTATCAAACGGAAAGGAGGACAATTTTACTCAATCAAGTATTGATTACGCACACCAAACGCAAAACACGCTAAGACGGCAGGCAATCCCTTTCCCCCCTCTGGATTGCCTGCCGTACTTTTTATTCATAACGCTACAGGTCCCGCATGGCCGTGAATCCGGCCGCCTGACAAAAAGCTTTATTTTTCCCGTTCTTCACGATTCACTTCATACAAATCGCAATACAATAATTCCCGCAGCTTCGTCGCCTCCGTATTCCCGGCCATGCCCTCCTGCACCGCCCGCAGCATTTCCGCGGAGTCCTCCCCTCTCATCGCATATACGAGCACGCGGTCTGCCGTTGCAATTTTTTCATCCGAAACCGGCGACAGGTCCGCCATATTCATGAAATAAATTTCGTCATACTGCATCAATTCCAGCGAATCGTCCCAGATCATCCAGGTCAGATTTCCATTATAAAGATATATGGCCGGAACGCTTTTATTTTCGTCTGCAAAAGCGATATTCTCCGCATCCTCTTCATATAAAAAGAGCACCTTTCCCTGCGCAAGCCCAAACAGTTCGCCCGCTGCCAGCAGGAGCACAACGGCGCCCGTCAGCGCCGCCGCCGCTTTGTCCGCCTTCCAGTAAATGCACATTCTTTGCGCAAGGCGTTCCAGGACTACAACCGATAGCAGCAGAATCAACCCGTATACCGGCATTTGATACCGGTTCGCTTCCTCCGCCGTCAGCAATGCCGTTTTCGTAACCACCGCAAAATATCCGGCGGATGCAACGGCCGGAAGCAGAATGGTTCTGTATCGGTCTGCAAAAGAATTTTCTCCCGCTTTTTCTGTCGTTTCCTTTTTTGATAACATCCACACAGTCAGCGCCAAAAGCAGCAATACCAGTAAAAACAGAGGAAGCATGGAACCGAAGACATATTCGTTCAGCAGTCCTGCAAAAAAGCGGACTCTTCCTATGGTATTGCTTCCGTCCAGAAAAGCGCCGACAGCTTCCGTTCCCCGGTACCCTCTGAAAATATGTCCCAGGCAGGCGGGATAGCTGACCACGGCCAGGGCCATCGCGCCGGTCACGGCAAATCCATAGCCAAAGCATTCCTTCCATTTTTGTCCCGGGCTTTTCCCCTCCGCCTTCTCAAACAGCAGATAACATTCCATCGCTGCCGCCAGAAAGAATAAATAGACCGCAAAGTAATAATGCGTTAAAAATCCCAGATATACGCCGGCCATAAGCGGAATATAGAATTTCAGGCCACGTTTTCGTTCTTCCAACGCTTTCACATGCAGCCAGGTCACAAACAGTACCAGCAATCCCAACAGCATGTACATACGAGCCAGCATTATTCCGCCGAGTATCGCAGGATTAAAGCCATACAACAGACAAACGCCGATCACAGCCACCCCTCTTTTTCCGCTAAGCCGCCATGCAAGCACGGCCAGCAGACACCAACTCATCAGAAAGAAGAGCAGATTTAAAATCAGTCCCGGCCATTTGGAAAATACGCCGGGCGCCAGAGAGCATGCCGCATGCAGCAGCAGATAATAAAAAGGCGGATGCACATCATAAGTCTGCATGCGCACCACAGTGGGAAATTGAAAACGCTCCTCCGCCCGCACCTCAAATTCTCTTCTGATCTCCTCTCCGGCCTTCCATTCCCGGTCCGCAGGCGCAAGTCCGAAGGTCACATTGGAAGAATAATAAGAATAATATTCATCATAATGAAAACCCGTCTTTTTCCCGCAGAAAAAAATTGCCACAGCCATCTGCACCAGCAAAAGAATTCCGACTGTCACAAACAATGTTCTTCCCGCTATTACTCTCTTCATCTTATCCCGACACCTCACCGAATTTTGTTCCGCATCCGCATAACGCAATGTTGACTGATTATGAATATTCTAACATTCCTTTCCTGAATTTTCCACTGTCTGATTCGCGCGGATCGTAATAAAATATTAAATATTTGGGTAGTGACAAATTTTTCACACTACGCTATAATCAATACTATGGTGCCAGTTTCTATAATGAAAAATGATAACTGACAGAAAAACAGCGATAAGAGAAGAGAAAGTGAGGACGTTATATGAAAAAATTTACTGTTCTTCTGCTGACCGGTCTGATGTGCGCAACACTGTTGTCCGGTTGCGGCAAAGAAGACGACACAGTAGAAACAGTTGCCATCAATGAAGTGGAAACCACACCGGAAGCTGAGATTCCAGCTGAGACAGAAACCGAAACAGAAACTGAAACGACCGACGAAGATCTTCCCCCTGAGGAAGGTATGGTGAGAAGCACTTTAACAAATGAATGGATCAGCGGCGATCTGGAGAACCAGCGTCCCATTGCAGTCATGATTCCGAATGAGAACGCCTGCCTGCCGCATTACAGCATTTCCGAAGCGGACATTCTCTATGAATGCAATGTGGAATCCAACATGACCCGACTGATGGCAGTCTTTAAAGACTGGAAGGATCTGGAAAAGATCGGCAATGTCAGAAGCTGCCGTGATTATTACGTGTACTGGGCGAAAGAATGGGATGCTATTTATTGCCATATCGGCGGTCCTTTTTATATCCTGGACGTTCTGAACGATCCCACCACGGACAACATTACAGAAGCGGTGCTGGCCAGCGATTCCAGCCAGAAAAAAGGACTTTGTGCCGACGCCTTTTTCCGTTCCAGCGACAGAAGCGCACCGCACAACGCCTATTTAAGCGGAGAAGGAATCCAGAAGGCAATTGATAAACTGGGATATTCCGAAACTTATACGGAGAATTATCCGGGAGAACATTTCAAATTTGCTTCTTCTCCCAACACGCTGGAACAGTACAGCGACGCAATTGATGCAACTAAGATTGACCTTGCAAGCGCATATACCGTAACCAAAACCTATTTTGAGTACAACGAAGCAGACGGCCTTTACTATCGTTTCCAGGGCATGCAGAAAGGCGACGAGAAACATATCGACGGCGCCAACAACCAGCAGCTCGCATTCAAAAATATTCTGATTCAGTTTACATACTATGAAACAAGAGATGCAAAAGGTTACCTGTCTTTCCAGTGCCACGATAACACCCAGGACGGCTGGTACTTCACCAACGGCAAGGGTATTCACGTAACCTGGGAAAAGACAACGGACTATGCGCCAACCCGGTACTATGATGACAACGGTAACGAAATCGAACTCAACACCGGAAAAACCAACATCTGTATTGTAGAAAAAGGAAAAACCTTCGAGGTAGAATAAAGTTCACGAAAAAAAGAGACCCTGCGGTCTCTTTTTTTCATGCGTTCCACATTCGATTTACGAAGTAAATCAGAACGGTTCCTCTATTTTTCTCACCATTTCATCGGAATATTTCATCATACATACTCCAGCTTCATAAACGCCGATTACAGGCTCATTGCATTTTCCCGCCAGATTCCTTGCAATCATTGCGGGGAAATTCACGCCGCAGTGATAAGCATGGGGGTAGCCGCCGCCGAAACGGGGATTAATTTCAGATATATAATATTGTCCGTTTATCCGGAAAACATCCATATCCACCGGTCCTGCAAAATCCAGCGTGGATATCATTCTTTCCACCAGAATAAACAGCGCCTCGTCCTTCACCGAAACGGCTTTCTCCGTCTCTCCGGCGCGCATCCGCACTTTCTTTTTGGCAAAAACAGCGGCAGGTTTGCCTGTCAGCAGGTCCACATAAACATCAACCCCCAGTTCTTCCCCGTCCGCAAGCTGCTGAATCAGCAATTCCTCTTCACTGTACCTGCACAGCGTCTCCAGAAGCTCCCTGTTCTTCACCCGGTTGATTCCCACGCTGCCGCAGCCTCTGACCGGTTTTACAAAAACGGGAAAGTCCAGTTTTCCTTCCGCCCTCGCCCGGTCAAACTGTTCCAGATTCAGGCAGGTTGTCAAAGCCGGAAGGCCGTTTTCCACCAAATGCCGGTAAAAACAATATTTATCCCGGCACAATGCCACGGTTTCCTTTCCCGACACAACAGCGCGAATTCCTTCCCGTTCAAACAATTCCCTGTTGTGGGCCAGAAGATCCAGTTCATCCTCAAACAGCGGCAACACGGCATTCACCTTTTCCAGCTTACAGATTTCCAATATACGGTCCAGATATCCCGGTTCTGTCATCCTGGGAACCAGATAATATTGATCCGCCTCGTAAAGCGCAGGCGCCCAGGGGCTGCAGTCCGTCACTACGACTCTGCCGCCTTCCGGCAATTTTGCAAACGTTTCCTTAAAAAAACGAACCAGTTTATTCCTCGTGCCGCAGCTTAAAATCAGGATCGTCATAGTTTTCTCCACATCCGCACCCGCATTCCCGGCATACGGATTCCTTTCAGGCAAAATTCCGGCAGAATTCAGATCTTTTCTTCTTCTCCGAACATCATACAATTCTGCACATACTCACTCGGCGTCCAACGCCTTCGCACCCTGAGAAGTTCTCCTTCCCTTCGGATGTAAACATCCGGAAAATACTGAATGAAAAGGGGATTCAGACTCATGGTATAGCCGCCCACATTTTCATAGATAATCCGGTCTCCGCTCATCAGTTCCGGTCCGTTTCCATATTCAAAAATCCGGTCCACTTCCATACAGGAAAAGCCAGACACGCACTGATGCGCCAGCGTCCTGCGCTCCCGCCCGTTTTTCGGACCCAGTTCCAGGTGAAACAGATGGGAGGTTTTTATCATCGTCGGATCAATGTTAAAACGGCTTCCGTCCGTAATCAGATACCGTTCCTCTCCGATATCCCGCACATCCACCACGCCCGTCACAAAAGTGGTCGCCTTAGACAGCAGGGATATGCCCGGCTCCACAATCAGAGCAGTCTCTTCGGGCGAAAATTCCTCCCGCAGCACTTTCTCAACCGCCGGAAAGTAGTCCGGATACTGTGGTCTTCCGGGAAGGCCGCCGCAGTATCCGCCGCCCAGGTCCACGTAGGACAGTTCCAGATCAAATTCCCTTTTCAGGCGGCATGCCATCGACGCGATCGCCTCAAAAACCGCAACGCTCCTTGTTTTACTGCTGGAATGCAGATGCAGTCCCGCAATTCTCGCATTCGGAATCGCCCGGACCCGTTTCAGCACCTTTGCAAACACGCCGTTTTCATAGGCGAAGCCGAAACGGCCGCCCGCTTCTCCCATTGTCGTCTGTCCCGGGCAGCATTGTTCCAGATTGAAGTTCACCCGGACGCCGACAGCTATGATCCGGTCCGGATTTTCCCGGCACACCTCTTCCAGCCAATCCAGTTCCCGCTGTCCGTCCATGTTCACAATACCGCCCGCCAGCAGCGACCGTACAAAGGAATCCTTCTTCTTGACAGGGCCGTTATACACGATTTCGCTGTCCGAAAATCCCAGACGGTTTGCGAGGGCGTATTCATCATCTGACACCACCTCCGCCATGACGCCTTTTGCTTTCAGAAAGGTCACCAGCCACGGCAGAGAGTTCGTCTTGAAGGAATAACCGATGCGGTAATTGGGCCAGGAAGCCTGCAGGGAATCTGTGAGCAGGGAAAAATCTTTCGTAAGCTGTTCTTCATCGATCACAAAATAAGGGGTTGGGTATTCCCTCTCGTTCATAGGCTCATCCTCATTCAAACACTGTTTTCTGTATCCGCATCAGCGCGCATAATATGCGGCGATCTTTTTTACCGCTGCGATTACGCTGTCCACATCCTGATCGCTCATGCCGTAATAGAGCGGAAGGCTGATGATCTCCTCATACAGTTTTTCCGCTTTCGGGCAAAGTCCCTTTTGATATCCCAGCTTCTGGTAATAGGGGAAATAATAAACCGGAATATAATGCACATTACAGCAGACGTTTTCCGCTCCCAGCGCGTCAAAAAACTGTTTTCTGTCAATCGTCAGTTTTTCCGGATTGATCCGCAAAATATACAGATGTCTGGTCGTATCGGATTCCGGAATTTCCTGCTGCACCGTGACCTGGGGAATCTGCAAAAAGGCTTCGTCATACTTTTTCACGATCTCCCTGCGGCGCGCTTTGAACTTTTCCAGTTTATTCAACTGACTGATCAGCAAACCTGCCTGAATATCCGTCATCCGGTAGTTATAACCCAGATCCACCTGTTCATAATACCAGGAACCTATGGTTCCTTGATCGCCGGATTCCCGGCTCATCAGTTCCGGTTTTCTGGTAATGCCATGTGTCCGAAACAGCATAAGTTTCTCATAAAGCGCTCTGTCATTGGTCATCACGGCTCCGCCTTCTCCTGCGGTCACCGTTTTTACAGGATGAAAGCTGAAGGTAGTCATATCTGCGATGGAACCTGTAGGCCGCCCCTTGTATTTTGTTCCGATGGAATGAGCGCCGTCCGTAATGAGCAGGAGTCCATGTTCCCTGCAAATCTCCAGAAGTTCATCCAACTGTGTGGACTGTCCCGTGTAATCCACCGCCACCACAGCCTTTGTCCGCCCCGTTACATGAGCGCGCACGCTCTCCGGATCGATATTATAAGTTTTATCGTTGATGTCCGCAAAAACCGGCCTTGCGCCGCAATAAAGCGCGCAGTTTGCAGAAGCGGCAAAGGTGATGGGCGTCGTAATGACTTCGTCGCCCTCTCCGATGCCGGCCGCCAGGCATGCCACATGCAAAGCTGCCGTTCCATTGCTGACGGCCACCGCATATTTTGCCCCTGTCAGTTCACAGAGTTTTTGTTCCAGTTCCTCAATCTTGGGGCCGCAGGTCAGATAATCGCTTTTCAACACATCCATTACCGCCTGACAATCCGCATCGTCCAGGCACTGATGTCCATAAAATATTCTGGTATCTCTCACAGGCGTACCGCCCGCAATTGCCGGCTTTTCCAACATAACTTATCCCTCTCTTATGAAGTCTTTCATTAATTTATCATAACAGTTTTCCCTATCCGGACTGTTCTCAAACGCCCTTTACCAGTTCCAGGCGGTTTACCGCAGAGAAAATTGCGCGCACCGAAGCCCTCGTAATGTTGGAACTCACCCCGACGCCATAGGTCACGCGGCCGCTTTCTCCGTCCAGCATATGGATATAAGCCGCCGCCTGAGAATTAGAACCGCTCTGCAACGCATGTTCTTCATAATCAAGCACTTTGATATTGATACCGAAAACTTCTTTCAGTCCCCTCTGCACTGCATCGATAGGACCGTTGCCTACGGCGGTAAACTCCCTGATTTCTCCGCCGGACAGCGTATAGTCCACAATGACTCTGGTATCGAACTCTCCGGCGCCCGCCGTTGCGCTCAGGTCCTCCACCCGCAGGCGTCTGAAGTGCAGCGGCTCCTTCTGATTGAGATATTCGCTTCGGAAGTTTTCCATGATCTGATCGGGTGAAACTTCTCCCTGTTTCTCCGAAATTCTCTGAATAACATTCGCAAATTCCTTGTGCATCGCCTTAGGCAGCTTGAATCCAAAATAAGTGTCCATAATGAACGCCACGCCGCCTTTGCCCGACTGGGAATTGATCCGCACAATCGGCTCGTATTCCCGTCCAATATCCGCGGGATCAATCGGCAGATACGGTACCTGCCAGATCTCGCTCTTTCTCTCCTTCATCGCCTGAACGCCTTTGTTGATCGCGTCCTGATGGGAGCCGGAAAAAGCGGTGAATACCAGTTTTCCCGCATAAGGATGTCTGGGATGAATCGGAATCTTACAGCATCTTTCATAAATTTCGATAATCTCGTTGATATGACCGATTTCCAGTTCGGGATCAATTCCCTGGGAAAACATGTTATACGCGATATTCAGCACATCCACATTTCCGGTCCGCTCTCCGTTACCGAACAGCGTGCCTTCCACGCGCTGCGCCCCCGCCAGAAGCGCAAGTTCTGAACTCGCTACGCCGGTCCCTCTGTCATTATGAGGATGGATGCTCAAAATGATGCTTTCCCGGTCTTCAAAATGCTTATTCATCCACTCAATCTGATCCGCATAGACATTCGGCGTCGTCATTTCAACCGTAGACGGCAGATTGATAATGATCGGATTTTCCTTTGTCGCTCCCCAGGTCTTCTGCACTGCCGTACATATTTCCAATGCAAAGTCCAGTTCGGTCCCCGTGAAGCTTTCCGGAGAATATTCCAAAATGATTTTTCCCGGGAAGTTCTTCGCCCGTTCCTTTACCATTTCCGTTCCCCGTACCGCAATATCGATGATCTGCGGGCGATCCATATGGAACACCACGTCGCGCTGCAGGGTAGACGTAGAATTATAAATATGGACGATCGCCTGACTGCAGCCCTCAATCGCTTCAAACGTGCGGTCTATCAATTCCTCCCTGCACTGCGTCAGAACCTGAACATAAACGTCGTCCGGAATCAGCTTTCTCTCGATCAATTGACGCAGAAAATCAAATTCAATCTGACTCGCCGCCGGAAATCCCACTTCGATTTCCTTAAATCCCAATTTGATCAGATACTGAAACATTTCGATCTTCTCATCCACCACCATGGGATCGATCAGGGCCTGATTGCCGTCCCGCAGATCCACGCTGCACCAGACCGGCGCTTTTTCAATCTCCTTATTTGGCCATTCCCGTTCCGGATAATCCACCACCGGATTCCGGCGGTATTTCTTATAATTCATCATGATAACTTTCCCTTCTTTATTGATATCGCCGCGTTATATTACCGCTCCTTGGCGCAGGTATACGCCGCCTGATAAACGAACATAACGGCAGCTCAGGTTCCCCCGGGCTGCCGAATACATTTGTTCCTGACAGCAGAAAGTCCGAAAAACGAACTTTCTGTTGTATCATTCCCCCAGACCGCTCTCAATCGCTTTCAGCAAAGCATTCAGGGCTTCCTGTTCATCCTCGCCTTCACAATAAAGTTCAATCTCATCGCCGCATTTTACGCACGCGCCGAGCACACTCAAAACGCTCTTGGCGTTTGCCGTGCTGTCTCCAAACACAAACGTGACCCGGGATTTATATTGCATCGCTTCCTTACACAGGATACCTGCGGGTCTTAAATGAAGCCCTGTCGGATTCTTGATTACTACCTTCTGCTGTACCATTGCAATCCCTCCCATTCTTTGCAGAACTCCGGTTACTTTTATCATACCACCCTGCCATGAATATCGCAAGCATGCGCAGGTTCTCCGGCAATTCCCTCTGTCCCGCAAACATACAGAGACGGCTTGCCGGAAACCTTTTCCCCCCGCTCAGATCATCAGATTCTGGATCAACTCTGCAAGTTTGTGGGCTTCCTGATCAATTTTTGCTTTATCCTTGCCTTCGATCATGACGCGCACTTTCGGCTCCGTACCGGAAGGACGGATGAGCACGCGGCCTTCTCCGGCAAATTCTTTCTCCAGTTTATCGATTGCCGCGGCGATTTCCGGATATTCCATAAAATGTTCTTTTCTATGATTTGGCACCTTCGCATTGACCAGCGCCTGCGGCATCACTGTCATCACCTTCGTCAGTTCAGACAACGGCTTTCCGGTCACTACCATAACTTCCAAAAGATGAAGCGCTGACAAAAGTCCGTCTCCCGTCGTATTTTCATCCAGGAATATGATGTGGCCGGACTGCTCGCCGCCCAGACTGGCCCCGATCTCGCGCATGCGTTCCAGCACATAGCGGTCTCCGACCTTTGTCTTCTCAACATGTATTTTTTCTTTTTCACCGAACAAAAACAGCCCCAGATTGCTCATGATAGTTGCAACGATGGTATTCTTCTTTAATTTTCCCATATTGCGCATATGTGTGCCGACTACCGCCATGATCTGATCGCCGTCCACCACATTTCCCAGTTCGTCCACAGCCTGCAGCCGGTCCGCATCCCCGTCGAAAGCCAGCCCCATATTCGCCTTCTCAAAAACTACCCTGGCCTGCAGTTCTCCCATATGAGTGGAGCCGCAGTTGGAATTGATATTCGTACCGTCAGGCATGTTGTGAATCGGAACCACCTCCGCGCCGAGTTGGCGAAGCGCTTCCACGGAAGTATAATGCGCCGCTCCCTCCGCGCAGTCCACCACAATTTTCATGCCGCTTAAGTCCACCGGTACCGCCTGTACCGCATGATTGATATATTCTTCTCTTGCATCCTTGCGGGTCTTGATTTTTCCCACACCGGAGCCGTTAGGGAATTCCACGCCTTTCATGCCGCTTTTGATCAAATCCTCGATTTCATCTTCCAGCGCATCCGGCAGCTTATATCCGTTTCCGTCGAAAAATTTGATTCCGTTAAATTCCATCGGATTATGGGATGCGGAAATCACCACACCCGCCTCTACCTTATACTTCTTGGTCAGATAAGCGATCGCGGGCGTCGGAATAACCCCCACGTAAACGGCGTTCGCTCCCACGCTGCAAATTCCCGCCATCAGAGCATTGGCCAGCATATCGCCCGATATGCGGGTATCGCACCCCACCATAATCGTTGGTTTATGCTTATTTTCCCTTGTCAGTATGTAAGCTCCCGCCTGCCCTAACTGCATTGCCAAAAGCGGCGTTAGTTCTTCGTTAGCCACTCCTCTGACTCCATCTGTGCCGAACAATCTTGACATTTTGTGTCCTCCTTATTTTTCGTTACCGGTCGCCTGTAACCAGCAACTATTCTTCCGCTCTCTTTGTCAACCGGATGACCGCCGTAACCGGCGCTTCCTGTTGCACGCGATCCGGAATGATAAAGTTAACAACAATTTCCCGCTCCCCAGCAGGTACATTGCCGTCTTCATCCAAAATTGATGTCACATCCACATGCGGAATGAGGGTCGTCTCATCCACATCATCCAAATATCTCTGCAGGCCGATAAGCGTCACCCTCAGATTCTGATCCGGCACCACTTCCGCCAGCCATCCTTCCGGCGTATTCAACACCTGTATCGTACTGATTGCGACTGTCTTGCGGCGAATCGCTTCTATCTCCACAAAAACCGTGACATATCCGCTGAAACTGCTGTCTCCCAGACTTACGCCGCTCGGAAGATACTTGCTCACATCGATCATCTTGGAATAACTTTCCCGCGCATCCGTAATATCCAGTTCTGACTCCGGAATCTCAATTCTGTCGATTTCCTGCAGGACGCTTTCCCGTCCTGCAATCAGGATCGTACCCGGCGTGCACTCAACCGTTCCCGTCACAGCGTATCCATCCGCCGGGGTTCCCATTGTCTGATAAGACAGAGGAACTTCTTTTGTGGGCAGAATCGTCACATTCACCTTAACGCTGTCGATGCTCTTTTTAATTGCAGAATTGCTGACCTCATTTCCCTCTTCATCCAGAAGTTTAATCTGCGCTTCCATGCCGATATCAGAAGTCACCCCATCCAAAGAAACCTCCACAACCGCCCGTTTTATCGGACTGATCACGGATTCCGGTCCCGATATGCTCATCGTATTGGTCTCTGTGGAAATCGTGCCGGTGGCGTATCCTTCCGGCAGCGTCCCGTTTTTCACCACTTCAATGCCAAGCTGCTCCGTCATTCTGTTTTCTATTTCGAGCTTAACATACTTTTTATCGGTTGTGATATTCTCAATGTCCTTTTCCAGATAATCATTGACCGAAACTTCAATCGGCACCATGTTATCTTCTGTCATCTTTGTACAATCCGCTTTTACCGTAATATTTTCTCTGCTGATATTACCCAAAACGGATTTCGGCGCTTTCACCGTCACTCTCACAACATCCGTATTTTCCAGCACCTTATAAGTTTGGTTACGTCCGGTAATCCCCCCTGTATTGGTCAATTGTACCTGAACATTGGAAATATTTGTGGTTTCCACGGGGTTATTGATGCCCGTCGCAATCATCCACAGAACAGCGGAAAACAAAAGGGCCATGATTTTCAGTCCCAGATTATGCATCAGTTTATTTTTCATTTCCGGCCCGTCCTTTCCGGCGTTTGCGCTCTTTTTCCTCCGTAACCTTATTCTGAATGGATCTCAGTTTTCCCTCTAACTCCTGCGCGTTTAGCCCTCTGAAAAGTTCTCCTTTATATGCAACGCTGATTTTACCGGTTTCTTCTGAAACAATGACCGTCATGGAATCCGTCGCCTCGGAAATTCCCACTCCGGCGCGGTGCCTGGTCCCCAATTCCTTGCTCAACTGCATATTATCGGACAGCGGCAGATAACAGGTCGCATAGGACACCCTGTCCCCGCGGATAATCACAGCCCCGTCATGCAGCGGCGTATTATGCTCAAAAATATTAATCAGAAGCTGATTCGTTACAATGCCGTCGACTTCAATTCCCGTTCTTTCATATTCGGTCAAAGCATCCTTCTGTTTCACGACAATAAGCGCGCCTGTCTTCACCTTTCCCATTTCCACGCAGGCCTTCGTAATCTCCCGGACCGTCTTATCCGAAAACAATCCCTCTTCGCCCTTACTGCCCAGGTCAAAGGGAAGTATCGTATAGATAAAATCCCGTTTTCCAAGCTGTTCCAGCGCCTTACGAAGTTCCGGCTGCAATATGACAATGAGCGCAATGGCCGCAAGCTGGAAAGCGCTCTTCGCAATCCAGACGATCGTATTCATATGGAGAAGCTGCGCGATTACCAAAAATACCATAATGAAAAACACGCCCTTCAGCAAGGACCATGCTCTCGTATTTTTGATAAAAACCATCACATAATAAACCATAATAGATATGATGATAATTTCCACCACATCCATCGGGCTTATGAACTGTATATTTGTTAAATATTTGTCTGCAAACTCCCTAATCTGCTCCATGCTCTAAAATCCTGCTTATTTTCTGCTTTTCCCTTTGCTGTGGCTGCGGCGCGTCCCCTCTCCGGCACGCTGGGTGGTAATCTTCTTCACTCTTTTTTCAGGAACGGCGACAGCCATCTTGGGAACCGCTTTTACATAATAATAGTATTCGTCGTCTTCAAACTGAACTTTTTCGGTCCTCGCATAGTCCAGCGTAAAATGGAAAAACTGCATGATGAGCGCCAGCAGCGCCGCCGCGATACTTCCGAAAATCACGGCCGGTATCGAAAAGTTAGCGTCATACATCAAGTCTCCCACCAGAAGGATCACAATATCCGCCAGAGTCCCGACCAAAATCGCGGTCGCTCTTGAATAATTGATACTCATCCTTCGGATCGCATAAACCAGAAGCACTGTAATCGCAAAAGCAACCGCCACGATAATCATTTCCCTGTTGCCGGTAACGCCGGTGGTCACATCTTTAAAACGCTGCAGCGCCGAATCGCTCTCTCCCGCGCCCAGCGCATTCGCATTGCCCGTCATATAAGCCAGGACATAGTAGATCACCACGCCGCATATAACGGGAACCGCCGTTGCCGGAGTTCCGAAAAGTCCTGCGGCAAGCGGCAGCACATACGGAATCTTTAAAATAAACAAAAGCGGACTTAAAAGCAAAAGCAGGTGATTCTTCGGCGAAAAACGGAAATAGAACACCCCGACAAACAAATATGCGATCAGCAGGGCCGCCATGCATTCCAGCGACAGCGCATACGCGTGCAACAGCAAAAAAACCGCGCACAGAAATACCATCACGCCCAACGGCATAAAGGAACACAACAGCGCCGCCACCACTACAATCACCGGGCTGTTAATCTTATTCATATAGCCAAGACGTCCGTTAATTGTAAGAAACAGTATAAATCCCAGCAAAAATTTCAGAACGGGAACGACAAATTCTTCATATTTCGCATAAAAGCCTTTGATATATTCCTTCATCTCAAGTAAATTTCTCATATTCCGTATCCTCTCAGACCTCTTCCTCCGTGTCCTCCAGACAATTCAGATATTCCAGAAACACACGTAAATGCTTTTTCGCTTTCGCATAGCGGATCAGATAAACCACATATGTCATAACCAGATAAACCGCCAGCGCCACCAGATAAATCACCAGAAGCTTTTTTCCGGCCGCTGCCAGATCCATGGAATAAATGCCCGCCATCACCGTTTCAAAGTTCAGGCATAAATAAATGCCGAACACCACCAGAAAAGCGACCGTAATGACAAGAAAGGATATGATCATCTGCATTCCGATATAATCGCCTCTGAAATATCCGGCTACCGCCTTATCCTTCTTTCCTTCCTTCGCCTCATACGACGCCATTTTGGTCATCCGCAGAACTTTCTCTTCGTTTACCATCCATTCTCCTATCTGCAGCCGCCGCGTTCACTCCGTTCCGCTTCCAATGGAAAGCGCGGCAAAATATATTTGTTGAACGCCATGTTGTCTGCAAGTTACTGCAATTTCATCAACAGTGCTTCCTGTCGTATAGATGTCATCAATAATTACAATCGCTTTTAATTTTACATCATTTCGCCCTATTTTAAAAGCCCTTTTCAAATTATTTTGGCGGGCGCGTCCGTCCAGCAGTTTTTGCGGAACTGTATTCTTCGTACGCAAAAGCCAGTCGCTAACCACGGGAATCCCCAACAGCTTCCCCGTTTTGTCTGCCAGAAGCTGCGCCTGATTGTATCCCCGCTTTCGCATCCTTTTCGGATGAAGCGGCACGGGAATCAACGCGTCCGGCCTCCATGCCAGAATCTGTTTTCCCAGCCGACCCGCCATCTCTCTTCCCAGAAAATCAGCGTATTCCAGACGTCCGCCATATTTAAACCGGTATACCGTTTTTCTTATGCCCGCATATTGGTATAAAGAGATTCCCCTGTCATATTCATGTTTCTTATGCGCGCAGTCAAAACAATATTCCTGTTCCGGCCTTTTGAGTTCTTTCCCGCACTTTAAACAGACAGGCTCTCCGACATATTTCAGCTTCGGCGCGCACGCCGCGCAAATCAATGCGCCTGCCGGTTTCACCGGCCTGTCGCATACCGGACATCTTCTTGGAAATAAAAGATCTTTTACTGTGAGCAAGTTTCTCCTTCCAACTCCCGTATCCTCTTGTCCAGACTGGTATATCGCTTTGCTTCGCTGGCATTTGCGATCATCTCTTCCACAACCTGTCTGTTCCCCAAAATGGTAACGCAGTCCCTCGCCCGCGTCACGCCGGTATAAAGAAGATTCCGGTTAAACAGCATCCTCGGCCCACCCATCAGCGGCATGATAACAGCCGGATACTCGCTGCCCTGGGATTTATGAATCGTGATCGCATAGGCCAGTTCCACTTCCTCCATCTGGGAATAGCCGTAGGTCACGCGGCGGTGTTCATCATATTCCACGATCACCGTCTGCACCGGTTCCTGAATCTCCTTAATTACCCCCATATCTCCGTTAAAAATACCGACTCCTCTGTCGATCGGTATTCCGTACCGGCTCACAACCTCCCACTCCAACTGGTAGTTGTTTTTCGTCTGCATGACCTTATCCCCTTCCCGAAACAGCGTCTCTCCGATCTGCGCTTCCTTTTTGGAAGCATCTGCCGGGTTCAGATAAGTCTGCAAAATTCCATTCAGCGTTTCCACGCCCAGATTTCCCTTTCTCATGGGCGTCAGCACCTGAATATCAAACGGATGCGCCTTCACATAGGGCGGGAGTTTTTCACGGATCAACTGTATCATATGCTTATAGACGACAGGCACGCTGCTCCTTTCCAGGAAGAAAAAATCCCGGCTCTTGTTATCCAGGTTGATCTCTTCCCCGCGGTTGATGCGATGCGCGTTCACGACAATGTCGCTCTCCCCGGCCTGCCGGAAAATTTTCTGCAGTCTGACCACGGGAAACGCGCCGCTTTCGATCAGATCATGCAAAACCTGTCCCGGGCCGACGCTGGGAAGCTGGTTCTGATCTCCCACCAGAATCAGCCTGGTTCCCGGACTGATCGCCTTGAGCAATGCCTGAAACAAGTAAATATCCACCATGGACATCTCGTCCACGATGACCACGTCCGCTTCCAGCGGATTATCCTCGTTCCGTTCAAAGCTGGCCCTGCGGCCTTCCTCCGGCGCCATTCCGGATAATTCCAGCATCCGGTGAATGGTCCTGGCCTCATAGCCGGTCGCTTCCGTCATCCGCTTGGCCGCCCGCCCGGTGGGCGCCGCCAGAAACAGATCCAGCCCTTCTTCTTCAAAATAGCGGATCATCATGTTGATGGTCGTCGTCTTTCCGGTGCCGGGGCCGCCCGTGAGAATCAAAATGCTGTGTTTCACACTTTCCAGCACGGCCTGTTTCTGCAGACCGTCCAGTTCCAGTTCTTCCTGCCGCTGCATTTTTTCGATCCTGCATAAAATTTTCTCTTCTTCCGAATCCTGCACTTCGCCGCCAAACACCAGGGCCATGTTCAGTTCGGAAAGCATTCTTGCGCAGGAAAGTTCCGCATAATAGAAACCGGAAGCATAACACAGCGTATCTTCCCCTTCTTTTTTTACCACCAGCTTCTTATCCATTGCCAGATTCGGAATCTGATCTTCCACCGCCTCCAGCGGCAGTTCCAGAAGATCCGCCGCCCGTTTCACCAGCATGCTGCCCGGCAAATAGACATGTCCCTCGCCGGACGCCTGCAGCAATGTATAGAGAATTCCGCTCCGGATCCGATAGTCCGAATCCGTATGTATTCCGATTTTTGCGGCCAGTTCATCCGCCTTCTTAAAACCGATTCCGTCAATATCGTCCGCCAGCTTATAGGGATTCTCCTCCAGAATCCCGTAAAGTCTGCTGCCATAGGCTTCATAAATTTTAACCGCCAGCGTATTGGAAATGCCGTAACGCTGCAGATAGATCATCGCCTCCCGCATCTCCCGCTTTTCTTCCATCTGCACCGCGATATCCCTGGCCTTGCGCTCGCTGATTCCTTTGATTTCCGCCAGCCGCTCCGGTTCCTCTTCGATAATGCGAAACGTATCCTTTCCGAAGCGTTTCACGATGCGGGCCGCCAAAGAAGCGCCGATCCCCTTGATCGCGCCGGAGCCCAGATACCGCTCCATGCCCGCGGCGTCCTCCGGAGACGCGATCTGAAAAGAAGCGACTTTGAACTGGCTGCCATAGACCGCATGCTCCGTAAATTCGCCCGTCAGTTCCAGAATTTCTCCCTCGTCCAGAGACTGAAAGGTTCCGACGCAGGTCACTTCCTCTTCACTTTTCAATTCAAACACCGTGTAGCCGTTCGCCGCATTCCGGTATATGACATGGGACACATATCCGCTTAACTGTTCCAACTGCATCCTCCAATGCTTCTAAAGCGTATCGTATAAAAAACACGCGGACCGCCGTCAGGCCGCCCGCATTTGATTTCCTGTCGGAAATTCCGGACTTCCTGCCGCTTTATTCACGGTACCCGCCCAGAAATTCCACATATTTTCCTGTTCCAATCGCCACCGCTGTCATCGGATCTTCTGCTGTCATCGTATTGATTCCGGTTCTGTCCGCAATCAGTTCCTCCAGGCCGCGCAGCAGACTGCCGCCGCCGGTCAGAACAATCCCTCTGTCCGCAATATCAGCCGCAAGTTCCGGAGGCGTCTTCTCCAGCACGCCGTGAATCGCCTCTACAATCTGCATCGTGGGCTCTTTCAGCGCTTCCTCCGTTTCCTCCGAAGAAACCGTAATCGTCTTAGGCAAACCTGTCACCAGATTCCGGCCTCTCACGTCCATATAATCCGGTTCCGGCCGTTTAAACGCCGTTCCGATCTTGATCTTAATATCCTCAGCGGTACGTTCTCCGATCAGGAGGTTATGCTTTTTGCGCATATAACGCACAATCGCTTCATCAAAATCGTCGCCCGCGATCTTGATGGACGCGCTGACCACCGTGCCGCCCAGCGAAATCACCGCGATATCAGCGGTACCGCCGCCGATATCCACAATCATGTTGCCGCAGGGTCTGGAAATATCAATTCCCGCGCCGATCGCAGCCGCAATCGGCTCTTCGATAATCGAAACGTCCCTTGCGCCCGCCTGATAAGTAGCGTCCTCTACCGCCTTCTTCTCCACTTCCGTAACGCCGCTGGGCACGCAGACTGCGATTCTGGGTCTGCGGAAAGACTTCTTTCCCAAAGCCTTCTGGATGAAATACTTCATCATCTTCTCCGTCACGGTATAGTCGGAAATAACGCCCTGGCGCAGCGGTCTCACCGCCACAATATTGCCCGGCGTACGGCCAAGCATCAGACGCGCATCCTCGCCGATCGCCTTGATCTTGTTCGTATCCCTGTCAAAAGCCACAACGGAAGGCTCCTTTAAAACGACGCCCTTCCCTCTTATATAAACCAAAATACTCGCTGTTCCCAGATCAATTCCGATATCTGTATACTGCATGCCTTCGTCTCCTTCCATCTGCGCGCAAACGCACCCCGCGTTCACATCATTCCCAATTTCACTCTATATTAAACAGCCGCAACCTTCTGCATTTCCAGGTTACAACAGGGCATACTACGCCCCTTTTTTGATAGTCCGCGTCCATTATAGCGTAAAAAATTCCGGAATGGAAGAGGGTTCATAAAATTTTAACGTTTTCTTGTTACATTTGCGCGCTGCCGGACCGCAACCGCCAAAGCCATGGGAATCCGGCTCACTCCGGATCCCGCTCCAGCATCTTTTTCACATAATGGCCCGTGTAGGAATCCGGATTCTTCGCCACTTCCTCCGGCGTTCCCTGGGCGATGATAGTACCGCCGTTTAATCCGCCTTCCGGTCCGATATCGATGATATAATCCGCCGTCTTGATCACGTCAAGGTTGTGTTCGATCACAACCACCGTATTGCCGCCTTCGGTCAGCCGGTGCAGAATATCGATCAGCTTGTGCACATCCGCAAAATGCAGTCCCGTAGTGGGCTCGTCCAGAATGTAGATCGTCTTTCCCGTGCTGCGTCTGGAAAGTTCCGTCGCCAGCTTAATGCGCTGCGCCTCGCCGCCGGATAGTTCCGTGGAAGGCTGCCCCAGTTTCACATAGGAAAGCCCCACGTCATAAAGCGTCTGAATCTTATTATGAATGCTGGGCACATTTTCAAAAAAGGGCAGCGCTTCTTCCACCGTCATATCGAGCACATCAAAAATACTTTTGCCCTTATATTTTACATCCAGCGTTTCTCTGTTATAACGCTTACCGCCGCAGACCTCGCAGGGCACATAAACGTCGGGCAGGAAATGCATCTCAATTTTGATGATGCCGTCGCCGCTGCAGGCTTCGCAGCGGCCGCCCCTGACGTTGAAGCTGAAACGTCCCTTTTTATAGCCCTTCGCTTTGGCGTCCGCCGTGGACGCGAACAGGTCGCGGATCATATCAAATACGCCGGTATAGGTCGCCGGATTGGAACGGGGCGTCCGCCCGATCGGAGACTGGTCGATATCGATGACCTTGTCCAACTGTTCGATCCCGTCAATGCCCGCATGCTTTCCGGGAATGCATCTCGCCCGGTTCAGATCCCGTGCCAGATGCTTATAAAGAATCTCATTTACCAGAGACGATTTGCCCGATCCGGAAACGCCCGTCACACAGGTGAATACGCCGACAGGAAAACGCACGTCGATGTTCTTTAAATTATTTTCCGCAGCTTTCCGGACTGTAAGCCAGCCGTTGGGCGTACGGCGCGATGCCGGAACCGGAATCTTCAAAACGCCGCTCAAATACTGCCCGGTGATGGATTCCGGCGTGTTCATGATATCCTCCACGGTGCCGCAGGCCACAATCTCTCCGCCGTGAGAACCCGCGCCAGGGCCTACGTCCACAATATAGTCCGCCGCCCGCATCGTATCTTCGTCATGTTCCACCACGATCAGCGTATTGCCCAGGTCCCGCAGATTTTTCAACGCATTCAGCAGCTTATCGTTGTCCCTCTGATGCAGACCGATGCTGGGTTCGTCCAGAATGTAGCAGACGCCCACCAGACCGGAGCCAATCTGATTGGCCAGCCTGATCCGCTGCGCTTCTCCGCCCGACAGAGTGCCTGTGGCTCTCGACAAAGAAAGATAATCCAGCCCCACATTGATCAGAAATCCGACTCTCGCCCTGATTTCTTTCAGAATCTGTTCTCCGATCAGCATCTGCTGTTTCGTCAGAGTCAGATTGGAAATGAAATCCTGCAGTTCTCCGATAAACATGGAGGTGACCTCATAAATATTTTTATCGCATATGGTGACCGCCAGCGCTTCCCGTTTCAGGCGCTGTCCTTTACAGAGTTTACAGGGCGTGATCCGCATAAAAGATTCATATTCCTGCTTCATGATATCGGAAGCCGTTTCCCGGTATTTGCGCTGCACGCTCCTGATCAGCCCTTCAAAGGCGACAGGATACTGGCCTTTTCCCCTCTGTCCCTCATAATAGACAATCACTTCCCTTCCGTTTGTTCCATGCAGCAGCATATCCTGAATTTCCTCCGGATAATCCTGAAAGGGCGTATCCAGACTGAAATGATATTCCTTTGACAGCGCCTGTAAAATCGCGTTGGTGAAGGATCCCGGCTGATAGCAGCTCTGCCACCCCGTCACAACAATCGCTCCCTGATTGATGCTCAAAGACCTGTCGGGAATCATCAGTTCCGGCGCAAATTCCATCTTATAGCCAAGGCCATAGCAATCCGGGCAGGCGCCGAAGGGATTGTTGAAGGAAAAACTTCTGGGTTCGATTTCATCCACGCTGACGCCGCAGTCCGGGCAGGAAAAGCTTTGGCTGAAAGTCAGCATCTCCGCATCCGTACCAACCAGATCCACAAACAACAGGCCTTCGGAAAGCCCCATCACATTCTCAATGGAATCCGTCAGGCGCCGCTCAATGCCGGGTTTGACGATCAGCCTGTCCACCACAATTTCAATGTTATGCTTAATATTTTTATCCAGCTTGATTTCTTCGGAAAGTTCATACAGATTCCCGTCGATCCGCACCCGCACATAACCGCTCTTTGCCGCCCGGTCCAGCACTTTCTCATGACGACCTTTCCGGCCCCTGACCACCGGCGCAAGAAGCTGAATTCTGGTGCCTTCCGGCATGGCCATGATCTGATCCACCATCTGGTCCACGCTCTGTTTTTTGATCTCTTTACCGCAGTTTGGACAGTGCGGAATGCCGATTCTGGCATACAGAAGACGGAAATAATCGTAAATTTCCGTCACGGTTCCCACCGTGGAACGGGGATTTCGGTTTGTGGACTTCTGGTCAATCGAAATGGCCGGCGAAAGTCCCTCGATTTTTTCCACATCGGGCTTTTCCATCTGCCCCAGAAACTGCCGGGCATAGGAGGAGAGAGACTCCATATAACGGCGCTGCCCCTCCGCATAAATGGTATCAAACGCCAGGGATGATTTTCCCGAACCGGAAAGTCCGGTCAGCACCACCAGCGCATCCCGGGGAATATCCACGTCAATATTTTTCAGATTATGTTCATTCGCTCCCCGGATGATAATGCTGTTTTTCCGGGAGAGCATCTTCTTTGCCTGTTCCATGTTTCCTCTCATTCTGCCGCGCAAACGGCGCTTCTCTTTATCCTTTTTCTCAATCGTCCATATCCTGCAGCGTCTTTTTCAGCGAAACCATTCTGTCGCGCAACTCTGCAGCCGCCTCGAAGTTCAGATCCGCGGCCGCCTTCTTCATCTTCTTCTGCACATCTGCGATCAGTTTCTCCAGTTCCTGCCGGTCCATGGATTCCGGATCCTTTTCAAACTTCACTTCCTCTGCGGGCACTTCCTTGGTAATACTGATCAGATCCCGTAC
Organism: Eubacteriales bacterium; assembly: GCA_030524745.1. Lineage (GTDB taxonomy): Bacteria > Bacillota > Clostridia > Lachnospirales > Lachnospiraceae > Gallintestinimicrobium. The sequence continues at coordinate 45,794 of JAUNGC010000010.1, read as the reverse complement.
CGCCTTCCGGATGGTCTGCGGCGTAATGCCGTGTTCCTCATTATATTTCTGCTGAATCGTGCGTCTCCGGTTGGTTTCATCAATGGCCCTGCGCATGGAATCCGTAATCGTATCCGCATACATAATGACATGCCCGTCCACATTGCGGGCCGCCCGCCCCACCGTCTGAATCAGCGAAGTTTCGGAACGCAGAAAACCTTCCTTGTCCGCATCCAGCACCACTACCAGGGAAATCTCCGGAATATCCAGGCCTTCCCGCAGCAGATTGATTCCCACCAGCACGTCAAACACGTCCAGGCGCATGTCGCGGATGATCTCGGCACGTTCCAGCGTTTCCACATCAGAATGCAAATATTTTACCCGGATGCCGACTTCTCTCATATAATCGGTCAAATCCTCCGCCATCCGTTTCGTCAGCGTGGTAATCAGAACTTTATTGTGCTTTGCAGTCTCCTTCTTCACTTCTGCAATCAGATCGTCAATCTGGCCTTCCACCGGACGCACATCGATTTCCGGGTCCAGAAGTCCGGTCGGCCGGATAATCTGCTCGGTGCGCAGCAGTTCATGCTCCGCCTCATACACATTGGGGGTTGCGGAAACAAACAGCATCTGATCGATATGACTTTCAAATTCTTCAAAATTCAGCGGCCGGTTGTCCAATGCCGACGGCAGCCGGAATCCGTAATCCACCAGCGTTTGCTTCCGGGAGCGGTCTCCGGCATACATCCCCCGGATCTGCGGAATCGTCATATGGGATTCGTCAATGATGATCAGGAAATCATCCTTGAAGAAATCCAGCAGCGTATAGGGCGGCGTACCAGCGGCCATGCCGTTTAAATGCCGGGAATAGTTCTCAATGCCGGAACAGAATCCCGTTTCGCGCAGCATCTCGATATCAAAATTGGTCCGCTCCGCGATGCGCTGCGCTTCCAGCAGCTTATCCTCTCCTTTGAAATAGCGGATCTGCGCTTCCAGTTCCTTCTCAATCTCATCACAGGCCTTATTGATCTGCTCCTGCGGCACAACATAATGGGATGCCGGAAAGATAATCACATGCTCCAGCGTGGCAAGAACCTGTCCGTTCAGCGGATCCACCTGCGCGATCCTGTCGATCTCATCCCCGAAAAACTCCACCCGGATCAGGCTGTCCCCTCCCTGTGCGGGATTGATCTCTATCACATCGCCGCGCACCCGGAAGCAGCCGCGGTTTAAATCCATATCGTTGCGGTCATACTGGATCGCCACCAGCCCCCGCAGCACATCGTCACGGTCCATCATCATGCCAGGACGCAGAGAAACGCTCATGCCGGAAAACTCTTCCGGAGATCCCAGACCGAAAATGCAGGACACGCTGGCAACCACCACCACATCCCTGCGCTCCGACAAAGACGCCGTTGCAGACAGGCGGAGTTTGTCGATCTCGTCGTTGATCGCGGAATCCTTTGCAATATAAGTGTCGGTGGAAGGTACATAGGCCTCCGGCTGGTAATAATCATAATAGGAGACAAAGTATTCCACCGCGTTTTCCGGAAAAAATTCCTTGAACTCGCCGTAAAGCTGACCGGCAAGAGTCTTGTTGTGGGCTATGACCAGCGTAGGCTTGTTCAGCGCCTGAATCACATTGGCCATGGTAAAGGTCTTGCCGGAGCCGGTAACGCCCAGCAAGGTTTGAAATTGGTTGCCTTCTTTAAAGCCCTTAACTAACTCGGCGATAGCCTGGGGCTGGTCGCCGGTGGGCTGATATTCTGCATGCAATTTAAAACCGGAAGTCTTTTTTCCGGTTTCATGAGCAAGTAGCTGACTGTTGTCAGCGGATTGCGAATATCCTTGATTATCCATAATGTGCTTTTCACCTCCAAGTGACCTGAAAAGTTCGAGTATAGGCCAGAAATCCGTAAAATGTTTAAAATAGCACTATATAAAATACCACAACATTTTTTACTCTTTTGTCTGTCGTATATTGTCTACAAGCATACTTTGATTTTTCTCAAGTTCATACGCTAATTCTTCTTCTGTAGGCAATACTGTCATATATTTGGACGCAAAAATCTGTCTACTATCATTCAACACTGAATATTTTACAATCGTTTCATCTTTATCAGTACAAAGAATAATTCCAATTGTTGGATTATCATCATGCGCCCGTTTCAAATCATCAAACATTCGAACATACATATCCATCTGTCCAATATCCTGATGTGTCAATTTATCAGTTTTCAAATCAATAATCACGAAACATTTCAAAATATAATTGTAAAAAACTAAATCTAAGAAGAAATCACTAGTCTCTGTGCTGATTCTCATCTGCCTTGCCACAAACGAAAAGCCTCTCCCTAACTCTAATAAGAATTTTTGTATATGACTGAGAATCGCTCTTTCAAGTTCGCTCTCTTTATACTCATAATTCTCTGGCAATCCCATGAATTCAAGTACATAGGGATCTTTTACAAATTCATAGTTTTCCACTGATGAATTTTCCAACTGTGTAGAGAGCATTCTTCTGTAAAATCCGCTTTTTATATTACGTTCAAGCAACTTTACTGACCAACTTCCTTTAATTGCCTCTTGGATATAGTAATTGCGTTCTTCTTCTGAATCAAGACGCATAATGCTTCTCAAATGTGACCACGACAATTGGCTACACGCCGTGTAGCCAATTGAATCTTTGGGAAAAGCACGATAAAACTGACGACAATTTTTCAAATTAGCAATAGAAAATCCCGTACCAAACTCTCCAGAAAGTTCTTTTGACAGGTTACGTATAATATAATCACCGTATTTTGCTCTGCCGGTTCCTCGTTGCTCCTGTTGTACAATTCTTTCGCCTATCTCCCAATAAGTTCTGGACATAATAGAATTAACACTTTTATATGCCGAATTTCTCGCTGTTTGCAAAATATGGCGAACATCATCATAAAATTCCTGTTCGTCTTTTGTTGAAGATAAATATATCTCAGATTTATTTATTTTAATTTCCAATCACTTGCCTCCTCATAATATGCCACAATATGTTAATCCACCTTATCTTCAGTATCAAATTAATTCAAGGTATCGGATAATGTAACCATTTTGTGAAACCATCTTAAAGTTGCACATTTTACCAAATAAACTCTTACATACATTTTATAGTAATCCAGGAAAGTCGCTAAAAGCTATTTTTTGAAAGGTAATAGTAGTAAAACTGATATGAACACAATAGCACGAACGGGTATCTCTGCAATGCTCCTGTGCAGCACTTTATCTGTCGGTATTGTATCATACAATTTCAAATTTGTACAGAGTTTTGTAGAACATTTGTTCTTTATCTATCATCATTCAGCACCATTCTGATCCCATATGCGATAAGTATTCTTCAATATCTATAACGGTATTCAACGGAGCAGATTTTGTGCTTCATACCGCCTTTATGTATAGAATATCGTACAGTTTCTTCATGTGTCATTGTCCGGTTATTTCGGGATAGGCCTTATTTTCCTTTCCGCGCGCATGCGCATACCCCGGAAGGCTTTTTTATGCTTCAGGAAATCAGGAGAAAGTTCCTGAGGCACAAAAAAAGAGGAATTTCCAACCTGACCGCCGGATATTCCTCTCTCCTTATATTATATTATTTTTCCCGGATCTCAAAACACTCTTTCTTTCCCTATGACTTTCCTGTTCTCTTTTATGATCCAACCGTGGGACAGACCAAACAGCTTTTCTTACAAACGTCCCCGCTTTATTTTCTCATATCCTATTCCCGCACAAAGGGCATCTCATACTCACCATCCAGATAGATCGTATCTTTTCCCAATGGCGACTCAGCGGCGGGAATATATGTTAAAAAGTGCTTTTCCGGGACTTCACTGCTTTCGGAATATCCTGAAAATATAAGCGTATTCCCCACCAGATTGTCCGCGGTTACATATGCATAATTAATTAAATAATTGCCGCGCCACATCTCGGTCACTGACAATACCGAGTTATCCCCTTCAATTTCCAGGTAATAATAGAAATTTTCAAAGTAACCATCTGCTTCAAATGACCCATCATAGCCAAACTGGCCGGCAAAATCCTGCATATCGATATCGGCTTCCGGCGCTATTGCGCCTTCCGCGTATACAACAGAGCAATAAAGGTCGCAATTACATATGACATAAGAGTCATAGAATGCATCATATTCGAGTATTTCATATCCCATTCCATCGTACAAAACGAATAAATCCTCATAAATCTCTGAATAATATCCGGTATTTTCCGTCCATTCCCAATAATATTCCAGATACCATTGATCCATTGTCACCTGAACGGACGACCAGTTGCCGTAATTATCAAAGCAGGAATCCATAATCATATCGCCGCTGTCAGGATTGACATAGAAAATGCCGTACCTTCCCCAGGACATATCCATTTCATACATGAGATATTCCCCGCTCCCGTCTTCGAATTCAACAGACTGATTCATAAATTGAACAACTACATTCTGCATAAGCGGACGTCTGTCAAACCATTCAAGTATAATGGGCTTCGCAGCTTCTTCATATTCCGCATAAAAAGCTTTCATAATGCCTGTGAGGTCCGATTTCCCGCCCGTCTCTGCGGACTCTATATCCAACCACGATAAATCGCTGTAGCCTTCATCATATGCCCAAAACAACTTATACAAAAAATTGACAGCTTCATCGTTTGTGGAGGATTTCACATCATCCACCATTACCAAATCAGAATTGATGAGAGCGCCGTCAGGATTGTCCGGATCCGGAGATACTTCGAATGTTATACTGAGTTCATTGTCTTTCCCTTTGATCCTCCCACTGACATCGACATAATGTACATCGCCATCCGCTCGTACCGTCCATTCAGGAGCGTCCATGTATTGATTCAATACTTCTTCATATGTATAAGGGATCCCCTGACTGCCTGCAAAAGGTGTATGTGTACCCACCGTGGATACATAATCGATTTTATCGCCCCAGTTCAACGCGATGACGATTGCCGCAATCACAACCAAAGCTGCCGCTCCCAGAATAAAAGGCAGCTTCCCGATTTTCTTTTTGTCTGATGAACCGCCTTGAATGTGCGGCGCATTCTGCCGTTCAGGCTCTGCCGCCGTATCCTGCCGCACCGTTTTTTCCCGGCCGGCATTTCTCTCCGGCGCAGGAGAAGGTTCCGTTTTCTCTTTCACATCCTTCTCACTTATCACTTTAGTGCCGCACTTATAGCAAAAAACCGCGTCATCCTGTAACTGACTTCCGCAATTATGACAAAACATAATTTTACCCCCTCGACTATTATTCAAACCGCCATCCGCAATGAATACAAAAACAAATCAGCCTGCGACTTTGCGCCGGCAGGCATGATACAGAGCCAATCCCGCTCACATATAGGTTTATTATACAAAAACTCTCCCCCTCACAGGTCTGCTGCCGGCAGACATTTGCCCGATTTGCAGAACAGACAAATAAGGCGTGCGGGACCGCACGCCGGTTGAAGACAACGAAAAAAACTGATAAATATCACAGTTCAGGCTGAGCGCCCAGCCTTCGCCGATTCCCGTTTTTATATTTTAATCTGCGTCCATTTTCCCATCCGGAACCGGATCGATGCAAAAATAAAGCGGGAAAGCTGATCTGCGACTACGCCCATCCAGATGCCGATAATTCCCCAGCCAAGAACATAGCAGCCCAGATACGAAACCACCGTCCGGATCACCGTAACGCTCAGCGTGGAGGCGATAGCCGTATACAGCGTATCCCCCGCCCCGCGCAGACAGCCCATATAGATCACCTGCGAAATCTGCAGAATCACAATAAAAATAATCACCCGCATAATGCTCACGCCGATGCCGACAATTTCCGGTTCTTTAAAAAACAGACCATACAGCGGACGGGCGCCGAAGAAATAGACGACTGCCAGCACCGCAGAAATGGACATGCCTACTTTTCTGCAGGTGCTCCCGTATTTCTTTGCCAGGTCCGCGTTGTTTTCCCCAAGGCTTCTGCCGATCAGAGCCACCGCTGCCGCCTGCAGGCCGTCCCCGAAGGAAAAGGACAATCCCATAATGTTCATTGCGACCTGATGGGCCGCCATCGCGTCGTTGCCCTGGTGAGCCGCCATCAGAGAAGTCATCATAAATCCCACGCGCATCAGAATCTGTTCAAAAAAGACGCTGTAACCAAGCCCGATCAGGCGCTGCAGCGCCGCCATGCCGGGGCGGATTTTTTTCTGAAGAATCAGCGGAATGCTGATAAAGTTATCCTTCTTACAAACGGAAGCAATGCTCATACCGCATGCGACTACGGTACCCAGCACCGTCGCAAGAGCCGCTCCATGGATTCCCAGCGCAGGAAATCCGCAATGCCCGCCGATCAGCAAATAGTTGAATATGATGTTGATGATATTGGACGTGACATTTGTGCGCATCGTAATTTTTGTATTGCCCGCTCCGCGCTGGGCGGAGTTTATCACCATCTGCAGGCAGTTAAAAATCATGCCGCCCATGATGATCCTGAAATAAGCGACCGCGCTGTTATGCGTTTCCGGCGTGGAACCGCAGAAGCGGATAATCGGATCCGCAAGGGCTACCATCAGAATGCTAATAATCACAGCCATGACCGCCACAAAGCATACGCTGGTGAGCGCCAGCGTGTTTGCATCCTCCTGCCGTCCCTCTCCCTTTCTCCTGGCGACCAGAGCCGAAACCGCAACGTTTGTCGCAAAAAACAGAGAAAGTCCGATAAATTTGGGCTGCGTGGTCAGTCCCACCGCCGCCACAGAATAAGCCCCCATCGTGCTCACCATAAAGGAATCCACCAATCCCGCAAACGCGGTGAAAAAAGATTCCAGAATGGCAGGCCATGCCATTGTCAACGTATTTTTCAAGATCTGCCTGTCGTCGTTCATCCCTTTATCCTATGCCTCTCCCGCATAATTTCCGGCAGCCGAACCATCTATCACGTTCTCACTGCCGATTATCCCTGTTCTCATTTTATACACATCTGCTGCATTTTTCAACGGCTTCTTTCCCGTCTTCCGGCATGCCCCAAATCCTGAATGCAACGGCCAAAAACCGCCTGACGGGAAACCTGTGAAAGGATGCCGAAAAGGAACGGCTGCATATGTCATAAAGACATGCAGCCGTTCCTTTTATGTGCAGACTATTTTAGCAGTCTGCTTCTGCATCTGCGCATGCTAAAGCTTCTGCCGTATTTATACAAAATGAAATCCGCGCCTTTCACCCAAAATGCGCCGCAGGCTTCCCACCGCGGAATAAGGCGTATATTTCCCCGTGACGCCCCCGTCTGCAAAACTGCTGATATCCAGATCGAACCGGATTCCTTCTCCTTCTATATGGATAAAATGCGTGTTCGTGGAAACCGCCGGATCTGATACAATCCGCGATACCGTTTTGTCAAATCCGATCCCGGCCAAAGCGACCGTCGCATGCACATTCACATTTCTGGGATAGGCGGCGCAGGCCCCCCGGCAGCTTCCTTCATATACCACCGTGCGTTCCCGGTCAAAACGTCCCAGGCTGGCGGGGTTTTTCACCGTTTCAATCGTAACGGAACGAATCAGTTCCCTGCCGTCCGCAATCCCATCCACCCCCAGTATCGCTCCATGGGGCAGGTAAATTCTTCGTTGATAACATTCCGCCAACTCTGTAGCATGCTCATAAAAATCCCGGTCAGAAAAAGCCGTGACGGAAAACACCATCAGATCGCAGTGCTTTAAAATGACGTCCAGGTTCTCCTTTAGAACTCCCGCTGTCGCGCTCTCGATGACCAGATCCGCCGTTTCTAAAAGAGTCTCGTCCGCGCTGCCCGTCACCGGCACCGACCCGTCTCCCCGATAAAAGGGATCCTGTATAAAAGCAGCCTGCGCTTCCCCGTCTTTTAAAATTTCCTGCAGCATAAAGCCGCCGATTTTTCCACAGCCAAGAAAACCGATCCGTTTCATACCCGATACCTCTTTATGATTTCAATTGTCCGCTCCACAGCGGCATGGGCCGCCTCCGGATCCTGAGAAAAATTCAGGCGAAAGCAGTTCGTATACTGCGGTCCGAATTCCGTGCCGGGCGTTACAATCACATTGGCAAGTTTTCGGAGTACCTTCGTAAATACTCTGATATCCAGCTTCAGGTCCTCAACGCAGGGGAAAATATAGCTTCCTCCTTCCGGCATTCTGACAGAAATCCCGTCCGCCTCACAAAACAGCTTCATCAAATCATCCCGGATATTCTGATGAGCCAAAACCCTCGCTTCCATCCAGCCTTCCGGTTCATGAAACCACGTCTCAAATACCTTCTGATTATATCCAGCGCACCGCAGGGAAACGATCGCCTGCAGCTTTTCCATCCTTGTAATCAGAGCAGCCGACCCAAAGGCAGTCCCCAGGCGGTAGCCGCTTAAGGATTCCGTCTTGGATGGTCCTAAAATCGTGAGCAGTCTGTCCGGATCCAGAATATTCTGCGCCCTTAAATGGGTGTATGTACGATGATCAAAAACCTGCCGGGAATAAAGTTCATCCACAATCACCGTCACGCCGTATTTCTCAGCCAGGGCCGCAATTTCCCGGATTTCCTCTTCGCTGTAAATCACGCCGGTAGGGTTGTTTGGATTGGAAAATTCAAATACCTTTACGCCGTCCTGAAATGCCTTTTCAAGCTGCCCCATATCCAGTCCCGCTTTATCCATCTCAGCCATGTAATCCATCCGTATCGGGACGATCCGGCCTTCAAAAAATTCCACCAGCTTGCGATTGGCAAAATAGTCCGGCTCCACGATGGCCACCTTATCTCCGGGAGCCACAACGGCCCCCATCGCCAGAAACAGCGCGCCCTGCGTGCCGGGGGTCAGGATCAGTTCCGAATCCGCATCAATGGGCGCCTTGGTAAAGTTCGCCAGACTGACCGCCAGTTCTTCCCGGATACGTTTTTTTCCCCGGTACTCCGTATAGGCCTGACAGCCTCCGGCATTTACGCCATCCACGTAAAGCTTAAGCGCGCCGGGAACCGGCGCAAAAGCATCCACGTCGCCATGGGAAAAATCCACCAGGGAACCTTCCACCGGATTTCCGATGAGGGGAAGTTCCTCTTCTTTCTGTCTCACTTCCTGGCCGGGCGCATGATCCACACCCAGCTTTGCAAACTTTTCTGCGATTGCATTCATATCGGTCACCTCATCATTTACTTTCATTTTCCTCTTTGATCCTGGCAATCAGCCACTTGGGAACTTCCAGACGCACGGTCTTATAGGGATTCACGATCTGACACACGATCAGGTCTCCGGCCATATCGATCAGCATGCCGGCATCCACTTTGGAAAGCTTCTTCTGTCCACATAAAAAGGCGAACATCTGCTTCACGGCTTTTTCCGAAGCTTCATCCAGATCTTCTCCGTAAGCGATCGTCATCCATTGTTCCCTGTTTTCCAGCACCGGATATGTAATTCCCGTATTTTTGACCACGTCAATTTTGAGCGTCGCTTTTCCTTCTATTTCAACGCCGCAATTGGCGACCTCTCCTTCTCCCATGATTGCATGGAAATCACCGGTGGATAAAAGGCCTCCCTCCACAAATACCGGTAAATACAAAACGGCACCTTCCTCAATCCGGGTACAGTCCATATTTCCGCCGTGATCTTTGGGCGCTTTTGTGCTGACAGGCTCTCCCAAAGGAGCCGTCCCAATCACACCGATCATCGGTTTTATGGGAACACGGATGGAATCGTTATACAGCAGATATCCATCCTTCACCGGGAGCCGCCGGATCACAGGCTCCTCAAAAAATTCCCGCAGCGCTCCGCTGGTCGGCCCGATATCCAGAATCCCCACCGGGCCAAGTTCCAGCTTCTTTATTTCAATTTTCAAAAGGTCTCCCGGCTGCGCGCCTTTAATATATACCGGACCTGTGGCAGGATTTCCGAACCTGCGGTCCACGTCCGCAAAAGTGGATCCTTCCTTCAAAAGCTTTCCCTGATAACAGTCGTAGGTTTCAAATTCCACACATTCTCCCGGCTCCACCACTGCCGCCGGCTCATCCAGCGCGCTCAGGGCATATGTCACATGTTCCCGCGTAATTTTCACCATGGCAGTTCACCCGATTCCGATCACAGGGTCATTGTGAAGCAGAGACAGCGAGGATGCCATAAAGAGCACATTACCGTCCTTCGGCGAGACATAGTTTTCCAGTTCCTTTCCGAAAAAGTCCCTGAGCACCCCGACGCATTCTCCTTTTGCTACAGCCTGCCCGGGCCGGACATTCGGATACCAGAGTCCGTCCGCAGAGGCAAACAGAACTTCATTGGAAGGAACCCATTTGCTTGCTCCCAGGTCCTGCGTTTCACCTTCCAGCACGCCCAGATATTTCAGCACGTTAACGACGCCCTTTTTATAAAACGCCGCCTCTTCTTCGGTCCATCTCGCGCCTTCCCCTATTTCCGGAAGAATGCCGGGAATACCCTGCATGGCACAATATCCCATTGCGCTTGTCGCTCCTGCGGAAGGCACATGAAAGCCCGCTCCCATCAGAGCCGCCGCTTCTCTGGAAATGCGGTTGGATTCCGGAGTTCCCAGACTGGAATAAATCACATAGGGCGTCAGCGTCTCATGAATGTCCCCGCTGTGCAGATCCATGAAAAAATCCGCCTGAGACAGCAATTGGGAACTGATCAGATAAGCGATCCTCTCTGAGACCGTTCCTTTCGCTTTCCCCGGGAACACGCGGTTTAAATTTTTGCCGTCATCCGGTCCCACATAAGCAGTTTTTTCCATAAACTGAGGTACATTGGATGGATGGGTAAAAATCAGATTGCCGTTGACCATTTCCGGCGTAAGCTCCTCCGCCAGACGAATTGCCGTTTCCACGCCCAAAAACTCCGCGCCGTGGGTTCCCGAACAGATCACCACCGTTTTTCCTTCTTTTGCGCCGCAAATCAGCGTAACCGGCACTTTCGCCTCTGTTTCTGCAGCTTCCAGATAACCGGACACCTTTTCTCCCGCTTTTGCGGTCAGCGCTCCGGCCTTACATTCACGTTCACTCATTTTCTTTTTCCTCCGATTCCTGATAATGCAGCGGGTAATGGCAAGCGACTCTTCTGCCGCCGTCCGTCTCCGCAAGCAGCGGCCTTTCGGTCCTGCATTTTTCCTGACAATATTTACACCGTGGATGAAATCTGCACCCTTCCGGCAGATCGATGGGACTTGGCAGATCGCCCTCTATGGCGCTTTCTCTGGACCGGACCTTCGGATCCAGTTCGGGAACCGCCTTCGTCAGCACCTCCGCATAAGGATGGAGCGGTTTTAAAAAAACATCCTCCGTGCGTCCCTCCTCCACCACGGACCCGAGATACATCACGATCACCCGGTCGCTGATATAACGGATCACATTCAGATCGTGGGAGATGAACAATACGGTCAGATTCAATTCTTTCTGCAGCTTTTTCAAAAGATTCAGAATCTGCGCCTGAATGGACACGTCCAGGGCGGAAACCGGCTCGTCCGCTATGATGAATTCCGGATGGGATGACAGCGCCCGCGCAATACAGATCCGCTGCCGCTGTCCGCCGGAAAATTCCCCCGGATACCGGGAGGCGGACTCCCGGCCAAGCCCCGTCATGGAAAGCAATGCTTCTATTTTTTCGGGAATCTCCGCATCAGGGCATATTTTGTGCACTTTCAGCATTTCCTTTAAAATTGCATAGACAGTCATCCTTGGATCCAGAGAGGAATAGGGATCCTGAAAAACCATCTGCATTTTTCCGCGGGCGGCGTTCAGCTTTTTTCCCGTCAGGCCGGAAATATCATTTCCATCCAGCATGATGGTTCCGGAAGTAGGTTCGTAAAGACGGATCAGGGTTCTTGCCAGCGTGCTTTTCCCGCATCCCGACTCTCCCACAATGCCCAGGTTTTCTCCCTTCCGGACAAAAAAGCTGACATCGTCCACCGCCTTCACGAATTTTCCCGGACGTCGTTTTACGGGAAAGTATTTGCAGACATTTTTCACTTCCAATAAGATTTCCTTCTCATTCGCCATTGTCCCATCCTCCGTTTTGTCCGCTTTCCTGATTGTCCAAATGGCATCTGACAAAATGGCCCGGCTCCTTTTGTGTCAGCCGGGGACATTGCTTCCGGCAGATTTCCGAAGCCCAAGCGCACCTTGGCGCAAACGGACAGCCTTCTATCCGCTCTGTCAGGCTGGGCGGAATTCCCACAATCGCGTTCAGTTCCCGGCCAACCTGCTGCGCGGAGGGCAGCGTCCCCATCAGGGCGGTGGTATATGGATGAAGCGGATGATAAAACAGAGACACCACATCCGTCATTTCCATAATCATTCCCGCATACATCACCGCAACCCTGTCGCACATCTGCGCCACCACCCCCAGATCATGGGTGATGAGGATCACGCTCATATTCATCTGTTCCTTCAGGCTGTTAATCAGCTTTAAAATCTGATCCTGAATCGTCACATCCAGCGCCGTCGTCGGCTCATCCGCGATGACCATTTTCAGCCCCGAGCAAAGCGCAATCGCAATCATCACTCTCTGTCTCATACCGCCGGAAAACTGATGAGGATATTCTTCCAATCTGACTTCGGGAGAAGGGATGCCTACCAGCTTCATCATCTCCAGCGCTCTGTCGTATTTCTGTTGTTTCGTTTTATAGACAGCGGGATCCAGCGCGTCAAAAATCTGGGATTTGATTTTCAGCAGCGGATTCAGCGCTGTCATCGGCTCCTGAAAAATCATGCCCAATTCATGGCCGCGCACCCGGTTGAGTTCCTTTGGCGACATGGCCAGCAGGTCTTTGTTTTCAAACAGGATTTTGCCCTCCGTCACCTTTCCGGGGCTTTTGAGCAGCCCCAGAACCGCTTTGCAGGTCATGCTCTTGCCGCAGCCGGATTCCCCCACAATGCCGAAGGTTTCTCCCTTATATACTTCAAAGGAAACGCCGTTCACCGCATACACGCTGGACTTTCTCTTATGAAATTCCACATGAAGATCCGTAACCTTTAATAAAGCTTCCGTTTCCATTCGCATTCCTCCATTCCTCCGGATTTATCTTCCTCTTGCGCGCAGAAAATCGGACATGCCGTCTCCCAGCAGGCTGAAACCCACGCCTGCAACCGCAATGAATATGCCCGGGAAACAGGTGATCCACGGCGCCTGCGCCAGATACGCTCTTCCGTCGTTCATAAGCGATCCCCATTCCGGCGTCGGCGGCTGCACGCCCAGTCCCAGAAAACTTAAGGACGCACAGGTGAGCATACACATGACGATATAAGAGGCCAGATACACAATCGCGGAACTGACTGCGTTGGGTAAAATATGCCGGAAAATAATCCGCATATCGGAAAATCCCGATATGCGAAGCGCCATCAGAAACTCCGAATTTTTCATCACCAGCACTTCCGCCCGCACAAGCTTGGTAAAGGTGACCCATCCGATGATCCAGATCGCGATGTACATGTTCCGGATCCCGTTTCCCAAAACAGCCATGATCGCAACCACAAGAATCGTAAAGGGCAGGGCCATCACCACATCCAGAAAACGCATCACGACCATATCCACCCACTTGCCGTAGTAGCCGGCTAAAATTCCCATAACGGTTCCGAACGCAAAGGGTACAATGGCGGAAAAAAATCCCACCTGCAGATCCACCCTTGTCGCATAGATACACCGCGCAAAAACGTCTCTGCCGTAATTGTCCGTTCCAAACAAATGCTCTGCTGAAGGAGAAAGCATTTTATGGGAAGGATCCAGCTTCGTCGGGTCATAGGAGGTAAAAAGCTGCGGAAACAGCGCAATAATCAGAAGGAACCCGATCAATACCAGCCCCATGACAAAGGATTTATTGTGAAGTGCCGCATCCGCCGCGCGCCTTATTTTTTCGCTCCATGTTCTTTTCATGCCGCACCTCCTATAATGTAATTCTCGGATCGATAAAGGAGTAAATAATATCGTTTACAAAATTAATCACCACAACAATCAGCGCAAACATGAATACGAGACACTGTATCATCGGATAATCCCGGGAAAAAATTGCATCTGCCGTCAGCTTTCCGATCCCCGGCAGGGAAAATACCGATTCTATGACGACGCTGCCCCCCAGCATGAACGCAATACGGGTGGATAAAAGCGTAATTGTGGAAACCAGTGAATTTTTCATGATATAAGCGCATTGAATTCTTCTTTGGGAAAGACCTTTGCTTTTTGCGAAATCAATATAGTCCTTCGTATTGATTTCAATGACGGAATTGCGCAGATTGCGCATCAGCAATGCCGCAGTCATCAGCGCCTGAGCAAGTCCCGGAAGAATCAGAGATTTTAATTGTCCCCAAAAGCCTTCTTCCATTCCGCCGGCAGGAAACCATCCGAGATTCACACAAAACAATACCATCAGCAGCAATCCGACCCAAAAACCGGGCATGGATATGGCAATCAGCGAAACAATTCTGCTGATCTGGTCCACGGGTTTATCCTGATGCAGACCGGCCAGAAAGCCGAGCGGAATACTGAGGAGCAGGGAAAACAGAATCGAAACTGCCGTGAGCTTAATCGTCACAAAAATTTTCTCCGAAACCATCTCCATGCAGGGCACCTTATATAACAGGGATGTCCCGAAGTCAAGATGAAGCATTCCTTTTGCAAATTTCAAAAATTGTATGATGAGCGGCTGATCCAGCCCCATTTTCACCCGGTATGCCTGAATATCCGCTTCCGTAGCCTGTTCGCCCATGAGAATATCCGCCGGATCCCCCGGTATCAGGCGGACCAGGAAAAAAATAAATATCCCCACCACCACAAGTACAAACAACATCTGCGCCATTCTTTTCCCGATATATCTTACTCTCGCCATATGTAACTCCTCATTTGGGATGGCCGGCCGCACAAGCGGCAGGCCATCCGGCACGTCACATTTCACTGCAGTCCGGCTGCAGTGCCGGCCTGTATCTGTGTTTATTCCATCTTCTGAATATTCTTCGCATCCATTTTGTTGAACGGAGTTACGCTAAGACCGCTGATTTTATCAGATACGCCATAGATGAACTCGCCCTGGAACAGAGGTACAAAATTGCACCACTCATAAACTTCCTGCTGCAGTTCTTTGAACAACTCCGCACGTTTCTCCCGATCCATTTCCGTTGCGGTTTCGTAGTAGAGATCTTCCAGTTCATGATTGTATACAAAGGAGTTGTACTGGTTCGCATCTTCGTACACGCATTCAAATGCAGACAGGTCGTTGGGGTCCGGCGTTGAGTCCGTCCACTGAAGAACTGTTACCACATAACCGTCGGGCTGCTTGATCGCCGCCTTCATGGTAGCGGATTCCAGCGGTTCAATCGTCACATTCACACCCGCGTTCGCCCATTCAGACTGCAGACAGGTTGCAATATCCTCATAGACGCTGTTGCCCGCATAAACGTTCATCGTGATATCAAATCCGTCGGGATAGCCCGCCTCTGCCAGCAGTTCCTTCGCCTTCTCGTAGTCAGCGCCTCTCGCCGTCAGGGTATCGTCGTGAAAATCCGTATACATATTATTGAAGTATGCATTTGCGATCGTTCCATATCCGTTTGCCACCACATCCAGAATTTCCTGTTTATCCGTCGCATAGTCCAAAGCCTGGCGAACAAGCTGGTTATCCAGCGGTTTCTGAGAACAGTTAAAGGTCAGATAGCGGATCTGTGTGGAGGGAAAAGCCTGCAGACTCACTCCTGCCGCCGCTTCGATGGATTCCGCCATGGATGCGGGGGCCGATACCATAATATCGATATCGCCGGACTGCAGTTGCAGCAGGCGGGTGTTATCATCGGAAATAATCTTATATACCATGTTCTGTGTCAGTGGATATCCCGCTTCGTGATAGTAGGGGTTTGCCGTAAAGCTTAAGGACTCGCCCTGTTTCCAGTCCGTCAGCATATAAGGACCGGTTCCGAGAGGCGACCTGGAAAACGCTTCCTCGCTTCCAACTTCCTCAAAATGCGCCTTGGATTTCACAACCATATTCCATTTACACAGATTGGCCATAAAACTTGCGCAGGGCTCCTTTAAGGTAATCACAAGGGTGGTGTCGTCGGGAGCCTCCACAGACGCAATCGGCTCTGCCACCGAACGGGAATTGGAACTTTCATTGTCGCGCGCCCGCTCTAACGACCAGATCCAGTCCTCTCCTGTAACATCCGTCCCGTCTGAGAACTTTACGCCCTCTTTTAAATGAAACGTATACGTAAGACCATCGTCGCTGATTTCCCAGCTTTCCGCCAGCAGAGGGATGATGTTGCAGTCCGCGTCTTCCCGTACCAGCCCTTCATAAATATGGGCCATCACGCTGCCTTCCGTGGCGCCGATGGACTGATCCGGATCCAGACAATTCACATCGTCCTGAAGTCCGACGACAAATGTATCTGCATATGCCGCATCTGCCGCTGTTTCAGCCGGTTCACCTGTCTGCGCTTCCGTTGCCGCACCGGCAGTTGTTGTCGTAGTTCCTGATGCGCTGCCCGAACATCCGCTCAGTGCCAAACCGATGCAGAGCACAAGCGATGTCAGCATTCTCAACTTGTCTTTTTTCATAATTTTTCTCCTTCTTCGTTTATTTATGTATAAATGCCGGAGGCATTCATCACCTCAATGAACCCATACGCCGTTTTTATAGATCTTCTCGATTTTATAAAACGCTTTGATATCTTCCCCCGGATCCTCCCGGAGCAAAAGGAAATCCGCCTGCAGTCCTTCTTTGATGGTTCCTGTTTGATTCTCAATTCCCAGCGCTTTTGCACACAGTCCTGTGCAGGAATAAATGATATCCCGCCCGTTCATCCCCGCCTGTTCCATCATTTCCATGCTGATCTGCATGGCATTTTGAAACAGCGTAAATTTCCACCCGGCATCGCTTCCGCCGATTGTAGGCACACCGCATTTCAATTGAAAAGCAAGCTGCGCCGGCATCAGTTCCAGACACCTTTCCTGCCACTCAAAGTCCTTTTGGTCCTGTAGACTCCAGAGTTCCTGGGGCTTCTCCTTAAAGTAGGAATACAGGCCGGCCACATTGACCGCCAGCGTATGGCAGGGATAAATATTCCTGCGGCAGATCTCCTCCGCAAGGGCCTGATCCTTTACAATCTGCCCGCCGTCCGTGAACTGACAATGTTCAAGCCCGTCCGGACCGGAATGCACAGCCTTTCTCAATCCGTTTATTCTGCTGGCATGCATGGTAATTTTTAAGCCGAGCCGATGGCTTTCTTCCACGGCTTCGCACAATTCTTCCAAAGAAAACGGGTCCGCCTGAGATATGCCCTTTGTTCCTCCGGCAGTCGCCATGAGTTTTACAAAATCAATTCCGCTTTTCATCTGAGAACGGATCATTTTCCGAATTTCCAAAATTCCGTCCGCTTCCCCGCCCATATAATGACAGTGCCCGTTCGTGCTCGTCAAAGGCATCCCGCCGACTAAAATATCCGGCCCTTTTTTGGTCCGCCTGCAATAATTTCTCACATGCAGCGCCATTCCCTGATAGGATCCCACATCCCGGAGAGTCGTTACACCGCAGCGCAGCGCCGTCATCGCATTGTCCAGCGCCAGCATTTGAATTTCCTCCGCCGCAATCTGCCGTAGCTGATCTTCTCCCGCCGTCCCGTCCCCGGGCAGCGTCAAATGCACATGGGCGTCGATCAGGCCCGGCGTCATAAACGTTTCCGTCTCTTGTATGGTAATCCGGTACTTCTCTGCCAGCCTGCCCGCTTCCTCCGTGGAGGCGCATATTTCCCGGACTCCCTCTGTATCGAAAAATATTGTCGCGTTATCGACAGGCTTTTCCATCGTTCCGTCATATAGCTTCTTTACTCTGACAGCTTCCATATTTTTATTCCTCTTCATATTCGTGGGCCGCCCGTCTTCCCTCCAGCACATCCAGAATCTGCGTCACCACACTGCACCCCACCCGATACAACGCTTCCTCTGTCGTTGCGCCGATATGCGGTGTGGCCAGGAAATTGGGCAGACCGACCAGCGGATTTTCTCCGGTGGGAGGTTCGGATGCAAAAACATCACAGGCAGCGGCCGCAATCACGCCGCTCTGCAACGCATCATACAAATCCCGCTCGTTCAAAACGCCTCCTCTGGCGGTATTGATCAGAATTGCGCCTTTCTTCGCATGGGCCAGCACTTCTTTCGTAATCATATTTTCCGTCTGTGCGTTTAAATGCACGCCGATATTGACGACGTCCGCCTGTTCAAAAACCTCTTCCACCGAACCGCAGCGTCCGATTCCCAGCTTCTTTGCCTTTTCCTCCGTCAAAGACGGAGAGTATCCGACAAGCTTCATGCCCAGGCCGTTTTTCAGCCGCTTCGCCGCCCGCATGGCAATATCGCCGCACCCCACCATGCCGAAGATTTTTCCGGAAAGTTCCGTTCCCTGCAGCACTGCCGGTCCGCAGGAAAGAGGCTCGCCGCTTAACAGCATTCTGTCGGCCAGCACAATTTTTCTGGCCATAACCAGCGCAAACGCCACGATCAGTTCCGCCACGGAATCCGCATTTTCATAAGGCACATAGACCACCTTGATGCCGCGTTCCCTGGCTGCCTTCAGATCCACGCCGTCCTTTCCCGTTCCATGAATGCCGATTACCTTCAGATTCGGACATTTTTCCATCAACGCCCGGTCGATATGCAAATTCCGGTTGAGAATTCCATCCGCCTCTCCGATTCTTTCCCAATCGCTGACGATTTCCGCCCTGCTTTGAAGAAGTTCATATGCTTTATGATGGATGTCCTCACACAAAAATACCTTCATACTTTTTCCTTCCTGCCTTGTTAAAGCGCTTCCCGGATCACCCGCATCGCGTTCCCCCAGGCCAGCTTATCCAGTTGCCGCTCTGAGAATCCGGCCTTCTTGAGAGCCTCAAACAAAAGTTCCAGCTTTCCGGGCTCATCAATGTCCAACTGGCCTCCTACGCCGTCAAAATCGGTTCCGATGGCCACAAAATCCTCTCCGCCGAGTTTGGTCATGTATAAAACATGCTCTACCATCGATTCGATCCGTCCGTGATCGTCGGTAATATCCCGATTTAAGAAATGTCCGGCGATATTGAGCCCCGCGACCCCGCCTTTTTGGGCCAGGACCCGTATCATATCATCCGTCAGGTTTCGCTGATGCGGACAAAGACTTCTGCAATTGGAATGAGAAGCCACAAAAGGCTTTTTGCTGATCTTTGCCACATCATAAAATCCGCCGTCGGAAAGGTGGGAAACATCGATCAGCATGCCCAGCCGATTCATTTCTTCCACCGCCTCTTTTCCAAAAGGTTTCAGTCCCAGATTCATCAACTGCGGATCCTTTGCGTTTGGATAGCCGAAGCAATTTTCAAAATTCCAGGTCAGGGTAATCAGACGGACCCCTTTTTGATAAAATTCCTGCAGACGGGCCAGATCGTTTTGTATCATTCTCCCGTCTTCAAGCGTTAAGAATGCGGACACACGGCCATCCTTTTCATTCCGCACCACGTCCTCATAATTTCCCGCAAAGCGAATCAAATCAGAATTCTTTTCCAGCGTATTCCGGAAGGTGTGATACAAAGCCTGAAAGTATTTTTCATCCGTATCCAGTTCTTTCATCAATTCGTCGGACGGAGCCGGAAAGAAAATTGCAAAGAACTGGGCCAGCGCGCCGGCCTCCTTCAATCTTCTGATATCCAACATTCCCCCGGGTAACGAATACATATCATCCTTTCCATCGGTTATGGTACATAACAGCGTATCACAATGCATATCAACATATTTTTTCATACCGTTTCTCCTTCCTGTCTGACCTGTTCACTGCTCTATTTGTACAAAAGAAAAAAACAAAGGAGTCGCAGAATTCATTTCCGGACTCCTTTGTCTTCGCTTTTGATTTATTTCTATTGATATTACCACATACGGGAGTTATAATCAAATAGATATATTCGTATATAATTATATATTTTTTCTTATAATGTCAGAACGCCCAAAATAGCTGGATACTGTATCACCGGAGGTAAAATGTTAGGAAAAAAGGAATACATTTATGAGGTCTATAAAACGGGAAGCTTTTCCAAAGCGGCAAAAAATCTTTATATTTCCCAACCCGCACTCAGCGCCGCTGTCGTAAAAACCGAAAGCGAACTGGGCATGCAGCTTTTTAACCGCTCCACCCATCCCGTCACACTGACAGAAGCCGGCAGAGTTTATATTGAAGCGGTGGAAGGAATTAATTCCATCGAGTATGATTTTCAAAACAAGCTTTCTGAAATTGCGAATATGCAGGTCGGCCATCTGACGGTGGCCTGTGCAAATTTTTTCTCTTCCTGCATGCTTCCGCCCATCATCAAGCACTTTTCCAGATCCTATCCGGCTATCACCTTTGAAATTGTAGAATCTGACTCCATCGAATTATATGATATGGCTTTGGAAAAACACATTGACCTGATTCTGGATGCCGGCGTATACAATCACGATTTTTTTCAATCGCACCATATTCTGACGGAACAGATTCTTCTGGCGGTTCCGAAAGATTATGCGATTAACGAATTTTACCGCGATTATCAATACACTTATGCCGACATTCTAAACAACCGGCACAAAAATAACGATCATTTCATTCCGATTTCTGCATTTAAAAACAACCAGTTTATTCTTCTGAAAAAGGGCCATGATATGCATGCAAGAAGTATTCATATCTGCCAGCAGCATGGTTTTGAACCAGCCCGCGCCCTGTATCTGAACCAGCTCATGACCGCATACAACCTCTCGGCACAGGATCTGGGCATCGTTTTTGTGACGGACACGCTGATCAAACTTGCCCCGGAACAAAACAGTCTGATTTATTATGCGGTAAACGGCAAGTACGCTTATCGGGACATTTTTCTCGCCCACAGAAAAAAAGCCATCCTGACAAAAGCGATGAAATACTTTATCGCTTCTGCCAGAGATGTCTTTCACTGATATACGCTATTATTTTATTGTCCCATCTTTTCCTTCAATACTTCCAGCGCCTTATCGAGCTGGTTATCCGTCCCGTCCTCCAGATAAGGGCCGGATTCAAAAGGCACCTCCACATCCGGCTCGATCCCGATTTTGTGGATGTTATTTCCGTTAGGCGTATAATAATTGCTCACAGTCAGCTTCACGGCTGAACCGTCGGACAGACGCATGATCCGCTGCACAATTCCCTTTCCGAAGGTGGTGGTTCCCACCAGCGTCCCGATTCCGTAGTCCTTGATGGCGCCTGCCAGAATTTCCGACGCGGAGGCGCTGTTTCCATCCACTAAAACCACCAGTTCAACGCCGAGTTGGTGCTCGCCGTCGCAGCTATATTCTTCCCGCTCGCCGTTCTTATCTTCCGTGTACACGATCAGCCCTTTGGGCAGCATCAGCCTGGCGATGTCGCACACCGTAGTCAGGTTTCCGCCCGGGTTACCGCGCAGATCCAGTATCAGTCCTTCCATTCCGGATCCCCGGCAGGTTGCCAGCGCGTCCGTGAACTGATCCAGCGTCACATCGTCAAACTCCTGAATCTGGATATAGCCGATATTGTCTTCCAGCATCTGATATGTCACGGTTTCATTGTTCAGCTTGCGGCGCACAATATCAAATTCCAGATAATCCGTTTCGCCTTCCCGGATCACGGTCAGGTGAACCGTCGTTCCTTCATCGCCCTTGATGAGCGCCACCGCGGAACTTAAATCCATCCCCTGCAGCAGCGTGTCGTCCGCCTTATAAAGCAGGTCTCCCGCCATCAGGCCGGCCTCCTCCGCCGGCGTATCCGAAATCACGCTGGCAATGCGGGGAAGGGACGTCTCTGCATCGATCCCCACGCGGGCGCCGATTCCGTAATAAATCCCCTGGGTCTTGTTCTGCAGTTCTTCCAGTTCCTCCTGAGAATAATAGGTGGAATAAGGATCGCCCAGCGCGCTGATCATCCCTCTGTAAACGCCCTCTTCCAGAACCTGGGAATCCACCTCTTCCAGAAAATATTCCTCTATCATATCTTCCAGAACATCCATCTTCTGCTCCGTATTGGCGTTCACGACAGATCCGTCTTCTCCGGAAACGCCACTCATGCTCAACACGCCTTTTCCCATTCCGAAGGCCTGATAGAGCTGACGTCCCGCAAAATATCCGAACCCCAGAAGCAATGTCAGCATGACGCCCGCAATCAATCCCCCCGCAAAACTTCTCTTATGACTCATCTTCGCCTCTCCAGTCCATCTCTTATCACTAAAGTATAGTATGCCTGCCGGCCGGTGTTCAAGAACCGGCGAATCCGCCTGCTATTTCAAATAACTCCACGGACTCACATAACTGCCGTTTAACCGTACCGAAAAATGCAGATGCGGCCCGGTGGAACGGCCGGTAGAGCCGACCGCCGCGATCTGCTCTCCCTTGCTCACAGTCTGTCCGTTCGACACATAAAGCTTGGAGGCATGCATATAAATCGTATACAGCCCGTCGCCATGATCGATCATCACATAATTGCCCATGGAACTGTTATAAGCCGCTCCCACCACTTTACCATCGTAAGCCGCCAGGATCGGCGTCCCGCTCGGCGCCGCAAAATCCACCCCATTATGGAATTGCTGTGTCTTCAGGATGGGATGAATCCGGTTCCCGTAATCATCGGAAATGCGCGTATATCCCGGACACGGCATCTGGAACATGCCGCCGTCATATTTCAACCGGTTCTGCTCTTCCAGTTGCGCCTTTTCCGCCGCAACCGCCTTTTCCAGCGCGGCTATCGTCGCATTCTGGTCCGCGATCTCCGCCTCATATGCGGCGATCACCGATTCCTGATTGCTGATATCTCCTTCGTAAGCCACGATCTGCTTTTCTTTCTCCGAAATCAGCGTATTGACGGACTCCTGTTCCTGCTTCAGGCTCTTCTCCGCTTCGCTTAAAACTTCTTCCTCTTCTTCCAGCGTTTCCTTGCAGAGATTCATATACTCCACATTCTGCCGGTATTCCAGAAGCTTCCGTTTGTCATAAGCGCTGATCTTTTCAATGTATTCCGCCTGATTGAGCAAATCGGAAAAGCTTCCCGCCGAAAACAGAACCTCCATATAGCCGTTTCCCGTACTGTTTTCATACATATATTTCAGGCGGTTCTTCATATCTCCGTATTGCTTCTGCGCAACCTCCTGCGCCACTTCCAGATCCGCTTTTGCCTGCGCAACCTCTTCCTTTTTCTCAACAATCTGTTCCTGTAATTCCTCTATTTTTTCTTCCAGAGTCGCCAGTTGCTGATCCAACTGCGTCACATAGCTTTCCAGATCGTTCTTGGACTTCTCCAACTCTGCCACCATAGATTTGATATCGGACAATCCGGACTGCAGCTTCTTTTTCTCTGCTTCCGCCTGGCTGATCGCCGTCTGCTTCTGTTTGATGCTCTCTTCCAGACTGCTTGCCTCGGCGATCCCGGCAGGTAACAGCAACGACAGCAGGACTCCCAGCAAGAGTCCGGCTGCCGCACATTTTTTTCTTTTCACCATTCTATTCATCCTCTATATGGTTGTGGCCGCGCGCACAGCCCCTGGGCTGGGCGCGCCCTCTTTCTATACCCGAAGATGCTTGCGCACCGTAATAAAGCTTCCCAGAAAACCGATTCCGGCCCCCAGACCCAGAGAAATCGGCAAAAGCGTCTGAAACAACTCCTCCGCAGGCAAAAACTGTATCAGTCCTGTCAAAGCCGGAAACTGCACCGCCACATACTCCATCACCTGCAGATACAGCACATAAATCGCTCCCAGAGGAATGCCCGATCCGATCAGACCGATTAAAATGCCTTCAATCACAAATGGAGAACGGACAAAAAAATCCGTTGCGCCAATATATTTCATGATTCCGATTTCCTCCTTGCGGACAGAAATACCGATCACGACCGTGTTGCTGATCAGGAAAATGGATACCGCCAGCAAAATCACAATGATTCCCAAAGAAGCGTACGCCACAATCGCATTCACGCCGGTCAGCGTTGTCGCCACCAGTTCCGAGCGCTTTACGCTTCGCACCTGTGAAAGAGACTCCAGCCATGTCACAAGATCCTCCTGCATGGAGACGTCCTTCATATAAACCTTATAGTTATCGGAGCCTTCCAGCGGATTTTCCGTGTAAATCTCCTCATAATCCTCTCCAATATTTTCCGGCGCCCATTCTGCCCAGGCGTCGTCCGCCGAAACAAACTCCGCTCTGGAAACCTCTTCTCTCGCGCGGATCATCTCGCCGACCTGCTCCATCTCTTCCTGCGTCACGTCTTCATTGAAAAATACGGTAACGGCAACTTCCTGTTCCGCATTCTTAATAATGTTCTGGAAATTCGCAATCACCGTATAAAACAGGCCGAACAAAAACAGGCAGGCGCTGATCGTAGCGATAGACGCCAGAGAGAACCATTTGTTTCTGAAAATATTGATCACGCCCTGTTTGAGCGTATAAAAAAATGTACTAATCCTCATCGATATATCCGCCTTTTTCTTCGTCGCTGACAATAACGCCCTTCTTCATCGTAATAACGCGCTTCTTCATCGCATTTACGATTTCTCTGTTATGCGTTACCACGAGGATCGTCGTTCCCTTTTCCTCATTGATCTTCTCCAGAAGCTTCATAATATCCCATGAATTCTTCGGGTCCAGATTTCCTGTCGGCTCATCGGCCAGCAAAATCGGCGGCTCGTTCACAAGCGCCCGCGCCAGCGCCACACGCTGCTGCTCTCCGCCGGAAAGCTGCTTCGTCTTGGCTTTATATTTTCCCGCCAGCCCCACAACCGCCAGCGCTTTCGGCACATTCTTCCTGATCTCCTTCGTCGGCGTCAGCACAACGCGCTGCGCAAACGCAACATTCTCATAAACATTCCGATCGTTCAGCAGCCGGAAATCCTGAAAAACAATCCCCAGATTTCTTCTGAATTTCGGCACCTGGCGATGTTTCAGCTTCGCCATATCGGATCCGTTTACCACCACCCTACCGCTGGTGGGCGTCAATTCCCGTAAAAGCAGCTTAATCAGCGTTGATTTTCCGGAACCGCTGTCTCCTACGATGAAAACAAATTCCCCTTTCTTAATCTTCAGACTCACTTCATCCAGCGCCGGAGAACCTGTCGAATAAGATTTGCTCACCTTATCCAGTATGATAACGGAATCATCCACGTCCTTTTTCTTCTTTTTTCTCTTGTCGTTTAATGCCAAACTTTTTCACCATCCTAATACTCAAAAGATTCCATGTACCGCATGTACTTCACTACCATCAGCGCAATTTTAAAAGTGATTGCATCCTCAAAAATGCGCAGATCCAACCCGGTGCTCTTCTGCAGCTTATCCAGCCGGTACACCAGCGTATTTCTGTGAATGAACAGTTGACGGCTCGTTTCCGAAACATTCAGGCTGTTCTCAAAAAACTTGTTAATCGTGGTCAACGTCTCTTCATCAAACTCATCCGGACTCTTCCCGCCGAAGATTTCCCTGATGAACATCTTGCACAGCGGAATCGGAAGCTGATAAATCAGACGCCCTATCCCTAATTCACTATAAGCGATAATAGAGCGTTCGTCAAAGAAAATTTTCCCCACGTCCATTGCCATCTTCGCTTCTTTATAGGAACGGCTGACTTCTTTTATCTCTTTTACCACGGTTCCGTAAGAAATACGGACATCCGCGATTCCATTACTTACCAGATAGGCGCTGATGCTTCCGGCCGTCCTCTCAATCTCTTTGCCGCCGTCATTTTCCGTCAGTTCTTTTACGATGATAACATTGTTCTCGTCCACTGCTGTGATGAAATCGCGGCTGTTTCCGCTAAAGCCTTCCCGTACCAGTTCCAGGATATTGTTTTCCCGGCTTTCACCGTATTCAATAATCATGACCGTACGGTCCGCGTCGGCCTGAATATGTAATTTCTTTGCCCGGCTGTAGATATCCACCAGGAGAAGGTTGTCCAGCAGCAGATTCTTAATAAAATTATCCTTATCAAAGCGTTCTTTATAGGCCACAAGCAGATTCTGAATCTGAAACGCAGCCATCTTGCCGATCATATAAACATTCTCGCCGGCCCCTCCAGCGACAAGAATATATTCCAGTTGCTGCTCGTCATAAATCTTAAAAAACTGATTTCCCTGCACTTCCTGGCTCTCGGCTGCGGATTCGCCAAAAGCGCGGACGGGTTCGAGACACCCCTCCATTTCTTCCGTTGTGGAAGCGACCATCTTACCGTCCACGTCAACCACGCACAAGTCCACGCGGGCGATAGTCTTCAATCCGTCAATCGTGCTCTGCAATATCTGATTTGAAATCATACCCCTTCTCCTCTCGACGCAGAAACATACGCCCCCGTCGCAATGTTCTGCACTTTTTACAATACCCACAAGATAATGCCTTCCATATATTTTAATAGAAAACCACAAAAAAAGCTATAGGAAAACCGAAAAAAATTATGCAAATTCCCAAAAAAGAAAGCAATTCCCTTTACGGAACTGCTTTCTCCTCATTATATTCTTTCACTTTTTTCTGAAACAACTTCTTCCTGATCTGATAAATTACCGTGGAACGTTTTTTCCCGGGCAGTTTCTTTTCCGGAAGGGCAATCCATAATTCTGCGTTTAAAAATTTCCGGCCCATGTGCATCAATTCCAGATCCACAGGCCATGTCATCCTGGAAAAGATCACGTCAGGCGCCGCCTCATTGAGTTCGTTCATCAGACGTTCCGGCTGTCCTTCCACCTCTTCATAGCCCTTGTATCCCACAATATTCAAACTTTCCTGCTGGTCAAGAAGCATCTCCCGAAGCGCTTCCGCCTGCTGTCCGTTATCCCCTAACACATAAACGCTCTCCTGCTGCCGGGCCAGCCTTCTCAGAAATTCCCTCAGAAAGACTCTGTCCTCGATCTCATGAATCCGCCCTGCGTTCGCAATTCCCGCCGCCTCCAGAATATCCGGCTCCACACACAGGGTAAGATCCGTGTTTTCCAGAAGTTCTTTGATTCTGTCATCCTGCGCTGCCTGGGCCAGCGTCTGTGCCGTAAGATATGTCGCCGTATTGAGGGCTCCGTTTCTTAAATACCGGTCGGCCTTTCTAAGCCCCTCCCTCGCCGTAAAGTCCGCAAGGGAAATTCCCAGAATTGAAAATCTTCTCATGTTGTCACCCCGCCAATAGAAGTATTATATCATCATTCTTTCTCATTGGCAAGTTTTCCCTTTCGTGCGGGGAATCCGGGCGACTTTTGTGCATTTTTACAAACGTCGGATCGACCTGTCGGTTATCTCTATTTTTCCCGCCTTCAGAAGATTCCCTACCGCCCGCTTAAACTCGTTCTTGCTCATCTGCATTTCTCTGCGGATCACCTCCGGAGAGGCTTTATCGTTAAAGGGCAGCGCGCCGTCAAAGCTGTCCAGAACTTCCAGCACCTTTTCTGCATCCGCCTGAATCTGGACATATGCTTTTTCCCGCAGGCTCAGATCCAGCTTTCCGTCTTCCTGCACCCTTGTCACTCTGGCTTCCACACGGTCTCCCGCCTGCAGCTTCCCGTACATTTCCTTCGGTGCGATCAGGGCGGAATACCGGCCGTCCACAGCCACAAACGCGCCGAACTGCGGACTGATTTCATATAAATATCCCGTTACTCTGTCATCCTTTTGATAGGGGCTGTCCGTCCGCAGATAATGATAAAGCTTCATGGTCGCGCACAGGCGTCCGCTTTTATCCACATAAAGCGCAACCGGAAAGCTTTCTCCTTCCCTTACCTTCTTCGTCTGTTCTTTAAAAGGCAGAAAAAGGTCCTTTTCCAGTCCCCAGTCCAGAAAAGCGCCGAACTTTCCCGTCTGCACCACTTTCAATTCCGCCACCTCGCCCAGCGTAAGCTTCGCTCTTGCGGTCGTCGAAATCAGTCTGTCCTTGGAATCCCGGTAAAGAAACACACAAATCCTGTCTCCGATCTGCGTCCCCTCCGGCACCTGCCGGGCCGGCAGCAAAACCCTTTGTTCTTCATTGTCCGGTTCTGCCAGATACACGCCGAATTCCACTTTTTTTATCACTGTCAGTTCCTGTACTTTTCCTAATTCCAGCATTTTTCTTCTCTCTCTTTATGATAAATGGGCCGCCTGTTGAAATTCTATCACCGCATATGGTTCTTCTTTTTCGTTGCACAAAGATACGGTAACCAGGTCCTGCCGCCCGCTGACCACAGGAACAATTTCATCATGCAAAAGAGCGGACTTTTTATATTCCGCCCGCATCTGCCCGACTCTGAAATTCTCCGGCAGATAGTCCATCGCCATATGAATATACTGTCCGTTGTTAACGTGATGGTTTCCGTCCAGATGCTGTCTCCCCACCGTAAAGGACTCCTGACGCGTTCCTCCTTCGCAAACGGCAATCTTGCGCGGCGCATATTCCATCGGCAGCTTCTCTTCCAGCACGTAACGCTGCTCCATCTCAGGCGTCACCCGGGCCGGCGTTCCCTTTTTCATATTCATGAGCGTCCAGATGGAATTGGCCGATACGAGCCGTCTCCCCACAGCGTCGTCCAGAAAAAAGTTACGCATTCCCATAAAGCTTCTGAACTGATACGGGAATGTTCCCACCGTAATCCGCTCCCCCAGCGCAGGATATTCATGAATCACAATCTGCCAGGCGCTCATCACCCAAAGCATATCCTGTTTCCGCAGATATTCGATTCCGAGTCCCAGATCCTCCGACTGAAAGGTAGAGGTATCCTGAAAATAATCCACGATCCCCGCAATGCTTAAAAGTCCCTTTTCATCCGTCTCGCTGTAACGCACCCTGCTGTCAAATGTATACATAGATTAAAGCCAAACCTCCGTTTCCGTCACCCTGCCGATACCGGTTCGGGCGAACTGAAATATGATCCCCGTCAGCCGGCATCTTTTATGATGATACCATAAAAAGCAGGATTTTACAACGCTTCAGCCGGCCCCGATGAATGCGGGTCCGACGAAAAGTCCGGCCCTGCCGTCGCGCAACCGACGGACAGGCGCAAGCGGCAGCATCCCGCCGCCGTTTCTACTCAATCGTGAGAAAATCCGTCAGTCCGGTCATGTCAAGGATCTCCATAATGTCCTCGTTCACATGAATCAACTTCATTTCCCCCTGTCTGCTCATCACCCTGTCCGCCGCCATCAGCACCCTGATTCCTGCGGACGACATATATTCCACTTTCTCAAAATCAAATATCAGACGTTCTGTTCCGTCCGTCACCGAACGCTTCAGTTCTCCTTCCAGCATCGGCGCCGTCGTCGTGTCCAGCCTTCCCTCGATCCTGACTGTCAGCGTTCCTTCCGTTACACTTTTCGTAATCTGCATATGAAATCTTTCCTTTCGTCCATGCCGCGTCCCATCGGACCGCCTCTGCAAATATACCGCTTCTTCCTGTCTACAGGAATTTCTTTCCTATGGTAAACCTGTTTTTCTCATCCCGATACTGGTATTCCATCTCATCCATGATCCGCTTCACCACAAAAAGCCCCAGCCCGCCGACCGGCCTTTCCTCCCTGGGCGCCCGCAGATCCGGTTCCCCGCATTCCAGCGGATTGTACGGGATCCCATCGTCTGTAAATTCCAGATAAATCGTATCCTTCAGAATCCCCAGTCGCAGGACAAGCTGCTTCGCCCTGCTGTATTTTACCACATTTGAATACACCTCATCAAATGCAACCGCAATCTGACGGCGGATTTTTACGCTGCACTCCTGCGGCAGATTCTCCTCCACGAACGCAGCAAGCCCGGCCGTATTCTCATATACGGCCTCAACCGCAGTCTCTTTCCATTCCGCGTTCATTTTCAAAACCACCATCGTAATATCGTCAAACTGCTCCGCATCCTGCACAAAGCGGTCAATATCCTCCCGGATGGCCCGTATCAGTTCTTCCGGCTCCTTTTCCCAGTGATTTTCCACGCATCGTTTCAGCCTCTCCTCTCCGTACAGCTCTCCTTCACTGTTGTTGGCCTCCGTGACGCCGTCCGTATAAAGGCAGAGCATGTCGCCCCTCGTAAAGGAAATCCGGTTGTTCCTGTAAGCAATTCCCTCCCGCATGCCGAGCATGATGCTGCGTTTATAGCGCTTATGATCCATGTAAAAAAACGGTTCGCCGCGCTTTTTGAAAAGCGGCGGGTTATGTCCGGCATTGGCAAATTCCAGTTCTCCCGCATCATAATCCAGCACGCCGAGCCACACCGTCACAAACATTCCCGCTTCATTGTTTTCGCAAAGCTGCGCATTGGCAAGCTGCAGAGCTTCTGCGGGACTCTTTCCGTTCAGAACAAAATTTTTAATCAGCGTCTTTGCCGTCATCATGAACAGCGCCGCCGGAACCCCTTTTCCCGAAACGTCCGCGATCACAATCCCCAGCTTATTTTCTTCGATCAGAAAATAGTCGTAAAAATCCCCGCCGACTTCCCTTGCCGCCTCCATGACGCCCCGTATTTCATATTCTTTTTTCTTCGGCGCCACCTGCTCCGTCACAGGAAGCGCGGAATGCTGAATCTGCCTTGCAAACTCCATTTCCTGATTCATCCTTGCGGCAACCTCTTCCATCGTCTCCTTCAGGGCGTTGACCGTGGCGTTAATGCCTTCCGACAGCGCGGCGAACTCCGTATTACCCAAAACCGATACCTTTTCCTCCAGATTGCCTTTTCGGATCTGGGCCAGCGAATCGTTCACATCCTGTATTTTATGCACCACATTTTTCTGCACCAGCCGGGAAATATTGGCATACATCAGAAGAAACAGACATAAAAGACCGCCCAGAAGCAGAACCGCAAGTTCGTTTCGCTCCGCATAAATCTCACTGTCCGGCAGCAGCACAAACACGATGTAATCATCCGTCTCCCGGTACATGCCGGTAAACGCTGCGCCGTCTATCTCCACCCCGGTCAGTTCCCCCGGTCCTGTCTTATCCGCATCAAGGCCGATAAAAGACGCGCTCTTTCCCTCCCATTCTTCCATGCCGCCGGATACGATCACGCCGTCTTTTATGAGCAGAACAGCCCCGCTTTCCCCGACCGTCAGACGGACTCCCACATCCTGTCCCTCCGCCAGCTGCAGCATCCGCAGTACATCCCCGCATTTTTCCTGCATCAGCTTCTCCGCGCCTTTTACGTCCTGACGCGTCTGCATGTTATAAAAAAAGAACAGCATGGCAAAGAAAGCCAGGGTGATAAACAGCAGCAGCCATTTCTGAAAGGTTTTGCGGATGGGTTTGTCCGCGTTTTCTCTGCGTTCCCCCAGCCAGCCCTGCAGCGCCGGCACAAAGGCGCAGGCGCACAGCACTGCCGTCAGGATCTCAAACACAACGTTATAACCGATCATATTGGTCACCACCGTGGCGCTTGCCGACACGCTGTCCGTGATGCCGAGCCTTGCCGGATACAGCGCCACAAGCGCGGACATCACGAACGTCACATTTGCCAGCACGCCGAAAACAGCGGTGAATCCGCTGCAGATCAGCGCAGCCGAAACCGTGTGATCGTCCGCGATCCTTCTGACTCCCTTCCATACCAGCCGCACAACGACGGGAATCATGAGCCGCGGCCAGACGGAAACAAGCGGGTTTTGAAACAATGCGTCCAGAGATCCTTCCGGATAGGACGCCGCCCTCATCATGGTTGAAATTCCGAATATCCCCGCAAGCGCCAGCCCCTCGGGCAGCCCGAGCACAATCGTCCCGATGATGATGGGAATATGAATGATGGTAACGGACAGCTTCCCGCTCGCAATAATCCCCCAACCGGAAATCGCCAGAAAAAGTACGATCGCTGTCAATACCGCAAAAGCGGCTCTCTGTCGTTTCGTTCTACCTTTCACGCTGTCTCTCCACCAGTTCACTGAAATATCCTTTCTTCTCCAACAGTTCTTCATAAGTGCCGTCCTCCACGATCCTGCCCTTATCCAGCACGATGATTCTGTCGCAGCTGCGGATCGTGGAGAGCCGGTGTGCGATCACAATTCTGGTACACTTCAGTTTATCCAGCGATTCCGACACCTTCCGCTGCGTGATATTGTCCAGCGCGGACGTCGCCTCGTCAAACATGAGGATTTTCGGCTTCGGTGCGATCGCCCTCGCGATCATGAGCCGCTGTCTTTGTCCGCCGGAAATGCCGCCCTGTCCTTCGGAAATCAGCGTATTCATCCCCATCGGCATCCGCCTGATGTCCTCCGCCATCCCCGCCATTTCCGCGGCCTCCCATGCCTGCTCCATCGTGAGCTGCGGCGCGCAGATCGCGATATTGGAATAAATGTCCCCCTGAAACAGCCTGCCGTTCTGCATGACAACGCCGATTTTCTGTCTCAGCGATTTTAAATCCATCGAAGCGATGTCCTTCCCGTCATAATAAACGGCGCCCCTCTGCGGCCTTTCAAACCCCAGAAGGATGCGCATCAGCGTGGACTTGCCGCACCCGGTCTTTCCCACGATCGCCACATACTGTCCGGCACGGATTTTCAGGGACAAATCGTCCAGCACATTGGGCATGGCGTCATTGTAGCGAAAGGACACATTGTTCAGTTCTACCGAACCCCGAAGCCTCGTGACCACATGCCTGCCTCCGTCCATCTCCGGCTCCGTCTCCAGAATCGGCTGCACCATTTTCAGCATCGGCCGAATCTGCGCCGCCGTGACCGCAATTCCCGCAAAAGAAGCAAACGCGCCGTTTACCATGCCCCAGGCGCTGTTAAAGGCCATATAGTCCGCCACCGTCACCCCGGAACGCAGCGCTGCGCCATACAGGACGATTGTTCCGAACAGGGAAACCGCCGTTATCATTACGCCGTTCAGCCGAAGAAACATCGGCGGCTTATACAGATCCTTCGCCGCCTTCGCATACTGCCTGCCCCATCTGGCGAACGCCCGCTTTTCCGCCCCGGCGTTTTTAATCTTCGCCACGCCGTTGATGAGCGCATAAACCATGCCGCTTTCCCTGCCCGCTTCCGTCATCTGCCGCTCCGATACGCGCATCTGCAGAAGGGAAGCGGCGAGGGAAAGCAGCAGAGTCACAAGCGTCACCAGAAGCGCCGGGGCCGTCAGTTCCGGCGCATATGCCAATACCTGTCCGATATACAGCAGGGAAAACACCGCCGTCAGTCCCGCGGAAAAAACCGCATCGAACAGCATACCGCACAGGTTGCCCATGTATTCCATCCGGTCCGCCAGCTCCCCCGCGCCGTATTTTTTGAAAAAATCCACCGGGAGGGAGAGCACGCGCATCATCATGGCGCTTTCCACCGCCAGATTCATTTTCGCGGATATGCCGGCGTTCAGAATTTCCTTTACCGAAGAAAACAGGCATCCCGAAAGCGTCGCGCACAAGAGCGTCAGGATCGCGCCGGCCAGCAGCGCCGTATTTTTATAGTCCAGCACCTCTCCGTACAGGTAACGGGTTATGCGCGGCGTCACCATGCCAACCAGCGCCGCCGCAAAAGCAGCGGCGACCATCAGGGCATAATCCCCGGCATGAAGCTGCCGGAAAATATAGCGCAGAAGATCCGCCGCGTTCAGTTTCCGAAGCGGAAGCGGCTGATAAAAGCAGATTGCCTCTTCTTCAATTTCCGCGGCGTTTTTTCTGTTTATCCTTATTATTTTTCCCGTCACATAGTCCTTATAGGAATAGCCGCGCATCCTGCCGGGGAGAATGGCGATCACGCTTCCGTCCTTCTTCGTACCCAGCATTGCGCCGGCCGCGTCCTCATACCATCGCGGCGTCAGCCTGACCGTCCGCCTCATAATGCCGGACGGGCGCAGAAGAAATTCCAGTATTTCATTGATATCCTTCATCTTATCCGGGATCTCCTGCGCCCGGACATGGTAATATTTCAGGATATCTCCCACCGCTTCCACGGCAATCTGCCGGTTATCCGCAAAACCAGCCGCAATTTTTCTGCCGCTGACCAGATTTGCCATCTGCGCGAACGCATCCGCAAACATTTCATCATCGTTTGCAATCCGCTGTCTTATCTGTTCGTCAAACCAGCCCATGCGCCGCCTCCTGTTCGCTTAAGATGAGTTCCTCATATCTGCCGTGGCGCGCCATCAGCGTTTCATGGCTGCCGCGCTCTGCAATTTTCCCCTGCTCCATAACAATGATCTCATCACAGTCGCGGATCGTGGAAAGCCGGTGCGCGATCACAATACAGGTGATGCCTCTGTCCTGAATGGCCTTCACCACCTCATATTCCGTTCTGGCATCCAGCGCGGAGGTCGCTTCGTCCATGACGATAACCGTAGGATCCTGCGCAAGCACTCTGGCGATCTCCATGCGCTGTCTCTGTCCGCCGGATAAATCTCTGCCGCCCTCCGCCAGTTTGTATTGATATCCGCCGTCCCTCTGCATAATATCCTCATGCAGGCTCGCATCCCTGGAAGCGAGTATCATTTCATAATCCTCTATGGAACTGTCCCACATTTTGATATTGTTCGCTATGGTATCCTCAAAAAGCGTAATATCCTGATCCACCACCGCAAGTGATCCGGTAAAAATATTGCGGTCAATCTCCGATATCGGTTTCCCGTCGAACAGAATTTCGCCGCTCCACGGCTTATACAGGCCGGAAATGAGTTTGGCCAGCGTGGACTTGCCGCAGCCGGAGCACCCCGTAACAGCCACCTTCTGTCCCGCTTCCACGGTCATGCTGAAATTTTCGATCAGGGGCGGCGCAAGGCGGGAATATCCGAACGTCACATTTCTCAGTTCTACCTTTCCCGTCAGCTTATCAAAGCTGATTTCCTCCCGCCGTGTCCCTTCCTCTCCGTATTCGACATCCGTCGGGTATTCCATCACATCCTCAATGCGTTCCATGTCCGCCCGCATCTCGCGCACGGTATTGCCCGCCGTCGAAAGTTCTGTGACAGGCGTCAGAAAAGAATGGAGCATCGTCTGAAACGCCAGAAGCATGCCCACGGAAAACTGTCCCTGCATAATCAGATACAGGCCCAGCGCCAGAATCACCGTGTTCACCAGTGCGGAAACGAGCTGCAAAATCAGTTTGTAATACCGATCCAGCTTCAGCGCCTTCACATCCTGCGTGTTAACGGAAGCCTGACAGCCCGCCCACTTTTCAAAAAAACCGTTCTCCGCCCCGCTGGCCTTGATCGTCTCGATCATCTCGATCCCCGTCACCGTGGCGGAGACGAGTTTCGCCCGGTCGCGCATCTGCACTCTGGAAATATTGACGCGCCTGCCGGATACGTACCGGTTCACAAGGAGGCTGACTGCCATTCCCCCTATGCCGATCAGCGTCAGCGGCACGCTGTAGCGCAAAATGATCGTGAGATAGACCGCCATCATGACCAGATTCAGCGCGGTCGGCGCAAGCGTATTGACCAAAGTGGACGCAATGCCGGCATTGGCGCTTTTTCGCGCCGCGATGTCCCCCGAAAGCCGCTGGGAAAAGAACTCAACCGGCATCCTCAGCACATGCCACATATACCGCGCGTTCGCCCTGATCGCCAGCTTCCCCTGAAGCTTCAGAGAATATACCGCCTGTATGCCGGAAAGAACAATCTGAATCAGCACAAAAGCGGCTAGTATCCAAAAGAAGGGGGAAATCCACGCCGGATTTGTTCCGGTAAGCAGCCGGTCCAGAAATACCCTGGGAAAAACAGGACTGATTACACCGATCAGCGCCGTCGCCACGGACACAAGCGCGGTAAAGAGCATGGCTTCCCCCGCGCCCTTCAACTGCCTGCGCGCAAAGCCCGCCATGCTCTTTTTCTGGCCGTCCGGCACAAAGATCTCCGACGGTTCCAGCAGGATGCAGATCCCGGTAAAGGAACGGTCAAATTCCTCCATGGAAACCTCAGTCACACCTCTGGCCGGATCATTCAGGATGGCCCGATTTTTCCGGAAACCGTCAAGCACCACAAAATGATTGAAATTCCAGTGTATAATGCAGGGAAACTTTCCCTTTTCCCGCAGGGACTCCGGTTCATAGCGGTAGCCCCTCGCGGTCATCCCATAGCTTCTCGCCGCTTTCAGCAGATTTTTTGCATTGGAACCGTCCCGGGAAACGCCGCAGTCCACCCGGACCTGTTCCAACGGGACCCATTTGTTATAATATGCAAGAACCATCGCAAGGCAGGCGGCTCCGCACTCCAGCGCTTCCAGCTGCAGAATGACCGGGACCTTCGCCACGCCGCCTGTCACCGGCACTTTGATCTTTCTGTCCATGAACTTTTGTCCTCTTCCTACTCAATCAAAAAGGTAATCGGCGCGATACTTTCTGTCATCTCCTGCCCGTCCACCACGACGGCAGACTCGATCCGGCCCGTCACGCTCCATATGAGAGCCGCAGCAAGCAGCAGGAGAATCGCCGCCATCACAAGCCACATCCCCGGAGTCGTCACCTTCATGTAGTCTCCGATCTCCTCCGGTGATGAAATGCGTTCCAGGCTTTTTTCCCGAAAAACGGATTCGTTCCTCACGGTTTTCCCTCTTTTCTGTCTTTTAAATACATCGCGTTCCATTTTATCATGGCGTCGTATTTTTTATGATATTTCAATACCCTGTTAATCAGGGCGTAAACTTCCAGCCTGTCTTCAAACGGAGTTTCACTGTCCTTCGCCAATGCCAGATATCGCCCCGCTTTTTCCTCTTCATCCGCCAGCACGCAGTCGAGAAAGCACTGTGCGCAAAACCAGAAGCTTTGCCGAAACTCCTGTCTGCAAAGCCTCTCCATAATCCGGATATTCCGCCCATAATCGGGCGCGCCCGCTTTCTCATGCCGGATCACAAAATCCGCCGTGAAAATATCCGCCTCCACCGGGCCGTTTTCCCCATCCCGCGGCGCCAGACGCTCATGCACCGCGCCCTTCCACACAAGCCCGGCGTCCCGCCTGACGATCCGGGGATATAAAAAAATACCGCCGTTTTCCGGCCTTTCATATCCGGCCATCACCAGCTTTTGGCAAAGGCTCCGTTTCAGACTGCGGATTTTGCTTCCGTTTTCTTCGTCAATTCTGTCGTCCGCATCCAGCCACATGACATAATCGCAGGACGCCTTTTCAAAGGACGCGTTTCGCGCCGCCGCGAAATCCTCCCGCCATACAAAATCAAAAACCTTATCCGTGAATCCGCGCGCAATTTTTCTGGTTCCGTCTGCAGATCCGGTATCCACAACGACGATCTCATCCGCAAAAAAAGCGGCGTCCCTCAGGCATCGTCCCAGAACCGCCTCTTCATTTTTCACAATCATGCACACGCTGAGCGTCTTTTGACCGTCAGGCGTCATCCGTCCATGCCCCCGTTCTGTAATAGGCAATCGTTCTCTCCAGCCCTTCCTCCAGGCCGATCAGAGGTTTCCACCCGAGCGTCCTCTGCGCCAGCCCGATGTCCGGCCGCCTCCGCTTCGGGTCATCCGGCGGCAGGGGCGAAAAAACGACTTTCGACCCGCTCTGTGTCCGCGCAATGATCTGCTCCGCCAGCATCCCGACCGTACATTCGCACGGGTTTCCCACATTCACCGGCCCCGTAAAGCCATTCTCTGCTTCCATGAGCCGTATCATCGCCTCGATCACATCGTCCACATAACAGAAGCTCCTGGTCTGCTTTCCGTCCCCGTATACGGTAATGTCCCTGCCCGCCAGCGCCTGCGTGATAAAATTCGGGATAACGCGTCCGTCGCCGGGCTGCATTCCCGGTCCATAGGTATTAAAGATGCGCATCACCTTAATATCCACGCCGTACTGACGGTGATAATCAAAAAACAGGGCTTCCGCCGCCCGCTTTCCTTCATCGTAGCAGGCGCGGATCCCCGTGGAATTTACGCACCCGTTATAAACCTCCGTCTGGGGATGCTGTTCCGGATCCCCGTATACCTCGGAAGTGGACGCCTGCAGAACTTTTGCGCCCGTGCGCTTCGCCAGTTCCAGCATATTGATCGCCCCCAGCACGCTCGTTTTGCAGGTCTCTACTGGATACCGCTGATAATGAGCAGGGCTGGCCGGACAGGCGAGATTATAAATCTGATCCGTCTCCGCGTAAAACGGCTCTGTAACGTCATGTCTGACAAATGTAAAATCCGGATGCGCCGCCAGAGAACGAATGTTATCCATCCTCCCTGTCCAAAGATTATCCAGACATATTACGGCAGCGCCCTTCCGGATCAGTCTCCGGCAAAGATGCGCGCCCAGAAACCCGGCGCCTCCGGTAACCAACACACGTTTTTTCATCATTTCATCCGCTTGCTCCGTCCGATTCCGCCCCGAACATCTCCGGGAATCATCTTCCCCGGTTCCTCATCGGCGCCTTATGCATCGTCATTCCTCCGACAATCTCATCCAGATCGTCGTCGTCCAGCGGGAACCCGTCGAAATCATCCAGCGCTTCCTCAACCTGCTCCTGTGTATATCCCAGTTCCTTTGCCGCCTCCATGAACTCGTCCAGCGAATTAAGCGCGTCCGCCTTTCCCGCTTCCATCAGCTTCTTCATCAGTTCTCTCATGCTTCTTATCCATCCTTTCCAGATATAGTTTTAAAAGTTTCAGCTCCACATACGACGGATGAATGCGTTCCGCCTTTTTCAGAGCGGCGGCCGCCTCCGCAGGCCTTCCCATCCGGATATATGCCTTTCCGATTCCCAGCAGCGGCAAAAACTCCCGATACGCCGGAAAATGAATGTTCTTATCACAGATATCCGCCTGCAGCGCCAGCGCCTCCCGATACCAGGCCGCCGCCCGCTCGTACTCCCGGTCGCGCAGGCACAGATCCCCCAGCGTGCACAGCGCCGCTTCCTGCCCGCCGTATGTTTCCACATAATCTTCCAGCCGTTTTCGCAGTTCCCCGCAGCGGTTCAGCTTTTTCATGCTGTGAATGTAATAAAACATGGCGTAGTCGATATCGCCGCGGCTGCCTTCCCGCAAAAGCCTGTGGAATTCCTCCACCGCCCGTTCATGGCTTCCGTCTACGGACAATTCTCTGCAATAATAGCTGCGGCTAAAGCTGTCCGGCACGAAGCCCTCCGACAGCTTTCTTTCAAATATGCGGATATTCCGGCGTTCTTCATTGATCCGCCGCTTCCGGTGAAAAATCCGGATATCGGGACGATACAATTCTTTCCATTCTTTTTGTATGGGAATCGCCTCATGAACCGGGTACACCCAAACCGGGCGCAGGCTGCGCCGGACCAGTCTGTCGCGCATCACTTCATTATCTCCGAAGAGATTATCCTCCGCCGCATCTCCCGTATATCTAAAATATACCACATCTGTATCGGACGGCATATCCCTTTTTAAAAATTTAATCCGTTCGATATCCTCCCGCTCGATATCGTCATCCGCATCCAGCCACATCACATAGTCGCAGGCGGCTTTTTCATAGGAAAAATTTCTGGCGGCGGCAAAATCGTCGTCCCAGACATAGTCGTAAACCCGGTCGGTATATTTTTCCGCAATTTCCTTCGTCCGGTCCGACGATCCCGTATCCACCACGATCAGCTCGTCCGCGAACTGCACCGCGCATTTGAGGCACCGTTCCAGCACCGCTTCCTCATTCCTGACAATCATGCACACGCTGATTTCCATCCGCTTCCTCCTGTCTGCCCGCCTCTTTTTTTCGCGCCCGCTCTATCCGTAAGCGGTTCAGCAAAAAAAGAGGGGAATTTTGATGATACGCCTTCAGTCTTTGGTTCAGCGTTTCGGCGCGGACCCATTCTCCGCACCCCAATGCGCACCTTACGGCATAGTTACAGGCTTTTTCATCACAGGAAAGCGCCGCTCCGACAAACGCATCCGCATCCCTGCCGCAAGCGCCCTCCGCCGCGCCCCGGCTGCGGACATGTATTTCCAGCCAGCGTCCCGACTCCGCCAGATACGCTTCCAGCCATTTCAGGGCCTCCCGGTATCTGCCGTAATACATCAACACATGGCCCGCCGTCACCGCCGGGGAAGGCTTGTCCGTAAAATCATATTCTCCCCGCTGCGCCAGTTCAAAGAAAAAGTCCGCCCAGCCGGACGCGTCCGCCATAACGCTGTCGCTGTAGCACTGCGCCGCCAGCCAGTAATGCGCCCGCAGTTCTTCCGGCGTCAGCTTCGGAAATAGCTGCACATTTCTCTCATAGTGCAGTTCTTCCTTTTTCACGTGCCGGATCACGATATCCGTATAAAGAACCGGATCTTTCAGGGGAAGCCGCTCGTGCACCGCGCCTTCCCACCTCCGTCCGTCCCGCAGGGAAATACAATGGAGCATAACCGGAAGCTTCTGCTCCGGCGAATAATAGGTCACGCAGACGGATTTCTCCACCGTCAGCGTCTCCTTGAGCCGGTTGATCCGGTCCGCATTTTCCGCGTCTATCTCATAATCCGCGTCGAAATACATCACATAATCGCAGACGGCATAGGAGTATGAAATGTTGCGCATCCGCCCGAAATGCCCTTCCCACGGATGCTCATAAATCCGGTCCGTATATTTCGCCGCGATTTCCATCGTGCGGTCAGAGGAACCCGTGTCCACCACAACAATCTCGTCCGCGAACCGGGAAACGCCCTTCAGCGCCCTGTCCAGCACCTTTTCTTCATTTTTTACGATCATGCAGACGCTGATCGTCTTCGGCTTGTCCGTACCCTTTTCCATCTTTTTCGCCTGCCGCCGCTTTTTTTCGTCTATTGATCCATGCAAATATAAGTCCGAAAACCCAGCCGGGTCACTTTTGCGATTCTTTTTTCCAGATTTTCCCGCGACGCCGCGATCAAAACGACCGCATCCTCTCTATATTCCGTTAGTTCCTCCAAAACAACCTGTTCTTCTGCGCCGCCCCAGCGGTGATTCGCCGCCGTGACAAAATTCTCCAACCCGAACATGGCAAGAAGCGCTTCCGTGTCTTTTCCCAGCGTGCCGGCCCCGTAAACAATGATTTTGCCGCTTTTGCGCAGCACCTCATATTCCTGCGGGGCAAAAAAACGCTTCAGCCGCAGGAAACGTCCGGTCAGCAGTTCCGCCAGCAAAACCCCATATCCCGGATTTGCAAATTCCGCCGTCCGGATATCCACGCCTTTCCGGATCAGCGCGATCGCCATATCCATCACGCAGTCTTTTAAACTCCTGCAGTAATCCGTGACCACCGCGAACGTATCCGTCCCGACTCTCTCCTTCAGGCAAAATTCCTGTATATGAAAATAGCAGAGCGCATGAACCCTGTACAGATTCAGATTGACCTCCCTCGACGAGGAATCCGTCCGACACAGATACCGATGCATCACCCGGTTCAAATGCCCAATCCGCCCGGCCCTGCAAAACGCGCAGACGGTAAACAGAAGATCTTCGCAGGGCGGCAGTTCCTCATCGAAGCAAAGCCCCTGTTTTTGCAGAAATTCTCTGTTCCAGAACTGCATCCAGACCGCCGGCTTAAAATCCCCGCTGTCAAACAGCCTCTTCAGATACGCCTCGCCGTCAAAAACGCCTTCATAGGAAGCATGCCGGGCCAGCGCCGTGGGATACTCTGTCCGCGCCGCCAAATCCTCATAAAACGCCTCTGACCCGAAAGTGACGCAGTCCAGTTCTTCCTTTTCCGCCAGTTCATACATGCGCTGCAGGGAATCCTCCCCCTGAAGCATATCGTCCGCATCCAGAAAATAAACATATTTGCCCGCCGCTTCCCGCAGCCCGCAATTTCTGGCATATGCCTGTCCCCGGTTTTCCTCATGCCGGATCAGCCGCAGATTCTTTGTTTTTTGGGCGCAGGCGCGGACGATATCCGACGTGGTGTCCGCAGAGCCGTCGTCCACGCACAGGATTTCCACGTCCGGCGCGCTCTGCCCTCTCACGCTTTCCAGACATTTTCCGATATATTTTTCCGCATTATACGCCGGAATAATAACCGATATTGCAATTCTCCGTTTCATTTTCTATCATCCCTGTTTTTCGCCGCCCGGCACGACAGCAGAAAAAAAGCCAGCCACCGCTTTCGCTCCCGCCCGATATGCGGCGTCCTTTTCAGTTCCTCACGATGCTTCCCGAGTTCCTTCAGCAGTCTGACCAGCCCCTCTTCATACGGCCGTATCTCTTCCTGCCCGGCAATGCGCTCCACGCACTGCAGCGCCAGATCCAGATAAAAACCCGCCGCTTCCTCCCGAAAGTCCGGATACTGCCCGCACACAAGCTCATACAGTTCCTTCGCCCGGTCCGCCATCTCAAAGTAGCAGGGCGCAAACCGCACGCCGCTCAGGCTCGTTCCGCTTTCATCGATACAGTACAGATATCCGGTCCCCTTCATCAGCCAGACCCGTTCTGCGGACAAAAGCATCCGGTAAGTGACCGGGATCTCATCTCCCAGCCTTCCCTCAAAAAAATGCAGATCGTCGGGAAGCATATCCCTTCGGTAAAACTTCGCATAGGTGTTGGAATCCAATCCTTCTCCGCCGAGCATTCTCCGGAACGCTTCCCTTCCGCTAATCAGGCTGTCATCGCCTTCATAGAGAACCGTTCCCTTTCCGTCGGGAAATTCCGACTGCAAAAACGTCCGGATCCCTACGCAGACCGCGTCCGCCCGCTTTTCGTTCAAAATTTCCCATGCCCTTTCCAACGCTTCCGGCACATAACAGTCGTCCGCGTCCATAAATCCCACATAAGCGCCGCTCACCCGGCGAAGCCCCGCGTTTCTGGCAGCCCCCGGCCCCCGGTTTTCCTGACCAAAAAACCTGACGCAGGAGCAGGCTTTCGCGTACTGCCGGCAGATTTCTCCCGTGCGGTCCGTGGAACCGTCGTCAACGATCACCAGTTCCAGCGGGACCTTCTTTGCCCGAAGAACGGACTCTATGCTGCGCCGCACCGTTTTTTCCCCATTGAAAACCGGAAGTATGATGCTGAGCGTCCGGTTTTCCGTTTTCTGTCCGTCCATAAGCCGTTTTTTGTTCCCGTTTCCTTTCCGGCGTCACATCTGCTGCGCGCGCCCGATCAGCGCGCCG
Organism: Eubacteriales bacterium; assembly: GCA_030524745.1. GTDB lineage: Bacteria > Bacillota > Clostridia > Lachnospirales > Lachnospiraceae > Gallintestinimicrobium. Next base: position 2,911 of record JAUNGC010000010.1, on the reverse strand, counting down.
CGCATGTTGGTACAGCACGAACAGGCCTGCACCGCCTCTTCCCTGAAGTAAAACTCTTTCAGTTTCTCCCGCATGCTCTCCGCGTCCCACGGTTCCTCCATAAGCGCCACGCTCTCCCCCCGCTTCGGCGGATAAAAGCCCAGCGCCTCCCCATGAGCGGCCCTCGGGCAGGCATACAGTCTGCCGTCCAGCAATGTACAGCAGTTTTCCTTCGATTTGCATTTTTCAAACAGCTTCTTTGCCTCTCCGGGCGTCTGATACACCCTGCGGGGATCGCCGTAGCGCCGCCATACATCCTCTTCCCCGATTTCCGCAAACGGGATCCCGTAAGCGCGAAGCTGTTCTTTTATTTCCTCTTCCCTTGCAGATAAAGCGCCGTAATTGCTCAAAAGAACTCCCACCAGCGGATTTGCCTTCATACGCTTTAACAGTTTCTCCCGAAACAGCAACGTTCCGTTGGTGATGATCTGTATTCCCAGAACCTTCTGTTGGCTGACAAGCTGAGGCAGCTGCAGCAGCTTTTCCAGCAGTTCCTGTTCCAGCAGCGGTTCTCCTCCCAGTATCTTGACCATCGCAACGCCGTCCGAAGCATCCAGCAGGCGTTTCACCGATTCCAGTATGATTCCGCCCGGCATCCGTTCCGGCAAGTCGTAATACTGCATCAGATTTGCACATTCCCTGCATCGCAGCGTACAGCGCTTTGTCAGATCGATCTCCACGCCTCCGAAGAAAATTCCTTCCCTGCGCCTGCGGTACAAGGATGTGAAATACGCAAAGTAGTCCTGCTTGTCAAAGCCGTCCTGCAGAATCGGAACCGCCGAATAAAAATCAGCCGGCCCCGTATACTTAAGATGCCTGCAGTATGCCCGGAAATACGTTTTTCCCGCCAGAATCACATAAACGTCCCGAAACTGTCCCAGTTCCTCACAGGAAATAAACCGGACACAAAGGCGCTGCAGCTTCTCCATGCCGGCCGCCTTTACAAGCCGTGCAAAATCCATGCCGGCATGCGCCTCATCACAGATCCGGATTGTATCCGGAAACGACTCCGGAAACGCGAGCAGAATGGGCACGCACCTGTCAAGCGGGCCGCAAATAACTATTTCCCTTCCGTCGTAAGCTTCCCAGCTGAATTCCCGGATAATACCGCCTCCTTTTTCCGTCTTGCCCGTTCCAGCCTGATACCGCACAGCTTCACCCCGTTGTCCAGAGGCGCGAGCGTATCCAGCATGGTATAATAGGTTTCCGCTTCCGAAAGCCTGTCCATGCAAAGCATGCACTTCACCAGACAAAAAAGCGCCGCCAGCGCGCAGGCATTCTTTTCCGGCGTTCCGAAATACAGGCAATGCAGAAACGCTTCCCCGGCTTCTTCATACCGCCCCGTTTCGCAATAAAGCTCTCCCAGAAAGCGCCATTGCTCCATGCTGCGCGCATCATGTTCCGGAAAGGCGCAGTCGCCGTCCGCATAAAGCGACTCCTGCAGAAGGATTATTGCTTCCTCCGTTCTTTTCATCTCCCTTAAAGACTTCGCCATGAGGAACGCCCGATCCATCTCCCAGACATGCTCCCGCTCTGCGCACCCCCCGTAATCGGGAAACGCCGACGCCTGTGCACCCCGACCGGCCAAATAGGCATAGGCTTGTTGGAATTCCCCTTTCCAATAAAGACATCTCCCATAATTGAGGACGTCCTCCCGGTCTAATTTCCCTAGTTTTTCCAGCCTCTCATATATCCCTGCACGATTTTTCATCCCGCCCAGAAAGGCCGCCTTTTCTCTTTTTCCGTAACCGGCCCTGTAAAAGGGCGTTTTTTTCCAATAGGAGAGATAGAGTTCGTCAACCGGATCTAAGGTTTCCCGCTCCTGCCCCATATAAGTATAGTGATAAAAGATTCCCTTTCTCTGCTGCGGGCAATCCCGGTTCGGCATATTACAGCAGGGCGGGAGCAGGCGGATTTTTCCCCGCAGAATATAATTGACCGCGTCCTGATCCGGCAGTACCATACCGTAGCGGTTCCAGAAAGAAACGGCCTCTTCCCACAGATGATGCTCTTTTCTGATCCTTTCCAGATTCAGCACCAGCACGCCGGAGTTGACGTATTTCGTCCAGTCCGTGCTCTCCCGGAACGGCCGGCACCTTGCCCGCAGCGGTTCTTCCACCGGTTTAAATCCCAGCAGCGGCGGGTCCCAGCGCCCGGCGGCCGCATATGCCTCCACATCCACGTCCCACAGTTTCCGTACATCTCCGTTCGCCAGAATGTCCGCATCCAGATACAGGATCCTGCGGACAGACGAAAGCAACTCCGGCAGATACAGTCGGTACAAAATCCCCTCGTTGTACCCGGCTTTCAAAAGCTCCGTGACAGAGATTCTTTCATCCGGCGCGACCCTGTGAAAACAGATGCGCTGCCCGTAAGCTTTACACATAGCCGTCAGCTTTTCCTTCGCCGACGCGGCCAGGGTATCATCGCAGAGCACATGAAACCGCAAAACTTCCCGTGTATTTTCCATGACGGAAACCATGGACACCCCCAGATATTCATAATAGGAGCCGGAATCATCATGGATCGCATAAGCAATTTCTATCATATCGTCATTTTTTCTGTCAGCTTTGCTGTAACCCGCCATACCTTCCCGCCGCCTTCCGTTCTTCTTTCCCGGACCATCTCCCGCCAGCCGTCCCTGTGCCGGTATGCCTTTCCCGGTATCATTATATCCGATAAACAGCAATTCCGCAAGAAAATATGCGATTGCAGCCATGTTCTGCCCATGAACCCGCGGGGACATTCGCCCCGGACTTTTTCTTCGTTCAACTAAAGAAAAATCCATAAGCCGTAACTCATGGATTTTTCTTTCTGACAGGGCTACAAGGATTCGAACCTTGAAATGACGGAGTCAGAGTCCGTTGCCTTA
>JAUNGC010000032.1 GCA_030524745.1 Eubacteriales bacterium | reverse complement strand
CGCAAACGCTTCGCTTTTTGCGAAGTTGCGCATGACAGCTCACTCCCGTTCGCTGATCGGGTCCCTTCGCAAACGCTTCGCTTTTTGCGAAGTTGCGCATGACAGCTCACTCCCGTTCGCTGTCATGCTTCATTATACACAATTTATCTGGGTTCTTCAATGTTGTGTGTGAAAAAGTCAGGATAAACGCATCGATCTGTCGTCGTCATTGCATCGTGTGCCTGTTGGTTCTGACCGGGGCCTGCTGCCCTATTCTGCCCGGCGTTTGGAGGGCGCACAGATATTTGCAGCCATGACTTATATTCAAAACGGTGAAATTCCCCAAAACGTCAGGACGTTCCTGTGATTCAATGCGTACTGTCTGAGCGGCAAAGCTTTGCTTTGACGCGAGTTTACGCATTGAATCGCAGTTTGGAACGGGATGACGCTTTGGCTGGAATTTCCCGGTTTGAATATCGGAATGGCAAAAATACCTGTGCGCCCCCAAACGCCGGGCAGGATAGGGCAGCAGGCCCCGGTCAGAACCGACAGGCACACGACACGATGTCCGGCGGCAGATTGATGTGCTTATCCTGACGAAAAAGAATGTTGCCGTTCTGTCCAAATTGTGCTATGGTAATGTTACTTTTTCTGAAGTCCTGCCGGAATTCCGGCATCTTTTCACTTTATTATTCCTTATGAGTTCTTCAAAAAATCCATTTCTCATCAATCACACCACATCTACAAAGGAGGTACTGACATGTCTCAAATCACATCTATGTCCCCAAATTCTATTCTGCAAAAGCTGTCTGGTCCGCTGCGTTTTCCTTTTACGAATGCTTACCTGTTTGTCGCCGTACTGCAAAAAAATCATGAAGCGCTTTGCCAACTGATCGCCGTACTGCTGCATATCCGGCGGGAAGAAATTATTTCCGTTGAAATTCTCAATCTCATCGTTCTGGGGCAGGCCCTGGATAAAAAGGACTGTGTTCTCGATCTGCTCATACTTTTAAACGACAATACCTATATCAATCTGGAAATGCAGGTGAGAAACGAAGGGAACTGGGATGACCGCAGCATCTACTATCTTGCGCAGAAGCTGTGCGATCTTGAGTCCGGAAAAGATTACCGTTCATTAAAGCGGATTTTTCAGATCGGCATTCTAGACTTTAACTTTCCCGACGGGAATAAGGAATTTTATCAGCAATACGCACTTATGAACCGGAAAACACACCGAATTTACAGTGACAAAATCGCTCTCAATGTGTTATGCTTATCTCAACTTGAAAACGCCTCGGAGGATGACCGCGTCAGCGGTCTCTATAAATGGGCTAAGATTTTTAAGGCTACGACCTGGGAGGAGATGAAAGCATTGACGCAGAACGACAAGGTGCTTCAGGAAACGGTTGTGACTCTTGCCGAACTTTCGGAAGACGAGAAGATCCGCCAGCAATGCCGGCGTTGGGAAAAATATGAACGCGACAGAATCAGCGCAATCAATTATGGGAAGGAACAAGGGATACAGCTTATCACTGCCCTGAACGAAAAGCTTACTGCGCTCGGCAGGCAAAACGAACTGCTTTCCGCCCTTTCCGACAAGGCTATGCTTGATAAACTGTTGCAGGAATTTAAGCTACAGGAAGAAAAATCAAACTATCAATCATAAAAAACTGCGTCATAGCCTGCTATCCGTCCATTACCTGATACAAAGCTATGACGCAGTTTGTTTGCAAATCTTTCTTGATCCGTCAGCAATAGAAGCACTCAACGGCTCGTTTCCAATATTTCTCCGGAATTTCCGGCCAGTTACAGCTTCCCGTTTCTTCCCTGCACAGTTCCATCGCCTTTGCAAGCACTGTCCCATGGGAAATTTCCCCGTTGCGCAGCAGGCTTTCTGTTACCCTGCACCAGTAGGGCGCGCACACATCCAGTCCGGCTTCCTGCAATTCCCCTATCGCTTTTTCCACATCATAAGTAAGGCTGATCCATTCCTCCTGCCAGATCCCTTCTGCGCCATGAAGAATCAGAAACTGGGCTTGCCCCTGACTGTGCAGGGGCGCTCCCACAGAGCCCGGATTCAAAACTGCTTTTTTGCCATGAATGATTTTGGTCTGGACGTGGGTATGTCCGCACAGAATCAGCGATGTGTCCGCCGTTCCCATGATTGCCAGGGTTTTCTCATCATCGGAAAGCATTTTTTCATTTACACGACGGGGCGAACCATGACAGGCGGTGGCGGCAGGCATTCCCGGAAAGCAAACCGTCTCTGCGATCGGCAGGCGGCCGGCAGCGCTGCCTGCTTTATCCAACCGTCAGCGTTTCCGCGGAGAAACGGTACAATTTCTGCCGTGAGCAGGTATCCTCCCACAAAAATCCGATCAGGTATTCCCCTTCCGGCAGGCTGCCGCGCTCGAAGGTGATACACACGCCGGGCAGCTTCGTATAGGCGATTCCGTTTAAATTCTCATCAATATCGGGTCGGTACTGGCGCTTACAGGACAGCTTCCAGATTTCGCCCGCATCTTCCGGCGCGGCAGCTTCGCTGAATCCGTCTGCCAGATAGCCTTTTTCCACCGGCTTTAGCAAAACCGTGAAATCATAACGGCTGTTGTCCACCATCACCGCCCAACTCCAGCCCTGGATCATCCAATCGCCGTTTCCGGCTTTTCCGACCTGCCATTTGTCCATATCTCCGGCAAATTCAATGCCGATGCGCAGCACCTGATTATGCCACTGGGGCAGAAGGGCGTTCACCGCCTTTTGAGGCTGTACCTTTTCCACCCGCTTGTCAAAGTCATAACGGCAGGCAGTCACGTATTCCGCATCCAGCACATCGGAGACCAGATAACGGTGATAATAAGGATCTCTGCCATATAAAGAGGGATGCATTTCATAAAGGAGATTCAGTTCCTGATGCAGGCGGCGCAGTTTTTCCGTGCTGTCGTCCGCGCCCCGGCTTAAGGATTCGTGATGCTTTAAGGAAACGTTGTTGCACACCACATTCCGATACCCCAGATCGTGCAGATGGAAGCAGAATTCCACATCGTTAAAGGCCACCCGCAGCTTTTCCGAAAAGCCCCCGGCTTCCTCGTAAATGCTCCGCTTCACCAGCAGGCAGGCGCCCGTTACGCCCAGCACATTCACCGCAAGTCTGTTTTTCAAAAAATAATAATCGTGGACATCCGACCGAAACTGTAGCTTATGAGCAGGCCCTAAATGGATATTGGTAATGCCGGCATGCTGGATAATCCTGGACTGCGGATAGATGAGTTTTGCGCCCACCGCGCCCACATGGGGCAATACGGCCTTTTCCATCATCCTCTCCAGCCAGTCCTCCTGGGTGATTTCGATGTCGTCGTTTAAAAGCAGAATATACTCGCCGCTCGCCAGAGAAACGCCGATGTTGCACATTCTGGAAAAGTTGAACTCCATCGGCTCATAATGATAGATGAAACGATATTCGGGCGCGAGCATTTCATTCATGCGCTCGATCCGCGCTCTGTTATGCGCGCTGCTGCCGTTGTCCACCACAATAATCTCAAAATCCCGGTATACCCCGGATTCCATCACGGAATGGATGCAGTTGGAAAGCACGCCCGGATTGTCCTTGCTGGGAATGACGACCGACACTTTTCCCGACGGCGTCAGGGGCCAGCCGCGCCGGATATATGCCGCCCTTCTTAAGTCGTCATATCCTTCCTGTTGTCCCCATACCTCAATTTTTCTGCGGTGAAACAGCACGCTGTCAACATGATCGGCATGCCCGGTAATTTCCACCGCCTTTAAAACAAAATCATAAAGATTGCGGTGAAAATCCCGTTCTCCCAGCCATTCCACATGGCTCGCCTCTTCCTTTCGCACCGCAAAAAAACCGCCGAAGTAAAAATAGGAAAGAAGCGTATCGGGTGACCAGTCCGGCTTTAACCAGGGGTTTGTGCGCACTCCTTTCTCGTCGGCCTCATCCTCATCCGCATATAGAATGACCGTTTCCGGATGTCTGGCAAAATAGTCGGCCACCAGCGCAAGTTCCCGCATATCAGGCGTTCCGTCCTGCGCATGAAAAACCAGAATATCCGCATTTTTATAATGCGCAAAAGAAAACTGTTCATTACACTCCTGATAGGAGATGACTTCCAGCTTCAGATCTTTTCCCTTTAACGACAGCCCTTCCCGTTCTTTCCTTTCCTTTTCCGAAATCCAGTCGTCATAGGAAATATTCTGCAGCGCCACCTGCTCTTCATACCATTTATGCCTTTTTTTTACCAGGCTTTGCTGTAACTTATCCTTTACTTTTGAAACCAAAAACGTTTCCTCCTTGCTGCCTGCGCTCTCACATCTTCCAGCATCCGGGGCGAAAGCCGGGCAACCTGCAACTCTATGAAGAGTTGCCCGTCCGTCTGCGCCGTCTGCTCTCTGCGGCCGCCTTCCGGATTTTCCAGTACATCCAGACGAACATTGATGTTCGGATCGTTGTGATCGAACAGAATGCTCGGCATCCCGGCATTTTCGTTACCGTCCGCCTGCCTGCTGCCGGCCCCTATCGTTTCGCCGTTTGTGACAATCGCGCGCTTCAACTGCTGCCCAGTCAGTTTCTGTCCGCGGTAGGTCACTTCCCTGATGGATACGATACAGGGTTCTTCCGCGGGGTCCAGCCGTATCGCCTTCGTCCCGGTCTTGCAGAAAAGCGCAATCCGGCTCACATCCCCCTCCAGGTTATCGTCCTGCACATAATAGGAATGCTCCGGGCTGTATCCGTTTCCGAAGTCCTCAAACACCTGCATTTTTTTCAGACCGGCCACCGCAAAGAATTCCTTCGCGGGCACCGCCTTATGGCCGATTAAATGCCGCATATCCGTCACGGCGGTGCGCAGCCGCCCGTCCTTTTCCCGCATGACAGACTGCTGGAACTCATATTCCTTCCTGCCAAGACGCGCGATCGCCTTTTCATCCATGCGCATGCTTTCCATCACTTTTTGCAGGATCGGATGATCTTTGCGCTTTTTATTTTCCAGAATATAACAATAAACGGCCCGCTGTGCGATCTCATCCGGCTTCCAGTCCGAAGTCGTCCATTCGTAATCAATCATCGTCCAGGTGTCGCCCTGCACGCAGATATTGGGGAAAATCAGGTCAAAATCCTGTAGCTGTCCATCCGCATTCCAGGAAAGGATTTTCCGGTAACGCTCAAACAGTTTCATAAATCCCGCCTCATCGTTGTTCTGCAGGCAGTCGTCCAGCAATTCTTCCAGCGCCACCGCATTTTCCAGAAATTCCAGTTCCACGAAAAGCCGACCGTCCTGCGAGTATTTTTCTTCCAGACGATTCACCTGCAGCGTGCTGCCGGCAAAACGGGCCGTAAAAATCCGGCAGTTGTCCGCTAATGCATGTATATGCGCTTTGGCCTGCTCATTTGCCGGATATTTCCGCACATATTTTTTCCCCTCTTCCTTTTCTCCGATATCCGTGCGGATGCACAGATGCCGCGCCCGGTCGTTGGAAAACCGGCTGTAAGCCGTCTGCGGCCGGGGTCCGGTGACCACCAGATAGGAATTGGAAAACAGCGGGAAAAGCTTTTCCCGAATCAACATGTCGAACACCTTTTTCTCATCGAACAAAAGCATCCGGTCCCGGTCAAAATTGCGGAGATTATTGGAAAGTTCCCCGACCTTCGGCAGATAACGGTCAGAATAAACCATCGTCATGAATTTGTAATCCGGATAGGGATAATAAAAATGATAGTCCGTCTCCCCGCAGGTTTTCAGAATTTCTTCCAGCCCGTTTCTGGAAAAAGTGCGCACCGCGCCGCCCTCCGGATAGTCCTCCAGCCCCGAAAAGAAGGTTCCCAGATGATCTTCCCGGCAGCCGGCCCAATACTTTAAGCCCATCTTGTTTTCAATGGCAATGACAATGCGCCCGCCCGGCTTCACATGTTTTTTCACAATTTTATAAAAGTCCGTAAACGGCGTATCGGTGCTGATATAACTCTGTCCGTATTCAAAAACGCCGATCAGACAGACATAGTCGTAATCCTCGGGCAAGTCTGGCTCGATATCCTGAAAGTTGCCCACATGGATCGTGATGTTATCGCAGTCTTTATGACGCCATGCATTGATCAGACTCCGCTTTCTGGAAAGATCCACACAGGTCACGCTGCCCGCTTTCCTCGCAAAGCTTCCCGTAATGGCTCCGCAGCCCGCTCCTACTTCCAGGACTTTCATGTTCTTATCCATGGGAAGCCATTCCACAATATTTTCCCGCAGATCCGAGAGATGATAGAGCACTTCCCAGTTGCATTTTTCCCGGATGACGGCGGGATAACGCTCTTCCGGCTCGCTTTTCACAATTTCAAGGAGTATGTCCTCCGTCACGCCGTCGCAGTAAAAATCCTCGCCCGGATAGCGGGTATAATCCAGCACTACCTTGCCGATCTGTTCCGTTTTATCCTTTTCCATAAGCTCAAACGTCCTTCACTTCCACTCTGGATTCCATATCAAAATATCCCACCGTATCCTTATCGGAAACGACCGTAATATTCATGACATCGTACAGTCTGTGATAAACCACGAAATTATCTTTCTCATAACCGGTCACGCCCAGAGAAATCAGATAATCGCCGCCCTGCAGCCGCATTTTCTGGGTAAAGGTGATTTCCTTGGTCTGCCCGGCCTTCGCGCCGTCTAAAAAAGTCTTTTCCACCATCGTGTTGGTGCCGGTGATCTCCACGCCCTTGATGTTTTTGATCGAAAGGGCGAAGATCGGCGCTTCCAGATCCTGATGCACCGCCACCTTCATGTGCATGGTAAATTCATCGCCCTTTAAGATGGCGGTTGAGCGTATGCCTTTTTTATCGGTAATATAATATTCCACAATTTCCGCTTCTTTGGTGCCGTATTCCAGCGTGTCGGGATTTACCCCCGCCTGTTCCTTCTTCCTGCGCTCCAGCGCCGCCCGAACGTCTTCGTCCGCCGTCAGGTCCGGCACTTCTTCCGCCTTTTTCGGCACTTCATACTGCCCTACCAGCACCTGCTTGTAGGCGTCGATCATTTCCTTCGGCGTGCCCTCGCCCAGCTTCGTCCCCTGATTCAACAGAATCGCCCGGTCACAGTATTTGCTGATTGCGCTCAAATCATGACTGACAAACAGAATCGTCTTTCCTTTTTCCTTAAACTCCTCGAACTTCCGGTAACATTTCGCCTGAAAAAAGACGTCCCCCACGGAAAGCGCTTCGTCCACAATGAGGATCTCGGGATCGATGTTGATCGCCACTGCAAACGCCAGACGGACAAACATGCCGCTGGAATAGGTTTTCACCGGCTGGTACACATAATCTCCGATATCCGCGAAATCCAGAATATCCTGCAGTTTCTCATCAATTTCCTTTTCCGAAAAGCCGATCATCGTGCCGTTTAAGTAAATGTTCTCAATGCCGTTATATTCCATATTGAAGCCCGCGCCCAGTTCCAGAAGAGCGCTGATGCGGCCGTTCACCTGCACCGTGCCTTCCGTTTCATGCAAAACGCCGGTGATGATCTTTAAAATTGTGGATTTACCGGAGCCGTTGGTGCCGATAATTCCCACCGTTTCGCCCTTGTAAATATCCAGACTCACATCTTTGAGCGCATAATGCTGGGTGGAACGGGGCTTTCTGGACAAGCCCAGCGATTCGATCAGGCGGTCGCGGTTGCGGCTGTACAATTTATAAACTTTGCTTAAGCCATCCACACGAATGGCGAGTTCTCTTTCTTCCATGACTGGTTCCTTTTCGTTACGATCGTCAAATATCAAATGCGCCGCCGGCGCACTCCCTTTATACCGGGTGAAGCCTGGATATTACAGAATATCCGCGAAATGCACCTTCAGTTTCTTGAAAATAACCGCTCCGATGATGAAAAGTACGACGGTAATCACCCAGAAGTATACGGTGGAATAAAAATCCTCCCAGAACCACTGCCGCCCGTAAATAGCGCTACGGTAACCTTCCACAATGTATACAAGCGGATTGATTTTCAAAAACATCTGCGTCTTTTCTCCAAAACCGTTGATGTCCCACAGAATCGGCGTCGCCCACATGCCCACCTGCAGAAAGATGTTGACGATGGACTGTAAATCCCGAAAAAAAATCACCACGGAGCAGGTCGTGTAGCTGATCGCCAACACGAAAACGAACATGCAGATGCTGTAATAGACTACCTGCAACGTATAGAGGCTGGGATAGTAGCCGTAAATGCAGGCGATAATCAGCGCCACAATCACGAAAAAGCAATGAATAAAAGTCGCCGCAATAATTTTGATGATCGGCAATACGCTGATTTTAAATACCACCTTTTTGACCAGATAATTGTACTCGATCAAAGCCATCATGGCGCTGGTCAGCGCTTCCGAAAAATAAAACCAGGGCACCAGACCAGCGGTCAGGAAAAGCACAAAGGGCACCTCTCCCGGCACCAGCGTCTGCCGGTTCGGCATGAGCACGTCAAACACCACATAATACATGCCGATGGTGATGACCGGCTGAACCATCGCCCAAAAAGCCCCCATATAAGAGCCTGCATACCGCTTTTTAAAATCGCTTTTGGCCAGCTTCCAGATCAGGCGGCGGTTCTGATACAGTTCCTTTGGCAGCACCGTGATCTTATCGTACAGCACGACAAAGGCGACGATCGCCCAGACGATCAGGACGCAGGCGATCACTTTCTTGACCAACTCGTCCTGCTGATCCGCCAGCGGATTATGATAAAGGATTATAATTACGCCAAGGATCACCATCAGCAAAGTGAAGATGGTGATCCCTGTTTTTTTACTTATCTTTTTCATCTCTGTTTTCCTGTGTATTCCCTGATGCCGGCCCAGTTTTTATCCTTCTCAGAGAAAATCAGTTCCATTCCTTCCGGAATCGGCCACTCCACGCCGATATCAGGATCGTTCCACAAAAGCCCTCCTTCATCGTTAGGATGATAGAAATCCGTACATTTATATGCAAATTCCGCATAATCAGAGAGCACTAAAAAACCATGCGCAAAGTTTTTCGGAATAAAAAACTGCTTCTTATTTTCTTCGGAAAGATGCACGCCGTACCACTGTCCGAAAGTGGGGGAACCTTTCCGCAAATCCACCGCCACGTCAAAAACCTCTCCCCGCACCGCGCGCACCAATTTGTCCTGGGGATAATTGATCTGAAAATGCAGACCTCTCAGTACGCCCCTTTTGGATGCGGACTGATTGTCCTGCACGAAGATCTGGTCAATCCCGACTTCCTTATACTCATTATAATTATAGGTTTCCATAAAATATCCCCTGTTATCTCCAAAAACAGTGGGAGTAATCACTTTCAGTCCTTCGATATGACATGTCTCTACCGTAATCTTGCCCATTTCATGCTCCTTTTCGTTATCCCCCATAAATCCTGTTCTCTTCCGAAAGCGGCGGGGTTTCCGCCATGGCAGCTTTTTTCATGATCAAAGGCCGTTTGCAACATCTACCAGATATTTGCCGTAATTGGTTTTCATCAGAGGCTCCGCCAGCTTCAGAAGCTGCTCTTTGTCTATGAACCCTCTGCGGAATGCGATCTCCTCAATGCAGGAAATGTACATTCCCTGGCGTTTCTGTACCGCAGCCACAAAATCCGACGCATCCAAAAGCGCGTCATGGTTTCCCGTATCCAGCCAGGCAAAGCCGCGCCCCAGCGTCTCCACCATCAGTGTGCCGCGCCTTAAATATTCGTTGTTGATGGAGGTAATCTCAATTTCTCCGCGAGCGGAAGGCTTTACATTCCGCGCGATCTCCACCACGTCATTGTCATAGAAATACAGCCCCGGCACGGCGTAATTGCTCTTGGGATGCTCCGGCTTTTCTTCGATGGAAAGCGCCTTGCCGTTTTCATCAAACTCCACCACACCGTACTCTCTGGGATCTCTTACAAAGTAGCCGAAAATCGTAGCCCCCTGCTCCCGCTGTGCCGCCTGACGCAGCACTTTTGAAAAACTCTGCCCATAGAAAATATTGTCTCCCAATACCAGCGCCACACTGTCATTTCCGATGAAATCCGCGCCAATGATAAACGCATCCGCCAGCCCCCTCGGCGACTCCTGCACCGCATAGGACATGGCCAAACCAAGCTGCTCTCCTGTCCCGAATAATTCTTCAAATACCGGAAGGTCTCTGGGCGTGGATATAATCAATATTTCCCGGATCCCCGCCAGCATCAGCGTGGAAAGCGGATAATAAATCATCGGCTTGTCGTATACTGGCATAATCTGTTTGGAAATCGCTTTCGTCAGCGGATAAAGACGGGTTCCCGACCCGCCTGCGAGAATGATACCTTTCATAAAACTGCTCTCCTTTCAAAGCTTTCACACATTTATATGCCAAAGCTTCCCCTGTTTTTCAGGCCTTGTACATCTCTTCATAATATTTCTGGTAATCGCCGCTGGTCACGTTCTTCATCCACTCTTCATGCTCAAAAAACCATGCGATCGTCTTCTTAATTCCTTCTTTGAACATCGTTTCCGGATACCAGCCGATCTCTTCTTTGATCTTGTCCGGCGCAATTGCATATCTTCTGTCATGCCCCTTGCGGTCCTCCACATAGGTGATCAGATCCTTGCTCACCAGCGCTTTTCTGGGATCGCCTTCCGGCAGCATCTCCTGCAGCGTCTCGATAATGATGTTGATGATTTCAATGTTCTGTTTTTCATTGTGACCACCCACATTATAAGTCTCAAACAGCCTGCCCTGCTCCTGCACCATGTCGATCGCCTTGGCATGATCTTCCACGTACAGCCAGTCGCGGACGTTCTTCCCGTCCCCGTAAACAGGCAGCTTCTTTCCCTGCAGCGCATTGTTGATGATCAGCGGGATCAGCTTCTCCGGAAACTGGTAAGGGCCGTAGTTATTGGAACAGTTTGTAATGTTTGCCGGGAAATGGTAGGTATCCATATATGCCTTCACCAGCATGTCCGAACCCGCCTTGCTGGCAGAATACGGGCTGTGAGGCGCATAAGGCGTAGTCTCATAAAAATAGCCGCCGTCTTCATCCAGGGAACCATACACTTCATCCGTGGATACATGCAGAAACTTCTTATCCGGCTTAAAGGTTCCGTCCGGAAGTTCCCACGCCGCCTTGGCGCAATTGAGCATCACGGCAGTCCCCAGAACATTCGTCTGCACAAACACCTCCGGATTCCGGATACTTCTGTCCACATGGCTCTCCGCCGCAAAATGTACAACTCTGTCAATATCATTTTCCGCAAAAACCTTTGCAATCGCTTCTTTATCGCAAATATCCGCCTTCACAAACGTATAATTCGGACGGTCTTCCACATCTTTCAGATTTTCCAGATTTCCCGCATAAGTCAATACGTCCACATTGATGATGCGGATTTCGTCCCCATATTTTTTGAACATGTAGTGAATATAGTTGGAACCGATAAAACCGGCGCCTCCTGTCACAAGATAAGTTCTCATTCCTTAATTCCTCCTGTTTTTCCGATGTACGACGGCAATTGCACTTCTCCGATTTTTATTATTATCAATCGCAATTTGAGCACAATCACCCAATTTTTAGTAGTATACCACATAATTGGCTTTTTTCCAACATAAAATCCGGGCTTCCTGAAGTTCTCTGACAATTCTCTCAAAAAAAGAAATGCTTCGGAAACCGTATCTTCTCATTCCGTACAGCATTTCTTTTTTGTTTCACAGTTAAATTACTCCGTTAATAACTCAGATAACTGATATTCAAATCCACATTTCCGGAAATTCCCGAAATTCTTCCCGTGGAAGAATATTGCCACATTTCATATCTGCCGTTATAGGTAGGCGCGGACGCATACTGCGCCAGCCAGATCCTGTAGCTTCCCAGAGAACCGACATTCATTTTGCTGTTCAGCCAGGTTTTATTCGCATACACGCCCGCCGTATAGCCGCTGTTGCGGATCGTCTCGCAATATGCCTTGATTACCTGTGTCCGCGCGGCGCTATTCAAACCGTCCGCCCGGCCATTCGCCGCTTCCACATCCAAAAAGACCGGATAAGTGATCTTATAATTACGAATCAGCGACACAGTCATGGAGGCTTCTTCCACCGCTTCCACTTCATTCACAGCCTGGCTGAAAAAGTAAATACCGACCTTCAGGCCCGCAGCCGTTGCCCCCTGAATATTGCTTTTGAATTTCGGATCTTCTACCAGAACGCCTGTGGCGGAGCCGCGATATCCGCAACGGATGATGACAAAGTCCACGCCGGAATTTTTCACCGCGTTCCAGTCGATATTACCGTTATGTTTGGAGACGTCAATTCCCATGACGCTGCCCGTCACCAGACTGCCGTCGCTGTTAAAAGTATACTGCATCCCCTGAATGACCTGCGTCCCCGTTACAGGGTTCCCGTTTTTATCAAAGTAATAACGTTTGCCATCCAGCGTCTGCCAGCCGGTATAGCGATAATTGCCGCTCTCCTTCTTCCGGTAAAAAACGTCATATTTATAGTAATCCGCTACCGTAGCTTCTTTATATTCGCTCCCGCTCTTATAATAGAGTTGGTTGCCGTTCTTATCCTTCAAAAGAGCGCTGCCATCCTTTAATTCCACCGTAATCTCTGCTGTCGCAGTCTTTGTTCCGTCTTCCTTGCTGGTTGCAACAATCGAAGTTTTTCCCGGTTTCAGTCCCTGAATCACACATTTGCTGTCAGTAGACTCGCTGATTTTGGCAATGGACGTATCGCTGATCTTCCATGTCACCGCCTGATTACCGCTTGTCGTAATTTTGGCCTGAACCGTCGCTTTCTCATTCACTTTTACGGTAACTTTGGCGGGATCAAGCTTGAATTCCCCCACAGCGGCAGACTTTACAGTCAGTTCTCCGGTTGCAGTAACTTTCTTACCGTTTTTACCCTTTACCTTGACCGTGACGGTTACCTTGCCGGGCGCTACCGCTTTCACCTTGCCCGTATCCATTTCTATCACCGCTATTTTGCTATCCGAAACGGTCCATTCAATGGCGCTGATATCACCGCTCGTCGTACATTTCAGAACTTTTTTCTCTCCTACGGTCATCGTACCGGGCGCTTCCATGCTCACGCCCACGTCCGCGGACACCGTCACCGTACAGGTATTGCTCCCTACGCCGCTTCCATCTTTCGCATAAGCTTTTACCTTTGCAGTACCGGCTTTTTGTCCCTTCACCGTGCCGTTTGCATCGATAGAAATAACATCGCTGCCCTCTTCCACTTTCCAGTCCACGCTTCTGTTATTTGCGTCGGCCGGTTCCACCGTCAGGGAAAGAGCGGCTGTTCCTCCAACCAGCACCGCCGCGCTGTCGGGAATTGTGATTTTTGTCACTTTTTTATCCGCAGTATAGAATTTCACATCCGCGTTTCCCGATTCAGATCCGGCTTTCGCCGTCACCCTAACATTCCCGTCTGTGCTGCTCGTCAGCGTAACGCTTGTCCCGCTGCCGGATATCGTACCGCCGGTTGTTGACCATGCAATGTCCCCGGTATAAGCGCTTCCGTCGCTCATATTGACAACCGCGTGCAATGTGGTGGATCCGCCCGTCTCCACGCGGGAGGCGTCCGCAGTTACGGATATCCCGCTGACAGTCGCCTGTTTTGGCGGTTCTTCTGTCTCAGGAGGCGTCGGTCCCGTCCCGTCGCCTTTCCCGGGATCCGTCGGTTCCGTTTCTCCCGGTTTTTCCGGGTCTTCCGTACTTGTTTCCGGTTGCGCCGTCGCGCTGAAATAAACCCCTTTTTGCAAAACTTTTACCGCATTGACGGTAAACGGCGCCGCATTCTCTGACAATTTCACCGCATCCACGGTAAGATAGGCTCCGTTCTTCCCGTCTGCAGTCCAGATCATATCCAGCATTGCGGAAGCGGAAGGATCGGGAATATCGCTCTTTTTCACTTCTTCATAAGAAACATTCCCTCCGCCGACGGCTGTCTTTGTGGATTCCACCCACTCTACCGTATCAGTCAGGACAGACTCCACCTGCGTCGCCACAGCCGTATCCTCTTTTGCGGCATTGATCTCGGATTCCTTCTTCACTTCATCCGCAACGTCAATCTTTTTATATTCGATGTTTTCCTTCACCGTAACAAGTTCTTTTATTCCTGCCACCGTGCTGCCGTCAATTTCCTGCGGCGCGGTAATCGTTACCGTATACTCTCCCGGCGTAATACTGCTTATGTAAATAATTCCGTCCTTATCATCATCCGTTTTTGTAAGCTTCTCCGGCCCTTCGATTTTCACTTCAAAGGCCTGATTTCCGATGAGTTTTCCGGTTTCTTTGTTTGTAAACTTTATCTTTAAATCTTTCTGAACGGAAGTGAGTTTCAATCTCACGCTTATGGAAGATACGAGATCTTTTTCCTCATATTCCGAAGCATCCCCCAGCAGTTCTCCTATTAACTCATCGCTCCCGGCCTGCCTCGCGTCAGCAACCGCGACAAAAATATCTTCCCCGGCGATGCCGATGGTTTCCATTTTCTCGCCGACCTCTGCCATCGCCGCCACCTGCTTTTTCATTTGTGAAGCATTATGGTAAACGCCAAAGGTCACAACCGCAACGAACAGAACCAGAATGCCGGTCAGGGCGATCACCACGTCCATTGCCCCCAAATCCGATTTCGGCGCTTTCCGCTTTCGGGATCGAACGCTTCTTCCTGCGCCGTCCCCGGATATCTCGCGCTTTCCTGACGCCGCCTTTTTTCCGGCGTCCTCTTTCTTATGCGGATTGGCTTTGGCAGTTTTGCTTTTTTCCCGTGCCAAGTCCGGACTTTTGGCTTTTCGTTGCTGCGTTTCTTCTTCCTGTAACAAAATTTCATCCAGTTCCAGAAGTTCCAGCGTCTCATCGCCTATAGAAACCGGCTTCTCGGGCATCATTTCCCCATATGGTTTCATCGCGCTTTTCGACTCTTTTTTATCCGCGCTTTCCCGCCGGGAATTCGCGCCTTTTCTCTCCTGAGGCACAGCTTCCTCCTCTGCGAGTCCTTCCGCTTCTTCCTCTATCAGATCCAGATCCAGAACCTCCGTATTTTCTGTCATCCGCATTTTTGCGCTTTTCTTCGCCGCCGGTTTCTTCCTGCCGCTTCCCCCGGCCGTTCTGGATTTCAATGTTCTCCCCTGATCCTTTTTCACGCTTTTCCTCCTTCAAGAAAGCAGTTCTCTCAAACGTGCATCCGTCCAAAACCCGCTTTTTGTCGAACGCTTTTCCTTGCATGATTCCCCGTTTGATGACACAATAATCTCACAAAATACACAGGACAGCACCAACTCCCTGAAATTTTAGTCGGCGCCTGCCAAAAAGAAAGGAAATGTATATTATGATGTACATACACTACTGTAAGCACTGTCAACACATTCACATCTTAAACGGACATAAAAATTACTGCCCGCGATGCTGCGGTCATCTGACCGAATTAAAAATCTCTTATCTCAAATATGTCAATCTGGACAAGCCGGAACGCATACAGCTTCGCACCCGTTGCGCGGATCCCGCTGAACTGGCGGCGCTCACAGTCTCTCCTAAAAAGACGCGGGAATACGCCAAATGGTTGCAAATATCCGCCTCAAATATAGAAAATTATCATTCCGGCAACTATGCAGCCTATTCCCACTGACTTGCGCAGCGTCATTTTTTCATGTAAAAAAAATGCGCTTAAAACCGGGACAAGCACATACCCTAAAGACTCTACCACCGGAGCGTTTAAATAGCTTAACGCCCGCAGACCGCAATTCGTCAGAAAAACGGAAAAAAACAGCAGAAAATAGCCGCCGATCACCCAGGGATTCAAATATTGCCGCAAAAAAGTCGGATATTTCCTCATCGCGCCTTTTTTCAACAGAATCTGGGAAACGGAAGCCAATGTCACAGATGCGATCAGAAAAAGATAATGAAACTCAATCGTCATTTTCTTTCTCCTTTCCGCCATTGACGATAGCCGCTCCTGCAACAACAAAAGCGACTCCGGCAATTTTCTTCGGCGTCAACTGCTCCTGAAAAAAGAGCGCCGCCCAAAGAAGCGCCCAAACCAAAGCCACTGCCCGGTTCGCATAGGCCACTGAAAGTTCAAACTTCCTGATCATCTGCTGCCATAAAAGCGCATAGATGCCCAGAACAACAATCTCAACACCATACAAAAGCAGGAATCCGACCGTCGCCTGTCCGGCTGCAATTTTCCCAATCACGCCGGCGAAACTATAAACCATCACTACGGCCTGCAAAATCAGAATGTCCTTTAATGTAATTTTCCTTTTCATACAAACCTCGCTGTTTATTAGTATAACATCTTTCATAACTCATAGGAACCGGAAAATTCTGTAGATTTTCTTAATTTATGTGAAATCTCTGTGACCTTTATGGACAGCTTCGGCCGCGAATGATAAGATGAACAGGTATATCTGTCATCCCTCTTATGACAAAACCGGAGGTAAAATATGAAAATGCCAAACAACGAAAAGGAAAATAGAGGTAAAATAAACGGACATGTTATCTTCTTCCTTGTATTCGCCATTCTTTTAATCATCATGGTAATCCGCCTGGCGATCTGGAACAGGGGGCAGCGCACCGACTATGATCCCAATGAAAATACGACGGAATTTGATGTGGAATTGTTAGATTATGTGCAGCCTTTGGATCCCGCCGTCTTAAAAGGCCGGGAAGACGACGGCGTCACCACCATTCTCGCCCTGGGCAACGATCCTTTGGCAGACGACCGCACGGAAAACGGCCTGGCGGCCCTGATTGAAAAGGAATCCGGCGCGGTTATTTACAACTGTGCATTTCCCGGCAGCACTATCGCCATGAAAAATGCGGAATACAACAGCAATTATCCGCTCGACGGCCTGAGCCTTTACTGGAGCGCCGCAGCCCTATGCAATCAGAATTTCGATCTGATGGAAGCCGTTGTACGGGACTTAAACAGCGAATCTGCAAACGAGGCGCTTAAAACCATCAAAAGCGTGGACCTTACGAAAGTGGACGCTCTCGTCATCATGTACGACCTGCAGGACTACATGGGCCGGAGAATCGTTTATGACGAGAATAATCATCGGAATTTAAATACCGTATACGGAGCGTTGAACGCCACGATTCAGTTATTCCAGGAGGAATATCCGTATATCCGCATTTATATGCTTTCTCCCACTTACGGCACTTTCACCGAAGGCGACGGCACAACCTACGACTGCGACCGGGACGATCTGGGAAACGGCACGCTGGTGGACTATATCAACTGGGAATTGGAAGCCTGCAGGAGCAATGGCATTACCTTTATCGATAATTATTACGGCGCTGTTTCCATGGACCATCCTGACTGTCTGACGGACGGCTTTCACTTAAATCAGGAAGGCCGCCAGCGGGTGGCGGATCGTTTCATGGACGTTTTCGCACCTTCCGACTGAGCGATTCCGGCATTTGCCTGTGGCCGATTCTTTCTGCCCCCTTCCGGCTGTCGCCATCGGCAGGCTTTCCGGGCGGTGGCGCTTCTGCCTTGCGGCCCTTCTCTTCGGCCTGCGGCTTTCGGCGGTTCTGCTTCTGCCCTGCGCAGGCATTTGCAGCCATGACTCATATCCAAGACGTGGAAATTCCCCGAAACGCCGGGCTGTTTCTGTTAGACAATGCGTATTGTCTGAGCGTCAAATGAATGACCTCGCAGCGAACTGCGAGGTCGTTTATTTGATGCGAGTTTGCGCATTGGATAACAGTTTGGAACAGCCCGGCGCTTCGGCTGGAATTTCCCGTTTTGGATATCGGAATGGCAAAAATGCCTGCGCAGGGCAGAAGCAGAGCCGCCGGAAGCCGCAGGCCGAAGGGAGGGGCCGCAAGGCAGGAGTGCCGCCGCTCACCCCGCTGCTTTTTTGATGATTTCTACCGCTGTGTTACGGTACACATCATAGGCCTCTATCGTCGTAATCTTTGTCAGCCCGTTGCTTTCCGGATCGCCTGTAGTCGGCACGTTCCGGTTTAAAATCAGATACTGCACATTATACTCCGTCAAAAGCGGGGCGAGCGCATCGATATCGATTGTGGACTCCCGCATCACCTTATAAATCGGATGGGTGTCCCAGTTCCATTCCCATTGCGCTTCCAGCATTTCCCTGCCATAAGGCATCTGAATTTCGGAAGTATACTGGCGTACAAAATAAATCAGTTCTTCCGGAAACACCGCCCATGCCCGCTCTTCATCCTCAGCGGGCATAATTTCGTTGCAGATCGCAATGACCGCATTCGGAATATGATAACGGTTCTGGGCTTTTGAAATATATTCGCTCTGATAGACGCATTTTCCCGTTAAAATCAAAACGACCGCAAGCGCTGCGAATCCGATCCGGTGATGTCTGCCGATCAGCCTGACTCCCGCATAGGCGATCACCGCTGTCATGGGCAAAAGCCACAGAATCCGGTAATAGGTTCCTTCATCCAGAAAATCCATGAGTTTTTTAAACGGGGGCAGGAAAAACAAAACCGTAATGACGAGAGAGGTATACACCAGAACGATACGGATTTTTTTATCCTTTTCCGTCACCAGCAGCCAGATAAGCGCCGCCAGAAACAGAATCGGGTAAAAACCACTGCCGCAGTATTTTTGAAAAACCGATAAAATTTCCCGCATCTGACACCTCCTATCCCATCGCCACAAGCAGCAACAGATAAACTACATTCGGCACACAGCAAAGCGCGGCTTTGAGCAGAATGGAAAGCCTTCTGCGCTGTATTGCTCCGACCAGTCCTGCAATTCCCAGAAACATTGCCGCCAGGAAGGCTCCCATGCTGGTCATCATGGCCGCCGCAATATTGTTTACAATCAATAATCCCCAATATCCCCGCTTCGAACCATTCCCCGTTTCGTCAGAAGAATCAAAAATTTCCAGCAGCAGCCAGATCTGCACCAGAAGAATGAGATTTGCCAGGATCGATTTTCCCTGCCAGGTGCGCATCAAAAAGAAGGTGGCATTCGTATAAATGGAAATATTTCCCCAGATTTGCATAACGCTGACAAGCGTCATGAAAACCGGCAGCTTTATGTCGGAGGCGTCCAAAAGCTTCCTGCCGATCTTATAGTAGCAAAGATAGGTCAGCGGTATCAGAACCAGAGGCAGAAGCGAATGCGCCACGATCGTGGCATGAATCCCCGTCATCCGCGCGACATAAGCTTCCCACAGCGGCAGGGTCGCCAGCGCATGCCGGATATCCAGATCCGTGGAAAGTCCCGTATAGGGGCGGATTCTGTTTAAAACTCCGGTCTGATCCGCCAGCACCGACTGCACCACATAATAGGAATCATCCCCGTCAAAAGGAGCATAGGCATAAGACATGTACATCTGAAAAACGATTGCAGACAATGCGAGAATCCAGAACAATTTACATTCAAAGGAAAGCGCCGCCGCCGGCCGTTTCACAAAAACTGCCGCCCATTTTTCCCTGCGCAGACGCCATACTGTCATTCCGATTCCCCCAACACAGAGCGCCGTCAGCGCTCCGGTGGTCAGATTGACCAGGCGCTGCATCCCATAAATGTCCCAGATCATAACGGGCACCGCAATGATCTGGAAGATCCCAAACTGGGTCAGAAATCCGGCCAGATAAATATTGCCCGCCCTGTATTTTTCCCGCCCCATGCTTTCGGACCAGAGAAGTCCGCAGCAGACGGGCGCAAAAACAAATACAAATAAAAACCCAAATGCTTTTTGCAACATACTTTACCATTCTCCTTCATAAAACCGCGGCGCGGCCTCCTGCCAGTCCTCCCAGATGGAGTCGTAATCATATTCCGCCGCCAGTTTCTTCACCTGTTTCAGAGATTCTCTGTAATTTTCCAAAGTCAGTTCGTTCGTCCCGTCCGCGAAGCAGTCCGTAATATAACGGCAGATATTTTTATGGTAATGGATATAATCCGCATAGTTGTTCAGATTGCACACAATCTGCTCCACCCCCATAAAATTGAACACATGCACATTTTCATAAGCCAGAAAGCGTTCCGTCATATAGGACAGCCGCCCGATCACCGCATCCAGTTCCTTTTCCCGCGTCACATCGTTCCAGAACAAGATGCTGTAGGGCGGGTAAAACAGATAAAATTCCGTCTCCGGATGCGCCTCTATATAAGGGCAGATGTTCTGTTTCAGATTTTTTTCCACCGCCTCCACAAAATAATCTTCCGGAAGTTCTTCCTCACCGGGTTCGGCCGGCACATAATACATCAGCACATTCGTTTTATTATAGTATTCGTCCGTCCACCAGGGCTTGTACAGTTCGGCCCAGTCGGATTTATCCTTCGGGTCCGCCAGCGGGCGCAGGATATAGTTTAAAACCACGTCTTTATTGAAAATATACTGCACGTCGTTGAATTTATTGTCATCGTACAAATAGTCTGTAACAGGAAATTTGGTTTCATCCACGCCGCCGGAAAAAGTCCCCTGATCCACCGCAATGAACACCGCTTTCACATTGTCCCCCTTTGCCGCAAAGACCAGGTCCATGATATTGGCAAGATCCTTCGGATAAGAGCCGTTATAGGAAAGCTTCTGGGTTTTGATCCCCATCACTTCTTCAAACCAGTCCGTGTTAAAGCTGGCCGTCATGGAAGAGCCCAGCAGAACGCCCTCATAATCCATATGCTTCGCCAATCCGGGATTCTGGTTCACCTGATTGTCCACCAGATAAGGAAACCAGGGCAGCGGCTTATGATATTGGAAAAAAGGGTCCACATAAATCACCAGCGCCGCCACCGCCGCAAATCCGGCCAGAATCACCCCGCCAAAACCTATGAGCCATTTTTTATACTTTTTTTCCACGTCGCCCGCGCCCTCAGAATCCGACAGGTTCTGTCTGCGGCGGAAAACGGAAATTCGATTTTTTTTCATTTTCGTCCTCTAAAACGTCCTCTAAAAATTGAAATATAAAAAGGTGCTCACACCCGACAGCGACAGCACGCACCACAAAAACAGGACAGCCGTCGCCGCTGCGTTGAAAAACTTAGGGCAAAAGCGTTCCGCCATTTCTCCCGCGTTTTTATGGAAAAAGACGATCCCCAATGACGCCGGCACAAACGCGGCGCACAGGTACATTTCGCTGTAAGGCAGGTCAGTCAGGCGCAGAACTTTGAGCACATACCAGAATTCCTCCAGATTGAACGCTTCATAAATGCCTGCGGACGGCCAGCCAAAGCCGCCTTTTCCCATCTGTCCAAACAGCGCCAGCGCCTGTGAAAAATCGGGCGCCCTGAAAAATACCCAGGCGATATTCACAAACAGAAACGTTGCCAGAACTGCCAAAACGCGGCTCCAAACCGCAGCCGGGCGCTCTTTTTTTTGCATCTGCCAGATCCTCGTCAGCACATAAACCGCACCGTGCATGACGCCCCAGACCACAAAATTCCAGCCCGCCCCATGCCAGACGCCGCTGATGAAAAACACCAGCATCAGATTCAAAAGCATCCTGTTTTTCCCTTTGCGGTTGCCGCCCAGCGGAATGTAGACGTAGCGCATCAGAAAGCGGTTTAAGGTGATATGCCACCGCTTCCAGAAGTCAATGATATTGGCCGACTGATAAGGAGAGTTGAAATTGACGGGAATTTCGATGCCCAGCATGCGTCCCAGACCTCTCGCCATATCGCAGTAGCCGGAAAAATCAAAATAAAGCTGCAGCGTATAAAACAGCATGACAAGAACGGCTTCCACGCCGTTTAAGACCGCGATATTTCCGTATCCGTAATCCACCGCTATGCCGAAGGTGTCCGCCAACAGCACCTTTTTTGCCATGCCCAGCGTAAACAGATACAGGCCCTTCGCAAATCTTTCCCGGGAAAACTTTCTTTGACCGATGCTGCGAAACTGGGGCATCATCTCCTGAAAATTCACAATCGGCCCCGCAATCAATTGCGGGAAAAAGGAAACGAACAGCGCATACTCCACCAGACTGCATTCCTCCGTCTCCCCCCGGTACGCATCCACCAGAAAGCCGATCTGCTGAAAGGTAAAAAAACTGATGCCGAGGGGAAGCAGGATGTTGCGGGTCAGAAAACCCGCAGAAAAAAGCGCGTTGATGTTTTCCACAAAAAAGTCGAAATATTTAAAATAGAACAGCACCGCCAGATTGACGCCAACGCCAACGGCCAGCACGCCTCTTCTCTTCCTGCGCAAAAGCAGTTTAAAAATCAGGAAGTTGAACAAAATGCTGCCCGCCATGATTCCCAGATAATACAGATTGAAATATCCGTAGAACCAGAGGGAAAATCCGGTCAGCCAGACTTTTGCCGCCTTCGCCTTTCCTCTGCGCTCCAGCAGGTAAAATCCGGCCAGACAGAGCGGGAAAAAGAGAAAGATAAAAATATAAGAGTTAAAGAGCATCTTTAATTCTCCACATCTATCACATGATTTTTCTTTTCATAAGGATCCGGTATTTCAAATTTCCATACCGCATTTTTTTCATCGTCCTCAGATATCCTGGTAAAGCCCTGCAGCCCGTAAAAATCCTTCACCATGCCGTTTTTCGCCGTGGGATAATAATAGCCGTAGATCGTGCGGATGCCCGCCGTCACGCATTGTTGTACCAGCGCATCCATCATGGCAAATTCCATGTCCCGCTTCAAAACGCGGCAGCTCATCAGCCAGAGTTCAACATGAAGTTCTCTTTCCTCTTTTCTCCCGATGACCACCGACACCACGCCGTTATCGCCGAACTTGTCCATAAGGCTGCCGTACAGCGTGATATGGTTTTCATCCGCCGCGGTCTGTTCGATCTCTCCCAGCGTGTAGCGCTTCGTGGTCAGATTGAACTGATTGCTCTTGTTGGTCAACTGGGCGATCCGCGCCATATAAAGGGGTTCAAAGGGGCGGATCGTTCCCTTCATTTTAAGAGACAACAGATATTCATTGTAATCGGCAAAGGCCGCCTGCTGCTGCGCCCGCTCGATATTCGCCTTATACATCTCGTTGCGCTTTTTATCATCCTCAGAAAGAGAAGTCACCTCAAAATAGCCTCCCCGGTCCAAAACCCGGATATAATCCTCGGGCCTGCCGATTTCGGGCGCGGTCACGCCCTGGGCCTGCTGCCGCACGATCTCCCGTTCCGCCGGGTTATCGTCCGCAAACACCAGGCTGTCCGGCAAAATATTCATCTGAGACGCGATTTCCAGAATATTTTTGCTCTTGGGCTCCCAATTTGCCTTGATTAAAATGAAGTCTTCCGGCCGCAGGACGCCCGCCGGATGCTTTAAGCCCGCCAGCGCGTTTTCTTCTTCGTTTTTGGACGCCACGTTCAGCATCACGCCGTAATCCTTCAAAAGCTTCACGTAGGACTGAAATTCCGCGTAAACCTGGCCCAGATTCGTCTCCTGTCCGATTTCCAGATTTTCCACGCCGTCGTCCCCCACGATGCCGCCCCAGAGCGTATTGTCCAGATCCAGCACCAGAGATTTCTTATTTTTTCCGTATATGGACTTCACGATGTTCGCCACATTGTGCGCCATCCAGGGAATCGCTTTCAGACACAGCGCATACTTGTACATATGCCAGTAAAGCGGCGCGGACCACTCGTCCAGTCCGTAAACTGCCGACTGGTAATTGATATCGTTGATAAAAAAGTTCGCATGACTTCTGGCGTAATCGCCGAATTTCTGATTCATCCGGCTGACATAGTATGTTCTCCCATGTACGTCGACGCCGTCCTGATTTCCTATCAGTCTGAAATAGGGATACTCAAAATTGTTCTGGATGACGGGGCAGTGCCAGTCCGCTTCCAGCTTTTCCCACATCGCCGCAAATTTGCTATATTCTGCGTCCAGCATCTGTTCCACTTCTTCCGGCGAAGAACCGATTTCCGGGAAAGAGCGAAGATTGCGCAGACTGGTGTGTATGAAGATCAGGTCCGGCGCGAATACGTTCAATTCCTCGTTGCCGAACATGGCGTCTTCCCAGTACATACCGTACTCCGATTCATAAAACTGCGCCTCAATTCCCTGATTCAGCAAAAAAAGTTCCAGAATCCGCACGATATCATGGGTCGTGGAGCCGCCCAGCACCGCGATTTTCTTCTGCAACCGCACGCTGCCGTCCGCCAGCAGGCGGCGCTTTATGCTCTTCGATTTTTTCAAAATATATTCGCTGTCAAACGGATATTCCAATTCCTGCAACATTTTCCAATCCTTTCCTGTACCCTAAAATGATAGCATTCCCTGCAACGCTATAATAATTCAGTATAACAATCTTCCCGTTTCTTGGCAAGAGCGTGGAAAGTGCACAGGATACCATACCGTATTTTCGTAAATAATTTTATTCGTCATTTTTGTTATTTTTTGCGTTTTATAACGATTTATATGCAGAATCCACTATGATGAGATCGACTATAATTTTCTCATAGGAGGATGTCGTCATGGATTACGAACAATACTTAAGAGAAAAGATCACCTCTCTGAGACTTGAAAAGAACATTTCCGAATATCATCTTTCCACAGAACTGGGAAGATGCAAAACTTATATACAGGCAATCACTTCCGGCAAGTCATTGCCGTCTTTTGACGCATTCTTCGATTTATGCGAATACTTCAATCTGACTCCGGCAGAATTTTTCTCACCTGATGATGAAACAGAACAGCAGCGCCGCATCCGGAAGAAATTGGCGCTTTTGCCGCCGGAAGACAGGACTCTTCTGGAACAATTGCTGGACAGAATGCTTATCCCGAATACAAAGGAGGACCTGTCATGAATAACGTTATTGGCGACATTATTGCGGATACACCGGCTTCTGACGGCACCGATGCCGTCGTTTCAGCAGAAGACCTCTCTCATCTTCGTAATTATCTTTTTTCATCCCATTCCGGCCAAGCCGGCGCGCTTTCTTCTCTCTCCGCGCTGACATGCACGCTTGGAATAACCGAGGCAGAACTTGCGGAAATGTGCCGGAACGCGTCCAAACCCGGGAGTTAATTTTATACCCACCCTTAATGGTTTTCCGATGTTGCCGCACACGCTATGACCAGTACGCCGTTGTGACGCAATATTTTTCCGCGAAAAAGAGACGATAAGAATGATCCCTTTCGTCTCTTCATTATTTACGCAATTTTCATTTAAAAACATTGTAAGGTCCTCTTTTTGCTCACAATTCCCGGCTTATCTGATCAATCAGGTAAGAGGAAATTGCCTGATAAGAAAATGTATTTTGATAATGCAGATGACCTTTTTCCGCCAGATCTTTATAGAACTCTTCCCTCTGAGGATCGGAAAGCGCTTCCATAATCTCCGTAAGCGAATCTATGCTTTTATCCTTCAAAATAATTCCCGTCTCGCCATCTCTGATATACTCGTCAATAACATCCGTATAAGAAGCTATCACCAACTTGTGATACTCCAATGCCGTTAATATCACGATTTGTCCGCTGGCGCCCGTATTATATTTCATAATCATAATAACGGCATGCGCATTCCGGAGAAATTCATTAAACTGCTCCGCCGGAATATCCCAATATATTTTTATATTGTCCGATACCGCCGTCTCATTGACATACCTGACAAAATCCGTATTCTGTCTCGACGCCGCAATTACCAGCTTCCAGGGCTTATCCTGAAACAGCTTTGCCAGGGTGACAAAATCCCGGTTCGCATATCCGCCGGAGAAAAAATATCCCTCGTCACAGGTCGAAAGAAACTTCTTGTCCTTATTCCATTCTCCATACGGAACATACACAAAATGCTCTGCTGCAAGCCCGAATTCCTTTTCGTACAGTTCAATTTCCGGTTTGGAAAAAACGACAATCTTAAAAGGAAATTTATCGGGCATTAACAGCTTTAAACATTTCCGCACGATTTTCAGCATTTTCGGTCTGTGGATATAGACGCCGAACCACAATATTTTATTGCACTTTAAAATGTGAAGCTTTCTCAGCAATAATAAAATAAGAGCCGCATAATTCGAGCAGATAATCATATTCGCATGGTTATACGATCTGAAATTTTTCAGCAAATTCCCCGCATTGTGCAGTTCCTTCTTAAGCAGCAGAAATTTCGTAGGGAAATTTCCGAATTCCTTCCCGTGCAATTCTATAATCTCAAACCCCAGATGCTCTTTCAGACTTTCCGCCGGGCCTTTCCATTCTCCGTCAAAGGTTGTAATAAAATAATTGCCCACTATTTTCCTCTCCTTTAGCCGCTATTTTTTCGCCCTCTCCGTCAATTGCAGCCGGAATTCAAAGTCTCTCCGGTCCTTCATCCCCAGATTGTGCAGAATCAAACCGGCAAAAAACGACTGAATCGCCGCCAGCGCGGCAAACCCGCACACGATCAATGTCGGAATCTTGGGCACCAGCCCCGTTTCCACAAATTCAATTCCGACCGGGATGAAAAATGCAACCGCTATCAGCATCAATATCAGCGCAAGCATACCAAAAAACGCAAACGGCCTGTATTGCCGAAACATTCTGAAAATGGTCCGCAGTACCTTAAATCCGTCCGAATAAGTATTCAGCTTGGATTCGCTCCCTTCCGGCCTGTCCCGGTAGGTGATGACCACATTCTCCACCTGCATATTGTTATAGACGGAATGAATGGTCATTTCCGTTTCAATTTCAAATCCCTTGGACAATACGGGAAAGGTCTTTACAAAGCGATAGGAAAACGCCCGGTACCCCGTCATGATGTCCCGGATGTCCGATTTAAAAAGAGCATTGATCGAAGCGCGCACCATGCTGTTTCCCACATTGTGAAAAGGACGCTTATTCTCTTCAAAATATGTGGAAGAGAGTCTGTCCCCCACCACCATATCCGCATTGCGGGTCAATACCAGATCCGCCATTTCCTGCGCGTTTTCCATCGGATAGGTGTCATCCCCGTCCACCATGATATAACACTGCGCATCGATTTCCTGAAACATCCTCCGGATTACGTTTCCTTTTCCCTGCTTATACTCATTGCGCACCACCGCGCCTGCCTGCTTTGCAATCTCCGCCGTGCGGTCAGTGGAATTATTGTTATAAACGTAAATCACCGCTTCAGGCAGCGCGGCTTTCGCGTCTTTTACTACCTTCTCAATCGTTTTTTCTTCGTTATAACAGGGAATCAAAACCGCAATTTTATCCATCCTTTATCTCCTCCGCTTTTCTGATCTTCTTTCATACGATATCCGGATCGTATTGCCTTCCCAGACTCATGACCGCTTCTTTTTCCACCCTTCTGTTATCGGAAATATGAAATGCTATCGCTTCCGGCTGGCTGAACTCCGGTGAAATTTCCGATTTCTTCACCTGTCCGGGATGGAAGAGAATTTCAAGTTCCCTTTCTTTACGTTCTGCGGCCTTTTTCATAGCCGGCAGCAGCTTCCTGACTCTCGCTTCATCCATATGCCCGCTCATAATCAGTCCCCATAAAAACATCGGCTTACATCCAAGACGCTTCATTCTGGTTTCCATGAGCAATGCACAATAATTCAATATCAGATTCTTCACAAAATTAACCGGCTGAAACGTGCCATAAAGAGAAACCGCTCTCAAGAAAGGACCGATAGGTTCCCTGGAATTGCGGATATATTCCACCTTCCATTCATTTTCTTCAATCGCCTCAAACAGCGCCTCCGCAACTACCGGAATCATATGTGTATGCTGATGACTGTCAATGCGCAGCTTTTTCATTCCGGGAAAAGCGCGGCGCACCGCACCGATTTGTAACTCCATCTCCGCCTTCAACTGCCGTTTTAAGTCATTTTTCCCCGGTAAATAAGAACGCGCAAAAAGTCTCATCCAGGAAATACAAAAATGCCCTTCGCAATCCACAAGATCCGGAAGTTGTTTCGGCTCCGACAGACATTTTCCTTCCATAAAATTCAAATGCACGGAAAGCTTTGGACTGATCGGGAAATCAGTCTCCGCTTCCCGATACATCTCCACACATTTTTCAAAGCAACTCATGTTGGAAAGAATGCTGATGCTATCCAATGCGCCAGCCTTTATACATGTCAGAATATCTTCGCTCGCATGTATGGACTCTCCAAAATCATCCGCATGTATCTCAATCCTGCTCATTATTTTCCTTTCCTTCATCCTCACGCAAAATCATGGATTCCACAATATATCGAGGTCTTCCTTTGCTCTCCATATATATCTTTCCAATGTATTCGCCGATAATCCCCTGTGAGAGCAGAGTCATTCCCCCTATCAGACAGACAGATGCCACCGTAGTAGTCCAGCCGGCCACCACCTGACCATGCGCCCAATCCCAAATACAGGAAATGAAAATACCGATACTGACCAAAAATGTAAGAAATCCCAGCAACACTATCATCTGTAAAGGCCGGGTACTCATGGAGGTAATCCCATCGACCGCAAGCACCAGCATCTTCTTAAAAGTATACTTGGATTTTCCCGCTTCTCTTTCCTTCACATCAAAATACACGACATCTGACTGAAAGCCCATCGTCGGAATCAATCCCCGTAAAAACAGATTCGTTTCCTGAAATTGGGAAAGCGCATCCAGCGCCTTTTTGGACATCAACCGATAATCTGCATGATTGGTAATGGTCTGACAGCCCAGAACATGCATGAGTTTATAAAAAATTCCCGCTGTCGCTTTTTTTAAAAATCCATCCGTATTACGGTCGTTGCGCACTCCATAAACGATATCGCAGCCGCCCTCATAACAATCCAGGAACAAATCAAGCGCTTCGATATCCTGCTGCAAATCCGCATCAATTGTCACTACCGCATCTGCCCTTGTTCTCGCAGTCATCATTCCGGCCAGAATTGCGCTCTGATGGCCATAATTGCGTGAAAAACTCAATCCCGCAAACATCCGGTTCTTCTGTGTCAGTTCATAGATCAGCTTCCACGTTCTATCCTTACTTCCATCATTGACAAACAACACCTTGCTCATAGAAGAAATTCTTCCGCTGCCAATCAGACGCTGCATTTTTTCGCTCAGCACTGCTGCCGTTTTTTCCAGAACCTCTTCTTCATTATAACAGGGCACCACAAGGTATAAAATAGTACGATCTGTTTTCATTTGCTTTCATCTCCTGCTCATATTACAAGTTCCGCTATTCATCGCTCTTCTCATTATGAATCAACTCAAGCCCGAGATAAATATCATCTCCAGCAGCGTCAATCACCTGGTCAATCGCTTCATTATACACTACAATATTAACACCATTCTCGACCAATCGATAGTCCTTTCCATTGATTACCAGTCTCACCTCTTCATAACTGTCTCCGTCTTCATTCACTGACAGCCTGGACCCCAGATAAATTTCTCCATTCTGAACCTGGTAATATTGACTGTAATTCTCGCCGGACAGCCTGACCGCAGTTTTTCCGTCTCTCAATATCCAGACGCCGCCTTCATAGTATTCCCCGGCAGTGATCCCCAGCAGGGACAATTTTTCCAGATAGACCTCTCCCAGAGCATTATAGTTGCCCGTTAACGCCAGAATCACCAACTGCTCATCTTTCAGATCTGTTAATTTCTGCAGGTATTCGTTAATATCTGCCGCGTTCTCCAATTCATAACGCAAAGCTTTGTTGCGAAGATAAAGCGCATTCTGTTCCCATTGCTCATATCCCTTTTCACTGCGCCTGTCCGGAATCTCATAATTATCTTTCAGGTACTGCGCCAGATATTCCGTTACCTTCACGGCGCCGGCATTATTCACATGATCCGAGTCTCGCATATCCGCTGCAAAATCAATACCGATTTCATCATATAGATGGTTAAAATTAATAAATGGCACATTATTCTGCGCGGCAATTTCCGCAATACGATTAAACTGCATTTGTCTCTCTTCCGGCACGCTGTAGGGAGACGCAAACAACACAAGCTGCACGTCTTTCTCCTTTGCAAGCGCGATAATCTTTTGCAGCCATTCCAGTTTTTCCTGGTTGAGTTCCAATACCTCCTGCGTATCCGCCCCGGCAGGATAATCAAAAGAAATACATTCAAAGCTGCCCCTGTAGCCTTTCATAAAAGGAATGGGATCTTCAAAATCCGCCTGTTCCAATTCCGCGTACCGGGAATGAATGATTGGAATTTTGGCAAAAATCTCCTGTTCCCAGGTTTCATCCTTATTGAGGTTTCCAGCCAGATAATGAACAAACTCCCGCAGATCCGCCGACCACTTCATGCCCATCGTATTTCTGTATACCACTGCAGCATTATCGGCCAGTTCGTTTCCTGTAGTTCCCATCATCTCCACAACAATCACCTTGGGATTCTGCGTTTTCAGCGCTTCCTTCACAAAATAATAAGTGCCGTCTATCATCTGCGAGCCCGCCGAGAGCGTATATCCCGCCATACCGTAATTATCCCACAGGTATCCCAAATCAACCGTACAATGCGCATGGCTGCTTCCGAAGAACATGACGTCAATGCTGTCTTCCTTTTGCGCATAAAAGCGCTGCCAGCCGCCGCCTCCGCCCGTACTTTTATAATTCAGTGCCCGAAATACGCTGCTACCGATACAACTCACAAGCAGGATAAACACAATTATCTTTATTATGTTGTTTCGATTCATTTTTCCTTCTTCCTCAAATATCTGCTACCGATTAAAACTGAAAATAAATAAACTGTGCAGACGCAAATCCAGGGCCGTAATAGCCGAATACTACAACAAAGAATAATAACAGCACCAGTATTCCCCATCGGAACACAATCCACTGCCGGCTTAAGAATTCGCAGAGCGATTCCGCCTTTATATAGCGAAGCAAATCCACTGCCAGGAGCAATAGCAATGCAATCCAAAGAACATTCCATTCTCTTACGTCCAGTCCCATTTTATAAATGCTCTGGTCAAATAAGGACCACCAGTCACGGCAAGTAACCATTCTCCTGATATAATGAAACGCCTGATATAAAGAATCCGCTCTGAAAAAGATCCAGGCAATATCCACAAAAACAAAGGTCACAACCACCTTAAAAAAACGATAGCCAAAAGACGCCGTCCTTGTATGACATCTCGCATGAATCTTCTTCATCAGCGGCGCCAGCATTTTCTCTGCAATCTGGTAAAATCCGTGCAGGATCCCCCATATCACATAAGTCCAGTCAGCCCCATGCCATAGCCCGCTGACTCCGAAAGTTATAAGAATATTCCGATAATGCTTCCATGTGCTGCACCGGTTTCCGCCAAGCGGTATATACAAATAATCTCTGAACCAGGTGCTCAAAGAAACATGCCATCTCCTCCAAAAATCCGTTACGCTTGACGCAAAATAGGGGGTATTGAAGTTTTCCATCAGGTCAAATCCCAACACCCTTGCCGCTCCTATGGCAATCGTGGAATATCCCTGAAAATCGCAGTAAATCTGTATCGCAAATGCAAAGGCTCCCACCATCAAGCCAACCATCTGATATTGCTCGTAAGCATCAAATATCGTATCAGCCACCACAGCCGCTCTGTCCGCAATGACAACTTTGATGAAAAAGCCCCACAACATCATAATCAGCCCTGAGGTCACTCGTTTATAATCCCAAAGCTTATGATCCGCCTCCTCATGAATCTGATTCAGTAAATTGGAAGAACGCTCAATCGGTCCTGCAACAAGCTGCGGAAAAAAAGACACAAACAGCGCATATTTCAGCGGATTTCTTTCCGCCTCAATATCGCCCCGGTATACATCGATCGTATACCCTAAAGCCTGAAACGTATAGAAGGAAATTCCCACCGGAAGCAATATATCAACAGCCGGAACCGCCCGAATATGAGCAGCGTCAAAAAGCACATTAACGGTATCGATCAG
Organism: Eubacteriales bacterium; assembly: GCA_030524745.1. GTDB lineage: Bacteria > Bacillota > Clostridia > Lachnospirales > Lachnospiraceae > Gallintestinimicrobium. The sequence continues at coordinate 6,465 of JAUNGC010000032.1, read as the reverse complement.
AAAATTGGTATATTTGAAATAAATCAGAATTCCAATATTGCTTAAAAAGCAAACTGCTATAGAAAGTTTCATCCCCAGCCGGCGTTTCGAGGGTGAAATTTGCGCATTCCCTTTCAGCTTTTCTGTCACAAGTCCGCAGCAATAAGTGATCGCTGTAGATATGACAAGCAATACGATATAAGCCGGATTCCAGCACATATAAAAATAGTAACTGGCTATTAGCAGCCAAATATAACGCACTTTTTTCGGCAAAATGAAATAAATCAATAATACAATCGGGAAAAACACCAAAAAATCAATGGAATTAAACAGCATAATCCTTACTCCCCGGCCAGTTTTACAGTGTCTTTCCTGTAATAACCACTCATCCGAACATTTTTCCAGTTGTCAGCATCCGCTTCAATATCCTCATAATACAACAAATAAGGTTTATTTACAAATTCTTTCAATTCTGCATCTTTCACAGTTTCATCCAGCAAAAGTTCCAGCCTTTCCTCCTGCTGCTGCTTATACGAAGCGGCCTCTCCCTTCAAAAGCGACGACAGAGCTGAGGTTGTCGTAAAAGCATCCTGATTCACACCGGCTGCAATTATAAAGCAAAACGCAACGCCCAAAGCGGAAGAAATATGATATATCCGCAAATCTTTTTCCTCCATTCGCTTTGCGGCTTGATATTTTTTCCAATACCAGCCGTAAAAGTATACCAGATTAACCACTATGAGCAAAAGATGCGTCAGAAAAATGATATTATAGATTCTGCCTGATCCCGGATCTCCGCTCGCATAAACGCTGGGTGTGAACATGGAGGCTAAAATGCAGTAACTGTAAGCTGCTACCAGCAGCGGATATCGGAACCTGAAGTTTCCCTCATAATTCTGAACCGCCCTGACCACAAACGGCAATACCAACAATACAAGCGCAATCACCGCCCAATTCATCCATTGGTCGAACACAAAATCAAGACAATAATAAAAAGACTGCAGAATCGAACGCACTACGCCCGGCCGATAGCTAAATTCTTCCTGCCTGTTCCCGTTGCCCGGCGCCAAAACATTGCTTCCAAAAGACACAACCCAGATTCCCAGCAGGATACAGACTCTTTTAGCCACATTCTTTTTCTTCCCTGCGCAAAACAATACAATCGCCGTAATGAGCCATATACCGCATTCCAGGCCTGTAACCAGATTTCCCCCGCCGATATATGCCGTCAGCAAAATACCGATCACCAAATACTTCCGCTTATGTCCGGTATTTCCAAGCATCGTCAAAACAATTCCGGTCAGTCCAAACAATGCTGCCTGCGGAAACATATAATGCACAGCGCCATTATACCAGAAAAATCCCTGTGTCTTATCCACCATACACTGAACCGCAACGATCAGATAAATGCAGGAAACCGTAACTGCAATCCCACGATCACTGCCCAGGCAACGACGGAAAATAACGTGAAAAAGATATAAACCAGAAACACTCGTCACTCCAAGCATCAGCCAGGTTGTTACAAAATAATATTGTTCTCCCCAAATTCCCGGCTGTAGCGCCATTAAGAAGATGGAAGCCCAGGTTCCCTGCCAGGTCTGATAAATCTCCGCAACCTTGCGCCACGCCGCCTCTATTACTGCGGCCAGACTATGAGTATCCACCCATGCATTCCGTGTATAAATACTGAATCCAAGGTCGTCCGCACAGGGAAAATTACAGGTTTCCAGAATCAGCACTGGTATCAGGCTGAATAAATACAAAAATATCCAGAATATCATACCGTTTTTCCAGAAATTCCCTTTATTGTTCCACTTCATATTCCTGTCCGTCCCTTCCGTTTCCATACCATCCAAATACCAACGATTATTGCAGATATCAGGGAAACAATATAGCTAACCTTTTGCAAGGCAGTCCCGTCATACCATACATGTATGTTCACATCACCTTCCGCTGAAGTTACGCCCGAAACCAGAATCAATCCATCTCCTGCATTTTTCATCACAGTCAATGGATTTCCCTCTTCTGTTTCAGCGCGGTATCCTTTATACCAAATCAGCGGCATTTTATAAGTATTGCCTTCACCGTTCACTGTAAAATAATAATCATTTCCATCCCGTTTTCCGTTAAAAACTTCCCCCTCTTCCGAAAATGCCACCAGCGGTGTAACCAATACCTCTCTGGTTGTCTCCACCGGTAGCCATTCTTCTCCCGAACCAAGTCCTGCAATTTCCTCATAAATTACACGGTTTCCAAAATCTTCCGTATTTTCCATTTTATCACTGACGCTGTCCAGGCCTGTATAAATACAAATCCCCAGCATAACCACCGCAATAACGTATACCGCATTTTGTGACAACTCCGCACTTTTGATGCACCACATGGCAGCAAAAATCAACAAAACAACAGCAGGACATTTCAAGCGTGCAGGAAACTGAAGAAAATCAAATAGACTTCCCGTTATATTCCAAAATCTCTGGAAAAACATCAAAGATACCAGCACACTCCCTAACAAAAACGAGATCTTAATCTCCTTTCCCAGACCGCCCCAATTTCCAAGCAGATAAAAAGCTGTCGCCATCATAACAAACAGCAGGACAAGTCCTACTCCCCTATTCGTAAAAAGAAGATACAATTTCAGTACATTATCATAAACATGGGTCCACGGCTGTGATACTCTATAGGTTTGAGCGGCAAACTGTTCCAGCATAGGCCCCCAATAAGCAAATGTCACACCACAGACTCCAATGACTGCGATACAAAGCTTTATCAGCCTTTCTCTCCAGTTTCTCCACCGTAATACACAACATGCCAAAATCACCAGGCAGACTCCGAACGCCAGCACGGTGGAAAGAACATGAGAATAAATCAATCCGGTAAATCCCACTGCAAGCATCCACGGACTTTTATCCGCAGATGCGAACTCAAACATTCCCATAATCGCCAGCGGCAAGAAAATCATGGCCTGGTTCTGCGCCAGCGCAAAATCCGTATAAAACCCAATCATAACAGGATTAGAAAACAAATACAGCGCCCCGGCCAGCAATGCTAATACCCTGTCTTGCGTCCCCTTATAAACACAATAATACATAGAGCAAAAAATAGCCAGAAACAGTAAGCCGGCATACAGTTTATACGCTACTTCCAATGATACTCCGGCGATCCGTAAAAACGCAGGAATATAAAGGAAAAAATTCGGATAAAAAAGGCCGACACCATAGCCATATTGATAGCATAATACACTATGGACCTTGACTGGAAAACCACCGGCCAAAATCCCCTCCTTCAGGCTGTCAATTCTGGCCAGATGAAAAGGCGAATCCGAACCAATAATCAAATCCTGGCGCAAATACGGCGAAAATACCGCAATCAACGCTATCATTACAAACAAAATGTCGAAACGGTACTTTTTTCCAATCCGCATAACCTTTTTCCACATGACATATCATCCCTTCTTAAAAAGCTTAATGCCGGACGCAATACCCGATTTCCTGTTCAGCTTTTTTCCAATCGCAATTCCAGCCACTCCGATCGCTGTCAGGAAACTGGTCAAATAGCTGATTCTCTGCGCCGCCGTTCCGTCATACCATACGTGTATCTTTGTAGTCTCCTTTGCATTGCGTACGCCGGAAACTAATACCAGACCATCGTCTCCATTTTTTTCCACCGACAACTGAATTCCATTTTCTGTTTCTGCTTTATATCCCTTATACCATACCAACGGCATCCGATAAACATCCGATTCCCCGCTTACCACAAAATAGAAATTGTTCCCCTCACGGCTGCCGGCAAAAGCATCTCCCGTTTCCGAAAAAGCGGTCAGCGGCGTAACCATTACTTCTCTCGTAGTCTCCACAGGAAGCCATTCTTCCCCTGCCCCCAGGCCTGCGATCTCCTCGTAAAGCACGCGATCCCCAAAATCTTCCAGGTTCTTTCTGTCTCCTGAAACCTGACACAATCCGGCATATACACATATTCCCAATGTAAACATCGTCAGCACAGGTTTCAGCCTGGAAGAAACGCCATAATATTTCAGGCACCACATGATTGCAAAAATCACCAAAATAACAGCGGGCCTCGTCAATCTGCTGGTAAACTGCAGAGAATCGAAAAGCTTTTCCGTTACATTCCAAAATGGCTGACATGTCAGGAGCAGCATTAATCCGGTTCCCAAAACCATACAAATCTTCGCTTCCCTGTCTATACGCTTCCATTCATATAATACATACAGTACGCAAACCAGCCATGCAACGGTTAAAACAACGCCGAAGCCTTCTTCCGTAAGCATATTATACATTCCCGCCACATTGTCAGAAACATGGGTCCACGGCTGAGACACCCTGTAGGTTTGAGCCGCGAACTGCTCCAGCATAGGTCCCCAATAGGCAAATGTTATTCCGCACACACCTAAAATAGCGCCTGCCAGTTCCATACACTTCTTTTTAAAATTCTTCCATCGAAAAATATAACAAACCAGAATGATAAAGCAAACGGCTACCGCCATAACGGTAGAAAGTACATGTGAATAAATTAATCCGGTAAACCCTGCCGCTAACATCCATGGTTTTTTATCCCTTGCCGCAAAGATAAGCATTCCCATTATCGCAAGCGGCATAAAAACAAGGGCCTGGTTCTGCGCCAGCGTAAACCCATGGTAAACGCCATCCAAAACCGGCGTTGAAAACAGATACAGCGCGCCTGCCGCCAAGGCAAGCATTCTGTCCCCGATTCCCCTGTAAACGCTGTAGTACATAGACGCAAACATTCCTAAAAACAAAAGGCCCGCAAATAATTTGTACGACACTTCCAGGGAAAGTCCCATAATTCTGAAAAAGGCCGGAATATACAGGAAAAAATTCGGATAAAACAATCCCACCCCATAACCGTATTGATAGCACAGAACCGAATGAACCTTGACCGGGAACATGCCTCCCCGCAATCCTTCCTTCAGACTTTCAATTCTTGCGAGATGAAAGGGCGCATCTGAACCAACCACCAGATCCTGCCTCAAATAAGGGAGAGAAACTGCGAATAGTGCGATTAATATATAAGCGATCTCGAACCGGTGATTTCTATCTGTTTCCTTTATTTTCTTCCACATCACTATTTCTATCTCCTCCCGGCCATTTCAATATTCATCCGTACACGACTCTCATCCAGGCTTTTTGCAAAGCCGTGCTTTGCGGGGCAACAACGCCAGCGCGCAGAAAAATGCAAAAGCCGATGCCATAAACCCTCTGTAGGTATACCAATAACACCACGCCGCATGGGAAGAAGTCAAATAAATCCATACAAACGGAATCACCCCGACGATCAGAAACGGCGCCGTCATACTCAGATGTTCTTTCACCATTTTTAAAGAAATTCCCTTAACGCAGACGATCATGCCTGATGCAAAGCACAGCAGATAGGGCCATTTCATCAATACTTTCAAATTCCGCAAAATGACATCCAGCTTTGACAGCTTTGCCCCATTTATTGTTGCATTTCCCGTATGTACAGCGAACTGCGTCAGCACCATTTCAAGCACATTCTCCTGAAGGAGCAGACTTCCCATCAGCCATTTACCAGCCCACATGCCTGCATAGCCTGCCCCAAAACATAACGAGAACAAAATCACCTTCCAGACTCCCGCCTTCCAGTTTTTCTGCTCCAATATGAGATATAATGTCAAAGGCATACACAGCGCCGCCATGGGATATGTCAGAAAATCAAAAAAGGCAGTTATCATTCCCAACCCAAAGAATAAATAAAGATATCTGTTTCCCGCTCTCCATTTTTCATGATTGCGTAAAATCAACAGCATACTAATCAGCACAATGTCATAAATACTGGAAAACTGCAATGACATCGCCGCAGCCACAGGATTTAAAACAATCAGCGCCATAGCTAACGGAAGCAGATAACGGGTTTTTCCCTTTTCTGTCAGCTTCTTTATTAATAAAAACAGCAAAACCGTCTGAAACATCATGTTTAATATGCGAATATCTGCATAATCAAAAACAAGTAAGAGAGGTTTCAGCCACAACATATATCCATGCCAATAACGGCTATACTCCGTTTCGCCATCCGGTATTCTGTTTTCCCATGCATACCAGATCAACTCATTACAGCAGGCGTCCTGATCTGCAAAATCAATTCTCGCCGCCCGCATCGCCTGTTGCCATGCCGGATAGCCTCCGCCATCATAAATGGCTCCTAATAACATGATGGCGTCCGTTTCATTATCCAACTGAGTCGATTTATAGCCGGGAACCTGCTGCGGATATACTCCTTCTGTATAAAAAACTTCCATGGAACTGCGTACATTTGTATCCATCCGCCCTACAGGCAAAGCGTATACTATTATCATGGCTAACGTACCAGCCAAAATCCCGGTTATAAGCAGCAGCGCCTGCTTTGCAATGATTTCCACTATTTGCTTCATATTTTCTCTATACTTTCTTAATTATTTTGCACAAAAAGGCCTTTATTTTAGCCATTTGT
>JAUNGC010000009.1 GCA_030524745.1 Eubacteriales bacterium | reverse complement strand
AAAACCTGCGGTTTTGTCGTTGGGCCAGACTCCAAAACCTACGGTTTTGTCGTTGGAAGATTGGAAAACCGAAGGTTTTCCAATCTTCCACATTATACGACAGGATCTGACAGGGTGCAACGAAAGTGTCGCTAAAAAAATGTTAAAGTTTTTATAAAACGTTGCCGTTTACTACTTGGAAAACAAGGGGATTATAGAAATCGCAGAACCCTTGAAGTGAAAGAAAACGAGAAAATCCGAAAGAGCGTTTACAGTATTTTTTCGGCAGGAACAGCGGGAACATGCACCCTGAAAGGCACAGAATATGGAGCAATAGCATACAGTGCGGCGGGAATAGTCTACGCCTGCTCCGCCGTACTGCCTTGAATTTCTCGTTTGACCTGCAAACTGTAATCTGCGGTCTACTCTACTATTTTTTTATCTCCGAAATACTGCATCAAAATCAATATCAAAGCACTTCCCGCGAGTATTCCGTCCATAATTCCGGCAGGCAACAAAAACATCATTAAAGTAATTGTAATAACACAGTTTATGACAGATAATACGAATCCCCACATTCGATTTTTCAGCAATCCTATTGCTCCAATAAGTCTAAACACGCCATATATTGCTCCCATAACCATCATCATGTAAAGATTATCCTGGAAATATGGAAGTTTAAATTCAAAATATTGACCTATATCATATTTATCAGTTCCTATAAGCAATGCCGGTACCATTGCCAAAATTCCGCCCAGTTCCATAAAGCCTCCGTGAATAATCATAAGTAACGCTGCAATCTTATATTTTTTCATATTTGTATATTCCTCCACCAAATCCCGATATTCCGATGCCTTAAACTCCCCGATAACAGGAATTTATTTTTTCCTCGCAACCATAAAAAAGCCGACTGCAAGCACTGCAATACCCGCAATAATTCCTGTAATTGCCAGAGGACTTCCGACTTTACCAGCAAGAAATATCGAAATCGGACCGTCTGCCCCACCAATGATAGACACCGACATTTGCCCTTTTATTTTAAAAATCAGGGATACTACTGTCATCACAATCCCTATCATCGTTAATATAATTCCTAAAATCTTCTTCATGCGATCGATTCCGCCAATCCTGATTCTTCATTTTCCCATCTTCATGCCTACAGGAAAAGAAGCATCCCTCGCTCCCTCTCCATCCATTATCTTCACCCAATAGGCCACCGATATTATGCTCTCTGCAGCTTCCCGGAAAACCAAAAGTTATTTATTTCCTGCTGCCATCATCATGAAACGTGTTTTTAAGCGCTTTTTCTGTAGGTAGAATGGAAACCAGCAAAACTCCACATTCAACAATGCATATTGCCAAACCGACCCATCCGATCGCATTGTCACTTTTGCCATAGAATGGAATCTGCACCAATACAGTCGGAACCAACATAATCCATCCTATTTTCCACCAACGTTTACCGCAATTTTCATGCGCAAATTTCCAGGTATCCATATTCATTTTTGAACGTCTGGAACGATACCCTGCCACCGAATTAATTTTCTTCGGATAATGCTTCCACATATACCAGCCTGCAATAATCATTGTGAGTGAATATAACATATTGCATGTAAACATAAACCACCAAAACCACATACATTTCTTCTCCTTCATTAAAAGACGGTCATGAAAAATAGATAGAAGCATCCCTCACTTCGCCCGGTCAATCTCGCTTATGAATACAAACTTAAAATTCTTTTATAATTCCTGTACATAAGATAAATTCCCAAAGTACAGTCAAAACATATCAGTATTACGCCAACAACAGGGGTAACAATAAAGCCAATCCCGGTAATAAGAAATGCAGCGGAACATTTTTTATATAATAGAGCCATCTTCCTGTTATAATCTTTAATATTTTTAATTTTTCCTTTTAATGTGGTATCTCCACTCCAAAAATTGATTGGTTCTTTGCTGTCTTTAGAGTAGATCGCAACAATGAAAAAAGGAATCGCACACATAATACAGGATATAAGACCTGCTATTCTTCCTGCCATAATAATATCTCCGTAGCTTTTGATTGTACAAGCAGATAATTCAAGGGTTACATTACCTATTATAATGTGCGCTGAATGACTTTGCAATAGACAACCATGTGGAATATGCTCGCCCTTATCCTGATGGGATTATGCAGATGTGGATAGATGCAGAGGATTCGTTAGAACTGTGTTAAATAATTCTTAAGTCAAAGCAAGCACCAAATGATTTATAGTGTCATTTGGTGCCTGTCTTATAGATTTCGTCCTTGATACTGTATTGTTACTACATAAACTGTTTTGCATGGTTTATCAATGCGGAAAATGGCGATGTAATTATCAATCAGTAACTGATGGTAGCCTTTTCCGGCATATCGGCCCTCGTTACGCTCTTGATGGGACTGTGGAAATGTGTCCAGGCTTAAAATAGACTTCTTGATTCTGTCAACCTGTCCTTTGGCATTTTCAGGAGCCAATTTCTCATTTGCGATATATTCGTAAATGTGTTCTAATTCACGGATTGCTCTGGGGTTGACTTTTACCTTGTATTTATCCAAAATATTTTTTCTCTAATTCTGCAAAAACTACTTCTGCGTCAACTGCTTCTGCTCCGTTAGCAATTTCCTGCTCGGATTCGGAGATTGCCTGATCGATGCGATTCATTCTTGCAAATTTATCGTATAATTCACTACTCATCACAACCAAATCGCTATATCCGTTTTTGGTAATAAAAATAGGCTCCTGTTCCTTATGCGCGATATTAGAAATCTCGGTTGTATTGCGTAAATCCTTAATAGGCATAATAAGCGGCATAATGTTTCACTCCTTTCTTTGACACAATTATAGCATAATTATGCCTGAATGACAATAAAAAATGCAACATGATGAAATCTTAAAAATCTTAAACAAATATAAATTAAGAGCGCCGTCATTGCCTTTTTGGGCGGAGAATGGTAAAATCAAAGCGGATTCTATACAGGAAAGGAATTGTCGTATGAATAGGAATAGACGTAATCAATTGAAATGGAAACTGGAAAAGTATGCGATTCCGAATCTGACGCTGTATCTGATTATTTGTTATGCGATCGGTTATCTGCTGCAGTATTTGGCGCCTTCCGTGTTTGGGTATCTGCTGCTGGATCCCTTTTTGATTTTTAAGGGACAGATTTGGAGATTGGTGACGTGGGTACTGATTCCGCCGGAAAATACCAATATTTTCTTTGTGCTGATTATGTGTTATCTGTATTATTCGCTGGGGAATCTGCTGGAACGGATCTGGGGAACCTATAAGTATAACGTATATATTTTTTCGGGAATTCTGTTCACCATATTGGGAGCGCTGGTGCTTGCCCTTTACTGCGTAATCAGAGATGCGCAGCCTTGTGCCGTTTATGGTTATACGGTGCCGGGAGCCTATCAGCTTGCGAACGGCAGCATTATATACTTCGGACAGTTTTCCACGTATTATATCAATATGTCCATCTTTCTGGCGTGCGCGGCGAGCATACCCGACGTACAGGTACTGTTGATGTTTATTTTCCCGATCAAGGTGAAGTGGCTGGGGATCGTTTACGGCATTATGCTGGTGATTAATTGTATTCAGGGCGGTTTTGCAACCTGGATTGTGATCGGATTCTCTCTGCTGAATTTCATCATTTTCTTTATCCGGTCCAGGGGAAAAATGAAAATTTCGCCCCGGCAGGTGAAGCGGCAGCATGAATTCCGGCAGAAAATGCGTTCCGCTGAATATGAAAGACGCTCCGTGACGAAGCATAAGTGCGCGGTGTGCGGCAGAACGGAAGAGGATGGAGACGATCTGGAATTCCGGTTTTGTTCCAAATGCAATGGAAATTATGAATATTGCCAGTATCATCTGTTCACGCATGAGCATGTGAAGTGAGACGGAGGTAAATAAATATGAGGGAAGAGGAAGTCTTTTCACAGACACTTCAATCGATATGCAGTCTTGCAAAGGAACAGGGCAATCTGGTGTCCGAAGAACAGGTGCAGAGCGCCTTTTCGGAAGCTGGCATGGAACTGGGAAAAGAACAGTTGTCCATGGTTCATGAATACTTAAAGACAAAGAAGATCGGCATCGGAGAGCCGGTGGATCCGTTCGACTATCTTTCGGAAGAAGAGACGGACTATTTGAATTCCTATCTGGAAGAACTGGAGCGGCTGCCCGAGACGACGGAAGGGGAGAAGGAGGCGATCACGCTTTCCGCCATGGCGGGAGATTATGATGCGAAGCAGAGGCTGATCGAGATTTTCCTGCCCCAGGTCGTGGAGATCGCAAAGCTTTACGCCGGACAGGGCGCTTTCCTGGAAGACCTGATCGGAGAGGGGAATGTGTCTTTGGCGATGGCGGTTGAGATGCTGGACTGTGCGGAAAACGTGACGGCGGCTCACGGGACGATCGCCAGCATGATTATGGAAGCCATGGAGACGTATATCGAGGAGAACGTACAGCAGAAAAAGACCGGCGAGAAGATGGCGGGGAAGGCAAATGATGTGCTGGAAAAAGCCCGCGAACTGGCAGAGGAACTGGGACGCAAGGTGACGATACAGGAACTGGCCGACGAGACGCAGATGAGCCCGGCGCAGATACGGGAAGCGGTGCGGATCACGGCGGATAACATTGACTATTTGGATACGAAGGATATACACTGATGGCAGAGAATGATTTTAAGTATGTGGTACAGAGTTTCAGCGATTATTATATCGGCGCGAGATGGACTTACGGGGAAATGCTGGTCAATGAGGATATGCCTTTTAAGTGGAAGGCCGTGGTGAGACACTATCTTTTGAAAGAGGTATCGCCTGACACCACGATGGAAAACCACATTTTTTTCATGACGGAGAAGGATTTTGCCTATGAGACATTGAAAGAACTCAAGGCGAAGTTTAAGATGAGCGTCTGGGTGCCGGCGGATAAAAAACGCAATAAGAGCGGACATTATGAAAGCAGGGAATATAAAATAGAAGAGATTGTAAAGAGCAGTAAGCTGCACGAGCAGATGGATACGATTGTGGTGGAGGAACTTCACCTGTCGAAGCTGGCGCTGATGACCTTTGCCGTATAACATGAGGCGGGAGTACGCCTGCTTTTTGCTGTCATAAATCTGAGTGCCGCGTCAGCGGCGGAAATGAGAGGGAACATGAAAGTAGAAGAATTAGCTGCATATGAGATCATTGAGAAAAGAGAGATTGAGGACCTGCATTCCGTAAGCTGCCTGCTGCGCCACAAAAAAAGCGGCGCGCGAGTGGCTTTTTTGTCGAATGAAGACGACAATAAAGTTTTTTACATCGGTTTTCGGACGCCGCCCCAGAACAGCACGGGCGTGGCGCATATTCTGGAACACTCGGTTCTGGAAGGTTCCCGGGAATTTCCGGTCAAGGATCCCTTTATTGAACTGGTGAAAGGATCGCTGAACACGTTTTTAAATGCCATGACTTATCCGGATAAAACGTTATATCCGGTGGCAAGCTGCAATGACAAGGATTTTGCCAATCTGATGCACGTTTATCTGGACGCGGTCTTTTATCCCGCCATTTATCGGGAGCCGCGCATTTTCTATCAGGAAGGCTGGCATTACGAAATGCAGGACGCCGGCGACGAACTGACCATAAACGGCGTCGTATATAATGAAATGAAAGGAGCCTTTTCTTCTCCTGACGATGTGCTGGAACGGGAAATTTCCGGCTCGCTGTATCCGGATACGGCTTACGCCCATGAATCCGGCGGCGATCCTGATGTGATTCCGCAGCTTTCGTATGAAGAATTCCTGGATTTTCACAGAAAATACTATCACCCGTCAAACAGCTATATTTATCTTTACGGCAACATGGATATGGCGGAACGGCTTGACTGGATGGATGCGCATTATCTGTCGCGCTTTGACAAAACAGAAGTGGATTCCGCGATCGGCCTGCAGACGCCCTTTGAAAAGCCGGCGGAGATCCGCAAGGAGTATTCCGTGACGGAAAACGAGCCGCTTTCCCATAATACCTATCTGTCCTGCAACATTGCGGCGGGCGATGTGCTCAACAGGGAAGAATATGTGGCCTTTCAGATTCTGGATTACGCGCTTTGCGGCGCCCAGGGAGCCCCTTTAAAGCAGGCGCTTTTAGACGCGGGGATCGGAGAGGATGTTTACAGCGATTTTGAGAACGGAATCCGTCAGCCCTATTTTTCCGTGGTGGCCAGGAATGCGGATGAGGAGCAGAAAGACGAATTTCTGCGGATCATATGGGAAACGCTGGAAAAGCTGTCCCGGGACGGTCTGGACAAAAAGACGCTCCTGGCGGGGCTTAACTACTATGAATTCAAGTACAGGGAAGCGGATTTCGGTTCTTATCCGGCGGGGCTTATGTATGGCCTTCAGGTGATGGACAGCTGGCTGTACGATGAAAAAGCGCCGTTCATTCATATTGAAGCGGGAGATACGTACCGGTCGCTGCGGCAAAAGGCGGAAGGCAGATATTTTGAAGAACTGATTGAGACGCGGCTTTTGCATAATCCCCACAGAAGCGTAGTGGTGCTCGCGCCCGTGCGGGGGCTGACGGAGAAAAAGGAGGAGGCGCTGGCAGAAAAGCTTGCGTCCTATAAAGCTTCCTTAAGCGACGAAGAAATCGGGCGGATTGTGGAACAGACGAAGGCGCTGGAAGCCTTTCAGGAGGAACCGGACCGGACAGAGGATCTGGAAAAGATTCCTCTTTTAAAGCGGGAGGATATCCGCCGGGAGGTGGAGCCTGTCATTTTGGAGGAGCGCAGCCTTGGCGATACGAAGGTGCTGTATCACAGCATCGAGACCAACGGGATCAGCTATTTCAGAGTGCTGTTTGACTGCAGACAGGTTCCGGCAGAACTGTTTCCTTACCTGGGAATTTTAAAGGCGGTCATGGGCCTGGTGGATACGGAGCATTACAGTTACCGGGAATTGTTTACGCAAACCGATCTTTTGACGGGCGGCATTGTTCCGGTAACCAATATTTACGGGAATGCGAAGGATTTGTCCAAACGGACCGTCACATTTGAAGTCAGGGGCAAGGCGTTTCATGAACATTTGGAGGACGCTCTGCATCTTACGGAGGAAATGCTTTTAAAATCGGATTTTACCGATCAGAAGCGTCTGGCGGAGATTATGTCGGAACTGAAATCCAGACTGCAGTCGGCCATGATTTCAGCGGGGCATACGGTTGCAAGCGGCAGGGCCATGTCCTATATTTCCGAATCGGCGGCGCTGCAGGAGATCATTAACGGAATGGATTTCTACCGTCTGGTGGAGAAAATTACCGGAGACTGGGATCATTACAGGGAAAATCTTTCCAAAACGCTGACACGGCTGTGTCATGCGATTTTCAGACCGGAAAATCTGCTGCTGGACTTCACGGCCCAGGAAGAGGAACAATATCAGAGGTTTGCGGAAGTGGCAGGGAAAATGAAACAAAACCTGTTTACCGATCCGGTCAATGGCAGCCCGTTTGAAGTGTCTTTAAAGAAGAAGAACGAGGGATATTTATCCGCTTCCCAGGTGCAGTATGTGTGCCGTGCGGGCAACTTCATTCATGCAGGTCTTCCTTATACAGGCACGCTGCGGATTCTGAAGGGAATCATGAATAACGAGTACCTCTGGAACAATGTCCGCGTCAGGGGCGGCGCTTACGGCTGTATGTGTAATTTCGGCAAGAGCGGCGACAGCTTTTTTGTATCCTACCGGGATCCCAATCTGTCCAAAACGATCCGGGTATATGAACAGGCGCCGGATTTTCTGGAACATTTTCAGGGAGACGAGCGCGCCATGACGCAGGCGGTCATCGGCACAATCAGCGATCTGGATATTCCGATGAATCCTGCGGCAAAAGCGATGCGCGCGTTGAGCCTTTATATGACGAATCAGACGATAGAAGAGCTGCAGCAGGAACGGGATCAGATTCTGAACGCCACAGCGGAGGATATCCGGGCGCTGGCGCCTTATGTCCGCGCCATTCTGGCGGACGAATGCCTGTGCGTGGTGGGCAATGCGAAAAAAATAGAAGAAGAAAAGGCGAATTTCATAACGCTGGAACAGCTGTATCAGGGATAGGGAAGGAGGCGGAGAACCTTTTTCCTGCCGGATGGATGGCGCGAATATGCGCAGAGGGAGAAGAAAATGAAAAAGAAAACGGATAAGCGGGCAATCAGCAGGAAATTTGCATTATCGGCAGTCTTATTGCTGACGATCGCCGTAACGGCGATCGGCGGCTGCGGATCGTCGGAAAAATATAGCAGTGAAAATACTGCCGCAGCAGTGGCGGAGGATGCGGTATATGAAAGCGCCATGGACGGCGGAATTTATGAATATGAGGCTGCGGGCGGCATTGACGCAGAAAGCGGCGAAGCGAAAGACGTGCAGGATCAGAGCCGGAAGCTGATTAAAAACGTGGATATGAGTGTGGAAACGGAAAATTTTGATTTGCTTATCTCTAATGTGGAACAAAAAGTGGAGGAACTGGGCGGTTATGTGGAACAGAGCAATATTTATAATGGAAGCTATACTTCCAGTTACCGTTCCAGAAGCGCGAGCATCACTGCGCGTATCCCGGCGCAAAAGCTGGATTCGTTTATATCGGACGTATCGGAGCAGTCCAATGTGACGCGCAAAAACGAATCCGTGGAAGATATCACGCTGCAGTATGTGGATCTGGAGAGTCATAAAAAGGCGCTGCAGGCAGAGCAGGAAAGCCTTCTGACCATGTTGGAAAATGCGGAATCGATTGAGGATATCATCACCATCAACGAGCAGCTTACCGACGTGCGCTATCAGTTGGAAAGCATGGAATCCCAGCTTCGTACATATGACAATAAAATCGATTACAGCACCGTATATCTGGATGTACAGGAAGTGGAACAGTATGAACCCTATGTGGCCAAGAGCGCAGGCGAGCGGATTTCGGAAGGATTTGTGAGGAACGTGCATAAAGTGTGCGACGGAATCAGCAATTTCTTCATTGAACTGATTATTGCGCTGCCGTTTCTTGTCGTCATCGCGGTTTTTGTGGGAATTGTGATCGCAATTATATATTTTGCAACAAAAGCCGGTGAAAAGCGCGCGGCAAAAAGGCGGGAAAAGGCGGCGGCAAACCCGGGACAATATAACCGCTACGGCATGCGGATCAATACGCCGCCTGTAAAACAGGAAGCCAATCCTGCGGCGCAAAAAAAGCAGGTGCCTCCCGAAAAGAATGAAGCGCAAGAAGCACAAGATAAGGAAAAAGAGTGAGCATAGATGGAAAATAAACAGTACAAATCAGGATTCGCAGCTTTGGTAGGAAGACCCAACGTGGGAAAATCCACATTGATGAATCATCTGATCGGCCAGAAGATTGCGATTACATCGAATAAACCCCAAACGACCCGGAACCGGATTCAGACTGTGTATACCGGTGAAAAAGGACAGATCGTCTTTCTGGATACGCCCGGCATCCACAAGGCGAAAAACAAGCTGGGGGATTATATGGTGCGCGTCGCGGAAAGCACGCTGAAGGATGTGGACGTGGTGCTCTGGCTGGTGGAACCCACCACCTATATCGGCGCGGGCGAACGGCATATTCTGGAACAGTTAAGGCGCTGTAAGCTGCCCGTGATTTTAGTCATCAATAAAATCGATACGGTAAAAAAAGACGCGGTGATGGAGGCGATTGAAGCCTACCGGAAAGAGATGGACTTCGCTGAAATAGTGCCGGTGTCGGCCCTTCGGAGCAACAATACGGATACGTTGCTGGAATGCATCTTCAAATACCTGCCCTATGGGGAGCCCTTCTACGATGAGGATACGGTGACCGACCAGCCCCAGCGGCAGATCGTCGCGGAGATGATCCGGGAGAAGGCGCTGCGCTGTCTGGAGGAAGAAATTCCCCACGGCATTGCGGTGGCGATCGAACAGATGAAGTTTAAAGAACATATTGTGGATATCGACGCTACCATCATCTGCGAGAGGGATTCCCATAAAGGAATTATTATCGGAAAACAGGGAAGCATGCTGAAAAAGATCGGTTCCCAGGCGAGAAAAGATATTGAAGATATGTTGGAATGCCAGGTGAATCTGCAGCTTTGGGTCAAAGTAAAAAAGGATTGGCGCGACAGCGATTTCCTTCTGAAAAATTTTGGCTATCATCCTTCCGAGGAATAGAAAAACATCAAAAAGCAAACCCTAAAGTCATGTTCGTATTGCGACATATACACACTTGCATCGGGGAGGCTTATGATGAAGGAAATAAATTACTGGCAGCAGTTTGTTCATACCGGGAAAGTGGATGATTATCTGCAGTACCGGTCAAGTACCAAAGAGAATGCGGATGATGAAATACGGGAAGGTGCAGGATATGCAGGACTGCGTGGAAGTGACGGGGATCGTGCTCAGGGCAGAGCCGATCGGGGAATATGACAAAAGAGTGGTGCTTCTGACAAAAGAGCGGGGCAAGATTTCCGCCTTTGCAAGAGGAGCGAGAAGGACGAACAGCAGGCTGATGGCGGCGGCGAATCCTTTTACCTTCGGCATATTCCAGCTATATGAAGGCAGATCTTCCTACAACATCAGGGAATTTTCCGCTGCCAACTATTTTGAAAGCCTGCGCAGCGATTTTGAAGGCGCTTATTACGGCATGTATTTTTTGGAGTTGTGTGATTATTGTACCAGAGAAAACAACGATGAAAAGGAAGTTTTAAAGCTTTTATACCAGTCTTTGCGGGCGCTGACCCATCAGGCGCTCCCCAGAAAACTCGTCCGGAGCATTTTTGAAATCAAGCTTATCGTGCTCAATGGAGAATTCCCGGGCCTTCCGTCAGGAAACTTCGAACAGTCCACTCTATACGCGATTCAGTTCATCGTACAAACGCCGGTGGAGAAACTTTATACCTTTATAGTAAACGATACGGTCCTGACGGAACTGGACAGACTGTCCGCCAAATACCGTCAGGACTGCCTGCCCGGCAAATTCAGGTCGTTGGAAATCATACAAACATTATAATGGATTTGCAAATATAGTGAGGAAACGAATTTGCACTCCGTCAGCCTGTAAACCGCGTCGGTCCGGCCGGCAGGGCGCATCTGTCATTTCCGGGACCGTTAAAAACGCGTTCGGCCCAAAAGACTGCTTTGCAGTCTTTGGGCTGCGTTCTGTGCAGCCCTATGTGCCGCTACGCGTTTTTCGAGCGAAAGCGTGTCCGGAAATGACAGATGCGCCCTGCCGGCCGGACCGACGCGGTTCACTATCTGACGGAGTGCAAACTCGTTTCCGGGCTCGTTAAAAAGTTTGGGTTGAAAAAGCCGGCGATGTCCGTTATAATGTTAACATTGATGTGCAGACAGCCGTCTGTACACCGGCATTTTAGATTCTACCCGGAGATTATACATAGAGGGGAGCAGATTGCATGCGAAAGAGTTTGGCACTGATGCTGGCATCGGTCGTTATGATGCTTGGGCTGGCAGGATGCGGCAGCGGCGAGTCTGCGGTGACAGCTACGACAATTGAAATCAGGAAAGACGGCAGTGTAATACATACCATTGTAGAAGAATTTTCAGAAGACTATTATGATGTGGAAGCTTTAGGGCGTGAGATCCAGGATGCCTGTGATTCCTATAATGCGACGGCGGGAAGCGGCGCCGTTGCGACCGGAGAGGTGGAAGTGACGGACGGCGTTCTGACGGTTCAGATGACGTATCAGAATGCTTCGGCCTATGCCGGCTTTAATAAGCAGGCCCTGTTTACGGGATCGGTCAAAGATGCCTATAACGCGGGATATGATCTGGATGTGACGCTGTATTCCATACAGGACGACGGCGAGGCGATCGGCAAAGAGGATCTTCTGAATATGGGAGAAAAGCATATCGTCATTTTAAGGGAAGCGGTTGACGTCAGAGTGTGGAACAAAGTGTTGTATGTTTCCGGCGATGTGGTGAAGACCGGGGACAGCAGACTGGTCATGGTCGGCGGCGGCAATGAACTGAGTTATATTGTATTTGAGTGATATATTTACCTGAATGAATAAGACAGCTGCGGATGCGGCGGAATGAGAGGGAGATCATGGAAAAAACGATGGACAAAATAGTTGCGCTGGCGAAGGCGAGAGGATTTGTATATCCCGGCTCCGAAATTTACGGCGGCCTTGCAAATACATGGGATTATGGGAATCTGGGCGTGGAATTGAAAAATAACGTCAAGCGCGCGTGGTGGCAGAAGTTTATTCAGGAGAATCCTTATAACGTAGGCGTGGACTGCGCGATTCTGATGAATCCCCAGACGTGGGTTGCATCCGGCCATCTGGGCGGCTTTTCCGATCCTCTGATGGACTGCAAGGAATGTCACGAACGTTTCCGTGCGGATAAGATCATTGAGGATTTTGCGGCTGAGAAGCAGATTGATCTGGGCGGCAGCGTGGATGGCTGGAGTCAGGAAGAGATGATGAAATTCATTGAAGAGAATCAGATTCCCTGCCCGACATGCGGTAAACACAATTTCACGGATATCCGTCAGTTTAATCTGATGTTCAAGACGTTCCAGGGCGTGACGGAGGATGCGAAGAATACCGTATACTTAAGACCGGAAACGGCGCAGGGCATTTTTGTAAACTTTAAAAATGTACAGCGCACATCCCGCAAGAAGATTCCTTTCGGAATCGGTCAGATCGGGAAATCCTTCCGCAATGAAATTACGCCCGGTAACTTCACCTTCCGCACAAGAGAATTTGAACAGATGGAACTGGAGTTTTTCTGTGAGCCCGACACGGATCTGGAGTGGTTTGCTTACTGGAAGAGTTTCTGCATTAACTGGCTGAAAACCCTGGGCATCAAAGAGGATGAGATGCGCGTCAGAGACCATGAGAAGGAAGAACTTTCTTTCTATTCCAAGGCGACGACGGATATCGAGTTTTTGTTCCCCTTCGGCTGGGGCGAACTGTGGGGCATTGCGGACAGAACCGATTATGATCTGACGCAGCATGCAAATGTGTCCGGGCAGGATCTGACCTATTTTGACGATACGAAGAATGCGAAATATATTCCGTATGTCATTGAGCCTTCTTTAGGGGCTGACCGTGTTGTGCTGGCTTTTCTCTGCGCAGCCTATGATGAGGAAGAACTGGAAGGCGGAGATATGCGTACCGTGCTTCATTTCCATCCGGCGCTGGCGCCGGTGAAGATCGGTGTGCTTCCTCTTTCCAAGAAACTCAATGAAGGCGCGGAGAAGATCTTTACGGAATTATCAAAGAAATATAATTGTGAATTTGATGACAGAGGGAATATTGGTAAGCGGTACCGCCGTCAGGATGAAATCGGCACGCCTTTCTGCGTGACCTATGATTTTGATTCTGAGACAGACGGCTGCGTAACGGTCCGCTTCCGCGATTCCATGGAGCAGGAGCGCGTGGCAATCGCAGATCTTGACGCATATTTTGCGGATAAGTTTACTTTTTAACAGGACTTAGAAAGCGGAGGGCAGAATGTTGGGTTCTGCCCTTTTTCCTCTGTTATGGCGGGATTTTCAAAGAAACGCTGCCTGGCCTGGCCGAGGCAGAAGCCCTGTGGCGGGAGAATGAAATGATGGATGAAAAGAAAATATTTTTGATATTAGGAATTGAACAGACGAAGGATGAAGAGGCGGTCCGGAACGCCTACCGACAGAAACTGCGCCTTGTGAATCCGGAGGATGATCCGGAAGGGTTTAAGCAGCTTCGAGAGGCTTATGAAGCGGCGCTCGCTTTTGTTGCGAAAAAGGAAGAAAGCGAAGAGCCGGCGGCGGATGATACGCCGTCCGGTCTTTTTGTCCGGAAGGCGTCGGCGCTTTATGAATCCATAGAGGGAAGACAGGACGGGGAAGCGTGGAAGGAACTGTTTCACGAACCGGCGTTTGTAGATCTGGAAGAAGAGGAAAACTGCCGGAAAAAATTGTTCGAGTTTTTGATGAAGCATATCTATTTCCCGACGCATATCTGGAAAATATTGGACGATAATCTGCAGATCATATCGGGAAAAGCAAAGCTATACGAGACTTTTCCCAAGGATTTCGTCGATTTTCTTGTTCGGAAGGCGCAGAGGGGAGAGGATTTTGAATTCGATCAGTTAAGCGGACCGGAGAATGCGGATCTGGACAGTTGGATTCTTCTTTTTTCCAAGGCGGGAAGAGAAGAAAATGAAAAGAATTATGAGGCGATGGAGGAAACGATCCGTCAGGCAAAGCAGACGGGAATCTCTCATCCGGGACTTTCTCTTATGCAGGCCAGAATGCTGTACGCAACCCGGCGCGCGGACGAAGGCGATGAAATCGTGGATGAACTTTTAAACGGCCCTTTTCAGGAACGCTTAAACGTCCGGTTCCAGGCGGCGGAATATTTCTGGGAGAGTGGCCGTACGGACAAGGCGGCTTTGCTTTATCAGAAAATCAGGGAAACAGATAAGCGGCATTATATGTCGAACCGGAGACTGGCAAAGTGGTATCTTGACCGCGGAGAATATGCGGCGGCGAAAGAGTGCGTCAACGTAATTTTATCCTATCCTCTGGACGACGAAGGAAAAGCCCTTGTGAACAGCGTGAATGCGGGACTGGAACTGTCTTTGACGGATAGGCTGAAGGAAAGGCCTGACGATTTAAAAGCCAGAATGGATTTAAGCTGGTGCTGGCTGCAGGATGAAAAGCCGCAAAAAGCGCTGGAATTGATGAAGGACATTGTGCCTGCTCCGGAGCAGGAAAAGGATTATATGAACCTGATGGGCAAACTTCATTTTTATGCGAAGGACTATGAAAATGCAATTCCGCTCATCAGCCGCTGGATTGTGCTTTTGACACAGCAAATGCCCGAAGGCGGTCAGGAAAAAGAGGACGATCAGGAACGGCTGGCTACCGCGCATTCCATGTTGTCCCAGATTCATCTGGAATGGGCGAAGCAGGCGGAAGGCGAGCGGCGGGACGCGGATTTTGCAGTTGCGGTTCGGGAACTGGATGCGGCGAAGCAGGCTCATTATAATCCGGGACAGGACTATGGGCAGGCTTCCATATATCTGGAATGGGGAAAATACGAGGAATGTATCAAAATCTGTAATGAATTGAAGGAGAAATATCCGGACTTTTCGGCGGCGGTCATTCTTCATCAGAAAGCCAGCGCGAAAAAGTATGATGCATCTGCAGTGATCGGCGATTATTTTACGCTGCGCCAACTCGCGCCGGACTATACCGGTTCCTGGGAACTTGCGGCGGAAGTTTATTATCAGTTGAAACGCTGGGAGGATCTGGAACGGCTGCTGGGTGAAGCGGAAGAAAACAAGGTGCTGAACGCGCACCTGAAGCGGTACCGTTTTTTTGACATGGTGCAAAAGGCGCAGAAGAAGGATGAACTGCTGGCTGCGCTGGAATATGCGAGAAGGATCAGCGAAGAAGGGGAAAAGGAAAACTGGACGGCAGAAGAAAAAGCGGAATTTCTTTCGGAACGGGCCAGAAACTATTGGCGGTTGAACGGCAATGAGACCGCTTTGCAACTGATCGGGCAGGCGATTGAACTGGCGCCTGCGAATCTGACCTATCGTTACATAAAAGCGGGCATCAAAAAGGACCAGGAGGCCTATGAGGAAGCGCTTCAGATTTATTTAAGCTGCCGTCAGGATTATGATGAAACGCCCCATTTTTATGCGAACGTGGGAGAATGCTATTACCGGCTGCGAAAAAATCAGGATGCGCTGGAATACCTGAAAAAGGCCGTGGAAATGAAAGAGGACAGTCCGGTTTGCTGCACCTGGATCGGCCGTATATTAAAAGCGGAAATGGAGCGCACACAGAGACTGGATCTGATGGACGAGGCGATATACTATACGGATTTGATGATCCGGTACCGGAACAGTTCCTTTGACTATATTGAGCGCGGCCTTTTGTATGCGCTGGCTCAGGATTATGAAGCTGCTGCCAAAGATTTTGAACAGGCGGTTTCGGTGGATGAAAAGGATCCTTTTGCACACAGCAATCTGGCCAGAATGTACCGTTTGTTAAACCGGCTGCCGGAAGCGGAGACACAGGCGAGACAGGCGATCAGCCTCATGGATAAAGAGCCGGCGCCTTATCATTATGAAATGCTGGGAAAGATTCTGTGGCAGATGCAGCGCTATGAGGAAGCGCTGAATACCTATCGGGAGATCTGGAACAGATTTCCGAAGCAGAAACAGCGGTTTGTGGATGACATGATCGGCATATGTAAGGAATCCGGAAAGTGGCAGATCGCGTTGGATTTATTGAAAGAATGCTATGGGGAATCCGGTAAGGAGTATACAGAAAAGGTGTCAGAGGTATACTGTGCGGTTGGTTTCTATGAGCAGGCGGCCAAATTTGTGAAGTTTCATTATGATTCCGCCGGATTTAACGTCAGCGAAAAAATGGAAGAATTTGCGGATATTTACTGGTATCAGGGAGATCTGGTAAATGGGGCCAACGCGATTTTGCAGTCTCTGAAAAACTGTCATGAGGACAGCGAAAGGTATCCCCGGCTGTGCCGGAAAGCTGCGAATCTGTATTTTTTCCTGGGACGTACCACGGAGAAAATTTCCATGTTCAGGGAAGCGGAAAAGTGGGCGAAAGAAGCACTGGCGTATTACAGAAAGCACGGCGGTTTTGAAAAGTGGCTCAATCCTTTGGAGGACCGGATGGAGAGACTGTATGAGGCTGCCGCATTACAGCTTTACGCCGGAAATATCACTGCGGCAGAGGCGATTTTATCTGAAATGAAATCGCATCCGCGCTGTATTTATTGCCATTATTGCTTCTGTGTGGATGCAAATGAACTGGAAGCCGATATCCTTCTGGCAAAAGGCGCTTTAAACGGCGCAGTGAAATTATATGAAACTGTTTTGTCTGCGAATAAGATGGATAAGAGCGCGGGCAGAAAGCTTGCGATTGTAAGAAAAAAACTGGAAGAGCAGGAAGCGGGAGCGCTATAAAGGTAAAGAGGTATATTAGATGATTATCGGAATTGATTTAGGCACAACAAACAGTCTGGCGGCTGTTTTCACCAATGAAGGCCCCAAAATTATTCCAAACCGTCTGGGACAGCCGTTGACTCCGTCGGTTGTCAGCGTGGATGAGGAAGGGACCGTTTACGTGGGAGAAACCGCGAAGGAAAGGCGCGCCCTGTATCCGGATACCGTGGCGGCCGCTTTTAAGCGGAACATGGGAAGCGACAGAGAGTTTAGGCTGGGAAAACGCAAATTCCGGGCGGAAGAACTTTCTTCCTTTGTGCTGCGGGCGCTCAAAGAGGATGCGGAGGCATATCTGGGGGAGACGGTGACGGAAGCGGTCATCAGCGTTCCGGCATATTTTGACGACAGACGCAGAAAGGCCACAAAGCGCGCCGGCGAACTGGCGGGTTTGAAGGTGGAACGCATTATCAGCGAGCCGACGGCGGCGGCGATCGCCTATGGATTATATGAGAAAAAACAAAATACGCGTTTTCTTGTTTTTGATTTGGGCGGCGGCACTTTTGACGTCTCCATTCTGGAACTGTATGATAGTATTCTGGAGGTGCGCGCGGTAGCGGGCGACAATTATCTGGGCGGCGAGGATTTTACGGAAACGCTGGTGAAGCTTTTCATGAAAAAGTGCGATTTAAAACAGGAGGATTTAAGCCGCAGGGATAATGTGCGTCTTTATAACGAGGCGGAACGCTGTAAGCGCCTGTTCAACGATTCTTCGGAAGTGGAGATGAAATGCGTATTCGGCATTGATGAAGATTTACGGAATGAGAAATCCGCTGTGATCTCTTACAGGGAATATGCGGCGGCCTGCGAGGCGCTTCTGGATAAAATCAAGCAGCCTGTGAAGCGGAGCCTTTCCGACGCCAGGCTGAAGCTTTCCGATATCGATGTGGTAGTGTTGATCGGCGGAGCCACCAGACTGCAGATTGTGAGAGACTTCTTAATCAAACTGTTTCGGAAATTCCCGGATACCAGCATCAATCCGGACGAAGCGGTGGCGCTGGGAGCGGCTATCCAGGCGGCGATGAAGGAACGCAAGGAAGCCGTGAGAGAGGTCATTTTAACGGATGTATGTTCCTTCACGCTGGGAACGGACGTGGTGGTGGACCTTGGCAGAGGCATCAAGGAAGCGGGACATTTCTGTCCCATCATTGAGAGAAATACGGTCATTCCGGCCAGCCGGACGGAGCGTTTTTATACGGCCAGGGATAATCAGAGCAAAATCTGCATCCGGGTGCTGCAGGGAGAGAGCCGTTTCGCGGAAAATAATCTCTATCTGGGAGAACTGGAACTGGACGTGCCGGAGGGACCGGCGGGAAAAGAGAGCGTGGACGTGACTTATACATATGATATCAATTCCATCCTGGAGGTGGAAGCGACCGTCATTTCCACGGGGGAAACGAAAAAAGTGATTATCAAAGGATCGGATAATCATATGAGCGACGAACAGATCGCACAGCGGATGGAAGAACTGGCATATCTGAAAATCCAGCCCAGGGACCGGGAGGAAAACAAGCTGGTGCTGTTGCAGGCGGAGCGGACGTATGAAGAATTGCTGGGCGAGGACAGAAGGCGGCTGGAATATCAGATTCAGAAATTTGAAGAGGCATTAAAAAGCCTGGACCGCGACCGGATACGGGAAGAGCGGGAGACTCTGAAGGAATTGCTGGACGAGTTGTGGTGAGAAGAAGGCCCGGCGGGATGAAGAGTTACGCAATGAGCGGCCTGTCGGGCCTGTAATGGTAAAAAGATGGTGCATTATGGAAGAGATTATGCTATAATATGGACATGACAATATGCGTCTGCCCGGGCGCATTGTTACATACCATACTAAGTTCAAAGGGGGAACTGACCAATGGCAAAATGGGTATATCTTTTTAAAGAAGGAAATGCGGATATGCGTAACCTTCTTGGAGGTAAAGGAGCGAACCTGGCAGAGATGACCAATTTAGGGCTGCCGATTCCGCAGGGCTTTACCGTGACGACTGAGGCCTGCACCGATTATTACAATAACGGCAGAGCGATTTCAGAAGAGATTCAGGGACAGATTTTTGATGCGCTGGCTATTCTGGAAGAGCAGCAGGGAAAGAAATTCGGAGATACCGAGAATCCGCTGTTAGTATCTGTCAGAAGCGGTGCACGAGCATCCATGCCCGGCATGATGGATACGATCCTGAACCTGGGACTGACGGACGTATCTGTGGAGGGCTTTGCAAAAAAGACCGGCAATCCCAGATTCGCGTATGACTCCTACAGAAGATTCATTCAGATGTTTTCTGACGTCGTGATGGAAGTTCCGAAGTCTCTGTTTGAAAGAGTTCTGGATGACATCAAGGACAGCAAGGGCGTTCACTTTGACACAGAACTGACGGCAGACGACTTAAAAGAAGTGATCGTCAGATTTAAACAGATTTATAAAGATAAGATGGGAGAGGACTTCCCGCAGGAGCCCCGCGTACAACTGATGGAAGCGGTCAAGGCGGTTTTCCGCTCCTGGGACAATGAGAGAGCGATCGTTTACAGACGCATGAACGATATTCCCGGCGACTGGGGAACCGCTGTTAACGTACAGGCGATGGTATTCGGCAACATGGGCAATACATCCGGTACAGGCGTTGCATTCACCCGCAATCCTTCCACAGGCGCAAAGGGCATCTACGGCGAGTATCTGATCAACGCGCAGGGCGAGGACGTGGTAGCGGGTATCCGTACACCGCAGCCCATCACCAGACTGGAGGAGGATCTGCCGGAATGCTATAAGCAGTTTATCGAGATCGCAAACAAGCTTGAGAATCATTACAGAGATATGCAGGATATGGAGTTCACCATCGAGGATGGCAAGTTATTCTTCCTGCAGACAAGAAACGGTAAGAGAACCGCGCCCGCCGCATTGCAGATCGCATGCGATCTGGTGGACGAAGGCATGATTACGCCGGAAGAGGCGGTTCTTCGTATCGAAGCGAAGTCTCTTGACCAGTTGTTACATCCTACCTTCGATGCAGACGCGTTAAAGGCCGGCACCGTAATCGGACAGGCTCTGCCCGCATCCCCCGGCGCTGCAGCAGGTAAGGTATATTTCACCGCAGAAGAAGCGAAAGAAGCGCATGAAAGAGGCGAGAGAGTCGTTCTGGTTCGGCTGGAAACGTCCCCTGAAGATATCGAAGGTATGCATGCTGCAGAAGGTATTTTGACAGTCCGCGGCGGTATGACCTCTCATGCGGCGGTAGTCGCGCGCGGCATGGGCACCGCATGTATTTCCGGCTGCGGCGACATCATAATCAATGAAGAAGCGAAGTTCTTTAGCCTTGGCGGAAAGACTTATCATGAAGGCGATTACATTTCCCTGGACGGCTCCACCGGAAAGATTTATGACGGCGATATCCGGACAGAGGAAGCATCTATCAGCGGCAATTTCGGACGTATCATGGCATGGGCGGATTCCTTCCGCAAACTGAACGTGCGTACTAATGCAGATACCCCTGCGGATGCTGCCAACGCGGTGAAGCTGGGAGCGGAGGGCATCGGTCTTTGCCGTACGGAGCATATGTTCTTTGAACCCGAAAGAATTCCGAAGATCCGTAAGATGATCCTTTCCAAGACGGTGGAAGAGAGAGAAAAGGCTCTGGAAGAACTGATTCCTTTCCAGAAGGGCGACTTTAAGGAGATTTATGAAGTGATGGAAGGCAGACCGGTTACGATCCGTTTCCTGGATCCTCCGCTTCATGAGTTCGTTCCTACGGAAGAAAAGGATATTGAAGAGTTGGCAAAGGATATGGGACTTTCCGTTGCAGAAGTAAAGGCTACCTGTGACGAACTGCACGAGTTCAACCCGATGATGGGTCACCGCGGCTGCCGTCTGTCCGTAACCTATCCTGAAATCGCAAGAATGCAGACCAGAGCGGTTATGGAAGCGGCAATTGAAGTGAAAGAAGAGAAGGGCTTTGATATCGTACCTGAGATCATGGTTCCTCTTGTCGGCGATAAGAAGGAATTGAAGTTCGTAAAAGACGTTATCGTTGAGACGGCTGAGAATGTAAAAGCGGAGAAAAATTCCGATATCACCTATCATATTGGTACGATGATCGAGATTCCCCGTGCGGCTCTGCTGGCAAACGAGATTGCAGAAGAAGCGGAATTCTTCTCCTTCGGCACCAACGATCTGACGCAGATGACCTTCGGATTCTCCCGCGACGATGCAGGCAAGTTCCTGGTTGACTATTATAAGAGCAAAATCTACGAGTCCGATCCTTTTGCAAAACTGGATCAGAACGGCGTAGGACAGCTTGTTGAAATGGCGGCGAGAAAAGGCCGTTCCACCAGACCCAACATCAAACTGGGCATCTGCGGCGAGCATGGCGGCGATCCGTCTTCCGTAGAGTTCTGCCACAGAGTTGGACTGAACTATGTATCCTGCTCACCGTTCCGCGTGCCGATCGCAAGGCTGGCAGCGGCGCAGGCTGCATTAAAGGATTGACAATACAGAAATAATATTTGGCACAGGGCAAGCGCATTTATTCTGCTAAAGGCAAAAGCGATTAGCCCCGTGACATAGAAAACAAGACCTTGTACTTAACATGTACAGGGTCTTGTTTTTTGCGCGGGTAACGAGCCGAAGGCGAGCGTGCAGACTACCCTCGACCCCGCATAAATACTGGATTTTTTGGAACGATCGACTGTCAAAACCGGAGAAAGTCACCATGGCACGGGCAGGAATGAAAAAAGCGCATCAGGATAAAAGAAAGTGCCTTTAACAGAATAAATGCACTTGCCCTGTGACATGGTGATATTTCGCAACATGCTTTTTGGAAAAAAGAAAAAATCTTCTGATTGATTGCAGAATGCCGTGAAAACGCCGGTTTCGGGCGTTTTGCGGATAAGCTGTTTTTTATGGATTTTTCCAAAAATGAATGCAAAAATTCTCCCAAAACGTTGCTTTTTCATTTTTGGGAGCCGTTTTTGGGAACGACAGACAGATTGATCCGCGCAGGGAAGGATGAGAGGATGCGAAAGTAAAGGACGGACCGTTAAAAATGTATATGTTCACGAACAAGGTGGGGATGTATGGCGCTGCAGGTATTCTGAATAAAGAAAAAATAAGGAATTTCGCAGATGGGAGGAACTTTCCGAAAGGTTAATGCCGGAGTAGAAGGAACTGCTGGAATTTCGCATATGGTTTCCGGTTGGGGCTTGTGCTCATGTTTGAGGTATTGACAGGATATGAGGTGCCGTAAGAGTAGTTAGCATAAGTGGAGCGATAAAGCTGTATTGCGCAGTTTTACCGCTCTGACGCTTTAACCGACCAGCTATTGGATAAATATAATATTTTTATAAGACAAATGTATTGATTTAGCAATGAAATAGCATTATAATATAAAAATGAAGGAGGTATGAAGTTATGGCAAGTACAATACAGATCAGAGTAGATGATGAATTGAAATTGAAATCAGATCGATTATTTAAGGATCTGGGAACCGATACCACAACTGCTATCAGAATATTTCTGACGCAGGCTGTAGCAAACGATGGTTTCCCTTTTGAGATTAAAAAAGCTGGTCATAATCCGTATTCCGCAATGACAGAAGAAGAACTCCTTGCAAAATTGGAAAAATCCAGAAACCATCTGAAGGAGGGCGCCGGGCGTGAAGCGGATTTTGTACTTTCTGAAATGAGGTCGAAGTATGGATTATAGGATAATCATTTCAGAAGATGCAGAAGCAGATTTGGATGAATTTATACGCTATCTTCTGTTTGAAAAGAAAAATGAACAGTCGGCGCGCAACTTGCTGGATGATTTTGAAGCAACGCTGGATAGCCTGTCCCGTGTTGCAGAAAGCCTAAAGCCATGCGACAACCCTCATCTGAAGAAGTTGGGTTACAGGCGGATTAACTTTTTGTCACACAGATATTTCATGCTCTATAGAGTGGAAGAAAATACCGTTTTTATTGATAATATTTTTCATGAACTACAGGATTATGAAAACAGGATGTCTTAGTGGGATAGGTAGAAGGATAACACGCCGGAAACCAGCATAAGCGCTACGCTTTTGCTGGTTTTCGGTATTTCTTTTATCGCTTGTGTCAGTGGCGCTTTTATGATAAACAATATAAGAAGATTCTCTGCTATCAAATCAATGAAAAAGTAATTTCGTAATGGCAGTAAACAGTGTTGCCCTTCATTTTTTTTACAATTTTTTTATGAAATAGCTCTACATGAAAATAAAAATTTTCAAAGGAGTTGATATTATGTATGAATTTAAAGTTAATATTACACCAAATTACAGAAGAGATGTATTGAGCAGAACTGAACTCAACAGTCTGGATCGCTTAATGGCTAATTCTACAAAGAGGATTACAAACGAAAATTATAAAAAATTTGTAGGGTTGGTTAGCAAAAAAGGTGCTTCGTTTTGTCCAGCCACCTTTAAGAAAGTGCATTGAATTTTCAGGCGGATTATATCGTATCAAGAAATTGTAGCGATTTTAGGGGCAGCAAAATTCCTTGTATTGAACCAGGTCAGAAATGGCGGGTGTCTTTTTAAGATGCAGATAGAGATTAAAAATTGATTGCAAAACAGATATTGCAAATTTGAGATGCCTGTGATATTGTGTACTTGTTACTGATGTTACAGATGATTTACGAAAGGAGGACTTGCCATGCAGAAGATTTTGACTAACCAGAACAGAATAGAAGAACTGACGATCAAAGGTACGGAAGTCCTTTTGTATTACAGATAGCAATGATGGAAAGCAGATAGAAGATTTGGAGAGATTCTCCAGTCATTGTTATGGTTATGCGGAATAGAAGAGGATCTACAGACGGCACCTTTGGGGTGCTTTTTTTGCGCCCATTTTTAAGGAGACAAAAAATTATATGAAAACAGTAAAAGGCATTTATGCTGAAGCGAAAATATTTACGGATGATGTAGAACCTTATGCTGAAGCGCAGGTAAAAATGATCTGCGATAATAAAGTCGCATCCGGGAGCACGATCTGTCTGATGCCGGACATTCATCCCGGAAAGGTGGCGCCGATCGGGCTTTCCATGACAGTGACAGATAAAATCATTCCCCAGCTTTTGGGCGTGGATATCGGCTGCGGGATGACCTGTGTAAAACTGAATAAAAACAATGCAGAATTTCAAAAATTGGACAGGGTGATCCGGGAAAATGTACCGTCCGGTTTTGCAGTCCGAAAAGCGCCTCATTATATGGCAGAAGAATTTTCCTATGAAGAACTTCATTGTATCCGGCATATTAACCGGAATAAGGCGGACAGAAGCCTTGGCACGCTGGGCGGCGGCAACCACTTCATAGAACTTGATAAAGCTTCTGATGGCAGTCTGTATCTTGTGGTGCATACAGGGAGCAGGCATCTGGGCGAGGAAGTGGCGGAATATTACACGAAGCTGGCGAGTGACCGTTTGAAAGCACAGGGGAAAGAAATTCCCTATTACATGAGTTATCTGGAAGGGGACGATAAGGCGGCGTATATGGAGGCTGTGCAGATCATTCAGAACTATGCCGAATGGAACAGGCAGATCATTGTCAGGGAAATTTTGAAAGGTATGAAGTGGAAGGCTGTGGAGCAGTTTTCTGTGGCGCACAATTATCTGGATGCGGACGGAATTCTGCGGAAAGGTTCTGTTTCTGCGCATAAAGGGGAACGGGTGCTCATTCCCGCCAACATGAAAGATGGGATCATCTTAGGCATTGGAAAAGGAAATGCAGAATGGAACGAATCCGCGCCCCATGGCTCCGGCAGAAGGATGAAACGGGAGGATGTCAAGAATCAATATACGGTATCGGAGTTTAAGAAAGAAATGAAAGGCATTTACAGCAGTTGCGTAGGTGCAGAAACATTGGATGAAGCGCCGTTTGCGTATCGTCCGATTGTGGAAATCGCAGAGTTGATTCACGATACCGTGGAAGTTACAGAAATTTTGAAGCCAGTCTATAATTTCAAGGCTGGAAGTAAGAGATAGGAGGCGGTGTATCATGGTTGTTCAAATCAGCGCAGGACAGGGACCATCCGAATGCCAGTTGGCGGTTGCCAAATTGTATGAGGCGTTACAGGAGGAATACGGTGATCTTGAACTGTTGTCAAATACCAAAGGATATGAAAAGGGCTGCTTTGATTCCATCCGTTTTCAGACGAAACATGATCTGAGCAGTCTGGAAGGGACGGTGTTGTGGATCAGCAGAAGTCCCTTCCGTGAAAATCACAAAAGAAAGAACTGGTATGTGGATGTGAGCATTATTCCGGATCTGACTGAGATTGCATCGGAAAAGGAATACCGCATAGAGAAGTTTCATAGCGGAGGGAAAGGCGGACAACATGTGAACAAAGTGGAAACAGGGGTGCGGGTCATCCATATTCCCACAGGGCTTGTCACGCAGTCCACTGAGGAACGGAGCCAGTTTCAAAATAAGCTGAGGGCTATGGAGCGGATGAGGGAAAAGCTTTCGCAGCTACAGCAGGAGCAGAAAGAGAAACAGGTCAATGCTGCATGGAGAGAGCACACCCGAATTGTGCGCGGAAATCCGGTGCGAGTCTATGAAGGTGAGAGGTTTATCTTGAAAAAACAGAAAGAAATTATAAGAGTGAAATAATATAAATGCCCCCTGTGCCGTGATGGCACAGGGATTTTTAAATTTTTGAGATCATAGTCGGGGTAAAAGGGAAAATGAAGAATATCTGCTGACAGCAGACCTACAAACATACAATCTCTTGTATAATATAACTATTTTCACATGTTATTTATAGTTATTTGATTAAATCATTTGCAACTTGCACTGTTGATTGTAGACTGAGGCAGGACATGCATTGTAAGTATATAAATATATTTTGTTCCAAATTATGAGCGAGGAGGTATGGAGTGATGTTTTGCAGTAAGTGTGGTGCGGAGGTAGTCGAAGGTGCAGTTTTTTGTCAGAAATGCGGTGCGAAATTGAATAAAGAGGCTTCTGCGGTACAGCCGGAGATAAAATCGGATACTGCCACTTCGTCAAAAACGCCTGGAAAAAAGAAAAATTGGAAGATTTTGGGCATTTTTGCGGGAGTATTGGTTATTGTTGCTGCGGTTGCATTAATCTGGAAAGGACATATCAAATATCCCGATGAACTGTTGTTTGACGGTGTCCCAGCAACTGAGTTTTTTGAAATGACCAGGGATGATATTATAGAAAAATATGGAGAATCGGATGAAACTACATTTGAGGGTATAAGCGTTTATGATGCTGAAGGCATTTATCGTATAGCCTATAGTGGGACTACAGATAAAGCGATTTATATTGAATTCAGTGTTGATCATTGCACTTTTAACGGTAAAAAGCTAAATAAAACGCCGGATAAGGCTCGTAAGGTTTTAGCATCTTCTGAGGAACCATTTGAGACTTTCTTCGGTTCTTTTGATATGTCTTCTGACAGCGTACATGTGTTTTGGGGAAATGCTGCTGATTGTAAATATAATACATATAGAAGAACTGCTGATGCTTATACGATAGATTGTATTTATACGACATATGGCGAAGAAGAAATGTTTTCAATAGCTATTTATGAAGATGAATGGATTGAAATTTGTGATAAATATAATCCGGATGGCTTAACCGGAGCAGATATGTCAAATGATTCTAATGCAGATATTAATATTCTGGCAGACGATGATGTTTACTTTAGCGGCATTCCGGTTTCGGGATTGCTTAATGCAAGCGCGGCAGAAGTGAAGGAGATGTTCGGAGAAAACTATTATGCTGATGAAAATGACAAGATCAGTTATTATATGATCGACTTTTATCTGACAAATGATGGATGGGTTAATAAAATCTGGAGTTTTTATCCGGAATATTTCGGAATAAACGGATATGAATTAGTACCTGATAGTGAAGGCGTCATTGCAGAAGATGAAATTATTGAACTATTGGGACAGGATTATACGGAGGAATTCCTTGAAAGTGGTTATTATTTAACTTATTATTTTCAATCGTACAAAGTTTCATTTGGCGTTGATAAATATAGCTGTATATGTGATATTATAGTATCTTCATTTTCAGAAGAAGAGGGGGAAAACAAATGAACGAGATAGGTGCGATGAACTGGGTAACATTTGTGTTGGTTATCATATTTACAGTTCTGAATCTGGTAATATATCACAAATTATTTCGAGTAGTTTATTTTAATTTGGGAGCAGGGCTGCTTAAAGAACTTATTGTTTGTTTTATCTTAGCATTAGTGGAAGCCGGGCTTGTGATAACTTTCTTTGCAAGCGCATTAAGTATAGTGGGAAAACTGATTATAACGGTTTTGAAAATTGCTGCGATCCTGGTCGCGGTTGTCGTTGCGATTGGAATCATTGCAAAATTAGTAGAAATCATTAGGAAAAATGTGAACGCAGATCATCAGGGAGGGGCGAATTATCTTCAGGCGGTGAAATCGTTGTTTGCCAGAAGCGCTGGAGCGGCGAAAGAAAAAGCAGAAATGATGAAGGAAAAGGCAGAAGTGATGAAAGAAAAAGCGGGGACGGCGAGTATGAAAAAGCCAGACCGGAATGAGAAAACATCGCCTTCAAACTCTGATGAACATCCAGGACTTATTTGCAGAAAATGTGAAAGAACTTTTTCAGATTTACATATGAAGTATTGTATTTATTGCGGCGAAAAGCTGGAATTGGCGGAAGTGCAGAAGAACTGGGATGAGAATGCAGAGCGGGAAAGTGAAGAATTAACGAATGTTCAAGAGGAAGAGCCGGAACAGACGGAAGGAGTGGAGCCGGAGAAAGATTCTGATACTGTGGAACCAATGTCTGATTGGGTGGAAGAAGTGCATGACCGCTTAATGGAAAATTTGGAGCAGTGTAACAAAATTAAAAAAATAGAAATCAAGACGAAGCAGCGGCCCGCTGTAAAAATGCTTGGGATTGACGGAAACCTTTATCGTTATATATTAGTAAAAGCAGCTAAAACAGGTTTGCCCTACTTATCTTTTTCCTGGTCGGTCCTGTCTTATCTGATTGCGGTGCCGATTTTGATGTGCAGCAGCATTTTCGTTGGCTTTTTCTGGGAGGGAGAGTATTTTCTTGCTTTGACGATTTGCACTCTGATATGTGATTTTATCTGGATTCCCTTTGCTATTTTATGCTATAAGGAAGCGAATGAGATAACGACTTATATCGGCAAGACGATAGATCATCCTTTCCAAATATCCAGGATTAAATGTGGCATAGCGATCACAGTTGCAGTGATTGAGATAATACTGGCAGGTATAGTTTTAGTTACGTTTGGGAAAGATTATATAGCTGAAAAACAATATTATGAAACCAGCCAGATGTCCTCCTCTGGCGATACAACTGCGGAAAAAAGTGTTTCCCTGGATGAGATGTATGTGAATGAAGCAGAAGGTTTGTCTTTCCGATATCCTGCGGGATGGACTATGGAGACGCCTGAGATGGAATATGTTGATGAGAGCATGCTGCTTGAAAACATCACTGATTTCTCAGAAGGCAGGGCATGGGTACAGTTTCATGATGCGGGAGCAGCAGATAGTGAAGAAGCGCGCTCTGATATTGGAGATTTGCTGGGAAGTGAAGAGGATGTCATTCGCTACGCTCAGAAATATTCCAATATGGAAGGAACCAATAGGGCTTAGACACTCATGGAAAAATTATATGGAAATCGGACGTCACGAAAAACGATCGGGTA
Organism: Eubacteriales bacterium; assembly: GCA_030524745.1. Taxonomy (GTDB): domain Bacteria; phylum Bacillota; class Clostridia; order Lachnospirales; family Lachnospiraceae; genus Gallintestinimicrobium. Next base: position 88,508 of record JAUNGC010000009.1, on the reverse strand, counting down.
TTGGAGTATGCGAGTGAATTCCGGGATGGGATGGCGTATTTCATTTTTAAGGGTAACGATAAAGATACTTACAATATCATTGATTCTGAAGGCCGTGTTACATATACGAGGGATCGAACTGATGATTTTGTTATTTAGGGCATGGAGACGGATTATTTTTTGCAGCAGAGAAAGTGACGAATTTTGACACGAATGAATGGCAGTTTGGAGCAATCGATAAAAATGGAAATGTGGTTTCTCCGTTTCAGGCATATGAGAACTATCAGGTAGAATTAAACCAGTATCAATGGGAAATGGAAAATCGGTATCAGGAAAAAGTATCTTTGGATGATACTTTTTCGGAATGTATTTATTTGAACGAAAATATACATCAACTACATTTTTGGGATAAGGATATTGTTATAAATATTGAAACACAAAGTGTTATTTATGCGGATAATTATGAAAGCGGCAGGCGATTGGAAGGATTTATTTCCGATTTTGAAGGAGGAACGGCCCGTGTGTTATTGGATGGGATGGATGGATTTTCTGGGAAATCTATATGCAGATTAGGAGTGGATGGAACCCTGACTTTGGATGTGGATAATATTTGGGCCAAATATGTATTTGCAGATTATTGGAACAGCACCATAGAAATAGGAGATGGATTGTTGTTTGTTCCCTATAACTTTGATGGTGATGCGTTATTTATTGATCAGGAATTTTACTACCAAACCGGAGATTTGGATGCTGCCTATGATAATGGTTTTACGCTACATACCGGTGCTTATTATAGTATTGAGGGGGAACTTGTCATAGATTTTCCTGAATATAATGGGAAATATAACTATTATGGCGGACCATTTTATAATGGATATGCAGCTATGATGATTACAGGGGCGGATGGGCTGCAGTATATGACAGTTATTGACAAAAATGGAGAATTGATGTTTGAACCGAAGTCTGGTTTTGAAATTGCGTATATGAGCAAGGATGGAAAATATGTTACAGCAGCTAAGAATGGAACAATCGCGGTATTTGACGTGAGCGGAGAACTGTTGGTAAATGTGGAAAACAAAGCTATCTATTTGCGCAATACGCCATATGAAACTGATTATATGCGTAATACGCCGGATTATAATGTAAATGACGGTGTAATCAGAATTGAAGATTTTTATGTTAACGTTGAAGAGGGATTTGTTATTGGTTCGCAATGGCTATCTGATAGTGGAGCTTCTGTAACGATTTATTAGGGCGAAGTTTTGTTTTGCAATCTATAGTAAATTCCGTCAATTCCCGGGCTGATTTTTTTTGTATATCAGCGGCGGCATTCCATAATATTTTTTGAAAGTTTCACAGTAATAGCTTGCCCCGCCAAAACCATATTCATAGGCTATGTCAGCGATGCTGCTGTTTGAGTCAAGCAGCGTGGAAAGGCTTTTCCGCAGCCTGAGTTTCGTGGTATAAGTGATAGGGGTATCGCGCAGATACTTTTTAAAGAGCAGGGAACATTTACTTTTGCAGCAGGCGCCGGACAGGGCGATATCTGCCAGAGTGATGTGTTCCATGTAGTGTTCCTCGATGTAGGTCATCATGCTTCTGAGGGAAGTCAGGTCTGGAGATTCCGGTTTCCGGGGCTGACTTCCAATATCAAGATTTTCATACAATATTTTCATGAGTCTAAAATAATTTTCCATCAATTCAAAATAGGATAAAGGCTCTGCGGGAGTTTTGCCAAAAGAATCATAAATCTCCTCCAGCTTTTCCATGACGGACGCCATCCAGCCGTTCCGGCTAAGATACAGGTAAGGGTATGCTGAATTTTCAGTGACAAGCTCAATATAGTTCTGGTAAAACCAACCGTTCACCTCCAATAATTCCGGGGAGAGCAGGATGCAGACAAATTCACATTCGTGATGCTCCGCAGAAAAGCCGTAATGGAACTGGTAGCTGTTTACCATAATTCCATCGCCTTCCTTCAATTCAATCAGCCGGCCGTTTACATTATAGGTCATAGTTCCCTTTTTAATCAGAATAAATTCCAGATCCTTGTGCCAGTGGCTGACGGAAGAATAGTCCGGATAGAAGGAAAGGAGTCCGTATACCACATAGGCGGGGAAACGGGGATTATTATATGCAACCGTTTCAGAAGAATCTGAATTGAACACGGAGCGGTATTTTGGGCTGCTATCCATAAAATCACCTCATAAATGGAAAATAGTTATATAGAAACAGAGAATACTGAATGATTTTAATGTAAAAACATGATATTGTCAAACAAAAAGATATCAGGCGGATGGTGCATTACCGTGCCGCTTGGACTTCTGACGGCATTTATGCTGAAACTTCCGGTGTTGGCTGTGTATTTTATTGTCAATCTGGATGAGATTGTAAAGCTTCCGGCGGTGTATCGCCATTATAAAAAATATAAATGGGTCAGGGACCTTACGGTGTATCATGGAGGGAGCGGAATGAAAATTTAAAAAAATACGGAGTGGCATTGTGGTAATATAAAATAGCGAAGACGGAGGAGAATGAAAATGACAGAACAGGAAAAAATGAAGAGCGGCTATTTATGGAATGATGACGAGGAGAATATGGCGCTGCAGGCGCACGCAAAAAAACTTGTGCGGCAGTTCAACGCATTACCGCCGGAGGACATGGACGGACGGGCTGCGCTCCTTCCCAAACTGTTCGGAGCAGTCGGGAAAAATGTCTGGATTGTGCCGCCGCTTACGGCTGCGGTTGGTAAATATGTTTCGATTGGAGACGGCACTTATGCAAACATGAACCTGACCTTGATTGATGACTGGAAAATAACGATAGGGAAAAATGTCCTGATCGGTCCTAATGTAACGTTGTGTACAACAGGGCATCCGGTTCATCCGAAGCACCGGGCAGACGGTATGTATTCCTGCCCTGTCACGATTGGCGATAATGTGTGGATTGGTGCAAACGTAGTTGTCCTGCCGGGAGTTACAATCGGGGAGAATGCTGTAATCGGGGCGGGATCAGTCGTGACAAAGGATATACCGGCAAATGTGATAGCATTCGGTAGTCCCTGTAAGGTATACCGGGAAATTGATGAGCATGACGAGGAATATTATTTTAAAGACAGGCGGTTTGATAATCAGCCTGAAAACTAATGTACGGAGGATTGATGAAAATGGATATGACAAACAGACAACGCCGGGATGCAGGGCTGGCGTATATTTCGGATGACGCGGTTTTTGAGGAACAGCTTGTATGCAGAAAAATCCTGCAGAAATTGAATTTTATGGATCGTTCGGATTTTGCGGGAATTAAAGAAACAGTAAAGGAACTTTTCGGGAAATCAGAGGACGCTTTTGTGAATCCGCCGTTTTACTGCGATTATGGGAAGCACATCGAGGTGGGAAAGAATTTCTTTGCAAACTATAACTGTACACTTTTAGACGTGGCAAAGATTAAGATTGGCGATAATTGTCAGATGGCCCCCAATGTGGCGATCTATACGGCAGGTCATCCGATTCATCCGGACAGCCGTAATTCGGCATATGAGTATGGAAAGGAAGTGACGGTAGGGGATAACGTATGGTTTGGGGGAAACACGGTGGTATGCCCCGGCGTACACATAGGGAATAACGTGGTAATCGGCGCCGGCAGCGTGGTGACAAGGGACATCCCGGACTGGTGTATCGCGGCAGGCAATCCATGCAGAGTCATCCGGAAGATTACGGAGAAGGACAGACGAAAACTGTTCCATGACGAGGAGATAGACGAGGAGGCATGGCAGGATATTCTGGCTAAAGGCAAAAAGTGATTAACTCGTGACATAGAATCCCCCTGTACGGAACCGCTCTATAATAAACCGCCCTATAATAAAGTTGTAACAGGAGCGGTTTATAAGATATAATCAATATTACAAAGTTGCCTGTCTTCATTTGGAGAAAGGGACGCACCTGCAAAAGCATTATTATAGTTTCAGTACCCATTGAGACTGGCGGAGAGGTGTGAAGACAGGCGTAAAACTGGAGAAAAGGGATATTGAGAGAATGAAAATCAACAGACATGCAGTGGGGAGTAATAAAAGGGGACTGACATCCGGTAAGCAGATTAAACATGCTTTGATGATTTTTGTGATTCCTTTTATTTTGTTTTTGGTGAGTTACAATGTCTATGCGCTTCGATCGATTAACCGAAGTCTGGCTGAGACAGGAAATAATCTGATTTATATTTATAAAAATCAGATGGAAAACGAAATAAATTCCATGCAGAAGTCCATAGTGGATATTATGGCAAACGACAGCGATTTTCAATCGCTGGTTTATGCCAGAACGTTATATGAAAAGTACGGTTGTATGCAGAATATGATCGGTAAGTTTCGCAGGATGTTTGCAACGAATACGGGGGTAAGCGGATGTATTATCCTGGATGCGGAGAGCGAATTGATTCGTGAAGCATATGTGGATAACGGAAGTTACAGCTATTCGGATAAAGAGAGTTTTAAAACAATACTCAGGGAACATGCGGAAAATGAAGAACTGATCCGGGAAGGATGGAAAATCTGTGAAGTTAACGGCAGAAGTTATCTGGCGCGCGTCTTTTTCAGAAGCAATGTATATATTATGGGGCTTTATGATTTGGAACGGACGCAGATACCGCAGAATGTTCCGGGCAGTGATGAAGACGCCTTTCTTTTCTTTGCGGATATCAATATGAATCCGATTACTTCCAGAGACGAAGCAGACGGAAGCGGGATCAGCCTGAAGGAAGCAAAAGCTGGCGATTATTATTTCAGCGGAAGTCGGATGCGTTATCTGATCGTTCAGGAAAAGATGGAGAATCTGCCTGTCTGGATCATATATGCGGTTCCGAATTATGGAATATTTATGAGTTCTGACAGGATGCCGCTCCTCTTTATGCTGATTACGGTGGTGCTGGTGTTTTTATTATGGATCAGTTTCCGCATGCTGGAAGAAAAATATCTGAAACCTTTTCAAAAACTGATCGAAACGATGAATGTAATCTGCAATGGGGATCTTGAGGCGAAGATGAATGAGGATCATCAGATTCTGGAATTCAACACGATGTCGCAGGCTTTTAATAAAATGATGGAAGAGATCAGGACCCTGAAAATTGCCTCCTATGAATATAAGATTGAGACGCAGCAGGCTATGTTGCAATATTTGCAGATTCAGATACGTCCCCACTTTTTTCTGAATTGTCTGAAGAATTTATATGGTTTGGCCGAAGAAGGAAAATCCCGGGAAATTCAGCAAACGATTCTGGTATTGTCGGAGCATCTCAGGTTTATTATGAGAGATGATTTTCAGTTGGTTCCGCTGGAAACGGAACTTGAGAGTGTGAAAAATTTTTGCCTGCTTTCTCTGCTTACTTCCTCTTATTCGGTTTCGTGTCAGATTCAGATAGAGGAGCGTTTGAAAAAATTTGAAATTCCGCCCATTTCTATTCTTACTTTTGTGGAAAATGCAATTAAGCATGGAAGCAGGACGGACAGGCCGCTCAAAATGCAGATTCGCGTCAGCAGCTTGTCCGGGGATGGAGAAAGGTATCTTTCCATTCTGATTATGGACAATGGACCAGGATTTACAGAGAAGAGCCTGAAAGAACTGAACGGAAAGGGGAAAGGAAGCTATGACGGAAAGCATGTGGGCGTTCAGAATGTGAAACACCGCTTTTCTCTGATCTACGGAGACCGGGCGACGTTTCTGTTTTCCAATATGACGGGAAGCGGCGCCTGTGTGCAGATTCTGGTTCCGATAGAGGAGGAAAAAGACAGAAAGGAGAATGCAGGGGATGAATGTGCTGATCATTGACGACCAGGAGAATGTGGTCAACGGAATGATGAAAGGGATCCGATGGCAGGAACTTCCCGTGGATCGGATATGGGCGGCCTATAATGCGGATGAAGCAAGGCAGATCATACAGCGGGAACGGGTTGACATTCTGTTGTGTGACATTGAAATGCCCGGAGATGACGGTTTGACTTTGTATCGCTGGGCAAAAGAATATGACAGCCGGATCGAATGTATTTTCCTGACCGCACATGCGGATTTTGAATTTGCGAAAGAGGCTATCCGGCTCAACAGCTTTGACTATATTTTGCAGCCCGCGCCCTATGGTGAAATCGAAGCCGCCATACTGCGGGTGTGCGGTAAGATCCGTTCGGAAACGGAGCAGAAGAGGTATTCCGCTTATGGAAAGGATTTTTATGAAAACAGGGATCTGCTGCTGGACGGATTTCTTCAGGATTGGCTGAGCGGAAATGAGGCGGATCTGGAGCGCATTTTAAGGAAGCTGAATCAGTTTCAAATCGATCTGACAGAGAACGCCAGCGTGGCATATTGCATTTTGCAGGTGATTGACTGGCAAAAGGAGGAACGTCTGGAAAGCGGTTTGTTTCGCTATGCCTTTTCCAACATTTTGACAGAACTTTTTGCGGAAAGCGGAATCCGGCTTCTGAATGTGGCTTTGGGGAAAGATCAGTATGCCATTCTCTTTTATCAGTGCCGCGGAGAAAAACCGCCGACAGGCACGGTGAAAAAGAAACTGGAAATGTTTCAGGAAATGAGTTGGACATACTATACGGCCCAGATCGCATGTTATATGGGAACATTCGGCCCGCTGTCCGGTCTGCAGGAACAGATTCATCAGGTAAAACGGATGCAGCAGGACAATGTGGCGCGGCAGAAGGGCGTTTTCCAGAAAGGAAATCCGGCTGGAAGGAGCAGTTCGGTTCTGACAGAGATGGAGAACTGGGCAATGGAACTGGTTGGCGGCAAAGCGCGGGAGGTTGGTGAAAAGGCCTTCCGGTATCTGGAACAGGGAATGAACGCCCAAAGCCTGAAAGAATTCTATTTGAAATTCATGCAGGCCGTTATGTCAGCCTGTGAAAAACAGGCCATATCCGTGGATCAGTTTCTGGGAGGACAGGAGGGGACGGAAATTTCGGTCAATGCCTATCAATCCATTGACGGAATGAAAAGAATGATAAGTCTGGTGACGGATTATTTTGACCGGTCCGGAAAGGCGGAGGACAATAATTATGTGGAAACAGTCATACAGTATATCCACTGTAATATCGAGAAAGATATTCGCAGGAGCGAACTGGCTGCCATGGTAAATTTGAACGAGGATTATCTGTCAAGAATATTTAAAAAAGAAAAAGGGATTTCTCTGAAAGAATATATCATTCTGGAAAAAATGCGCACGGCGAGGAACTTGTTGAAAAACACGACCTTTTCTGTCGGCATGATTGGGGCGCAGGTGGGGTTTGACAATTTTTCACACTTTTCTCAAATGTATAAAAAGGTAATGGGAAAAACGCCTGCTGAGGAACGGGAGGATAAGCAGGAGTAGAAGAGAAGCAAAAATATGAAAAAAGGCAGGGGATATCGCCGCAGTGCGGAGGCATCCCCTGCCTTTTCCATAAAAATAAAAGAATTTCTCCGGTGATTTATTTGGAAATAAAGAGGGGAAGTCCGTGACATAATTGGGAGAATCAGGTCGGAAAAGTGACAATGACAGATCATAAATCTGGTGGAGACAACCGAATACGGATGATAATATATAAGCATACCGGTATGAAAATAACATCTGAGAACAGACTAAGACAGGAATTCTGAAAAGAAAGATATGAAGATGGGAGAGCAGATTATGAAGATGAGAAAACTATTATCATTGGGGGTAAGTTTTGTTCTGGTATGTTCCTTGCTGGCAGGCTGTGCGGGGGAGAGCGGAGGCGGCAGTGCGGACTCCGGGACACAGGCGGTTCAGGAGAGCGCAAAAGAGGATACTGATTCTGTATCTTCATCCGATGAAGAACCCTATGTGGTGAAAATCATTGCCTATGGAGACGGAACGACGGAAGCCGCAAAAGCCGTATCCGAGGCCATTTCCGAAAAAACCAGAGAACTTTATAATATTGAAGTGGAAATTATGAAAGGTTATACGGTGGATCAGTTGAATCTGATGCTGACTTCCGGTGAAAAGCTGGATCTGTTCCCGCTGATGACATGGGAAATGTCCATGTCCAATCTGGTGAGCAACGGACAACTCTGTTCCATGACGGAACTGCTCCCGGAGCATGCGTCGCAGACATGGGAGAGCATCAGCGAAGCGGATTGGAAATGCGTGACTGTAAACGGCGAGATTTACGGCGTGCCCATGAACAAAGATAAATCCTCCAATTCCGGATTCGCCATCCGAAAAAATGTAGTGGATCAGTTGGGAATCGACGTGGATGCGATTAAGACGCTGGATGATGTGGAAGAGGTTCTGACGCAGGTGAGAGATAATACGGATTATTATCCTCTGGTATCCAGTAACGGCGGCCTGCAGGGATTTCTGCCCTGCGACGACCTGGGAGATGGCTGGGGCGTTCTGGAAAACATTTTTGACGATGATCCTACCGTTGTAAACTGGTTTGAGACCGATACATGGACAGATCTGGTTCATCGTATGTATGACTGGAACCAGAAAGGATTGATCATGCCCGACGCCACCAGCAATACGGATAGTTCTATGACAACGATCGGAGCTGTGGGATGCTTCACCTTCGGTCAACTCAAACCCGGCGTTACCAGACAGGCGAGCGCCGAGGCGGGAACGGAACTGCTGACAGGAGAACTTTATCCTGCAGTGTCCACGACAAACCAGGTAGCTTCCTGTTACTGCATTCCTGCAAGCTGTGAGCAGCCGGAAAAAGCGATGCAGATTCTCGATTTGTTATACAACGATCCGGAAGTTGCCAATTTGTTCACAAACGGTATCGAAGGAGAGCACTGGGTATATACCGATAAGGAAAATAATGTGATTGATTATCCGGAAGGAAAAGACGCCAACAGCACCGGTTATACGGTATTTAGCTGGGCGGTTCCGAATCAGATGATTACGCCCGTAAGAGAAGGGGATCCTTTGGATCTTTGGGATCAGCTTACTGAGTTTAACGAATCGGCTCACAATTCCATAGCAAAGGGCTTTACCTGGGATAACTCCGCGGTTCTGAATGAAATCACTGCCTGTGAGAACGTGAGAACCAAGTATGTAAACGGACTGGAATTGGGCGTTCTCAATCCTGACGAGACGATTCCTGTATTTATTGAGGAATTGAAGGCGGCCGGCATTGATACGATCATTGCTGAAAAGCAGGCGCAACTGGACGCATGGCTTGCGAAAAATAACTGATCTGCCAAAATGCGGTAAAAACACCGGAAAAGACACAAGGAATTCACAGTAAGAGAACTGATGTGTGAGATGGCCGGAAAAACCGGATGTTCCGGCAAAATGGAACATCCGGTTTTGCATTAATTTAGGAATGATGGGAATAGATGCTTTCGGAAATCCGCATGGAAGGAGAAAGGCAACGATGGGAAAAAAAAGGAAGAGGCTGGGAAGGTATATTGCGTTATATCTGATGATGGTTCCCGGTATTATTTACCTGTTGATTAACAATTACCTGCCCATGACGGGCATTGTTCTGGCTTTTAAGCGCTATAATTTTAAAGACGGCATATACAAAAGTCCGAATGTAGGACTGGAAAATTTCAAATTTTTATTTAAAACAAAAGATGCCTGGATTATTACCAGAAATACGCTTTGTTATAATCTGGTATTCATTCTGCTGGGAACTGTCATGGCAATTATGGTGGCGATTCTTTTGAACGAAGTGGGGCGCGCATGTATCAAAAAGGTTTATCAGACTGTCATTTTGCTTCCTTTTCTGATTTCCATTGTAATTGTCAGCTATCTGGCGTACGCCTTTCTGAATGAAAGCACCGGATTTCTGAATACCACGCTTTTAAAGCTTCTGGGAAAGGATCCGGTTTCCTGGTATACGACGCCGAAATACTGGCCGGTGATTCTCTGTATCGTATATCTGTGGAAGTCTTTTGGATATAACTGTATCCTCTACTATTCCAATCTGGTAGGGATAGACAGAGGGTATTATGAGGCGGCGGCCATAGACGGGGCGGGATATTGGAAACAAACGTTACATATTACGCTGCCCTGCCTGAAACCCACAATCATCATATTGACGCTGATGAATATCAGTAAAATTTTCTATTCCGATTTCGGCCTTTTCTATCAGGTACCCATGAATCAGGGAGCGCTTTTGGATGTGACAAATACCATCGATACCTATGTATATCGGGGACTGGTCCAATCCAATAATATCGGCATGACGGCGGCGGCCGGCTTATATCAGGCCTTTATGGGATTCGTACTGGTGGTGGCGGCCAATCTGATTGTCCGGAAAATCGATAAAGACAGCGCACTGTTTTAGGAGGAAAATTATGATTGGAAAAAGTAAAGGAATACATATTGCAGCGAATGTGGTGCTGAGCATCCTGACGATCTGCGTGATTGTTCCGTTTCTCATTTTGATTTCTTCATCCATGACTTCGGAACATACCCTGATCCGGGAAGGATATGGTCTCCTTCCGAAAGATATAGACTTTACGGCCTACAATCTGTTGCTGGGAGGAAGTTCTTCCATCCTGCAGGGGTATCTGATTTCCTTCGGCGTGACTTTGATGGGAACGGTTGTCAGTTTAACGATCACTACGCTGTTCGCTTACCCGCTGTCCAGAAAAGAACTGCCGGCGCGTAATTTTCTCGCCTTTTTTCTGTTTTTTACAATGCTGTTCAATGGCGGACTGGTATCCAGCTACATGATGTGGACGCGGACCTTTCACATAAAGGATACGGTCTGGGCGCTGCTGGTACCGAATCTTTTGATGTCGGGTTTTAACGTGATTATGATGAGAACCTATTTTACCTCCAATATTCCGGAGGAAGTCATCGACGCGGCCAAAATCGACGGGGCGGGAGAATTGAAACTGCTGGTTAGCGTGGTGCTTCCGATGTCGCTGCCCATTCTGGCCACGGTAGGACTGTTGATCGGTTTGGGGTATTGGAATGACTGGTTAAACGGTTTGTACTATGTGAATGACGATCGGTTGTACAATATTCAGGTCATATTGAACAAAATGCTCCTGAATGCGGAAGCGATGAAAAAAGCGGCCGGAGCCGGAGTGGTAGGAATGCCTGTGCCCTCCACCAGTATGAAAATGGCGGTAGCCGTATTGGGCGCTTTACCTGTCATGGTACTGTATCCTTTTTTCCAGAAGTATTTTGTGAAGGGAATTACGGTCGGCGCGGTAAAAGGATGAGAAATGGAAAGGGATGGGGAAAATGAGAGCGGAAGACGTGAAACAAATGTTTCTTGCCATATGTGACAGACTGATATCCAGCGAGGAAGAACTATGCAGGCTGGACAGCCGGATTGGGGATGGAGACCATGGGACGACCGTGGCGAGAGGTTTTGGGGAAGTGAAGAAAAAGCTGGAAGCGGAATCTTATTCTACACCGGCCCGGATATGCGAAACGGTTGGCCATACGCTTTCTGTTTCCATGGGAGGCGCAATAGGTCCTATTCTGGGAAGTTTTTTTCAGGCCGGCGTCAGAAAGCTGGAGCAGGAAGGGGATTGGGAGATTGAAGAATTTCAGATCCTTTTTGCAAAAGGGCTGGAACGAATCCAGATGTTGGGCGGCGCAAAAGAAGGGGACCGCACGCTGGTGGACGCGCTGGCGCCGGCCTGTTATGCTTTGGACGACGCCTGTAAGGAAGGACTGACGCTGAAGGAGTCGTTGAAAAAAGCTGCCCTGGCGGCACGGGAGGGAGCCGAAAAGACCAGGTATATGCAGGCGCGTAAGGGGCGCGCACGCTTTCTGGGGGAAAAGTCGATCGGATTCGTGGATGCAGGAGCGACCACGATAGCGCTGATGATAGAGACGATGTATGAAGAAGCCAAAGAGTGAGGACGGCAGAGAAAACGGGGGAATATATGCGTAAATTATTGAATGATAAAGCTGATATCATGAATGAAACCATGCGCGGGTTCGCCTTGGAAAACGCGAAAAGGCTGAAACTGAATGAGGGAACTCATCAGATGGTGCGCCGCGTGCCAAAGGAAAAGGGAAAGGTGAAACTGGTGGTCGGCAATGGCGGCGGCCATGAACCCGGTTTGATGGGATGGGTCGGAAAAGGGATGTATGATCTGGACTGCCTGGGCGAGATTTTTTCCGCTCAGTCGGGAGAAGTTTTTTTTGAAGGAATAAAAGCGATAGACGACGGGAGTCCGATTCTTCTTACAATCGCCAATCATGCGGGGGACGTATTGAACGGCAATATGGCATATGCCATGGCGCTGGATGCGGGAATGGATGTGCAGAAAGTTTTGTTCTACGATGATATCGCGTCCGCGCCAAAGGGATTTGAGGAGGAACGCAGAGGAATGGCCGGTATGATGTTTTCCGTAAAGGCCGCCGGCGCAGCGGCGGAAGCGGGGGCGTCCCTGGCGGAATGCGCGAGGGTATTTGAAAAGGCGAGGGATAATACCCGGACATTGTCCGTTTCATGGCTTTCCGGGACGCATCCGCTGACCGGTGAAGTGATGTTTGACGTTCCTGAGGGAGTAGTTGAAGTGGGCGGCGGAATCCATGGAGAGGGCGGACAAAATACGATTCCTTTTACGGGCAGCCGTGAAATTTGCAGGCAGGTCTGTGACTTGCTTCTGGAAGATCTGCCGTATCAAGAAGGGGACGAGGTGGTTTTGCTTCTGAACGGAGCCGGAGCCGCTACGATGATGGAATTAAGCGTGTTTTATCAGGATGTGGCGGACTATATGAAGTCGAAAGGAATCGAGATCTATGACGGCGTGACCGGAAACTTTATTACCACGCAGGAGACTGCCGGACTGAGCCTGTCCTTTTGCCGTATGGATGAGGAATTGAAGCTGCTGTGGGATGCGCCCTGCAGTACGCCCGCCTATTGCAACTTATGAAATATAGAGGAACATGTTATAAAATATAGAGGAACATGAAATGAATGGTGCGATTAAAAATGAAACGCAAATTAAGAACGTGAGACTTCTGGATTCTGAAAAGGCTGTGAAAAGAGACAGGAATCTGGCTTATATGATGGAACACAAACCGGAATATTTGCTTTTCAGCTATTATACGGAGGCCGGATTGAACGGTTTGCTCAGGGAACGCCTTGCCGATATGCCGATCCATGACAGTTGGGATAACCCGGTTTGTCAGATTCGCGGCACTTTTACCGGACACTGGCTGAGCGCGGCGGCCAGGCTGTATCAGGAGACCGGAAACATGGAACTGAAGGGAAGAGCGGATTACGTGGTTTCTGAACTCGGACGCTGTCAGGAACGAAACGGAGACGGCTGGGCCTTTTCCATTCCGGAAAAATTTCTGTATGGACTTAAAAAAGGATATCATTATTGGGCGCCGCAGTATGTTTGTCACAAGACCATGATGGGCCTTCTGGATATGTATGAGTTTGCGGAGAATGCGCAGGCGCTGGAAATTCTGAAGGGGTGCGCGGACTGGTTTTACCGGTTTACTTCAGACATCACAAGGGGAAACATGGATTTGATGATGGATCTGGAGGAAACCGGCGGAATGATGGAACTGTGGGCGGATTTATATGCCGTTACCAAAGATCCGAAGCATCTGGAACTGATGCGCAGGTATGAAAGACCTAAACTGACGGAGCCTGTGCTGCGCGGCGAGGATGTTTTAACCAATATGCATGCCAACATGACGATTCCGGATATTCATGGCTGCGCCAGAGCATATGAAGTGACCGGAGAAGACCGGTACCGTAAAATCGTGGAAAACTACTGGGACCTGGCGGTTACGCAGAGAGGAACTTTTGCAACCGGCGGGCAGACCGATGCGGAACTCTGGACTGCCAGACAGAAGCTTGGGACCAGACTGAGCGCGCTCAATCAGGAACATTGCGTGGTATATAACATGATTCGTCTGGCGGACTATTTGTATCGCTGGAGCGGTAAAGCGGAATATCTGGACTACATGGAAAGAAATATTGAGAATGGTCTGATGGCGCAGGGATTCTGGGAAGCGGTGCATAATAATAAGGCGGAGGATAAGCTTCTTCCTTCTTCCGGTCTGATTTCCTATTTTTTGCCTTTGGCAGCAGGCTCCCGCAAAAACTGGGGAACAGATGACTTTTGGTGTTGTCAGTGTACACTGATACAGGCGAATGCAAAATACAGAGAATTTGTTTATTATAAATCGGAAAAGGGCCTGACGGTGGCGCAATTTATTCCGGCAGAAATTGATACCGCCTTTGCGGGAGTTCCCGTGCGTGTCGTTCAGAAAGCGGCGGATCTGGCGGGGGATTTTCTGACGATTAATCCGGTTTCCACAAAAACGGATGAGAGACCCGGATACGTTCAGATGCGTTATGATATTGAAGCGAAGGAGGCGGTCGCCTTTGAATTGCGGATTCGCCTGCCCTGGTGGCTGAAGCAGGAAGCCAGGGTCCTGGTAAACGGGGAAGAGATCCGTTACGGGAAAAAGGAGAGTTTTGCTGTGATTTCCAGGGAATGGAGCCATGATACCGTGGACGTCATTCTTCCGAAAGGAATTACCTGCTGCGCGCTGCCTGATGAACCGCACACGGTTGCTTTTATGGATGGTCCGGTTGTGCTTGGCGGTCTGGTATCTGAGGAACGCACATTGATCGGGAATATAGACAAACCGGAAACCATGATTCAGCCTTATCACGAAAGAGAATGGTATGAATGGACCGGTCTTTACAAGACTGTGAATCAAATGAGGGGCTTTTATTTTAAGCCGCTCAAGGAGATTGGAAACCAGACCTATACGGTCTATTTTCCTGTGAAAAATCCAGGCGATCATAACGGCGCAGCGTTCCTGTGACATCGATGCGGATATCTGCAAAAGAATAAATTGCGTATATCTGCAGATAAATAAATTGAATTGACGCGAAAAAGAAACGGGATTATACTGGGTAACAGAGAATACCGAAGGAGGCGCAAAATCAATGAAGGATGTACTGATGATGGTGATGGCGGGATGTCCCCATTGCCGCAGAGCGAATCAGATGCTGGATGAACTGATGGAAGAGCATGAGGAGTATCGGAACGTTAAAATACGCAAAGTGGATGAGAACGTGGATACGGCATTGGCGGATTCTTTGGATTACTACTATGTTCCCTGCTTTTTTGTGGATGGAGTGAAGAGAATGGAGGGGGTACCTACGATAGAGGCCGTAGAAGCTGTTTTAAAAGAAGCGATCGGAGAATGAGCATGGCGGATTTTAAGGAATTGTATCTGGCTGGAAAGCTGGAGTTTGAAGCGATCGACGACTATGTGGAGGAATGGAATAACTCAGACGATGAGCGGACACTGGCGCAGTTTCTGGGACTGAATGCCGAAGAGGAGGATGCCTGGATCAGCGTTGGAGAGGATGCGCTTCTGGATTTACTCGATAAGCAGAAAAGGACGAGCCTTTGATGAAGGGATAAATGGATTCCGTATCATTGAAATCATATATTTGAACCGCCCGGCAGCTATAACAAATGCTGCCGGGCGGTTTTCTGTTATCTGATTTCTGTTTTCTGATTCATATTTATGAAATTCAGCAATTTTTTCTATTACGGCAAGGGATGTTATTGTAGGTTTGAGGATATTATTCGCCCGCGGCAAATTTTAAAATGGGAGTGGAAGAAGAAAAAAGGAATGCGGCCGGCAGAAAGGCAGAATGCCGCCGGAAGGAGGAATTTATGAAGTTCACAGAAGGATATTGGGAAAAAAATGAGCGGGCAAATATGCAGTATGCGGCGCAGACGTTCCGGGTGGAACGGATTGCGGGCGGAATCAGGATTACAGCGCCGGTAAAGAAAATAGAAAACCGGTCGGATGCGCTGGATACGGCCACAATCACAACGGAAATCGTCAGCGCCGGTAAACATATTTTTCGGGTGCGCAGTTATCACTTTCAGGGCTATCGGAAAAAGGAACCGGAATTTTATAAAAACGAGGAGCCCGTTCCGGTTACGATACAGGAAAATGAAAAAGAAGTTGTGATGGCGGACGGCAGTTTTTTGGTGAGAGTGAATAAGAAGGAATGGCTGCTCACCTATGAAAAGGACGGACGGCTGCTGACTTCCTGCGGATTTCATAATCTGGGATATGCGCAGTACGGCAGGGAGAGAGCGACGATGTTTCCCCAACATCATTATATGAAGGCGTCTTATCAGCCCTACATGGTGACGGAACTTTCCCTGCAGCCCGGAGAATGCGTGTATGGGCTGGGAGAACGGTTTACGGCGTTTGTCAAAAACGGTCAGACGGTGGACTGCTGGAACGAGGACGGGGGAACTTCATCGCAGATTTCCTATAAAAATGTTCCGTTCTATATGACAAACCGGGGGTATGGTGTATTTGCGAACCATGCGGATCCCGTTTCTTTTGAAATTGCCAGCGAAAAAGTGGAATATGTGGGGATGTCGGTTCCGGGTGAGGAAATCCGGTATTATCTGATTGGCGGTCAGAATATGAAAGAGATCCTGGAACGGTATACGGGTCTGACCGGAAGGCCGGCCCTGCCGCCGGCATGGTCTTTCGGGCTGTGGCTGACCACTTCCTTTACCACAAATTATGATGAAAACACGGTCAATTCTTTTCTGGCGGGAATGCGGGAAAGAGAGATACCGGTTCGGGTCTTTCACTTTGACTGTTACTGGATGCGGGCGTTCCACTGGTGCGATTTTCACTGGGACCCTGAAATGTTTCCGGATGTGGCGGGCATGTTGAAACGCTATAAGGAACAGGGGTTGAAAATCTGCGTGTGGATCAATCCCTATATCGCCCAGGGGACGGACGTGTTTCTGGAAGGGATGGAAAACGGATATTTGCTGAAGCGGGCGGACAGGAAAGGCGTGCGGCAGATGGACAACTGGCAGCCGGGCATGGGGCTGGTGGATTTCACGAATCCGGAGGCGGCAGAATGGTATAAAGGAAAGTTAAAGGAACTGCTGGATGCAGGAGTGGATTGTTTCAAAACCGATTTCGGGGAGAGAATCCCGATTGACGTTGCATATTGGGATGGCTCCGATCCCATGGCGATGCACAACTATTACACTTATCTGTATAATTCCTGCGTATTCGGATTGCTGAAGGAAGAAAAAGGGGAGAAAGAGGCTGTGCTGTTTGCGAGAAGCGCCACAGCAGGCTGCCAGCAGTTTCCGGTGCATTGGGGAGGAGACTGCTGCGCGACATTTTCTTCCATGGCGGAGACGCTGCGGGGCGGCTTGTCCTTTATGATGTCAGGCTTTTCGTTCTGGAGCCACGATATGGGCGGTTTTGAGATGACGGCGTCTCCGGCGCTGTACAAACGCTGGGTACAGTTCGGTCTGCTTTCCTCCCACAGCAGACTGCACGGGTCGAAAAGCTATCGGGTGCCGTGGCTTTATGATGAAGAAGCCTGCGACGTATGCAGGGAGTTTACGCAGTTGAAATATTCGCTCATGCCGTATCTGTACGAGCAGGCGGTGAACGCGCATGAAACGGGGATTCCGCTGATGCGTCCCATGGCGCTGGAATTTGAACAGGATCCGGCTTCGGCTTATCTGGATATGCAGTATATGCTGGGGGAGAAACTGCTGGTGGCGCCCGTCTTTCGGGAAGATCAATGGGTGGAATATTATCTGCCGCAGGGAAACTGGACCCATTTACTGTCGGGCGAATGCAGGCAAGGACCGGCCTGGTACAAAGAAACCTATGATTTCCATTCTTTACCGCTTTATGTCCGCGAGGGAACGATTCTTGCGGTGGGGAACTGCCTGACAAAACCGGACTATGATTATACGGATGGCCTGCAGCTTCAGATCTTTTGCCTTTCGGAAGGAGAGAAGGCGGTCTGCGATGTGGCGGCCACGGACGGCGAAAGGGTATTTCATGCGGAAGCTGTGCTGCGGCAGGGCAATCTGACAGTGGAACTTTCCCGCCTGACAGAAGGACTGACAATTCTTTTGCGGAACGTATATGATATAGCGGAGGTTCAGAATGCGGCGGTGAAAAGAACGGATCGGGGAATCCTGCTTGCGCCTGCGGATACCAAAGTGGAAATCAGATTGCAGGAAGGAGTTTGGGAATGAGAAAAAGAAAACGGGATAAGCTGCTTTTAAGTGTTGGATTTTTGCTGCCGGCCTATGTTTTTGTATTTTTTGCATTTTTGATACCGGGCATATGGAACATCGTGCTATCCTTTCAGGAATGGGACGGATTTCATGAAAAAGAATTTGTGTTTCTGGACAATTACCGGAAGGCTTTCGGAGACGCGCTTTTTTTGAGAAGTCTGAAAAATTCCGTGATG
Organism: Eubacteriales bacterium; assembly: GCA_030524745.1. Classification (GTDB taxonomy): domain Bacteria; phylum Bacillota; class Clostridia; order Lachnospirales; family Lachnospiraceae; genus Gallintestinimicrobium. Next base: position 70,297 of record JAUNGC010000009.1, on the reverse strand, counting down.
ATCGCTGTGATTACGATGATCGGAGCCACGCTTTTGGGACTTTTTCTTGCTATGATGATTTATCGCCTGGGAAAAAAGGAAGGCGCGTTTTACCGTCTGATTATCTTTATGCCTTCCATGATTCCGGTATCGATCATCGGACTTTTGTTTACGTTCATTTTTAATTCGGATATGGGATTGTTAAATCAACTGCTGCGTCTGATCGGTCTTGAAAATCTGACCACTGCCTGGCTGGAAAATTCGGCCACCGTGCTTTGGTGCATCATCTTTGTCGGCATCTGGCGGCTTTTGGGGATGCCCATGATGCTGTGCTTTGTGGCGCTGCAGGAGGTGCCTTCCACCCTGCTGGAAGCGGGAAAAATGGATGGGGCGACGTACCGGCAGCAAATGACGCATATTCTGTTGCCGTTGATTCGGCCGACGATCGGACTTTCCATGATTTTTGTGCTGCTCAATGCCTTTAAAACCTATGATCTGGTCTATGTATTGACCAAAGGAGGACCGGCTAATTTGTCTATGACCGTTCCGATCTACATGCAGAAAACGGCTTTTACATACAGCAAATTCAGCTATTCCTCCACCATGGGCGTGCTGATGGCGGTTGTGGTGATTGCAGTTGTACTGGTGACAAAACGGGTGATGAAAGGAGAAAGCTATGAATTTTAAGCGAAATGCAACGGATTTCATATGCCGGGCGATCGTGCTGTGTTTTGTTTTAGTCACGCTGTACCCGATCATATTTGTAGGTCTGACGTCCTTAAAAGCCACGTCTGAATTTTACAGCAATATATGGGGAATCCCCAAAGTATTCAAATGGTCCAATTATGACAGCGCATGGACGACCAGCAGGATCGGCGTATATTTTCGGACAAGCGTCATCGTCGTAGGCGTGAGCGTTTTTGTGATTCTCATCTGCGGCGCGCTGGCAGGATATGCGCTGTCCAGACTTAAGGTTCGCTATGTCAGCGCGGCGGCGGTTGCCATTATCCTGGCAACCCAGCTCATGCCGCTGGAATCTGTTATCATGCCGCTGTATCTTTTGATGAGCAAAATGAAGCTGCTCAACGGTTATCTGACGCTGATTCTACCATATATCGGCTGGGGATTACCGATGACGATTCTCATCTATAAAAATTATTTCGATACAATTCCCCGGGAACTGATGGAAGCGGCCAGAATAGACGGGTGTTCTGAATTGCAGTGTTTCTTCAGGATTGCGATGCCGATCATGAAACCCGCTACAGCAACGAATGCGATTTTTAATTTTGTCGGCCTTTGGGGAGAATTGCTGTGGGCGTCGGTGTCCACGGCAACCTCCCGGTTTGGCACGCTTCCGATCGGCATTGTCAGCTTTAAGCAGCAGTTTTCGACGGATTGGGGGCCGATGTCCGCTGCAATCTGTATCGTCATCCTGCCGCTGGTGTTTCTCTTTGCTTTTTTACAGAAGTATTTTGTACAGGGCTTGTCCAGCGGCGCCGTGAAGGGATAACGTATGAAAAAAACGGAAATGACAGATCATAGAAAACAGGATATTTTCGTAGATTTTCGACCTGTTTTGTTCCGGCATGATTTCGTAAAATGAAAATGGAAAACGGGACCGTTCCAAATGAAAAAAGAACAGGAAAACGAACAGAAAAAGGAGAGGGAATATGAATCAAAAATTTTGGGCAGTTATGACGGCGTTGCTGGTTTTTGCAGGGGCGCTTGCCGGATGCGGCGGCAGCGGAGAAAATGACAGTGCATTACAGCAGGGGGCGGATGTGCAGAATGCGGAGGAGAGCGGCGCTACTGTGCAGGAAGAAGATCAGGAAAAAACAAAGGTTGTCTGCTATACGGTGGTTACTTCCACCACCTCTCAGGAACCGATCTGGAACGCCATTAAAGAAAAGTTTGCGGACAAGTATGAGATTGAACTTCTGGAAGTGGATACCGAGAATCTGGATACGGTGATTAAAACGGGGATCGCTTCCGGAGAACCCGCAGATATTTATTTTAAGCAGGGGCAGTATATGAAAACCTATGTGGATGCGGGACAGGCTTTGGATCTGACGCCTTATCTGACGGAGAATGACAGCGAATGGTTAAACAGCCTGGATCAGAGTCTGGTTGAGGTGGGAAAATATGACGGAAAATATTATTCCATTCCTATGACGGGCGTGTACGCCAACTTCTACTATAATGCGGATCTTCTGGCGGAGGCGGGAATTACGATTCCGGACGAATGGACCTGGGAACAGTTCATGGAGGTATGCGCGCAGATCGATGAAAAGACGGATGTTTACCCTTATGCGATATGCGGACTTTGTAATGATTTTATGGCCAGAAACGCATTGCTGAGTAAATCCAACGATGCGGGAACGATGGAACAATGGGGAAACGGCGAAATCGAAGCAACGGATCCGTTGCTGAAAGAATGCCTGGAGCAGACGAAAGAATTATATGATAAGGGCTATTGGTATCCGAAGGACGGGGCGATGATTACCACCAGAGATGAAGTGATTGCGGCGTTCCATCAGGAAAAAGTGGCGATCATCGGAGACGTGAATGCGGTATCCGGAATGGTTGCCGACGGTTGTGAGTTTGAAATCGGCATTGCGGCATGGCCGAAGGCGGGATCGGAAAATATCAGTCTGGGAGGCGCGGACGCATATTTCATTCCTTCCAACGCCCAAAACCCGGAAGCGGCTGTGGAAATTCTGAAGGAATTTACCAGCGAGCAAATGCAGCAGATACATGCCGATCAGGGATTTGCGCCGGTGAATATCAACGTTTCATCCTCCGATCCCCTGGTACAGAAATTTGCAGATTTAAAAACCAGAATTTACGGTTCGGAACTGATGTATGTTTCCACGGAGATGAACGCATTCTGGCAGGATGTGCTGATTGAGGACTACTGTCTGGGAATAAGCGATCTGGATTCTCTGCTGGAACAGATGGAAACGCTCAGACAGGAAGCAGTACAGGAATAGCGGAAGGAATGAAAGGGAACGATTGACATGAAAAATGAGGACAGAATTTATCCGCAGACAGAAATCTATACGGATCATTCCCAGAAAAGCTATGACCGGACGGCTAAGGCCTGTGACTTTTTGCTGGGAGGAATCGGAACCGGCAATATATCGGTGGGCGCAAGAGGCGAACTGCGAAGCTGGCAGATTTTCAACCAGCCTGCGGTGGAAAATATCAATCCCTATACGTTCTTTGCAATAAGAACGCAGGAAAAGGACGGACGGGTAGTCGGAAAAGTGCTGGAGTCGGAATATACGCCGCCCTTTGATAAGCCGCAGGGATTTTTGCGGTGCGAGACGGCGGGATGGCCGAGGCTTTTGGGATCGACTATGTCTGCAAAATATCCTTTCGTCAGTGTGGATTTTTGCGACAAAGACCTGCCTGTGACAGTGACGATGGAGGCATATACGCCCTTTATTCCGCTGAACGCGCTGGAATCGGGGGTGCCCGGCGCTTATATCCGTTACAAAGTAAAAAATCCGGGAACGGAAGCGGTGAAAGTATCCGTCGCCGCCTCCCTGAACAATGCGGTCGGGTTTACCGGCTATGATATGTTCGATATTATGACCTTTCAGGGAGAACGGGTGAACGAAAAGAGAAAAAGTGAGGACAGCGCAGGCGTATTCATGATGGGACAGAATGTGCCGGAAAATTCCTTAAGCAGCGGCAGCATGGCGATTGCCGCACTGGACCCGGAAGCGGACGTGCGACCCTATTGGCTTTTGGGACAATGGACGGACGGAGCCGAGGACTTCTGGGAGGATTTTATTTCTGACGGCGGTCTGGAAGAAAGTTCCTATGTGGAGTCGGCCGGCTGCAAAATGGCGGAACTGTTTGATTTCACCTACCTGCACTTTTTCTTTAAAGTGGGCTCGGTATGCAGCAAAAAAGTAATCGGACCGGGAGAAGAGGCGGTTTTTGAGTTTGTTCTTACCTGGCATTTTCCCAACCGGGTGAAGGGGTGGACGGATTCCATGGAAGCGCTGGAAGACGTCAGATGCGGAAACTATGAAACGGTCCGGAATTATTATGCGGAAAAGTTTGCCGACGCCTGGGATGTGACAGATTATATGGTGCAAAACAGGGAACGTCTTGAAAAATTGTCCGGAACGTTTTGCGAAGCCTTTTATCAGACGACGCTGCCGGGATATGTGCTGGAAGCGGTGGCCAATAATATTACGGTGATGCGCAGTCCCACCTGCTTTCGGATAGAGGGCGGCGACTTTCTGGGCTGGGAAGGCGTTGACCGCAAAGCCGGATGCGGATCGGGAACCTGCACGCATGTCTGGAATTATGCGCAGACGGTGGCATACTTGTTTCCGGAACTGGAACGTTCCATGCGCAGGATCGAATTTTTGAAAGAAACACGGGAAAACGGTCATATGGCCTACCGCACCTTTAAGGGGCTGGGACTGGAGCAATGGGATATGATTCCTTCCGCGGACGGTCAGCTCGGTACGGTGGTTCGTTTTTACCGGGAATGGAAAATCAGCGGGGACGAGAATTTCCTGAAACAATGCTGGGAAAAGATCCTTTGCTGCATGGAATTTGCAGAAAAAACATGGGATCAGGACGGAGACGGCGTTCTGGAGCAGGCCCAGCATGTCACATACGATACGGAACTGTACGGCGCAACGAGCATGGTGAGTACGATCTGGCTGGCGGCGCTGAAGGCTGTGAAGGAAATGGCGGAGCATCTGGGCGATGAAAAAACGGCGGCGCTTTACGGAGAGAAATTTGAAAAGGGAAGCAAAAAGCTGGATGAACTCAGCTTTAACGGCGAATATTATGAACAGATTCTCAAAGATCCGGAAAAATACCGTTATCAGTACGGGAAGGGGTGTCTGGCGGATCAGCTTCTGGGACAGTTTATGGCCCACTGCGCCGGACTGGGATATGTGCTGCCGAAGGAGCATGTGAAATCGGCTGTCAAAGCCATTTTCCGTCATGATTTCATCCGGCATGCGAGGGAATATACGCATGGGGAACGGGCGTTTATTTTAAACGGGGAATCGGGGCTTACGCCCTGTACCTGGCCGAGAGGCGGTAAGCCGAGATTTCCTTTTACTTATTATGGAGAGGTGTGGACCGGAATAGAATATGAGGTGGCTTCCCTGCTGTTATTTGAGGGATTTACGGAGGAAGGACTGAGCCTTGTGAAAGCGGTCCGGGACAGACATGACGGGTATAAAAGAAATCCCTGGTCGGAGGTGGAATCCGGAAATTATTACGTGCGTTCCATGGCAAGTTTCGGCGTATATCTTGCGCTGACAGGCTTTACGTGTGATAATATCAGACATACCATTTCTTTTTCTCCGAAGCTGAACGCAGAGCAGTTTTCCTGCTTCTGGTGCAACGGAAGGGCCTGGGGGATTTACCGGCAGAATGCCGGTGGAAAAAAGGAACTGGAGGTTCTTTACGGACAGAAGGATTCTTTAAAACTCATATAAGAAAGGAAACAGGGCAGCGTTCTTTCGGGATGCTGTCCTGCATGCAATATTATGAAAAAACGGGCGCGGCAAAAATTTCGGGATATGTCGATCATCAAAAAATTCAGGTTCAGCATTCTTACCATGATCGTCATTCCCATGATTCTTATTTTTTCTGTCATTTTTTTCTATTCTTATGCGGAGTTGGAAAATAAGATGATTGAGAACTCCAAAATTTCCATGAAGCAGGCGCAGCGGAGCATTCAGACCATTGTGGAGGAAACGGAGTATCTGTCTTTGTCGATGCTGATCGACGATAATATTCAAAGCCTTTGTAAGTAGTATGCGCTGGAGAACACCATGCTGGATTCCGCCAAACGGAGTCTTTACGTATCCATGCAGGATGCGGTAAAATCCAAATCCTATATTGACTCCATCAGCATCAGTTACAATAATGAAGTGTTATTTCAGTACGGAAACAAAGTATCCAGGGAGGACGGCGTTTTTGAAGAACAGGCCTCTGCGATGGGCGGAAAGGCTTTCTGGACGCAGGCCTATGAACTGGCATATCAGGAAAACGAGTCGGATCAGCATTACGTCATTTCCTATATCAGAGCGTTTATGGACGTGTCAAAATTCAATCATGTGATCGGCATGCAGCGCATCAGCGTGAAAGAAGAGGAAATTGCCCAGGCCTATATGGCGCTTGTGTCCGATAACGGGTCGGAGGCGTTTATCGTTGACGAACAGGGATATATCCTGTCGTCGCCGAATCCGGAAATTATCTGTTCGCGGCTGCAGGAGGTATATCCCGGAATGGAAGACGTTCTGTATCAGGAGGAGGGGGTTTTGAAAACAAAAGGAGATCCCTCCGACCTGCTGGTCGTTTATCAGAATATTGAAGGAACCCGGTGGAAACTGATACAGATGATACCGAACCGGGTCATACTGGCATCGTCAAAATCCCTGTTTTTATTTATGCTGCTGGCAATCTTGCTTCTGATTATTTTCAGCATCATTTTCTCAAAAATCGAAAACCGCACGATCATCCAGCCCGTTTACCAGCTCTCCAGGGAACTGTCCAAAGTCAGAGACGGCAATTTTGATATCCATTTTTCCGCCGTTTCACGGGATGAAATCGGATATTTGACAGAAAACTGTGAAGAGATGCTGCGGCGGATCAAGGAACTGATCGATAAGGTTTATGTCAGTCAGATCCGGGAAAAGGAATCCGCATATAAGGCGCTTGAGGCGCAGATCAATCCGCATTTTCTGTATAATGTGCTGGATTCCATCCACTGGGCGGCCGTAAAACAGAAGGATTGGGAAGTCAGCGACCGGATTGAAGCCCTTTCCGGACTGTTTCGCCATGTGCTCAATCAGGGAGATTCCATTACGACGGTTGCCGCGGAACTGCGGTATCTGCAAAATTATCTGTACCTCTTAAAAAATAAATTTGCAGGAAGAATTCAGATCTGCGTGGATGTGGAGGAAGCATACCTGAATTGCAGGATCGTGAAACTTGTTTTGCAGCCGCTGGTGGAGAATGCAATTCAGCACGGCCTGAGCGAAAAGGACGGAACGGGAAATATCAGCGTATGGGCCCAGCGAAAGGAAAAGGATCTCTACCTGCATGTGGAAGACGATGGAGTTGGAGCGGATGAGGAAAAGATCCGGCATATGATATATGACCGGGAAAGCGGCAAAGAAGGCGCATTTGCCTTGAAAAATATTCACGACCGCATTCAGATGCAGTTTGGCAGGGAATACGGACTGACATTTGAAAGCATGGTGAATGTGGGAACGGTTGTAACGGTAAAAATTCCTTACAGAACAGAAGGAGAGCAGGCGGATGAAATTGATGATCGTGGATGATGAGCCGGATATCCGAAACGGAATAAAGGAAGGAATTGACTGGGCAAAGATCGGAATTACCAGAGTTTTTGCGGCGGGGACAGCCCAGGAGGCGCTCAGGATCTATAAAGCGGAACAGCCCCAGATCGTGATTACGGATATCAGCATGCCCCGCATGTCGGGCATTGAACTGATTGAAAAAATTCAGGAAATAAACGAAAATACCAGATGCATTTTACTGAGCGGTTATTCGGATTTCGCGTATGCGCAGAAAGCGATCCGTCTGGGCGTGATATCTTATGAACTAAAGCCCATTAAGGTATCCCGGCTGATCGAACTGGTGAAAAGTTTAAAAGAACAGATAGAGACAAAAGAACAGGAGAAAAACGCGTTAAAGCTGAACGCTTATTCGGACAGTCAATATTTTATCAAAAAGCTGGTACAGGAAAAGGGAATTTCAGAAAAAGAGGAATTCGAAGAGGGATTGAGAAGCCTGAAGATAGGGGAAACGGACGCGGTATGCTGCCTGTATATCCAGTTGGACCGATACCGTCACAGAAGAAAACTGCTCTTCGATCATAAGGATTATATGGAAAGAATGAGGGGACTTTGCGAAAAGTGGCTGGGAGGGGAGCAGTTTTTTCTGATAAGGCTTGCGTCAGATTCCGCCTTCATTTTAATGAAAAACAATACCGGCGGAAAAAAGAAGATTCCCCGGATGTTTTTAGAGATGAATGAAATGACGAAAGAATTTTTTGATCTTTCTTTTTCCATGGGCGTTTCAGAGGATGGCTGCATGAAGGATTTTTACCGCCTTTTTATCCAGAGCAAGACAGCGGTGCGGAACAAGATTTATACGGGACGCGTCTCCCTGATTTATTACAGTGACGAGAAGAATAACAAAGAGATCAGCAGCCACTATCTGGTAGATAAAAAGATGTATGAGAACATTCAGAGAGAGTATCTGAATGATGATTTACAGACGGTACAGGAAACGCTGCAAAGCAGGTTTGGCGAAATTCAAAAGCTGCGTTCCTATACCTATACCACTCTGTACGACTTTTCTGTGGATCTGATTAATCTTTTGTACCGGATATGCCAGGAATATCCTTCCGGTCAATTAAAATCCAGGGAACTGGCCGTGGAGGAAATGGAAGATACCTGCGATACGATTGAGGAATTTTGCGGTTATATCTGCCAACTGTATGAAGAGTTTCATGAGCAGATCAAAAAACAGCGGTATCCGACGCAGAATAAGGCGGTGCAGGAGGCGCTCGCCTGTGTGAAACTGCATTATGCGGAAAACCTGTCCATTGAAAAAATTGCGGAAAGCATGGGCGTGACGCCTAATTATCTGAGCCATCTTTTTAACAGGGAAATGAAAATGAGTTTTCGGGAATATTTAAACCAGTATCGTATCGGCAGGGCAAAATGGTATCTGGAAAATACGAATGATAAGGCCTATGAAATCGCGCAGAAGGTAGGCTTTCATGAATATAAGCATTTTGCCCAGATATTTAAGAAATATGAAGGGTGTTCCACTTTGCAGTACCGCAATCAGGAACACCAATGAAAAAAATCCATAAAGTCTCCCGCAACCGATTGTTGCCCCACAAGTTGGTGGCCGGTTGCGGGATTTTTTGCTATACTGTGCCCATACTCTTGTACACGGAGGGTATTATTGGTGAACGAGGAGGAGAAAATATGGTCGGAAAGAAAATAAGGAAGCTGAGAGAAGAGGCGGGATTGTCACAGGAAGCGCTGGCGGAAAAAATGGAAGTTACCAGACAGGCGGTGTCAAAATGGGAAAACGATCTTTCCGTGCCGGACATGGAGAACCTTTTGAAACTTTCAGCATTTTTGGGGTTTCTGTAAAAGAATGGACACAGGATGAAAGCAATCAAAAAGAAAAGGAAGCGGAAAATAAAACGGTTGCGGAAAAAAAAGGCGGATCGGGCAAACTCATCCATTTTTTAGCGGCAATGATGGCAGGGATACTGTTCGTGATGATTTTGTCTTTTGCGGCGGTAAGAACCGATGATTCCTCCGGAACTGTCCCGCAGGAAACGTCTGCATTAACAGAGGCGCAGACGGATATTTCGACGGAGACAGAAACGGAAAAAGAAGCAATTTCGCAGGAAGGGACGATGGCGCAGCCCGATTATTTGAACAGTCCCGATGGCGTGGCGCTGCAGCAGACCGCACAGGACTTTGCAAAAGCGTATTTTCAGGCGGACAAAGAACTGGCCGGAGAATATGCCGTGATCGGGGAAGAAAATCTGGAAGTATGGGAAAAGGATGTGTGGGATGATCTGGATCATTTTGTGCTGAAATGGAATCCTCAGGATTTGAAGGAAAATAGTCCCGTTCATGTTCAGTATGAGTTTCGGATCGCCGGAGACGACAGTTATACCTATCTGGGGCTGGAATTGATGAAAATACAGGAAAACTGGAAGGTAACGGATGCGTATCCGGAAAAGTAATCGTGCTGTGGCAAACAGATTCATAGTGGCATTCTCCGTGATAAACTGCTACAATAAGAAAGAATAAGAAAGCATGAAATTCGTTCGACAGACGGCAAACGGCCTGCATGGATCAGGAGGAGAAGGAATGGAAACCGTTTTTTTAAAGGGAATTCACGGAGAGAAAATCCGGTTTTCCAGAAGTGCGGAAATACAGAGCACGCTGGAAGAGATAAAAAAACTGTATTGTCAGCTTCCGGATTTTAATATTCATAAAGACACGCTGGTTTTGGATGCCTATTATTCCGCAACCATAGAGGGAGCCAGGACAACGGTAGAACAGGTCAAAAAGAATATGCTGGAACCCAAAACCAGAGATGATAAAATGGTTATCAATACCTTTCGGGCGACCGGCTATGCGCTTGAGAATACCATCACAGAAGAAAACATACGAAAGCTGTGGGAAATGGTAGTGGATGGCGTTTGTGAGAATATCGGACAAATCGGTATGAAATACCGTTCCGGAATGGTATATGTTGCGAGTGCGAGCGAAGTGATTCATACGCCGGCAAAACCGGAGCAGATAGAGGAACTGATGGAAGGCCTTTTCGCTTTTATGGAAGAGGATGGGGAAAGGGATATTATGCTGAAATCCATCCTGATCCATTTTTATTTCGTATATGTACATCCGTTTTGCGACGGTAACGGCCGTACCGCGCGGCTGTTGCAGGTTTATTATTTATACCGGCACGGATATCCCAAAATGAAGGATATCATGATTTCCCAATATATCAGCAAAAGGTTGCGTGCGTACTATGGAAGCCTGAAAAGAGCAGAAAAAGTCAGGCTGTTTGAGGAAGAACGGACGCTCGACGTGACGCCATTTCTGAGATATATGCTGTCGGTCATTAAACAGGCGCTTGCGCAATATACCAATCTGCACACCAGACTCGGAAAAAATCAAAAACTGATTCTGGAGCGGATGGGAAAGCAATATAACAGTTCCGGCAGGGCAGAACTTACCGTGAATAAAGCGGCCGGAATTTTGAAGACTTCCGCAGACAGCGCTTATGTCTCGATGGAAGGCCTGGTGAAAAAGGGACTTCTGGAAAAGAAGCAGGAAAACGGAAAAAACATATATATCATGAAATAGACGGCATAATCATATGATCCGCATCAGCGCCTTTGAAAATGCGGAAAGTTTCTTTTTTTCCAAAATGATCGATAAGCGGATCGCCGCTTTTGATACGCTGATCCGGGATAAAACGGCCAGTATTATACCTGATAATTACCCCGGCATTACGGCCTTCATTAATTGACATTTTATACTTTAGAAAGTATAATGCGACTAATCTCGAAACGAATTCACGATTAGCCGCTGGGCTTTTTGGAATTGTTTCCGGATAAAAAATTCCGTGAAAACGGGAATAATACTGCAAAGGGAAGTTGAGGAGTTTGAATATGAAGGGACACAACAGGAAAAGAAGCAGTTTTTCCGGAAAAATAGGATTTGTATTAGCGGCTGCAGGCGCTTCGGTGGGACTTGGGAATATCTGGCGCTTTCCATATCTTGCGGCAAAGTACGGCGGCGGGATTTTTCTGCTGGTATATATTTTGCTGGCGCTGACTTTTGGTTATGCGATGATTATCGCGGAGACCGCTCTTGGGCGCATGACGAAAAAAAGCCCGGTGGGTGCTTTTGGCGCATATGGCAGTAATTGGAAGTATCGGTTCGGCGGATGGATCAATGCGGTCATTCCGATGCTGATCGTTCCCTATTATTCCACGATAGGCGGATGGGTTGTCAAATATCTGTTTGAGTATCTGCGGGGAAATGCGAATGAACTGGCGGCGGACGGTTATTTCACGACTTTTATATCCGGCGGATTTTCCCCGGAATTCTGGTTTCTGGTATTTGCGGCGGCTACGCTGATTATCATTTTTGCAGGGGTCAGAAACGGCATAGAGCGGGTTTCAAAACTCATGATGCCGGTTCTGGTTGTTCTGGCAGTCATTATCGCCATATTTTCGATGACGAGAGAAGGCGCCATGGCAGGTGTGAAATATTTCCTGATTCCCAATCTGGATAATTTTTCCTGGATGACTGTTGTATCTGCAATGGGACAGATGTTTTATTCGCTTTCGATTGCGATGGGGATTCTGATCACTTTTGGCTCTTATATGAAAGCGGATGTGTCCATTGAGGGAGCGACGCGGAACGTGGAAATTTTTGATACCGTCATTGCGATTATGGCTGGCTTGATGATTATTCCGGCGGTATTTGCCTTTTCCGGCGGAGATCCGGAAGCGCTGCAGGCCGGGCCGTCCCTGATGTTTATTACGATCCCGAAGGTGCTGGCAAGCATGGGTTTTGCAACCCCGGCAGGAATTTTGTTCTTTCTTCTGGTACTTTTTGCTGCGCTCACCAGCGCGATCGCGCTGACGGAAAGCGCGGTTTCCACCATTGAGGACGAACTGGGCTGGAGCCGGAAGAAGGCGACCGTCTGCATCGGCGGAGTCATAATCGTTTTGGGAACCCTGTCTTCTCTGGGTTACGGACCGTTGTCCTTTGTGAAGATCATCGGCATGCAGTTTCTGGATTTCTTCGACTTTCTGACCAATTCCGTGATGATGCCGGTTGCGGCGCTGGCAACCTGCCTGTTTGTGGTCCGGGTTGTGAAGCTGAATAAAATAGCGGAGGAAGTGGAAAAGAATGGAGCCTGTTTTAAGCGCAGAAAGATTTTTGAATTTATGATGAAGTATCTTTGTCCGTTTTTTGTGGTGATCATTCTGCTCAGTTCTGTGGCCAGTGTGTTTGGACTGATTTCCATGTAAAAGGAAATGGTCTGACACCTGCGGCGCAGGAAAGAGCGGATGTGATGGTTAAACCTTCTTGAAACTTATTGAATTGCTATCACTTTGGTGATATAATAACAGTGGAGAGAAGGAAGGTCGGAAAAATGGATAAACTGATTACAATATATCACGGTTCGGAAAAAAACGTGGAACAGCCGGTTTTTGGAGAAGGCAGGAAGAATAACGATTTTGGTCTTGGATTTTATTGTACTGCAAGTGAGGAACTTGCAAAAGAATGGGCGGTATCTTCCTTGCGTGACGGCTTTTCCAACCGCTATACGCTGGATACCGAATACCTGAACATTTTGAATTTGAATAGTCCTGATTATACTATCCTCAACTGGATAGCCGTTTTGGTGGAGCATCGCCTGTTTTCTATAAAAACTCCTGTGGCAAGACGAGCAAAACGATATTTGATCGATAACTTCAGCGTCAATGTAAATGCCTTTGACTTGATTACAGGTTACCGTGCGGACGATTCTTATTTTGATTACGCAGAGTCATTTCTTAACAACGGTATTTCGGTAGAACAGCTTGCACGTGCTATGCGACTTGGAAAGCTGGGGGAACAAATTGTTATTAAATCAAAGTTTGCCTTTTCCAGACTGAAATACGAAGGCTTTGAAGTTGCCGGGAAAGACCAATACTATGTTCTTCGCAAAGCCAGAAATGATGAAGCCAATCAGCTTTATCTGGAAATGCTTGAAGAAGAGAGTGATGGACTGTATATTCAGGATATCATGAGAGGAGGCATTACAAACAATGACCCGCGCATACCAGGAAATATATCTGAGTAAGGCACAGTCAGTGCTTGGTGATGCCTTTGATTATGCAGTCAATACTTGCGATATTCTCGGAAATGACTTTGTGAAACTGTTTATTGCAAGTTCTGTAAGCAAGCGAATGGAAAACGGTGAACCTGTTTATCTCGCAGGTAAAAGCGGTATTGAAATCGTCCGGGAAATTGTTGAAGAAACAAAAGGGCAAGCGCTTCAAATAGAACCGAAGGATCACTTTGGACGCTCCAGGGAATATTGGATTGGGTGGGCCGTAGCCTATTATCAATGGTATTCGGGCAGGAAGTATAGCGACATTTTCAAGGTTCTCTCTTTTGAGGATTTGCAAAAAATGTACTACACTCTCCACGAAGCGGATATAACAAAGTTTGTTGACATTGTGGATTCAAAAATAAAGGAGTATTTCCCTGAAACTAATTTAAAGCGTATTCGTATAGCGTATGGCTTTACTCAGGCAGAGTTGGCGAAACGTTCCGGTGTCAGCCTTCGTTCGATTCAGATGTATGAACAGCGAAACAAAAACATCAACAAAGCAGGTGCAGATACAGTATATAGTCTTGCTAAGGTTTTAGGTTGCACAATGGAAGATTTGATTGAGCGGTAATCAAAATTTAGGGGATATTGTGTGATCATTGCGGGCATGTTCAGGAGGATTTTGCGCTCAAAAACAAAAGATATCAGAAAAGAAAAACAATCCTGTGAAATTCAGCACTATGGAGAAGCCCGAATTTCACAGGACTGTCTTGTTTTTAAGTATCAGGGGGGAAAAGGGTGTTAACCGACAGCCCCTTCGTGCATTTTTTAAAAACCGTAAATTTCAGAATATTTTTTATTGAAATAATCTAACAGCGGTTTCGCGGAAATTTCGCGTCCGCAGACTCTTTGCAGCACTTCGCGGGAATTGTAAAGACTGCCGTGCTTATGAATTTTTTCATTCAGCCATGCGGTGATTTCCCTGATGCGTCCTTCCGCCAGAATGGTGTCCAGACTGCCAAGTTCTTTTTCAATCTGTTCCAGGAACATGCCGTCATAGATGTTCCCCAGCAGATAAGAGGGGAAGTAACCGAAAGAGCCGTCAGACCAGTGCATATCCTGTAAAATGCCTTCTGCGTCGTTGGAAGGGCGGATGCCGAGCAGTTCTTCCATCTTATCGTTCCAGAGCGCAGGCAGTTTTTCCGTTGGCACATGGTCTTTAAATATCGCCTTCTCCATCTCAAAACGCAGGATAATATGCAGGCAGTAGGTTACTTCGTCCGCTTCAGTGCGGATAAAGCTGGGATGCACGTCGTTAATGGCGCGGTAAAAAACATCCAGCGGAATTGTCTGAAACTGGGGCAGCAATTCCCCAAGCTTTGCATAAATGGGAACCCAGAAGTTTTTATTCCGGCCCAGAATGTTTTCGTAGAAACGGGACTGACTCTCATGCAGACCCATCAGATTCACCTGTTCCACTGCGGTTCCCTCATAGACGGGATCGATATTCTGACCAAAGATGGCGTGTCCGCCTTCATGAATAGCGCTGAAAATGGAACTGATCGGCTGAGTTTCGTAATAGTGATTCGTCACCCGTGTGTCGCCGGGGCACAGGTCCATGGTAAACGGATGGGCGCTCTGTGCGACTGCGCCGGCTTCAAAGTCAAAACCGATATAGTCAAGCAACATATTCTGCACTTTCTTCTGTGCGTCGATATCATAGCTGCCTGCCAGCGCAGAAAGATCCGGCTGAGGAGAAGCCTGGATTTTGGCAAGCAGTGGGACCAGCCCTTCTTTAAGTTCCGTAAAAAGCTTCTCAATGGTGACGGAATCCATTCCTTCTTCATAGGTATCTAAAAGCACTTCGTAAGGATCTTCATCCGGTTCCATATAATTTATATACTGTTTTTTCAGAGAAATCATTTTGTCCAGATAAGGCAGAAAAAGGGAAAAGTCTTTTTCCTCTCTGGCTTTCTCCCAGGCCTTTTCAGAGCGGGCGGATGTGGTCACCATTTCCGTATAAAAGTCTTCCGGAACGCGCTTAAAACGGCGATATTCCCGCAGATACCGCTTCACTGTAATCTGCATGGCAGTATCCAGTTCGTTAAACTGTTCAGGGGCGGACAATTCTTCCAGCATGGCGCCGTATTCTGCAGCGGTAAGAAGACGGAAGGACTTTGTGGAGAAAAAACCGATCGCGTCCATTTTGCTTTCCAGCCCTTTGGGCGGCGTCATGGTCTGTAAGTCCCAGGTGAGCAATGTGGAAGCCAGATCGTATTGCCTGACTTCCTTTAAATATTCTTTGAATTTTTCCAATGTCTGATTCATAGGGCTACCTCCTTATTTTTCCTGCAGTATATGCCGGAAAGCCCTTAGCTTTGTACGGCTTGCACGGCAAAATGCAGACCTGTTTGAACTGTCACCAGTATACTACACGTGCCTTTTGCAGACAAGATTTTCTCTTTACGGACAGACAGGCCAAATGCTATAATGAAGCGAAGGAGAAAAAGATGTTATATTTTAACTGCGATTATATGGAAGGCGCCCATCCTGCCATTTTAAAACGGCTGATGGAAACCAATATGGAACATATGTTAGGATACGGAAGCGATTCCTACTGCGAATCTGCAAAGGAGAAAATCCGCAGGGAATGTAATTGCCCGGAAGCGGATATCTTTTTCATGGTGGGCGGCACGCAGACCAATGCGACGGTGATCCGGTCTTATCTGAAGCCTTTCGAGGGCGTGATCGCCGCGCAGACAGGCCACATTAACGTGCATGAGGCGGGTGCGATCGAAGCCGGAGGGCATAAGGTGCTGGCCCTGCCTCATAAAGAGGGAAAAATAAACGCGCATCAACTGCGGGAATATCTGGAAAGCTTCAGGAAGGATGAAAGCAATAGCCATATGGTACAGCCTGGGATGGTATATATCTCTCATCCTACGGAGTACGGAACGCTATACACTGCAGAGGAACTGCGCGATTTAAAAGCGGTTTGCTGTGCTTATGAACTTCCCCTGTTTCTGGACGGCGCGCGGCTGGGATATGGGCTGATGGCACAGAATACAGACGTGACCATGGAGACCATTGCGAAATGCTGTGACGCGTTTTATATCGGCGGAACCAAAGTGGGAGCGTTGTTTGGAGAAGCGGCTGTTTTTCCGCACGGAGCGCCGAAAGGATTTTTTACCCTGATGAAACAGCAGGGGGCAGTGCTGGCAAAAGGACGGCTTCTGGGGCTGCAGTTTGATACGTTGTTTACGGACGGACTGTATTATGAAATTTCCCGGTATGCCATTGAGATTGCGATGAAGCTGAAGCGGATTCTGGTGGAATCCGGCTGCCCGTTATATATAGATTCGCCCACCAATCAGCAGTTTGTGGTGCTGGATGCCGACAGGAAAAAGGCGCTTGCGGATGAAGTGAGTTATGAAGTCTGGCAGGAATTGGAAGACGGCGGCGCTGTGGTCAGGTTTGCAACAAGCTGGGCGACAAAAGAAGAGGATATTTGGAAGCTGAAAAGGATTCTGGAATGAAGAAGATTACGATAGGATGCTGTGTCTGCGCAATGCTGCTTGTTTTGAACGCCTGCAGCGTGCACAATGTGACCAAAGGTATGGAGGACGGCGAGCATTATGATGCTGTTATTTCCGTAAAAGGCGCCGGAAAGGCGGAAGCCGCAGACGAAGGGCCGGAGCGGTTGGAGACAGAGACGGATCAGAGAAGCGGTCAGGATCTGTCTGAAACAGCGCAGCAGTTGAAGGAACTGCGGGAAATGCTTGGAAAAACGGATGAAGATGCCGCTGCGTTGTTTGGCGGCGGAGAAGAGAATTGGACTGCCGACAAAAGCATATTGGTGGGGCGAAATTATGAGGCCAGGCTGTTTGAAACAGAGGCTTGCATTTATACCAGTTATGATGAAAACCAAACAGTCGGGATGATTTTTGTGGAGATGCCGGACGGCGACGCCGGGCAGCTATTCAAACAAATAGAAACGGCGCTGGGACAAGCGCCGGATGAAGAAACCGTTGATGAGGAAAAAAGCTGGCAGTGGCAGATGGAAGACTGCGTGATTACCTTATATGAAATAGAAGGGACAGTCAGTATGGATCTTGTAAAAGGTATCTGATGAAGAAAGGAAGGCTCCATGCAGAATCCGGTCAAAAGGTTGACGGGCGTCATACTGGTCCTGCTTTTTTTGTTCATATGTGCGGTTTATGCCCAAAAGAGCCAGACGCAGGGATTGAAGAAATATGTTCCGGCACATGACGAAGAATTGGAAGAACAACAGAAATATGAATGGATTGCATCGCTGTATGAAGCTTCCATGCAGGATGCGTATGTATTTGCGGAAATTGCGGACAACGGCAAAGAGGCTGCGGTTTCCTGGCACAGGTTTGAAAATCAGGAATCCTTTCTGGATGCGCTCATGCAGGAGCGGGAAAAGAAAAGGGAGGCTTCGGGCGCAGAGAAACAGTGGTTTTTTGTGCGGATGAAGCTGGATGAAAACATTCATGCGCTGGATATTCGGGATTGGCTGGAAGAGAACCTGTCGGAAGAGGGCTACAGATACGAAGCATATACTGACGGGCGGGGAAGCAGTTACGGCTTCTCCATGCTTTGGGAAGCGGCTCTGGAGGAACAGGGAATCCTTCAGGCAAAAAGGCTGGTGGCAGTCAGAGACGGCTATCTGTATGATTTTACCTGTGATACGGTAAATGAAAAAAATGCGGAGGAGGTCAGAGACTGCCTTCTTTATTTTGAGTATGACTGCGCCATGAAAACAAACGCGCTCTATCCCGGCGGCTGGCAGATGGGAGAGGAAGAATTGTATTGGGTGGACCATGAGGAGCGGGTGACGCAGTCGGTAAATCCGGACCGGACAATTGTCGAATGCCGTGCCAGGGATACGACCTGGGAGGACCGCATTATGGGATTGTTCGGCATGCTAAAAGAAGCGGAGTATCGGGTGCAGATTGTACCGGAAGAGCCGGTTTTTACCGTTCGCTTTGCGTTTGCGCAGGAAATCCCGGAAGACGGATATTCTGAATATATGTTTAGCGGTTATCCGGCAGACGAGCCATACCGGATGGAAGTGCGCGATGCTCATGGAGAACTGATACAATCAGAGGAAGTGAATCTGTGCATTGACCGGACGGATACGGTCAGTTTCGAAGATCTGGATGGGGACGGCTTTTCAGATATGGAAATCGCCTATCCCCGTTACGAAATGGGAGACTGGGGGATCACCTATGCCTGGTGGTTATGGAATGTGGAGAAACAGAAGTTTGAAAAAGGGAAGGAAAGTGAACTTGCCGCCCGGCAGAGCGAAGGCGGGAATCGTGTTTCGGCGGCATACAGCGGCGAAACGATCATTGTTCAGAAAGGGGATTCTCTGTGGAAGATTGCGCGGCGGTATTTGGGAGACGGTTGCCGCTATCCGGAAATTTATGAGAAAAACAGGGAGATCATCGGTTCCGATCCGGCTCTGATTTATGAAGGAACGCCGTTGGTTTTGCCTTAGGAAAGAAAGGAGTTTTATCTGAATGTTAAAAGACGATATGATTATGAAACTCGGCATCGTCCATATTCTGGATTCCATGGTGGGGATGCCGGTATTTTCGGACCAGCCCATCGACATGGGGTCTAATCTGTGCGATTTTCTGAAGGCGCATATTGAGAAGTTTACGGAAAGCGACGATGTGAAGCGGTGTCAGTTTTCGGAAGCGTCCGAAGTGATGGAATGGATCAAAAACTGCAATGCGGAAAATTTTGTGGATACCAGCAAGAAGCTGTGCGAAAAGCTGTACGGCATTATGAATGCGAATATTGACATCCCCGCGGCCGATGCGGCGATCGTGGTGTTTGCTTCGGAGGGCGTTGACTATTTCGGCTTTTTAAAACTCAATTATAAGACTTCTTATACCCACGCGACGCGTCCTACGGAAGAAGGCGGCAATTTAAACGATATCATTTTGCAGAAAGCGATCCTGCCATCGGCGGGACAGAAACTGACGGAAGCGTTTCTTGTCAACTTGTCAAACGGAGAAATCATTCTGACCGAAAAGAAGTATGATATCAACGGGGAAAAGAAGCTTTATTTTTCGGAATTGTTTTTAGAATGCCATGCGCCCATGTCCCAGAAAACCAAACTGGATATCGTAACCCGCGCTGTAGAGCAGGTCAATAAGAAATATTACGGCGACGATGATACAGAACGGAAAATGGAAATCAAGAAGGCGATTTATGAGGAACTGGAGGAAAAGGGAAGCCTTGCCGTGGAAGAGGTAAAGGAGAAAGTCTTTAAGGACAGCCCCGAAATGCAGGCCGATCTGGAAGAAAAGCTGGAAAAATACAATATGGCCACAGAGGTCGTAGAGCCCAAAAGCGAAGTGACGATCAAAAAGTTTAGGAAACAGCATTTGACGACAGACACCGGAATCGAGATCACCATTCCCATGGAGGAATACGGCGATCCTGACAAGGTGGAATTTATCACCAATGAAGACGGCACGATTTCCGTGCTGATAAAAAATATCGGACGGCTGAGCGCAAAATGAAGATTATCATTTCTCCTGCAAAAAAGATGAATATTGACACGGATACCATGGAAGTGCAGGAACTTCCTGCGTTCCTGGAAGAAACGCAGAAGCTGATGGAATGGATCAAAGGCCTTTCCTTTGCGGAGGCGAAAAAGCTGTGGGCCTGCAATGAGAAAATTGCGTCGCTGAACTTTGACCGCTTTTTTTCCATGGATCTGCACAAAAACCTGACTCCTGCGTTGCTTTCTTATGAAGGAATCCAATATCAGTACATGGCGCCGAAGGTTTTTGAGAGAGGACAATGGGATTATGTGCAGAAGCATCTGCGCATTTTGTCCGGCTTTTACGGCGTGCTGAAGCCCTTTGACGGCGTGACGCCATACCGGTTGGAAATGCAGGCGAAGGGCGCGCCCCAAGGCTATAAGGATTTGTATGAATTCTGGGGAAGCGCACTCTATGACAGTCTGCTTTCGGAAGAGGCGCAGGAAGGCTGCGAGCCCTTTATCCTGAATCTTGCGTCGAAGGAATACAGCCGTTGTATCGAAGCATATGTGCAGCCGCCCGCATGTTTTATCACCTGTATATTCGGCGAATTGATTGACGGCAGAGTGGTACAGAAGGGCACGATGGCGAAAATGGCGCGGGGCGAGATGGTGCGGTATCTGGCGGAATACGATATTGAGGAGATCGGGCGGATCAAAGAATTTGACAGGCTGGGATATCGGTTTTGCGAGGAACGTTCACGGGAGAGGGAGTTTGTTTTTCTGAAAGACAGTAATATTTGACTTGTATATATGTGTGGAGTAAAATGAAGAAAAGTTCTATTGACCTGGCAGGAGGGGTATATGGGAAAGATCGAAGGAATTGCAATCAAAAATTTTGGTTCGTTGAAGGAAATTGTGCTGGGTAGAACGCTTTCCCATCAGAAGCTGAAACCGTTAACAAATATGACCACAATTATCGGACCGAGTGGAAATGGAAAGAGCACTGTGGCGGATGCCTTTGGCTTTCTGGCGGATTGTCTGGACTTGGGCGTGGAAGCTGCCTGTGATGCGGGAAACAGAGGCGGCTATGAGCAAATTGTTTCCCAGGGAGCAGATTCTCCTATAAATTTTGAAATTTATTACCGGGAAGCGCCGAATACATCTCCGATTACCTATGAATTGACAATTGCGCTGGATCGGACCGAGCGTCCTTATGTAAAAGAGGAAAGGCTGAGATACCGGGTGAGAAATATTGGCAGGCCCCGATCACTTTTGTTTCTGCAAAACGGCGTGGGATATGCCTTTGAAGGGGATAAAGGCGGTCAGGAGGATGAAACTGGAAATATTGATGGAATAAAAATAGATGTATCCCTTTCGGATAATCGAAAACTGGGCATTGTCACATTGGGGGCTATGAAGCAGTATACCAGAATTGAAAAATTTCTGAATTTTTTAAAAAGCTGGTATTTATGTTATTTTACGCCTGATGCTGCCAGAAAAATTCAGAGTGCCGCGCCACAGCCGTATTTGGACAGAACCGGAAGTAATTTAAATAATGTGGCGCAGTATATGTATCGTGAGAGCAAAAATGAGTTTACGAAAATTCTGAGCGAGATTCAAACGAAGATTCCGGGGATACAAAAAATTGAACCGATGAAAATGCCAAATGGTCAAATGGTTTTGCAGTTTTGGGAAAAGGGATTTGACGCTCCGTTCTTTTCACAGAAAATGTCGGACGGTACCTTAAAATTATTTGCTTACTATTTGCTGCTGCATGAAAAAAATCCAAGACAATTGGTGTTCATTGAAGAACCGGAAAATGGTCTGTATCATCAGTATCTGGAGAATCTTGCCGCGGAAATGCGAAAAAATGTTGGAACCGGGTATAATAAGCAGTTATTTATTACAACCCATAGTCCTTTCTTTGTAAACTCACTTCCGCCTGAAGAGGTATGGGTATTAAAAAAAGGAAAAGACGGATTTTCAACGGCAATGAGAGTTTCGGATTATGACTTTGTGAAAGATCTGACGGATGAAGGTGTCGCAGTGGGCGATTTATGGTACAGCAGGTATTTTGGATAAGGAGAATCGAGTGTACTTTCAATTTTTGGTGGAAGACATGTCCAGCGAAAAACTGATTCGCCGGGTGATGGATAAAATTCAGAAGGCATCATCGGATGTCAGATACGATTGTAAATCTTTCAAAGGAATCGGAGGATTAAAGGTTAACGCTAATGCAGCACAGGTAAAAACGGATAAGCTTTTGAATGATTTGCCTCAATATTTAAGAGGATTTGATAAAAGTCTAAGAGGGATTGATGCGGCGATTATCATTGTCCTGGATAATGATAAAAGGGAGACGCAGGAATTTGAACGGCAGTTGAAAAATGTTGCAGATAACGCTCATATTGTGATCGATCATGTCTTCTGCATAGCCGTTGAGGAAATGGAAGCGTGGCTTTTGGGAGATCGAAAGGCATTGTTTCAGGCGTATCCGAACGCGCGTGAGTCTGCGTTAAAGGACTATGTGCAGGACAGTATCTGCGGAACCTGGGAAGTTTTGGCAAATGCTTTATATAAAGGCGGAATAAAAAAGTTTAAAAAAGATTGTCCGACATACAGGGAAGTTGGAAGGTATAAGTCGGAGTGGGCAGATAAAATCGGACTCTATTTTCATTTGGAAGATAACTGCTCTCCAAGTTTTCAAAAATTTATAGGGGCAATTCAGGAGAGAATTGCCTGATTTAAGCTTATCAGGGCAGGAGGACAAGCCATATGGCGGAAAAAATCCGGTGCAGGTGGTGCTGCGACGGCGGTATGATGCAAAAATACCATGACGGGGAATGGGGAATCCCGCTTCATGACGATCAAAAGCAGTTTGAATTTCTGATGATGGAAGTGATGCAGTGCGGGCTGAGTTGGAACCTGATGCTGAAAAAGAGGGAGATTTTCCGGCAATGCTTTGACGGGTTTGATTTCCGGAAAATTGCGGAATACGGGGAAGAAGAAATTCGCAGCATCATGGAAACGGAAGGAATGATCCGCTCCGAAAGAAAGATCAGAGCGGTCATTCATAATGCCCGGTGTTTTTTGCAGATTATCGAAGAACACGGCAGCTTCGATTCCTGGCTCTGGGGTTATACACAGGGAAAATCCCTTGTTTACAGAAAGCACAGAGAAGGTTTCTGGGAAGCAAAGAATGAGTTGTCCGACCGGATTGCGGCGGATTTGAAAAAGTACGGTTTTAAGTATCTGGGGTCTATCACGGTGTATTCCCATTTGCAGGCGGCAGGTATCATAAACGATCATGAATATGACTGCTGGATGTATCCGAAGCTGACAGAAGGGGAAACTACGGAATATGTGGAAGGATGATTTCGGCGTGATCGGAATATAACCGCTGAAAGAAAGATGCAGAATAAAAGCTTGCAAATAAAAAGAGACGGAGGAAAAAATCAGTATGCTGGAGATCGGAACGATGGCTCCTGATTTCACTTTGCAGGATCAGGATGGAAAGAACGTGAGTTTATCAGATTTTAAAGGAAAAAAGGTGGTGCTGTATTTTTACAGCAAGGACAATACCGCAGGATGCAACAAGCAGGCGTGCGCCTATGCGGAAAACTATCCGGCTTTTGTGCAAAAGGATGCGGTGGTGATCGGAGTCAGCAAGGATACCAGCGCGTCTCACCGGAAATTCGCGGACAAGTTCAATCTTCCCTTTATTCTGCTTGCAGATCCGGAGACGCAGGTTTTGCAGAAGTATGACGTTTGGGCGATGAAAAACATGTACGGGAAACAGGTGATGGGAACGGTGCGTTCCTCCTATCTGATCGATGAAGAGGGAAAAATCGTGAAGGCACATGCGAAGGTGAAGCCGGAGCAGAATGCGCTGCAGATGCTTGCGGATCTGGATGAACCAGCAGAATAAGGTTGGTCCAATTATCGGGCAAATAGTAAAAATAGAAAATGTCGTCAGGGACAAACTTTTCGATCCGCGTCCCTGCCGGCATTTTTTACGTTTGCTGCCGGGTAACCAAAGGAACGCAGCCGGATAAAAAATCTGCGTTTTCATTCCATTATTTTAAAATATTGTAAAACCTTTTTCGCTCTGTATAGGTTATATTAGATGTAACGTTACAAACGGAGATAAAGCGGTGGACGACAGAAAAATGATCCGTCTGATCGGACAGGGAAAAACTGAATACATCAATGACGCCGCCCGGCTCTACTATGACGATATTTACCGTTTTTGCTGTTTTCAGACCGGGAACCGGGAGGAGGCATATGATCTGGCGCAGGAGACCTTTCTTCGCTTTATCCGCTATGTGGATGGCAGGAAGGAGGGCAATCTGAAAGGGTATCTTTTGACGATTGCCATGAATGTCTGCCGGGACTGCTGGAAGGAGAAAAAGCGGCGAAATGTTGAGACCGGCTGGGAAAAGGGCATTGCGGAGACTGTCCCGGCGCAGACGGACGCCGGAACAGAAGAGCGGCTTATGATACAGGAGGCTCTGCTTATGTTGCCGGATTTCCAGCGGGAAGCGATTGTGCTTCATTTTTATTATGATTTGAAATACCGGGAGATAGCCAAAATGACGGGAACAGGCACTTCGACGGTAAAATCCAGAATCCGGCAGGGCTGCCGGAAACTAAGAGAAATATTGGGAGAAGGAGCAAAGTGATGAAACCGGAAAGCGCATATTGGAAAGAAAAAATGTATGTGTGTGCACAGGCTATGGTTCCGGAGGGCGAAAGAAAAAAAGCGGCTCTGGATCAGATCGCGGTTCTGGCACGAAAAAAGGAAAGCCGGTATCGTCCCGGATGGCGGGATGTTCTGAAAATACAGTTTACTTCGGTTCCCCGAAGCATCTGGGCAATGCAGGCGGTATTTTTTCTTCTGCTTCCTTTGGCGGAAGGCGTTCTGAGAGAAAAAGCAGGTATATACGGCTGGCAGATTTTTCCGGCCCTGTCAATCTGTATGGCGTTGGGCAGCGCAGCGCTTGTGAGCGAACTGGCCGGGCATTTTTCTCATAAAACGGCGGAACTGGAACAGAGCTGCTATTTGAACCTGTCCCAGCTATGGCTGATGCGCGCCTGCTGTGTCAGCGGCGCGGATGTGCTGGCGGTCATAGCTTTGGGAGCAAAGGGGGCAGGACATTATGGATATGGCCCATTTGCCTTTGCCGCCTATGTGCTCACGCCGTTTTTCCTGACCAATGCAGCCCTTTTGGCCTTCTTTTCGTTGGGCAGAAGCGGAAAAAAACTGAAATGTGCGGGAATCCTTCTGCTGGCAGGAGTTGGGCTGTGGGTGGAATTTTTCTGCGGATGGATCTATGAAAAAGTCTGGCTGCCGGTATGGGCCGTGCTGTTGGCGGCCGCGGTACTTCTGTGTGCGGTGCAGGCGGCCGGAATCGGAAGGAAAATGGAAGGAGAAGGGGTATGCTGGAATTGAAGCTGGACCGGGTGACGAAACGGTTCGGGACGAAGATAGCGGTGGACGAAATGGACTTTATATTGACCAATGGAGTCTATGGACTGTTGGGAGAAAACGGGGCGGGGAAGACGACGCTAATGCGTATGATGTGCGCGCTGCTTATGCCTGACAGCGGAGAAATCAGCTTTTGCGGAGAAGAGATCCGGCGGATGGGAGCCGAATATCGCCGGATTCTGGGATATTTGCCGCAGGAGTTCGGGTATTATCCGGATTTTACGGCGGAACGGTATTTAAAACACCTGGCGCAATTAAAAGCGCTGCCTCCCCAAATCATTCCCGAAAAGCTGGATGAAATATGGGAACTGACCGGCCTTAAGGATGCAAAAAGGCAGAAATTGAAAGGATTTTCAGGCGGCATGCTCAGAAGGCTGGGCATCGGACAGGCGTTATTAAACAATCCTTTGGTGCTGATATTGGATGAGCCGACTTCCGGCCTGGACCCGAAGGAGCGCATTCGCTTCCGAAACATCATCAGTTCGCTGGGAAAGGGCAGGATTGTTCTTCTTTCCACCCATATCGTACAGGACGTGGAATTTATTGCGGATGAAATTTTATTCATGAAAGGCGGAAGGCTGGCGGAGACAGGAACGCTGCAGGCGCTTATGCAGAAGGCGCGCGGGCAGGTGTGGGAGTGTCTTGTGGATGAAGAATGGGAGAAACGTTTAAACGCGCGTTTTTTGGTGAGCAATCTGAAATACGAAAACGGACAGGTCCGCCTGCGCATCGTTTCCAATGAAAAGCCGGTGCCGGATGCGAAAGCCTGCGAACCGAATCTGGAGGATGTTTACCTGTATTATGCAGGGGAAGGGAGAGCGCATGGATCTGTTTCGGATGGAATTATATAAGATCCTGCACAGACGTTTTCTGTGGGGATGCCTGGGAGTTCTTATTGTTTTTGCGGGACTTTGGTTCTGGGGCGTGATGGTGGGCGAGAAGGAGACCGTGGTGGACGGCGTGCGCTACACCGGACTGGAAGCCATTGCCAAAGACCGGGAAATTGCAGAAGAGTGGCAGGGAACTCTGACAATTGGGAAGCTTTACGATATCATCGATACCTATGGGATGGCGGTGAATGAAGGGGCCGACTGGGAAGCACCCAGAACCGGAAACTGGGTGAGCCGGTATGCGACGGATATGCTGACCGATTTTCTGCAGCGGGAGGATCATTCGACGGCAGCATTTCTGACGCAGGAAGAACTTTCCGGTCTGGCTTATAAACTGGAACAATTCAGGCCTTATTTTACCTATATGGAAAACCAGGATTTCTTTCTGGAAATGAACAGTACACTTAATCTTGTACTGGTTCTTATCATGATTCTTGTTCTTTCCTCTGCCTTTACCGAGGAATATCAGTACAAAACGGCGGCCCTGTTTCTGACCTGTGAGAAAGGAAAAAAGGAAATTCTGCGGGCAAAGCTGGCGGCAGCGCTTGTTTTTGCGGAAGGGCTGTATATCCTGGCGGATTCTCTTTTACTTGCCGCTTTCCTTTCCATTTATGGAACGGACGGCCTTGGCGCGGGCGTCAGCCTCATCGGCTGGGTGAGCGTGCGCAGGTATCAGGAGTTGGCGTTCTGGCAGGTCTATCTGATCGGTTTTCTGTGGGGGATGCTGGGCGTTTTTCTGATGACAGTGGCAGTGCTGCTTTTTTCCGCAGGAAGCCGCCGGACATTTCTGGCTCTTGCAGGATCGCTCGTATTTTTTGCCAGCGGTTATTTCGTGCCCCGCGTGTTGTCACAGATTATGCCTTTCCTGATTTTGCGCCTGTTGTGCCGGATTTGGGGGGATTGTAATCCGTTCGGACTGTTGACGGCAGTATCCGGCGGAAGCGTGCTGCCTGTTCTATGGCGGCTTGTGCTGGTGGCAGCCGGGACTTTAGCGAGCCTGTACATGATGCAGAAAAAATGGAAGGGGTATGAAGGATAAAGAAAACCAGACTGTGAGAGCGAATTGACCCGGAGTAAGATCGATTATATAATGGGAAACAGAAACGGGACAATGGGAGGCAGGCAATGTATAAAATTATGATCGTAGAGGATGATCCGGCCATCGCAGGCGCGGTGTCCAGACATCTGGGAAAGTGGGGATACACAGCCATATGTATTGAGGATTTTTCGGCGGTGCTGGCGGCATTTTTGAAGGAGAAGCCGCAGCTTGTGCTCATGGACATTTCCCTGCCCTTTTACGACGGCTTTTACTGGTGCAGCCAGATCCGAAAAGTGAGCCGCGTTCCCATCATTTTTATTTCATCGGCGGACGATAATATGAATCTGGTCATGGCGATCAATCTGGGAGCGGATGATTTTATCGCAAAGCCCTTTATGCTGGAAGTGCTGACCGCGAAGGTGCAGGCGCTTCTGCGCAGAACCTATGATTTTACGGCGGAAAGAAGCGTTCTTTCCTGTCGGGATGTGATTTTGCATCTGGACGATACGACGGTGGAATGCGGAGGAAAAAGCTGCGAACTGACCAAAAACGAGTTCCGCATTTTGAAGCTTTTGATGGAACAGAAGGGGAGGGTGGTGTCCAGGGATGCGATCATGAGAAGCTTGTGGGAGGATGAAGCCTTTATCGATGATAATACGCTGACGGTCAATATGACCCGCATCCGGAAAAAGCTGGAAGAACTGGACTGCGGTGATTTCATCCGCACGAAAAAGGGAATGGGGTATCTGGTGGAGGAATGATGAAACATTATCTGAGAAAGAAGAGAGAAGTGCTGATTGGCGCCGCATTTTTCTGGGCGTTGTTCGGCGTGGTTTACGGGTTATACGGGCTTCCCGCCGGTCCCTTTGCGTACGGACTGGTTCTGACGGGCGCGCTGCTTTTGTGCTGGCTTGCCGCAGGATATAGCGGATACAGGAAGCATATAAAGGAAATAGAAGAGATGGCGCAGATGGCGGAGGAGGGTTTTTTAGACCTGCCGCGCGCCGGCTCTTTGGAGGAAGCGCTTTACGCACAGGCGCTTACGGCAGTGCAGAGGGAAAGGGAGTGTGCCCGGAACAGGCTGCAGAAAGAATGGGAGGATGCAAAGCGCTATTATGCGCTCTGGTCGCATCAGATCAAGACGCCGCTGGCGGCGCTGAAGCTGTTGTTACAGGAAGAGGGGCCTGACCGTCATGGGATGGAACTGGAAGTGTTAAAGGCGGAGCAGTACGTGGAGATGGCGCTGCAGTATCAGCGGATGGCGGGCGGCACGCAGGATCTGGTGCTGAAGGAGTATGAACTTGACGGCATTGTGAAGCAGGCGGTGAAAAGGACTGCGCCGCTTTTCATTTATAAAAAACTGCGGCTGAATCTGGGAGAAATAAGCGGTACTGCGGTCACGGATGAAAAATGGCTGGTCTTTATACTGGAGCAGTTTTTGACCAATACGGTCAAATATACGAAGGAAGGCTCTGTTTCCATTTTTCAGGAAGGCGGAAAGCTGGTGATCGCGGATACGGGAATCGGCATTCTGCCGGAAGATCTGCCCAGGGTATTTGAATGGGGATATACGGGTTTTAACGGACGGGCGGATAAGCATTCCACCGGAATCGGACTGTCCCTGTGCAGACAGATGGCAGAACGGCTGGATCATCAAATCCGCCTGGAATCCAAACCGCAGGAGGGAACCAGGGTGTATCTGGATCTGGAGCGGAAAAGCCTTGTAATAGAGTAAGGAAAAGCCTTTTGCGCGGGTGCGGTATTGCTCTGTCAGAACTGAAAACCTTACGAAAATGTAAGTTTGGGAAGGGAAACGTAAGCTGAAATTATGGCTGGCCGTTTCTCTTTTCTTTATACTGAATACTGTCAGGACGCTGCGGTTCTGCCTTATCGCAGGCGCGGCGGATAGACGGACAAATGGCATAAGGAGGAGAGAGGCATGACGATTCTGGAAGTGGAACATTTGAAAAAAGTATATACGACGAGGCTTGGAGGCTCGAAGGTTCTGGCGCTTGCCGACGTGAATTTTTCGGTGGAGGAAGGCGAATTTGTGGCGATTATGGGAGAGTCCGGGTCCGGGAAAACCACGCTTTTAAACATTCTGGCGGGGCTGGATAAGCCGACGGCGGGCGCGGTGAAATTGAAAGGGCATGATATGACGAAGATTCCGGAAAATCAGATGGCGGCGTACCGCCGGGACAATCTGGGCTTTGTGTTCCAGGACTTCAATTTGCTGGACACCTTTTCTTTAAAGGACAATATTTTTCTGCCGCTGGTACTGTCGAAGAAAAGCGTGAAAGAAATGGAAAGCAGGCTTTGCCCGCTGGCCCGGACGCTGGGCTTAGAGGCGCTTTTGAACAAATATCCCTATGAGGTTTCCGGAGGCCAGAAACAGCGTGTGGCGGTGGCCAGAGCCCTGATTACAAATCCGCAGATTCTTCTGGCGGACGAGCCCACGGGAGCGCTGGATTCCAGGGCCAGCGATTCTTTGATGTCGCTGTTTGAAACGATCAATCAAAAGGGGCAGACGATTCTGATGGTGACCCATTCCACCAGAGCGGCGAGCCATGCGGGCAGGGTTTTTTTTATCAAGGACGGCACGGCATATCATCAGATTTACCGGGGAGCCTGCAATCAGGATGAAATGTTCTTAAAAATTGCGGATACCTTGAAGGTACTGGAGGGAGGAAAGCGTCATGAAAAATGAAAGGAGCGTCTTTTATCCGAGGCTGGCCGTCTCCAATATGCGAAAGAACGCCAACATTTATTTTCCGTATCTGCTGGCGGGAATTTTGCTCACAGGGCTTTACTATATGATTCTGGCGGTGGGAGAGATGGTGGCGGGCAGCGGCATGACCGGCGGCGAAGAAATGATGTTCATTCTGGAAATGTGCGCCGCATTGTGCGTTGTCATCATGTTTCTGATCCTTTTTTACATTAACAGCTTTGTGATGAAGCGGCGCAAGAAGGAGCTGGGGTTATATTGTATCTTAGGCATGGAGAAGCGGCATTTGTGCAGGCTGCTTTTCTGGGAAGTGATGGGAGCCGCGGCAATCAGCATTGTCGGAGGGATTGTGTTCGGGGCGCTGTTTTCCCAGCTTCTGTTTCTGGTGCTGCTGAATCTGATAAAAATTCCGGCGAAACTCACCTTTACGATTCCGTTATTGTCCGTGCAAAAGACGGCGGTCGTCTATATCTGCGGCTATCTGATCACGCTGGTTTATGACTGGATCATCATTTTGAGAACAAAGCCGATCGAACTGCTGAAAAGCCGCCAGGAAGGCGAACGGGAGCCGAAAACGAAATGGCTGACCGCATTGACCGGCGCGATAGCGCTCGCTGGCGGTTATTGGATCGCATTTGAAGTGCAGACGGCTTCCGAGGGACTGTTTTTCTTTTTTCCGGCGGCATTATTGGTGATGATCGGTACCTGGTGTCTGTTTTTGGCGGGCAGTATCGTGTTTTTAAAATTTTTACGGAAAAGAAAGAACTTTTATTACCGGCCGGAGAACTTCATCGCCGTATCAGGCATGCTTTACCGGATGAAGCAAAATGCGGCGGGACTTTCCACCATTGCGATTTTGTCCACGGCGCTTCTGGTGGTATTGTCTTCCGCCGTCTCGCTCTACAGCGGAGAGGAAGGCATGCTGGCAGGGATGTTTCCCAGGGATTACAAGCTGTGGATAAAGCCGGACAGCCAGAATACGGCGGGAACTTTGGCATGGCAGCGGGCGGCGGATACCTCCTGTGAGGAGGAAGCGACAGAAGCGCTGCATAGGCTGGCGCAGGAGACGAACGTGGCTATCGTCCATGATTACGGAATTTCCTGTATCTGGTGGATGGCAAAGAAAAGCGGAAACAGCTTTCTGGATGCGGAGGGAGAAGACCGCGTGAGGGATATGGAACTGGGAAAAATGGTATCCCTTACCCTGCTGACTTTGGAAGATTATAATCAAATGACGGACAGCGCAGAAGTTCTTTCGCCGAATGAAGTGATCTATTTTTCCGATGAACAGGAAAAGACGGAAACGGTCCGGTTAAGAGGACAGGAATTTCTGGTGAAGAAGCAGGGGAGCGAATTGGAAGGGATTCCTTTGGACAGCATAAACGAAAGAATGTTTGGAAATTATGTGGTGGTGGTGCCGGACAGACTGACCATGATGAACTTAAGGGGCGAAGACACTGCCTGGGATACCTTTGACTGGTATTACCTTTTTGATCTGCAGGGAGAAAAAGAAGCGGTCGAAAGCTTTCTCGCACAGGCGCCTTATTGCCTTTCGGTATCCGGAGCGAAGAGTCTGCTGTGTAAAGACGACCAAAGGGACAGTTTTTACCTTGTTTACGGAAGCATTCTCTTCATCGGCATTCTTTTTGCCTGTCTGTTTTTGCTGGCGACGGCGCTGATTATTTATTATAAGCAGGTGACGGAGGGCTATGACGACAGAGAACGGTTCGTCATTATGGAAAAAGTAGGCATGAGGGACACGGAGATCAAACGGGCTATCGGCAAACAGGTGCTGATCGTTTTCTTCCTTCCGCTTGTCACCGCCGTGCTCCATATCTGTGTAGCGGCGCGGGTGCTGCGTCTGTTTCTGGCGCTTCTGGGACTTTATGACCAGCGGCTGTTCTGGACCTGTATTTTTATCTGCTGTCTGGTGTTCGGACTGGTATATTTCATCATCTATAAGCTGACTTCGCGGGTCTATTACAGGATCGTGCACAAGTAAGCGGAATGCTTACCTGTGCAAAAGAACGCCAAACTCGGGATAGGCAGAGAGTATTTGATCTTCCTGCTCCTGGGTACAAATGATCGTTTCCAGAGCGGGAAGCGCATCCAGCCCTTCATAGCTTTTGCAATCCGCATGATAAATGTTGAGCGAGGTCAGTCCGGAAAGCGTAGAAAGAAAATGAAAATTCTCTATCGTCGTATAGGAGAGCGTCAGTTGCCTGAGCGCGGGAAGCGAAATTTCCTGTTCCTTTATGCAAAGCGGTCCCTGATCCCCGAAAAAGGTAAGCTGCTCCAGTTGCGTAAGCCCCTGGATATCGGACAGGGCGAAGTCGCTGGAATAGTAAAAGGTAAGATCGGTGAGCGCAAGACCGTAGAGTTGTTCCATGACCGTCTGGTCCATGTGATCCAGATAAAGGCATGTCAGAGAGGGCGCGTTTTTCAATTCCCGGTAATCATCCGGAGAAACCTGAAACAAATTCAGCTTTTCTATGGGGCTGTCATCGAGAAAAGAAAGAGAAACAATATTCGTATTGCTGATATTCAATTCTTCCAGGGAAGAAAGGGCGCCCAGCGATTCGGGATCGGCTAAGGAAACGCCGGGAATCAGCAGCGAACGGACGGCGGAGTTGTCTGCAAGCGCATCCAGGCCGGTGATCGGATTATAGCCCAGTCCCAGACAGGATATTTCCGTATCCTTTAACGGGGAAAGATCCGTGATCTGCTGCTGATACAGGCACAGGACGTCCAGATTCGGCATATTGCGGATATCCTCTAAAGAACGGATGGAGCCGGTCATCCGGTATAGTCCCGCTTCCCGTACGGCGTCGTCGTAGAACCAGGGATAGGAGCCGTGCAGCCATACTTCGCTTTCGTCATCGTAAATCTGCCGGCCGAAAATATGCAGTTCCCGGATCTGCTCCAGATCCGCTGCGGTGACGGTTCCCTGCGGTTTATCCAACTGCATGCGTACGGCTTCCTCAATCAATGGTTCCGTGAAGGAATAGGATTTTTCTTTACTCACAAAATGCAAAAAGAGCCATCCGGCGAAAAGCAGAAGCGCAGCAGCGGCGCCGATTGCCAGCCTTTTCCTGTTACGATGTCTGTTTTTTCCCAGATAGGGGTGAAAACGGGCGTTCAGAAGTTCGCCCATCATCTCTTTGGCATCCGTATACCGCTGGTCCGGGTCGAACATGGTGGCCTTCCGGATGATCTGACGGGCAGGCCGCCGCAGCTTTTTTAAACCATTTTCGGTTATGGTATATTCTCCTGTGACGCAATAGTACATCAGAACGCCCAGCGAATAGATGTCGCTGCGCTTATCCGTCTGACGAAAGCCGAATTGCTCCGGCGGCGCCATTTGTTTGGTACCCATAATCAGCGTATCGTGGCTTTGGGTGCGGTCAAAAAAGCGGGAAATTCCCATATCAATGAAATGGCAGTTGCCGTCGTTGTCTACGATGACATTCTGGGGCTTGATGTCCCGGTGAATCACCGGCGGCGTCATGGAGTGAAGAAAGTGGAGCAGTTCTGCCAGATGAATCACATAGTCCAAAGCCTGATCTTCCGAAAGTCCCGGTTCTCCCGGATTGGTCTCACACAGATCTTCCAGCGTTTTTCCGTTGATATAAGTGCGGATATAGTAAACGGCGCCGGAAAATTGTTCCAGCCACAGCGCTTTTGGGAAAGAAGCTTCCAGAGCGGAATGGCTGTCTGCGTGAATGGCGTCCAGAATTTGTTTTTCGTTCTCCAGCGTCCGTATCGTGACAGGATCGGAGGAAACCTTCAAAAGTACCTGACGGCGGTTTTGTATTTCTTTTAACAGATAAACGGAACATTCCCCGGAATGTTTGATACAGGAAATCACTTCAAAACGATCGGAAAGCGGTTTTGGAAGATCCGGCAGTTCTATGGTGAAAATGTCATCCATTCTTAATCCTCACGATACAGCGGCAACTCATGGTATTCGATAAGCAGTTCATTGGTTTTGTGCATGGTGTAATGATTTTCGATACAGAAAATAATGGCCGCGTCCCGGCGGATTCTGGGGTAAAGCACACCCTGGTTGGCCAGCCGCAGCAGTTGATTGGTCTCGTTTAAAGAGGCGGACATGCACAGGCAGATTCTGATGATTACGTTTCGGGACGGAACCTTTTGCCCGTTCAATATATGATAAAAATAAGAACGTTCCAGGCCGCTGTCCTGAATGATGTTTTTCGGCAGCTTTTGATGCTGGTTCATGACCTCGTAGAGATAGTGACAAAAGATCGGCTGTTCCGTTATGTCAGGAAGGGTTTCCGAAACCTGAGCGAAGGAGCCGGATTTTTTGATGAAGGTCAGAAGTTGGGATGTGCTTAAGCGGCGCTGATCTTTTTCTTTTGCCAAAAAGATTACCTCCTCGTTTCGTAAGTCAGGATCTGATCCGCATTGAGATAAGTATAGCTCATTGTTTTCAAAAAGACAATTTGCAGGAATATTTTTCCAAAAAAGTCTTCTGTCAGAACACCAAAAGCACAGGGGGCGGGAGTACAATGAAGCAGGAGAACAGCGGAAAGGAGAATGATTAAAATATGAAAAAAATGGGGAAAGCTTTTGCGGCGCTGTTACTGGTTCTGGGGATGAGCGGCAGTCTGGTTGCCGCTGCAGCCGAAACTGCATATCAGCCGGATCAGATGGATGATCTGACCGGTACAGTATGGACAGGCGGCGATGTGATTTGTGCACAGGAGTGCGCGGTCATGTTATCTTACCGGTTTGAAAATCCGGACAAAACGCAGGAGGGGATGGATGCGCTGTGCGAGGCCATTCATTCTTATGCGCAGTCGCAGGGATATCAGGACTATAGCGCGGTGGACGCGCAGAGTAAAATCTATGGCGTTATGGAACCGCAGGGCGTGCAGAGCGTGAATGTTTTAGTGATCGGAGCGGATTTGGAGTACGGTGTAAGCGCCGCCGAATCGGGCTATAGCAGGAGATTCGCTCATCAAAATGAAATCTGGGCGGCATTGGGAGATGCGGACGGCTGGCAGGTGGTTTCCTGTGAAACGCAGGATTATTATATGTCCGGAGAAGAAGAACAGCCATGCTATTATATTGAACTGGAACCCTGGTATCAGGATGCGGAAGGGGAAGAAGGCGCGGCTGGGGCTTTTGTGCAGAAGGCGGGCTGCAGCCATGTTTATGAATATGTAATTGTGAAAGAACCTTCGGAAAAAGAAGACGGGATTATGGCAAGGCAGTGCGAAAAGTGCGGCGCTGTTGTCGGGTATCAGCCGATTTCCGCCATTGCCGCTTTTCTGAAAAATGCGGAAAAGGCAGTGAAAAGCGCGCCGCAGGGAGCGGCTGTCACCGTGGAAACCGACCGCTGGCTTTGCTTTGACCGGGCGGTGATGGAAGCGATCGCGTCCAGACCGGATGTGGCTGTTACGGTGAATTATCGTTATCAGCACAGGAATTATACGGTGACGGTTCCGGCGGGGTATGATGTGATGAGCCTTTTGGATGAAAACGGATTTTGCGGGTTCCGTTATCTGGATCTGATTCTGGGCGGAACGGAAAGGTCCGAGTAAAGCGCAGAGCAGTAAAGGGCCGGTTATCCTATCGGAAAATATACAGTTCTAAGTCTTGGCCAATTCTTGTGGAAAAATTCCTCACAATATGCTACAATTTATAAATACGGACAAAGACCGGCAGAGAACACAGTTTCTTTGCCGGCTGGTGTTGTCCGTATTTATTGCGTTTTGTTACCCTTCATGCACAGGGATACAAGAAGAAAGGAAATGAGATATGGCAGTATTGACGCAGGAAGAAGAGCGCCGTCAGGCGCATTATGAAAAAATGACGCAGACGCCGGTGCCGCGGCTTGTGACAACGCTGGCGATTCCTACCATTATCAGCATGATGGTGTCGGCGCTGTATAATATGGCGGATACTTTTTTTGTGTCCCAGCTTGGCACCAGCGCAGTGGGAGCGGTGGGAATCGTATTTTCCCTGATGGCGATTATTCAGGCGATCGGTTTTACGCTGGGGATGGGCTCCGGCACGCTGGTCACCCTGCATCTGGGCGCAAAGCAGGAGGAGGAAGCGACCTGTGCGGCGAGCACCGGTTTTTTTTCGGCGATATTTCTGGGAATCCTTTTGACCGTATTCGGGTCTTTGTTTGTGGAGCCCATGATGCGCGCGCTGGGGGCGACGGCCACCATTCTTCCGTACGCGAAGGCTTACGGACAGTATATTTTGCTGGCGGCGCCGGTCATGTGCGCTTCTTTTGTCATGAATAATATATTCCGTTATGAAGGGAAGGCGACGATGGGAATGCTGGGCATCGGAACCGGCGGTATTTTGAATATCATTCTGGATCCGGTTTTCATATTCGGTCTGAATCTGGGGACCGCGGGGGCGGCGATCGCCACTGCGCTGAGCCAGACAGTCAGCTTTCTCATCCTTCTGATCCTGTTTTTGAAAGGGAAAAGCGACGTGCGGCTCCGGATTTCCAAAGTTTCCAGAAGCGCCGGTATGTACGTCAATATTTTGTGGAAGGGTCTTCCGACGCTGTGCAGGCAGGGGCTTGCCAGTCTTGCCAGCGTGGCTTTGAATGTCAACGCCGCCGTCTATGGGGATGCGGCGGTGGCGGCGATGAGCATTGTGAACAGAATCATGTTCTTCATGTTTTCCGCTATGCTGGGATTCGGGCAGGGGCTTCAGCCTGTGGCCGGTTTTAACTTCGGCGCGAAAAAATACCGGAGAGTTTATGACGCGACCCGCTTCGCCGCTTTGGTGGGCGTTGTGGTCATGGCGGCCTTTGGCGCGGTGATTTATCTGCTTTCCCCGCAGATTCTGCGGCTTTTCAGGAAAGACGACGCCGAAGTCATCGCTTTGGGGGTTTTTGCCCTGCGGGCGCAGTGTGTCGTCATGCCCCTTTTCGGCATAACCACAACGACCAACATGGCGCTGCAGAGCACGGGAAAAGCGGGAAGCGCTACGTTTCTTGCGCTATGCAGGCAGGGCATTTTCTTTCTGCCGCTCATCATGCTGCTTCCTCCTCTGATCGGCGTGGCTGGCGTACAGCTTGCGCAGCCTTTGGCGGACGTATGCACGCTGGTCGCTTCGCTGCCTTTTTTGGTATATTTTTTGCGTTCATTAAAGAAAATGGACGAAAGCGGCGTTTGAGCGGAGGAACCTATGAAAAATACGGAAAAAGTGCGTTTGAATAAATATCTGTCGGAAGCGGGCGTCTGTTCCAGGCGGGAAGCGGACAGGCTGATCGAAGAAGGAAAGGTTTTTGTCAACGGAAAGTCCGCGGAGCCGGGCATGAAAGTCAATGATCTGGATAAAATTATAGCGGATGGCAAAGAGGTCCTCAGCAGGGAAAAGAAAGTGGTGCTGGCATACTATAAGCCGGTCGGCGTGGTCTGCACGGAGCGGGACCGGCACGCGCAGGTGACAATTAAAGATGTGCTGGATTATCCGGTGCGGGTGACCTATGCGGGAAGGCTGGACAAGGATTCGGAAGGGCTGCTTTTGATGACCAATGACGGGGATCTGATCAACGGCCTGATGCGGGCGGCCAATTTCCATGAAAAGGAATATCTGGTGCGGGTGAATAAGCCCATCAGCCGGGAGTTTTTGAAAAAAATGTCCGAGGGCGTCATGCTGAAAGAACTGGATGTGAAAACGCGGCCCTGCTTCGTAAAGGAAGAAGGAAAATTTGTGTTCCGCATCATTCTGACGCAGGGCTTAAACCGCCAGATCCGCCGCATGTGCAAAACCCTTGGCTATGATGTGAAAAGCATCAGGCGGGTGCGGGTGGCCAATATTTTGCTGGGCGATTTGGAGCCGGGAAAAATCCGGCCGGTGACCGGCACAGAGCGCAGGGAATTGTACGAGCAGGTGGAAAAGAGCATGAAGACGGGAGCCGCCCGCAAGAACGCTGAGGCGAAGCAAAGCGCCGCGCCTGCAGCGGCAAAGAAAAGCGCCGGACAGACGGCAGGCCGCAGAACGGATATGAGATCAAGAAGGCAGGATAGACAGGCATGAACGAAACACAGAGAATGAAAGAACTGGCCGCGCTCTTGCATCAGGCGTCGAAGGCGTATTACGCCGAGGACCGGGAGATCATGAGCAACTTTGAATATGATAAACTCTATGACGAACTGGTGGAACTGGAGAAAAAGACGGGCGTTGTGCTGGCGGGAAGCCCTACCGTGTCGGTGGGCTATGAGGCGGTGGAGGAACTGCCCAAAGAACGGCACGAAAGCCCCATGCTCTCCCTGGGAAAAACCAAAAGCAGGGAAGAACTGGCAGAGTGGCTGGGAACGCAAAAGGGGCTTTTGTCCTGGAAACTGGACGGTCTGACCATCGTGCTGACTTACCGGGAGGGAAAGCTTTTTAAGGCGGTTACCCGGGGAAACGGGGAAGTGGGCGAGGTCATTACGGGCAATGCGCGCACGTTTGTCAATCTTCCGTATCAGATTCCTTTTCACGGGGAACTGATTCTGCGCGGAGAGGCGGTCATCACTTATGCAGACTTTGAGAAAATCAATGAAAAGATAGAGGATGTGAGCGCCCGCTATAAAAATCCCAGAAATCTCTGTTCCGGTTCCGTGCGCCAACTCAACAATGAGATCACGGCAGAACGAAACGTCCGTTTTTATGCTTTTGCGCTGGTGAAAGCGGAAGGCGCAGATTTTGAGAACTCCCGGGAAAAGCAGTTTGTCTTTTTGAAGGAACAGGGCTTTGAAGTGGTGGAATATAAAGCGGTGACGGCGCGGAATGTGGTGGAGAGCGTTGGAGAATTTGAAGAGCGGGTAAAGGACTATCCGGTGCCTTCGGACGGACTGGTGCTGATTCTGGATGATATCGCTTACGGCGAATCGCTGGGCATGACGGCGAAGTTTCCCCGCAATTCCATCGCGTTTAAATGGGCGGATGAACTGGCGGAAACGACGCTTCGGGAAATGGAATGGAGCGCCAGCCGCACCGGTCTGATCAATCCGGTGGCGATTTTTGATCCTGTGGAACTGGAAGGCACCACGGTCAGCCGCGCCAGCGTTCATAACGTGAGCATCGTCAGGGAACTGAAGCTGGGAATCGGCGACAGGATTACCGTCTATAAGGCGAATATGATTATTCCCCAGATCGCACAGAATCTGACGCAGAGCGGCAGTCTGGACATACCGGAGCAGTGTCCGGTGTGCGGCGCGCCCACAAAGCTTCAGAAGGAAAACGATACGGAAACGCTGATCTGCACCAATCCCGACTGCGACGCGAAGAAAATCAAATCCTTCACCCTGTTTGTGAGCCGGGATGCGATGAATATTGACGGGTTGTCGGAAGCGACCCTGGAAAAATTTCTGGCAAAGGGCTTTCTGCATACCTATGCCGATCTGTTTCACCTGGACCGGCACCGGGAAGAAATTGTGGAAATGGACGGCTTCGGGGAGAAATCCTATCAGAATCTGACCGACAGTCTGGAAAAAGCGCGCCATACCACGCTGCCGCGGCTGATTTACAGCCTGGGCATTCCCAACATCGGCATCGCCAATGCGAAAATGATCTGCCGGGAATATAAAAACGACCTGTCCAAAATGCTGAAAGCGCCTGTGGAAGATCTGAGCGCCATCGACGGAGTAGGTCCTGTGATTGCGGCAGCTTTCCACGATTTCTGGGAGACGGAAAAAAACCGGGCGGCCCTGGAAGCGCTGCTGGCAGAAGTGGAGATTGCGAAGGAAGATTTCATGGAAGGCGAACAGCCCCTTTCCGGGAAGGTGTTCGTCATCACCGGAAGTCTGAACCATTTTGAGAACCGCAACGTGTTAAAGGAGCGGATTGAATCGCTGGGCGGCAAGGTGACGGGGAGCGTGACGAAGAAGACGACCTGCCTGATCAACAACGATAACACTTCCAATTCGTCTAAAAATAAGAAAGCGAAAGAACTGGGCGTGGAAGTGATTACGGAGGATGCGTTTCTGGAATTGTATATGAATGGAGGGGATTCCAATGCCGATTAAAATACAGAGCGATCTGCCTGTAAGAGAAATACTGGATAACGAAAATATTTTTGTCATGGACGAGTATCGCGCGATGCATCAGAATATCCGTCCCCTGCAGATCTGCATTTTGAATCTGATGCCGGTGAAGCAGGATACGGAACTGCATCTTCTGCGTTCCCTTTCCAACACGCCGCTGCAGGTGGACGTGACTTTCATGAAGATGAACAGCCACGTATCACTGAACACATCCGCCACGCATCTGAATAAATTTTATAATACGTTTGATGAATTGAAGGAAAACAAATATGACGGTCTGATTATCACGGGCGCGCCGGTGGAGCAGATTCCTTTTGAAGAGGTGGACTACTGGCCGGAACTGTGCGAGATCATGAAATGGTCAAAAACTCATGTGCATTCCACCTTTCACATCTGCTGGGGCGCGCAGGCCGGGCTTTATTATCATTTCGGTCTGGATAAGGTGCTGCTGGACGAGAAACTCTTCGGCGTTTACAAGCATCGGGTGCTTAACAGAAAGGTGCCGCTGGTCAGGGGCTTTGACGACGTATTCTGCATTCCCCACAGCCGGCATACCGCCACGCCTGCGGAAGCGATTCATAGCTGCAGCGAGTTGACGATTATGGCGGAATCGGAGAAGGCCGGCGTGCTCCTTTGCATGACAGAGGGCGGCCATCAGATTTTTGTCATGGGGCATCCCGAATATGACCGTCTGACCTTACATAACGAGTATATGCGGGATGTGAATAAGGGACTGCCGATTCATGTGCCGGAGAATTATTATCCCGACGACGATCCCACGAAAAGGCCGCTGTTGTCCTGGCGGGCGCATTGCAACAACCTTTATACCAACTGGATCAATTATTACGTGTACCAGACCACGCCGTACGATATCCGGGAAATCGGTGAAAGCTGGGAGATCTGAGCCGGCATTGGGACTGCCGGTCAGCCGCTGGCGGTCAGTTCTTCCATGAATTGTTGGCAGGCCCCGGAGGGGTTCCGGGAGGGATCGGTCAGCAGACAGATGGAACGCTGCGGAAGGGGCCGGGCGGGCGTCAATTCCACAACCCTTCCTTCCGACAGTGCGTTGTGGCAAAACCGGCGGGGCACAAAACCGATGCCGATATTTTGCATCGCTATGGGAGTGATGAGGTCTGCGGTGGACAATTCAATGTCAGGGCGCAGCGGAATGCCGCAGGAAGCGAACAGCGTGTCCATATAGTAGCGTCCGGAAGTGCCCAGTTCGAGAGCGATCAACGGAAAAGCGGCCAGTTCTTCCAGGGTCATGGGGACGTCTGCCGGAATTTTTGCGGCAGGTCCGGTGATGATGGACATGGAAAATTCTGCCAGTTTTGTTATGGACAGGTCGTGATAGGGATAGGGAGTCGCCATGACCGCCAGATCGATGGAGCCTTCCTGCAGTTGGCTTTCCACCAGCTTTCCGACCGTGTTGCGGATCTGGAATCTGGTCTGGGGATGTTTTATTTTATAACGGCCCAAAATGGGCATCAGATAATTGCGGAGCGTCGTTTCTGACGCTCCTATTTTTATGACGCTTTGTCCCAGTTCCAGATAGGCTTTTAAATCTTCTTCTCCGCGGCCGATTTCCCCGCAGGCCTTTGCGATATGCCCATAGAGAATAGAACCTTCCGGCGTCAGGCGCACGCCTTTTTTATAGCGGGTGAAAAGCTTGCAGCCCAGTTCCTTTTCCAGTTCCAGAATATAGTGGCTGACGGTGGGCTGGGTGAGATAAAGCGCTTTTGCGGCCAGGGTGATGTTCTGATAACGGGCTACGTGATAAAAAATCTTATAAGAGTCATAGCTGATATTCATGGGATTCATCCATTCAAATTTTCTATATTTTCATCGATAAAATAAATTATACAAATGAATATGCTTTGAGTATAATAGGTTGTGGTTCAGAAAGCAAGAGAAAAAGCGTAGACTGATGCGGCAGAATACGCAGGAAAGGGTGTGATTTTACGGAAAAACTGACAGAAGCGCTTATGGAGGAACTCAACTGTGAAACCGCTTTTACCATTCCGGTTTTCGGCAGTATCGGAATTGCCGAATCCGTGGCGGTGACATGGGTCATTATGCTGGCGCTGACGCTCATAAGCATTCTGGTGAGCAAAAATCTGAAGGTGGAAAATCCGGGAAAAGGACAGTTGCTTTTGGAAACGGGCGTGAGCGGCCTGCATAACATGGTGCAGGATATGGTCGGCGAAAAGGGCGGCAGGTATGTGCCTTATCTGATGACGGTTCTTTTGTACATCGGCGTGGCAAATATTATCGGACTGTTCGGATTTAAACCGCCAACAAAGGATCTGACGGTCACTGTGGCGCTGGCGGTCATGAGCATCCTGCTGATAGAATTTGCCGGCATCCGGGAAAAAGGCGTGAAGGGATGGCTCAAAAGCTTTGCGCAGCCGGTGGCAATCATGACGCCGTTTAATATTCTGGAACTGGTGATCAGGCCTTTGTCGCTGTGCATGCGGCTTTTTGGAAATGTGCTGGGAGCCTTTGTCATCATGGAACTGATTAAGCAGGTGGTTCCGGCGGTCGTTCCGGTTCCCTTCAGCCTGTACTTCGATCTTTTTGACGGGCTGATTCAGGCTTATGTATTTGTATTTCTGACCTCTTTGTTCATCAAAGAGGCGGTGGAGTGAAAGAAAGGAGAATGGATATGTCAACATTAATCGCAATAGGAGCAGGAATCGCAGTATTAACAGGCGTGGGAGCGGGTATCGGCATCGGTATCGCCACTTCCAAAGCGGTGGAGGCGATCGCAAGACAGCCGGAAGCGGAAGGAAAAATTGTAAAGTCGCTGATGCTGGGGTGCGCGCTGGCAGAGGCGACGGCCATCTACGGTTTTGTAATCGCTCTGTTGGTCATCATT
Source organism: Eubacteriales bacterium (assembly GCA_030524745.1). Classification (GTDB taxonomy): domain Bacteria; phylum Bacillota; class Clostridia; order Lachnospirales; family Lachnospiraceae; genus Gallintestinimicrobium. The sequence goes on along the minus strand of JAUNGC010000009.1, from coordinate 27,343 downwards.
TTGCTCAAATAAGAGGAAAGGCAGGGGAAATAAGGTGCTGAATTTAAGTCCTGTGAATCTGCTTCTCACTGTGCTCAACCTGTTGGTTTTGCTGTTCCTGATGAAAATATTTCTCTATAAACCGATGCTGAATGTGATCGAAAAACGCCGGCAGTTGATTGAACAGCAGTTTTCCAAGGCGGATACGGCCCAAAAAGAAGCGGAGCAGTTAAAAACGGAATATGAAGGCTGTCTGGCGGACGCGAAAAAGCTGCAACAGGAGAAAATCCTAGAGGCGCAGGCCCAGGCGCGGAATGAATATGACAAAATCCTGTCGGAAGCGGATGCAAAGGCTCAAAAGATCGTTGCGGAAGCGAAAAAAGCGGGACAGGAGGAATATGAAAAGACGCTGCGGCAGGCGCAGGCCCAGATCGCCGGCCTTGCCGTGGCGGCTGCTGCCAGAATCGTGACGGAAGCGCAGGGAGAAGCGTCTGATAAAGCTGCCTATGATGCGTTTCTGAAGAAAGTTTCGACGCCCGAAGAAGGGAATAAAAACGGCTATCATGTATGAAAAGCAGGTGAAATAAGTGAGAGAGACAGCGGAAAAATATGCAGAAATGCTTTTGGGAATGGGCGTTTCCAAAGAGGCCGTAGAACAAAGCGGCGATATCTTTGAAGCGGTCCCGCAGCTTACAGGGACATTTGCGGATCCGTCCGTTTCCCTTTCCCGCAAGCATACCATCATAGAAAAAGTGTTTCCGGGAGAAATCCGGGATTTTTTAAAGATTTTGTGCGACAATCAGGACGTGGAAAAATGGAACCTGATCGTGGACTGCCTGCGCAGACGGGAACCGAAAAAGGCGGATGTTTTGGAGGCCGTCCTGACGTATGTCACCCCTCCGGATGAAGAACAACTGGCGGGAATCCGTACTTTTATACAGAACAACTGTCATGCGGAGAAAATCAGTCTTGTGCAAAAACAGGACTTATCGCTGGGCGGCGGTTTTAAGCTGCAGGTCGGAACAACGGAATATGACTGGAGCACGAAGGAGAAGCTGCGTCAGTTAGATGACCGCCTGAAAGCGGCTGCGAAGAAAGCGGCAGACAGTTCCGGAGAGATCATTTCGATTCTGAAAGAGGAAATTGAGGACTTCGATGCGAGCGCGGCGGGCAGAGAAGTGGGCTTTGTCAATTATGTGGGCGACGGAATCGCCAACATTGACGGCGTGGATCATGCGGAATATGGAGAAATTCTTTTGTTCGATACGGGACTGAAGGGCATGGTGCAGGATATCAGGCGGGACGAAGTGGGCTGTATTTTGTTCGGACGCGAGGGCGAATTAAAAGAAGGCAGCCGCGTGATGCGCACCGGAAAAAGGGCCGGAATCGGCGTGGGCGAAGGATATCTGGGCAGAGTGGTGAATGCGCTGGGCGAGCCGATCGACGGGATGGGCGAGATCATTGCGGCGGACTACCGGCCGATTGAGGAAAAAGCGCCGGGAATTGTGGCGCGAAAGTCGGTCAGCGAGCCTCTTGAAACCGGTATTCTGGCCATCGATTCCATGTTCCCCATAGGACGCGGACAGAGAGAATTAATCATCGGGGACAGACAGACGGGTAAGACCTCCATTGCCCTTGACACCATTCTGAATCAGAAGGGAAAAGGCGTGATCTGCATTTATGTGGCGATCGGACAGAAGGAATCCACCGTTGCCAAACTGGTCAACACGCTCAAAAAAAACGATGCCCTTTCCTATACCTGCGTTTTGTGCGCGACCGCCAGCGAACCGGCGTCATTGCAGTACATTGCGCCTTATGCGGGAACCGCGATAGCGGAGTATTTTATGTATCAGGGGAAGGATGTGCTGATCGTTTACGATGATTTATCCAAGCATGCGGTGGCCTATCGGGCGCTGTCGCTTTTGCTGGAACGTTCTCCTGGCCGCGAGGCTTATCCGGGCGACGTTTTTTATCTGCATTCCAGACTTCTGGAGCGTTCCTGCCGCCTGAATGAGGAAAACGGCGGCGGCTCCATCACGGCGCTGCCGATCATAGAAACCCAGGCGGGCGACGTGTCGGCTTATATTCCGACGAATGTGATTTCCATTACCGACGGGCAGATTTTTCTGGAAAGCGATCTGTTCTTTGCCGGAATGCGTCCTGCCGTAAACGTCGGACTGTCCGTGTCCCGTGTGGGAGGCGCGGCTCAGACGAAGGCGATGAAAAAGGCGGCCGGGAGCATTCGTATCGATCTGGCGCAGTACCGGGAAATGCAGGTTTTCACACAGTTTTCCTCCGATCTGGACGAAGCTACCAAAGAGCAGTTAGCTTACGGCGGCGGGCTGATGGAACTGTTAAAGCAGCCGCTGGAACATCCCATGAGCATGGCGGAGCAGGTGGTGACCCTGACGCTGGCGGTAAAAAAACATTTTCTGCCGGTGGAGTGCGGACGCATCAAGGAATATCAGGGCGCGTTGCTTGCATGGTTTGCGGACAGATATCCTGAAATCTTGCGGGAGATTGCGGAGACAAAGCGGTTGACCGAAGAGACGCAGGAGCGGATTGCGCGCGCGGCGTCGGAATTTTACGAAAGCTGGCAGGGAAAAGGTTCCCGGGAATAAAGGAAAACAGAAAGCGGGGAATGAAAAATGGCAACTGCGAGAGAAATTCAGATGAGAATGAAAAGTATCCGGGACACCATGAAAATCACCAACGCCATGTATATGATTTCTTCCTCAAAACTAAAAAAGGCGAAAAAGAATCTGGAACAGACCCAGCCTTATTTTGACGGCCTGCAGAATACGATCCGCAGAATGCTGCGGCATATGCCGCAGATGGAACATCCTTTTTTTGAAACCGAAGAAAGAAAGGCAAAGCCGGATAAAAAGCGCGGCTATATCGTCATAACGGCGGATAAGGGGCTGGCGGGCGCTTATAATCATAACGTCACAAAGCTTGCGGAAAGCTGTTTAAGCCAGGGCGATAATAATCTGATATTTGTGGTGGGAGAACTGGGACGGGAATATTTTTCCAGACAGCAGATTCCCATCGATACCAACTTCCGCTATACCGTGCAGGATCCGACGCTTTCCAGAAGCAGGGACATTGCCGCGCGGGTGATTGAACTTTATCAGGCGGGAAGTCTGGATGAAATTTACGTGATCTATACGCAGACGGTGAATTCCATGACGGTTGAGGCGAAGGCTCTCCGGCTTTTGCCGCTGGAAAAAGAGAACTTCCGGACGGAAATTTTGGCGGACGTTTATGCGGAAGATATCCATATGATTCCTTCCCCGCAGAACGTGCTGGATAATGTGGTGCCGGATTATGTGACGGGGTTCATTTACGGAGCGCTGGTGGAATCCTTCTGCAGCGAGCAGAATGCGCGCATGATGGCGATGCAGGCGGCGACGGACAGCGCGCAGAAGATGCTGCACAGCCTTCAGATCACATATAACCGTGTACGCCAGGGAGCCATTACGCAGGAAATCACCGAAGTGATCGCAGGCGCGAAAGCGCAGAAGAAAAAGAAGCGCAGATTGGAGAAACTATGAATAAGGGAAGAATTGTGCAGGTGCAGGGACCTGTAGTGGATGTGGAATTTGCAGGCGGCGATCTTCCGAAAATTCGGGAAGTGCTGGAAGTGGATAATCATGGAGAGCGGTGTGTGATGGAAGTGTCCCAACACGTCGGCGGCAATACGGTCAGATGTATTTTGCTGGCGGCCAGCGAGGGACTGCACCGTGATATGGAAGTGACCGCCACACAGGACAGCATAAAGGTACCGGTTGGAAAAAAAACGCTGGGACGTTTGTTTAATGTGTTCGGAGATACCCTGGACGGAGGAGAAAGTCTGGAAGGAGAGCGCCATTGGAGCATTCACAGAGAGCCTCCCGCTTTTGAAGAGCAAAGTCCGGTGGTGGAAATTCTGGAAACCGGAATCAAGGTCATCGATCTGCTGGCGCCCTATGCAAAGGGCGGAAAAATCGGCCTTTTCGGCGGCGCGGGCGTCGGCAAAACCGTGCTGATTCAGGAACTGATCCGCAATATCGCAACAGAGCACGGCGGTTATTCCATTTTTACCGGCGTGGGTGAACGCTCCAGAGAGGGCAACGACCTTTGGACGGAAATGAAGGAATCCGGCGTGCTGGAAAAAACGGCGCTGGTGTTCGGACAGATGAACGAGCCGCCCGGGGCGCGTATGCGTGTGGCGCAGACGGGCCTTACGATGGCGGAGTATTTCAGAGATGAGGAGCATCAGAACGTCCTGCTGTTTATCGATAATATTTTCCGCTTTACCCAGGCCGGTTCCGAGGTTTCGGCGCTGCTGGGACGGATGCCCTCCGCGGTCGGATATCAGCCCACGCTGGCGACGGAAATGGGGGAACTGCAGGAGCGGATTGCCTCCACAAAGAACGGCTCCGTTACCTCCGTACAGGCGGTTTATGTGCCTGCGGATGATCTGACGGACCCTGCTCCGGCCACCACCTTCGCCCATCTGGACGCCACGACGGTGCTTTCCAGAAAGATCGTGGAGCAGGGAATTTATCCTGCGGTGGACCCGTTGGAATCCAATTCCCGCATTCTGGAAGCGGATGTGGTCGGACAGGAGCATTATGAGACGGCGCGCCGGGTGCAGGAGACGCTCCAGAAATATAAAGAACTGCAGGATATCATTGCGATTCTGGGCATGGAGGAGTTATCCGAAGAGGATAAAAACGTGGTTTACCGCGCCAGAAAGGTACAGAAATTTTTGTCCCAGCCATTTTTCGTGGCGGAAACCTTTACCGGGATTCCGGGAAGGTATGTTCCTTTAAAGGAAACGATCCGGGGATTTCGCGCGATTGTGGACGGCGAGATGGACGAATATCCGGAAGCGGCCTTTTTCAATGTGGGAACCATTGACGAGGTGAAGGAGAAAGCGGAGAAGCTGCGGGCGAAATAGGAGGCGGCAGGCATATGAAATCTTTTCATCTGCTGGTACTTGCCAGCGATAAAGTGTTTTATGACGGAAAGTGCGTCATGGCAATTCTGCCGGCCCAGGACGGACAGATCGGCATTATGGCGAATCACGGCGACATTGTGGCGGCGGTGGAAGTCGGACAGATTCGGATACAGAAGGAGGATGAAAGCTGGACGCATGCGGTGATCGGAAGGGGCGTCATGCAGTTTATCAATAACCGCATGACCGTCCTGACGGAATTTGCCGAACTGCCGGAGGAGATCGACGAAAAAAGAGCGCTGGCGGCGAAAGAAAGAGCGCAGGAGCAGCTTCGTCAAAAACAGAGCCTTCAGGAATATCATCAGTCCAAAGCGGCGCTGGCACGGGCGATAGCGCGGCTGAAAGAAAAAGGCGGAATCTGAATGAGTGATGGGACATCATTCAGATTCCGCCCGCCCTGTTGTTATCCGATGTGAAAACTGCCTTTTTCATCGACAGAAAAATTATAATATTGGTCGAAGAAATATTTCATGGCGCCGATGTAGCAGGCGTCAGGTCCCTGGACGCTGTAACGCAGAGTGAGCGGTTCCATCATCCTGCGAAAACCTCTTTGCGAAAGCTTTTCTTTCAGGATCGTCAAAAAAACGTCGCCTAATTGATACGCATTGCCGCCGAGGATAATTTCCCTGGGGTGGACCAGACAGATCAGGTTACAGAGCGCGTAGGAAATGGGAGGAAGTGAAGGAACTGAATGAAAATGCAAGTCTTTCGGTTTTACTGGGCTTTACCTTTGACTCTTCTGAAGTCGCAGATGAACTTGCAAATTGTACGGAAATTTATAACCGTTATAAGAGCGAAATTCTGACGGGAACAAAGGACCCTGTTACGGAAGTTCCCGCTATGATGGAGAAAATGAGAGCGGCGGGCTTCGACCGGATCGTGGAAGCTGCGCAGGCGCAGGTTGATGAATTTTTAAGTAAATAAGCGTTTTGCAAATAAAGGAAAACCCTCTTGCCTGTTCTTAAGGCTGGAGGGTTTTTTGGGAGTATATGGAAATCATTGCGGCGCCAGAAGATGGACAGTATTCAAAAAGGCGATATAGAGATTGATGAAAAAAACGCTTCGTGGTAAAGTAAAGATATTATGAAAGGACCTTGCGTATGCAGGAGGTCTGAAGGGAGTAATGCGTCATGGAGAATCTGATTTTCAGTCTGAACGCCACGGTCCCCATTTTTCTGACAATGATTCTGGGGTGGTTTTTTAAAAAAGTTGGTCTGATGGACGACCGGTTCGTCAGCAGGATGAATAAATTCGTGTTTCAGGCGGCGCTGCCGGTTCTGCTGTTTGAGGATCTGGCGACGGTGGATTTTTTTGAGGTATGGGATACCCGCTTTGTGCTGTTTTGCTTTCTGGCGACGCTGGTCAGTATTCTCCTGGTGTGGCTTGTATCCTGTCTGCTGAAAAACAGAAGCATACAGGGAGAGTTCGTTCAGGCGTCTTATCGGAGCAGCGCCGCCATTCTGGGGATCGCGTTTATTCAGAACATTTACGGGAATTCCGGAATGGCTCCGCTGATGATTATCGGAACGGTGCCGCTTTATAATGTGATGGCCGTAGTGGTGCTCTCCGTCATGAAACCGGACCGGGAACGGCTAAATGGAAAGACCGTGCGGGATACGCTGAAAGGGATTCTCACGAATCCGATCATTTTAGGGATTGCCGCGGGCATGATCTGGTCGCTCTTAAAAGTCCCTATGCCGGTCATTCTGGAAAAGACCGTGAAAAATGTGGCGGTTCTGGCGACGCCGCTTGGCCTGATGGCGATGGGCGCATCCTTTGAGTGGAAGCAGGCGGCCGGGTATTTGAAACCCGCTACATCGGCAGCCGTGATCAAACTTGTGGTTCTGGCGGCTGTTTTTCTGCCTGTGGCGGTACATATGGGGTTCAGAGAGGAAAAGCTGGTCGCAATACTGGTGATGCTGGGTTCTGCAACGACCGTGAGTTGTTTTATTATGGCGAAAAATATGGGACATGAGGGCACGCTGACTTCCAGTGTGGTCATGCTGACCACGCTGTTGAGCGCTTTTACGCTGACGGCGTGGTTGTTTCTTCTGAAAACGTTGGCGCTGATATGAGATTGGTGTTATACTGTAGAGGATATCGGTCCGCCGTGCGCAGTGCGCCGGTTTTGACGCAGGCCGCTTTTGGGGGAACGGGGCGGACGAAAGTAGTTTGATATGTATGGAGAGAAAACAGATGCCAAAATTATTTGCTGCAACCACTCCCGAAATCAGCGATCGGGAAAAGAGAAATATGGGGCGCTCCCGCAAGATTGCCGCACAGGGGATGGTGCTTCTGGAAAACAACGGCGCGCTTCCGCTGAAAGCCTGCGGGAATCTCGCGCTGTTCGGAAATGGCGCCAGGCTTACCGTAAAGGGCGGGACAGGCTCCGGCGACGTCAACAGCCGTCAGGTAATCAACGCAGAACAGGGCTTGGAGGCCGCCGGATTTGCGATTACAACGAAAGGATGGATGGACCGCTATGATAAAGCGGTGGAAGAGGCAAGGAACGCTTATTTTGCGGAATTGAAGGAAGCTTTCGAAAAAGAAGGGCGGGGTGCCATTATGCGCATTTTTTCTTCTCCCTTTCAGGAGCCGCCTGTGGTTTGTGTGACGCAGGAAGATATCGAAGCGTCCGATACGGACACCGCTGTTTATGTGCTTGCCCGTAATTCCGGCGAAGGAAAAGACAGAAGACCCGTCGCAGGAGATTATGAACTCTCCGAGGAGGAAAAAGAAGCGATTACAGCGGTTGCTCAAAGTTATGAGCATGTGATTGTGGTGTTGAATGTGGGCGGTGTCATCGATACAGGATTTCTGCGCGAAACAAAGGGGATTGACGCCATACTGCTGATGAGCCAGGCGGGAAATATTTCCGGGCTGGCGCTTGCCGATGTATTGACCGGAAAGGTAAATCCCAGCGGCCATCTGGCTTCCACCTGGGCGCGCAGTTACGGCGATTATCCGGGCGCGCTGACGTTTGGCCATATGAACGGAAATGTGAATGACGAGTATTATGAAGAGGGCATTTATGTCGGATACCGTTATTTTGATACCTTTAATGTGACGCCGGCGTATCCCTTCGGTTACGGCTCTTCCTATACGAACTTCGAAGTGAAAACGGAGAGCGTTTTTGCGGATGAACAGAACGTAACCGTGAAGGTGACCGTGAAGAATACCGGAGATACCTATGCGGGGCGGGAAGTGGTACAGGTTTACTATTCCGCGCCGCAGGGACGTCTGGAAAAGCCTTATCAGGAACTGGCCGCTTATGCAAAAACGAAAGAACTGGCGCCCAAAGAGGCGCAGAGCCTGCACATTTCCTGGCCGCTTAAGCGCATGGCGTCTTATGATGAAGAACGCGCCGCCTATGTGCTGGAGGCGGGAACCTATTATATCAGAGTCGGCACAAGTTCCCGCAATACCCATATTGCGGCGGCAATCGCGCTGGAGCAGGAAGCGGTGACGGAGAAGCTTGGCAACCGTCTGACTTTGGATTGCGAGATGAAATTATTGTCCGCAAAAGGCGTTGTTCCCTATTCTTACGAAGGCGAAGCAAAGGAAAAGGAAACGGCAGTAAAGCTGTCGGTCAACGCCGCCAAAATCCCCTGCCATGTGGCCGAATACCGGGTTGGAAATGAAGAAATTTTGCAAAAGAAGACGGATGTCGTGATTACAATGGACGATGTCAGAGCGGGTCGGGCTTCGCTGGATGACCTGGTCGGTCAATTGTCGGTTGAGGAAATGGCGGAACTGTGCGTCGGCACCGCAAGAGGCGGCTTCGGCGGGGAATCCGTAATCGGTTCGGCTTCGGCTCTGTGTCCCGGAGCGGCGGGAGATACCACTTCGCGGATGATCGAGGACCGTAATATCCGCAATATCGTACTGGCAGACGGACCGGCGGGATTGCGTTTATGTAAAAGTTTTATGGCGGACCAAAACGGCAATATGATTCCGGGATTTGGAGAAGCGCCGATTCCGGGCATGGAAATTTTTACGGGACCTGCCCAAAAACCGGAGATTCCGGAAGATGCCGTAACCTATTATCAATATTGTACGGCGATCCCGATTGCGACGCTGCTGGCCCAGACCTGGGATGTGGAAGCGATCGAAGAGGCGGGCGATATTGTGGGTGAGGAAATGACGGAGTTCGGCGTCAGTCTGTGGCTGGCTCCCGGCATGAATATTCACAGAAATCCGCTCTGCGGGCGCAACTTTGAATATTATTCCGAAGATCCGCTGGTGGCGGGCATGTGCGCGGCGGCGGATACGCTGGGCGTGCAGAAGCATCCCGGCGTGGGCACTACGATCAAGCATTTCGCCTTCAACAACCAGGAGGATAACCGGATGCATACCAATGCCCATGTAGGAGAAAGGGCGGCGCGGGAGATTTACCTCAAAGGCTTTGAAATCGCGGTGAAAGAAGCCCAGCCCATGTCCATTATGACTTCCTATAACCTGATTAACGGCGTTCATACGGCCAACAGCTATGACCTGCTGACCGCGATTGCCAGACAGGAGTGGGGGTTTGAAGGACTGGTCATGACCGACTGGGGAACGACCGGAAGCATTGAGATGGAACCCGGAAAGAGTTTCGCGTATGGCAGTTCCAGCACGGCGGGATGCATCAGGGCGGGAAACGACCTGACCATGCCGGGCAGTTATGCGGATCTGGAAGAGATTATCCGTTCCGTAGGCGCGGAGGAAGGAAGCGTCCGCTGCCCGATCACGCTGGGCGATCTACAGGCCTGTGCAAAGCGTATTCTGAATATTATTCTGCAATGCTCGGTTTATGAAGGGGCGGTTCCCTATGCCGCTTCCGCAGGGAAGAAACTTTAAACGGTTTCCGGAAAGTTTAACAAAAAATCTCAAGGTAAAAATTGCCAATGGCAGAGAAAGGATGAAAATTTATGTTGGAATTTAAGTATGACACGCAGCTTTTAATTGAAGGGGAGAATCTGGATGAGGATGAAATCAGCGAATATTTCGAAAAGAATTTCAAAGGCGACTGCCTGCTGGCCGTCGGCGATGACGAACTGATCAAGATTCACTTTCACACAAACGAACCGTGGAAGGTTCTGGAATACTGCGCGACGCTGGGAGAAATTTACGATATTGTCGTAGAAGATATGGACAGACAGTCCCGCGGCCTGAAAGGCTGACGGAATTTTATCGGGAAACGGGAGGATTTTATTTATGAGGCATTCTCACCAGAAACTGCTCGCTGTTTGTATCAGCGCAGGTCTTTGTTTTGGCGTTTTGTCAGGCTGCGGGGCGGAAAGTACGGGAACTACAGCAGAAGGGCAGGAAACATCACAGTTACAGGAAACCGTGCAGTCACAGGAAAAGGCGCAGACAGAAACCGTCGGAGAGACGGTCGCATTTTCGCTGCCGGACGGTCCGGAAGAGTCCGATATCTATGTAGAACCCGTCGCAGGGATTTCCGACGATTTCATCCGGGGGATGGACGCGTCCTCCGTACTTGTGCTGGAAAACAGCGGCGTCACGTATTATAACTATGAAGGGGAAGTCCAGGATGTCTTTATGACGCTGGCGCAGTCCGGCGTCAATTACATACGTCTGCGGGTGTGGAATGATCCCTACGATGAAGACGGCAACGGATACGGCGGCGGAAATAATGATGTGACCACAGCCGTTGCGCTTGGAAAACGCGCAACCGGATATGGAATGAAAGTATGTATTGATTTTCATTATTCCGACTTCTGGGCGGACCCGAAAAGACAGCATGCGCCGAAGGCGTGGGAAGGCATGAGCGCCGATGAAAAATGCGACGCGCTCTATGAGTTTACGAAGGAAAGTCTCACGGAGATTCTCGACGCCGGCGTAGACGTGGGAATGGTGCAGATCGGAAATGAAATCAACAACGGCATGTCCGGCGAAACGGATCTGACGGCGGTGATGAATCTTTTGCGCGCCGGAAGCCGCGCGGTCCGGGAAATTTCCGAAACATACAAAAAAGAGATTCAGATTGCCGTACATTATACGAATATTGAGCAGACGGATGAAATAGACCGCATCGGTTCCAATCTGGAAAGTTATGGCGTGGACTATGATATTTTCGCTTTATCCTATTATCCGTTCTGGGATGGATCGAACGAAAATATGCAGACTGTGGCAAAAAATATTCAGGAGAAATACGGCAAAAAGGTTGTGATTGCCGAAACCTCTTACTGTTATACTTCCGAAGACGGAGACGGCAGCGCAAACAGTTTCGACGGCATCGAAGGACTTGTGGACGGGTATGCGGCAACCGTACAGAGTCAGGCTTCCATGATCCGGGATATCTGCGCGGCGGCGAACGAAGCCGGCGTGATCGGTGTATTTTACTGGGAAGGAACGTGGATTCCGGTGGGGGAAGCGGATGCGGACAATTCTCCCATATGGGAAGAGTTCGGAAGCGGCTGGGCAAGCAGTTATGCGGCGGATTATGACCCGGAAGACGCCGGCCTGTATTACGGCGGCTGTTCCTGGGACAATCAGGCCATGTTTGACTTTGACGGTCATCCGCTGGGTTCATTAAAGGTATTCAAATATTTAAAATACGGCGCCGCCGCGCCTCTGGCGGTTGATTATATTCCGGAGGTGTATGCTTCCTGCAATGTGGGAGGTGAAATCAAACTTCCGGAAATGGTTGATGTGATATACAATGACCGTTCCGCCAATCAACAGCGCGCCGTTACCTGGGATGAGGAGCAGCTTGCCGCAGTGGACACAAATGCAGGCGGCGCTTACGAGATCACCGGTACGCTGGAGGACGGCGCGACCGTTACCTGCCATGTGGAAGTGGAAATGATCAACTATGTGCAAAATCCCGGCTTTGAGGATGCAGATACGTCCATGTGGAAGGTCACGTATGCAGGCGGCAATAATCCCACCGATTTTCAGGTGAAAGCGGACGACGCCCATACCGGCGAAGTCGCCTTCCATTTCTGGTCTGGAGATTCCGATATGGATTTTTCCATCGAACAGGAATTGACCGGTTTGGAGCCCGGAACTTATCAGCTTTCCGCTTATGCGCAGGGCGGCGACATGTCGGAAGACTCCGTGCTGGAATTATATGCGGTCGCAGGCGGAGAAGAGCAGACTGCTTCCTTTATGGTGACCACCTGGATCGACTGGAAAAATCCGGTTATCCCTGAAATAAAGGTTACGGACGGCGCTCTTACGATCGGCGTGCGCATGAAGTGCAATGTGAATAGCTGGGGAACGGTGGATGACTTTACGCTCAACCGGATATCGGATTAGACAGAACCGGATATTGGACCGGGCGGAAAATGGACTGTCAATTTATGGCTGATTCAGGTATAATGAAAGTATAAACGGAAAAGGAGGGATGTTCATGAAGAAGAAAGCTGGCAGGAATGCCGGAACAAGAGCGGTATTTATAGTGATTGCAGCAGTTTGCTGTTGGTTTTTATGTATGTTGCCTGCGCTGGCGTCCGGAATATCGGATCCGGATCAGACCGCAGACGTTCAATGTTTTGTGAACGCTTCTCCTGTCCGTTACGGGCAGCGGTTGAAAGAATCTGTGCTGGAGGGAACCGCGACGGACCAAAACGGTGTGAGCGTATCCGGCGTTTTTACATGGAAAGAGCCGGAAAAGGCGATGCAAAAAATCGGAGAGGTGATGGAGACCGCGGTCTTTACGCCTGAAGACGGGAAATCGGAACCCGTACTGATTAATGTTTCGGTTACGGTGAGAAGAGGCGCCGTTACGATAAAAGAATATCCTGAAATTATTTCCGGCGGCGATGTTTATGACAAAGATACGCCCGGTGAAGTCTTAAAGCTGCGGGGCAACGGACTGGCGGTTTGTGTGGTTTCCGGTAAAGACGGGGATCTGGAGGAGACCGTTCCGGGGAAATTTGGATGGAAGGAGCCGGATCGGGAACTCAGAACGGGAAAACAGAGTCCGGAACTTTTGTTTACGCCCTCCGATCCGGAAAAATATGAACCGGAAACGGTCCGTGTGGAAATTGAAGTGAATCCCAGGCCGGTTGATTTAAAGCTTGAATTATCGGATACGACAATCAAGCGGAACCAGGAAATTGTTTTTACCGCGTCGGTGGAAAAATCGGACAAATTGCAGCAACTGGAAGGAAACGTTCATTTCTTTGTGGATGGGAAGGAAGCGGCAAAAAGCGGCTTTTCGGATAACGGATCGAAGCTGCAGGCAAAGGCGTCATGGCGCGCGGAGAAAGCGGGAACCTATAAGGTTTATGCGCTTTATATGCCTGAAAATGATCGTACGGCGCAGGCAAAAAGCGGTGAAAAAGCATACAGCGTTGTTACGCCTCTTTCTGCCATAACAACGGAAAATCTTCCGGCAGGAAGAGCGGGAAAAGAGTATCAGGCGTCGCTTCTGACGGATGCGTCGGGAAAGTTTCCGTTGAAATATTCCCTGGAGGACGGTTCTTTACCGGAAGGACTTTTGCTGGAAAATGACGGAACAATCAAAGGAACGCCGGAAGAAGCCGGAGAATTTGTGTTCACAGTATCCGTTTCGGAAGGAAAAGATAAGGCGAGCCGTGAATTTCATTTACAAATTGAGGAGAAGCTGACTTTCTCGCTCAAATGCGGGGACGTCGCGTACGGAGAAACGGTTTCGGTATCCATGAAGGTACTGCCTGAAGCGCATTTTCAATGCAGCTATACATTTGAAGGGCGGAACGAAACGGCGTATGACGGCAGTAAAATCCCGCCGGTATTGCCGGGAGACTATCGGGTAAAAGCATTGATAGAGGAGCCCGCCGACTATGCCGGTCAGGAAATGTTCTGTGATTTTACGATAAAAAAGGCGGCGCCGAAGCTGAAAGTAACGGCTACGCCTTCCGAATGGAAGGGAGAAAAGGATTGCACGCTTTCCATTGAGATTTGCAATCCTGCAGACCCGGAATGGAAGGAAAATCTTCCGACGGATCTGACGGTTCATTTTGATAAAGAAGTGGAGGTCAGACAGCCCCTGCAGGGAGCGGAAGGAAAATATACGCTCATTTTCCGCGCAGGCAAGAACACGGAAACAATACGCTGCAGTGTTCTGACAAGCGAGAATGACTGCTATGAACAGTCGGAAAGTTACGTGGACGTCAGCGTAAGCGCGGACGGCGGGAGCGGAAACGGTCAGGTTTCCGGAAACGGTGGAAATCATACGGATGATAAAAAGAAGAATGAGGAACCTGCAAAACGGCAGGAAACGGATCCTGAGCCGGTGATTAAAACGCCGGAAGAGGTGGAAGCGGAGTTCTGGCAGGATGTTATTTTCAGAATATATGATGCGCAGAAGCTTGGCGACACCGTTACAATCAATGCAAAAGGTCATGGAAGTATGCCGGATAAGGTTCTGGAAGCATTGCGCCAACACGAAAAAGTGACGCTTGCGCTCGTGTGGGAGGGAGATATGATTCTGATTCCTGCTGGAAAAGCGCCGGCTCCCGACAAGGCGCACAGGACCTGGACGCTGGGGGAACTTTCCCTGCAATACGGCGTTTCAAAAACGACGGTTACGCAGGATTCACAGAATAAGGCATCTGAAGTAACTGCGCCCGCAAAGCGGCAGGAGAGTTCCCATAACGCTGATAAAAATACGGCAGAAACAGAAAACCGGCAGGAAGAAACCGGGGAAATTGCGGAAGAAGCGCAAGAGACGGAGCCCGTGACCGAAGAAGAAACGAAAGAAGAGCCGGAAGGAATTGTGCCTGAGAACACAATTTTAACAGAAAAAGTAGAAGATGGCGGAATCGACTGGTTTCTGGTAGCGGGGTGTGTGTGCGCCGGGTGTGGGATTATCATTGTGGCGATTGCCGTCTGGTTAGTCGTACATAAAAGGAGCGAAACGGAGAGAAAATTATGATATTGGAACTGGCCAGGATGTCGGTTGTCATCAAATCCCAACATGAGACTTCCGTTATGACTGGTAATTATGAACTGGGATATAGCTGCGGATTGCTCTGTAAGCTGGCCGGGATTCCCGTTCCGGACTGGGACAGCCCCAGGCAGCTTCAGGAACGTGTGCTGAACGCTCTGGAACAATATATGCCTGCCGATGAGCGGGAAAAAAATGTACTTCATATGTTGAAGTATTATCATCCTGACGATACGAATGACGAGCAGGTAAAGCAACTGCTGGAGTGGGGCCTGACGGAAGAATATGTCTGGCAGACAATTGTAAAATGAACATAAAAATACGTGCCGGCCGGCACGTATTTTTTGGCTGCAAGTTTATTTTGGCTGATGGATCGTATAACCGTTGGCGGCCAGAACACCGGTCGCTTTGGAAATGGAAGCGTCATCATAAAACTCGATGTTGAGAACGCCCTCTTCCCGTTCCCTGTTATGGGCGATTCCGATATTCTTAATGTTGATATTGCTTTGTGCAAGCAGTGTTGCAACGCTGGCGATAGAGCCGGCCTGATCGGAAATATCCACCCGGATGACGGGCGCCTTTTTGATCGGCCCGCTGCCTGCGTCTATGAAGGAATCCCGGTAAATTCTTGCCTCGTCGAAAAAGTCGTAAAGGCTTTGGGGGTTTTGGGCGTCCAGTTCCTTTCGGACGGCCTGCAGGGAATCGATATAGTCCTGCAGCAGCTTTGAAATATTGACCGTATTGGTCAGACAAATCTGTTGCCACATGACGGGAGAGGAGGAGGCAATTCTGGTGATATCTTTAAAGCCACCTGCGGCGATCGCTTTCATCAGGCCGTTCTCATCGTGATCCCGCACCAGATTGACCAAAGACGAAGCGATAATATGGGGCAGATGGCTCACTGCGGCGGTGACATAATCGTGTTTTTCATAATCCACGATGAGAGGAATCGCGCCGGTGGAAAGAATCAGATTGCGGAAAGCGTCGATTTTTTCCTGACATACATCGGGCGCGGGGGCGAGGATGTAGTACGCGTTTTCCAGCAGGGAAGCTTTGGAATTGGCGAATCCGAAACGTTCGCTCCCCGCCATGGGATGGCCGCCGATAAAGCAGTCGGTGAGGCCGAGTTTCTCAATCTGCCTGCAAATGGGGGTTTTGACGCTGCCCACATCGGTCAGAACGGATCCTTCCTTGCGCAGAGAGAGGACCTTGAGCAGATTTTCGTCATTGTGGGATACCGGCGCGCATAAAAAGATATAGTCGCAGGCAGAAAACGCTTCGCAGGGCGTTTCATAAGCTTCATCCGCAATTTTTTCCTTCCGCGCAAGATTTATTGTTTCCCGGTTGGGATCGCAGGCGATGACGGAGATATCCGTTCTGTTGTGTTTTAAAGCCCTGGCGATGGAACCGCCGATCAGGCCGAGACCGATAAAGCCGCAGGTAATCATGGTTTTCTTCCTTTTCTGAAAAATTTAAACGTATTAAATTCAATATATCACTTCAAAGTGTGAAAATCAACAAAGAACACGGGAATATAAAAATGTTAAATCTGACGAAAAAGACTTGCTAAAACAAGGAAAGTTTAGTAGAATATCCACATGGGGAAATTGGGACTGATTTTTATTCACGTTTAAATCTTTGACAAAATACCCAGAATTTGCATAATACGGAGGAATCAACATGAACATTTACACAACTGACAAGATCCGTAACGTGGTTCTGTTAGGCCATGGCGGTTCAGGCAAGACCAGCCTGGTAGAAGCAATGGCGTATTTGTCCGGTATCACATCCAGAATGGGGAAGGTATCCGACGGCAATACCGTCAGCGATTTTGGCAAAGAGGAACAGAAGAGACAGATTTCCATCAGCACATCCGTCATTCCGATCGAATGGAACGGTGTGAAGATTAATGTTTTAGATACGCCCGGTTATTTTGACTTTGTGGGAGAGGTGGAAGAAGCGGTGAGCGTTGCAGGCGCGGCGATCATTGTCATCAACGGCAAGTCCGGCATCGAAGTTGGTACGGAGAAGGCGTGGGAACTGTGTGAGAAGTATCATATTCCCCGTTTTATTTACGTGACGAACATGGATATCGACAACGCTTCCTACCGTCAGATTGTGGAAGATCTCAAGGAGAAATACGGCAAGAAGATCGCGCCGTTTAACCTGCCCATCCGTGAGAATGAACGCTTTGTGGGATATGTCAATGTCATTTCCGAGACCGGACACCGCTGGCAGGGCAAGGAAGTTGTGGACTGTGAAGTGCCCGATTACAACCGGCCGAATCTGGAGATCTGCCGTGAGACGCTGATGGAAGCGGTGGCGGAGACAAGCGAAGAGTTTATGGAACGCTATTTTGGCGGTGAGACTTTCTCTGAGGCTGAGATCCGCGCGGCGCTTCGTACCAACGTCATTGACGGCTCTATCGTGCCTGTATCCATGGGTTCCAATGTTCTGTGTCAGGGCGTTTACACGCTGCTCGACGACATCGTGAAGTACATACCCAGTCCGGAAGACAGGGAGTGCGCGGGCATCAATACCAAGACAAATGAAATTTATCATGCGGACTATGATTTTTCAAAGGCGAAAACCGCATATGTGTATAAGACGATGGTGGATCCTTTCATCGGCAAATATTCGCTGATTAAAGTATGCTCCGGCGTTTTAAAGGGCGACGATCTTCTTTATAACAAGGATAAAGATGTGGAAGGTAAGATCGGCAAACTCTATGTGATGCAGGGCAATAAGCCGGTGGAAGTGAGCGAACTGCACGCGGGAGATCTGGGCGCGCTGGCGAAGCTGACTTCGGCTAAGACCGGAGATACCCTTTCCACGAAAGCGACTCCCGTCACCTTTGCAAGGACAGAATTTTCCAGGCCCTATACTGCAAAGCGTTATAAGGCGGTCAACAAGGCTGATATCGATAAGATTTCCCAGTCCTTACAGAAACTTGTGGATGAGGATAAGACGCTGCAGGTTGTCAATGATTCCGAGAACAGACAGACGCTGCTTTACGGCATGGGCGATCAGCACCTGGATATCGTGGCGAGCCGTCTGGAAAACGAGTATAAAGTGAAGATCGAACTTTCCCAGCCCAAGGTTGCTTACCGGGAGACGATCAAGAAGAAATCCGATGTGGAATATAAGTATAAGAAACAGTCCGGCGGACACGGACAGTATGGCCACGTGAAGATGCGCTTTGAGCCCTCCGGCGATCTGCAGGTTCCTTATGTGTTTGAGCAGGTTGTAGTCGGCGGCGCGGTGCCGAAGAATTATTTCCCGGCAGTGGAAAAGGGAATCATGGATTCCGTTCAGAAGGGACCTATGGCTGCTTATCCGGTAGTGGGCGTAAAGGCGGTTCTCTACGACGGTTCCTATCATCCGGTGGATTCTTCCGAAATGGCTTTCAAGATGGCGGCATCCCAGGCGTTTAAGAAAGGCTTTATGGATGCGGGACCGGTTCTGCTTGAGCCGATTTCTTCCCTGAAGGTTACCGTGCCGGATCAGTACACGGGAGATGTAATGGGCGATCTGAATAAACGCCGCGGCAGAGTGCTTGGCATGACGCCGGTTCAGGGCGGAAAGCAGATCATTGAAGCGGATGTGCCTACGTCCATGCTGTACGGTTATTGTACGGATCTTCGTTCCATGACAGGCGGACGCGGCGTATATGAGTATACGTTTGCCCGGTATGAACAGGCGCCAAGCGACGTACAGGAAAAGGAAATCGCTGCAAGAGCAGCAAAGGTCGCGGAGGGCAGCGAGGATTAAAGGCAGTTTTACTCTTTTTAGAAAGGGTGTTTCATATGGAAAACAGGACGCCATTTGTGTTGGGGGACACGGCGTCCTGTTTTTTTGCGCGGCTTTTTTTACCTTTCAGACGTAATTTCTTACCGCCTGGTTCAAACGGGTTTACACCGTTGCCAAAAAAAGTATAATGGACTTATCAACAGCAGAGGGGTGCTTATGAAAGTAAGAATTGAAATCGACGAACGGCTGCAGGAGGATGAACTCATCATCCGGTGCAGCCAGGTGGATTCCGGAATCATAAAGCTGCAGGAAGCTGTCAGAGATATCGGTTCTAAGGATTGGTGCATGACGCTGAGGATGAAGGATACCGAGTATTATATTCCGCTGGATGAGATTCTCTTTTTTGAAACGGAAGAGAAAAACGTACGGGCGCATACGGCTGATAAGATGTTTGAGACCAGTTATAAGCTTTATGAATTGGAAAAAATGCTGCCGGGTCATTTTATGCGGATATCCAAATCCACAATTGTGAACATGGACAGAATCTATTCGATCACGAGAAATCTGACGGCGTCCAGCGTGGTGGAGTTTACCGGAAGCGCAAAAAAAGTTTACGTATCGCGGAACTATTATAAGGTTCTGGCGGAAAGACTGGGAGAAAGAAGGAGAAGGATATGAAAAGAGGAAGAAATATTTTCTGGGGCGTTTTATTTTTGCTGGGTGCGGTTGCAGTAATAATCAGCAGACTCGGATATTTGCAGGGGATTGGCTTTTGGAGCGTGCTGATTACGGTATTCCTTGCGGGATTTCTGATAAACGGCGTGTTTAAAAGAAACTGGGGACAGATCTTATTTTCGCTGGCATTTATCGGGATTGTAAATGCCAGGCTTTTGGGGATCGAAAAGTTGGTTACGTGGACATTGCTGCTGGCCGCCCTGCTGGGAACGATCGGATTGAATATGTTGCTGCCGCGCCGCCGTGTGAGCGGAAGGCATCATTTCGCCGAAGGAAGAAGACCGGAAGATATTGTCGGAGATGATGTGGTTGAGATGGCCGGGGATGAGGCGGTCCATTATCAAAACAGCTTCGGTTCAGCAATCAAATATTTCGGTTACCGGCAGTTGGAGCAAGCGCATCTGGAATCGTCTTTCGGATTGCTGGAGGTGTATTTTGATAATGCTGTGTTAAAGGATCATGCGGGACTTGTGAGGGTCGAACCTTCCTTTGGGGTGATCCGGCTTTATGTTCCGGCTGCATGGAAGGTGATTATTGATGTGAACACGAATTTCGGCGGAGTAGAAGAAAACGGATGCTGTGATCCGGCAGGAAGGGAAGTGCTGACAGTGACGGGAGACGTTTCCTTCGGCTGCCTGCAGATTCATTACATCTGAAGAAAACAGGAAAGAAAAAAAGATTGACAAAGAAGGGGCATAACGCTACAATATTATCATGTTTTGCCTGTGTTTTGTGATACAGGCGTGAAATGTCAGAAAAATCAGCGAAGATAAGGAATAGTAGGAGGAACCTGTTTTTTCAGAGAGCGTGCGTTTGGTGCGAGCGCGCAGGGCAGACCTTTGAACTGGCCTTGGAGCTCTCTTTGCCAACGATTTTTTCAAGTAGCAAGGAGCGGATGCCCCGTTACAGGCGTTTGAGTGCACAGGGAGCAATTTCCTGTGAAATAGAGTGGTACCGCGAAGAAACAGGCCCTTTCGTCTCTATGTTGATGGAGCGAAAGGGCCTTTATTCATGACGACAGGAAATTTGCAGGATAGTTTTCTGTTGCTGACAGGAGGAACGAGATGGAAAGAGTTTATAACCCCAAAGAGATCGAGAAGAAGTGGCAGAAGGTCTGGGAAGAGGAGAAGGCGTTCGCCGCATCCGACGATTATTCCAAGCCGAAATATTATGCGCTGGTGGAATTCCCCTATCCTTCCGGACAGGGCCTTCATGTAGGCCATCCCCGCCCGTATACGGCGCTGGATATCGTGGCCAGAAAAAGAAGAATGGAAGGCTATAACGTACTGTATCCGATGGGATGGGATGCGTTCGGACTTCCGACGGAGAACTATGCGATCAAGAATCATATTCATCCCAAAATCGTGACGAAGAACAACGTACAGCGCTTCAAAGGACAATTACAGTCCCTCGGCTATTCCTTTGACTGGGACCGGGAAATCAATACCACAGATCCGGATTACTACCATTGGACACAGTGGATTTTCTTAAAGCTGTTCAAGGCGGGACTGGCTTATAAGTCTGAAATGCCGATCAACTGGTGCACTTCCTGTAAGGTGGGCCTTGCGAATGAGGAAGTGGTCAACGGTCACTGCGAGCGCTGCGGCGCAGAGGTGGTCCGCAAGGTGAAGAGCCAGTGGATGCTGAAAATTACGGAATATGCGGATAAGCTGATCGACGGTCTGGACGGCGTGGACTATATCGAACGCGTTAAGGTTTCCCAGAAAAACTGGATCGGCCGCTCCCACGGCGCGGAAGTGGATTTCCCCATTAAGGGAAAGGAAGAGAAGCTGCGCATTTATACCACAAGACCGGATACCCTTTTCGGCGTTACCTACATGGTAATTTCACCGGAGCATCCTTATATTGCAAAGTTTGCGGATGAAATCAGGAATATGGACGAGATCAAAGCCTATCAGGAGATGGCGGCGAAGAAATCCGACTTTGAGCGTTCCGAACTGGCAAAAGAAAAGACCGGCGTGATGATCGACGGCCTGACGGCGGTCAATCCGGTAAACGGCACGGAGATTCCGGTCTGGGTTTCCGATTACGTGCTCATGAGTTACGGCACGGGCGCGATCATGGCGGTTCCCGCTCATGACGAAAGAGACTGGGAATTTGCCAAGAAGTTCAACATGCCCATCATTCAGGTGGTGGAAAGTTCCAGGGGTCCTGTGGATGTAAATGAAGCGGTGTTTACGGACGTGGCCACCGGAAAGCTGGTAAATTCCGGTTTCTTAAACGGCTTGTCCGTGGCGGATGCGAAAAAAGCGATTACGGATTATCTGGTGGAAAAAGGAATCGGCACTGCCAAAACCAACTATAAACTCAGAGACTGGGTATTCTCCAGACAGCGTTACTGGGGCGAGCCGATTCCGATTGTGAAATGTGAAAAATGCGGTTATGTTCCGATCCCGGAAGAACAGCTTCCGTTGGAACTGCCGGAGGTGGAAAGCTATATGCCTACCGATAACGGGGAATCTCCGCTGGCGGCTATGAGAAGCTGGGTGGAAACCACATGTCCCTGCTGCGGCGGAAAGGCGGAACGGGAGACGGATACCATGCCTCAGTGGGCGGGATCTTCCTGGTACTTCATCCGTTATATTGATCCGCACAACAAAGAAGCGCTGGCGAGCAAAGAAGCCATGAATTACTGGCTTCCGGTGGACTGGTACAACGGCGGTATGGAGCATACCACGCTGCATCTTCTGTATTCCCGTTTCTGGCATAAGTTCCTTTACGATCAGGGCGTTGTTCCCTGTCCGGAACCGTATCAGAAGCGTACCTCCCACGGCATGATTCTGGGGGAGAACGGCGAAAAGATGAGCAAATCCCGCGGCAACGTGGTCAATCCGGACGATATTGTTAATGAGTTTGGCGCGGATACGCTACGCACCTATGAAATGTTCATCGGCGCCTTTGATCTGAGCGCTTCCTGGAGTCAGGAAGGCGTGAAGGGCTGCCGCAGGTTCCTGGACCGCGTCTGGAAGCTGCAGGAACTTGTAAACGATGAGAGCGGCTATTCCAAAGAACTGGAAACCAGAATGCACCAGACCATCAAGAAGGTTTCCGGCGATTATGAAAGCTTAAAGTATAATACCGGCATTGCGGCCATGATGTCTTTAATCAATGATTTCTATAAGGCCGGAAAGGTGACGAAGGATGAGTTTCAGACGTTGCTGATCCTTTTGAATCCGGTAGCGCCTCATATGACGGAGGAACTCTGGCAACTCATGGGCTATGAGGGCCGTCTGTATCAGGCGAAGTGGCCTGTATGGGATGAGGCAAAGACTGTGGAATCCGTCATCGAGATTGCGGTGCAGGTCAACGGCAAAGTCCGCGCGACCGTGAAGCTTCCTGCGGATGCCGCAAAGGAAGATGCGATTGCGGCAGGAAAAGAAGCGGTTGCAGATAAACTGACAGGTACTATTGTAAAAGAGATTTACGTGCCGGGAAGACTGGTAAATATCGTACAAAAATAATTCATGTGCAATTCATGTAAAGACGGCTGGTATGCGAAAGTATACCGGCCGTTTTTTCACACAATGAACATATTTTTTTCAGGCAATCGTCACAAATTCCTCTCTTTTTAAACACATTTTCTGCATATAGTGAAATGTGGAAGTTGTCCGGGAGCCGCCTTTGTACCATGGGAACGGAAGGCGGATACGGATAACTGTTTTACATAGCATAATCATATAAGGGAGGCAATCGACATGATTGAAATTTCGCATCTGGTCAAAAAGTATGGGAACCATTATGCGGTGAAAGATCTTGACGTCTGTATTTCGGAAGGCCGGATCTATGGATTTTTGGGACCAAACGGCGCGGGAAAATCCACGACCATGAATATCATCACAGGATATCTTGCGCCGACGTCGGGCGAGGTAAAAATTGATGGTTTTGATATCGTAAAAGATGCGGAGGAGGCGAAAAAAAGAATCGGTTATCTGCCGGAGATCCCGCCTTTGTATCAGGAAATGACAGTGGAAGAATATCTGAAATTTGCCGCTCAGTTAAAAAAAGTGCCGCGGGCAGAACGGGCGGAAGCGGTGGAAAAAGCGATTGACACTGCGAAGCTGGAAGACGTTAGAAAACGAATGATCGGAAATTTATCCAAAGGTTACCGGCAGCGGGTTGGCCTGGCGCAGGCTGTACTGGGAGACCCCAAAATCATCATTCTGGATGAGCCGACGGTAGGATTGGACCCGAAGCAGATGATAGAAATGCGGGAACTGATCCGCAGCCTGAAAGAAAAGCATACCGTTATTTTAAGTTCCCATATTCTTTCGGAGGTGAGCGCAGTCTGCGATCAGATTCTGATTATCTCCAAAGGAGAACTGGTGGCCAGCGACACGCCGGAAGGATTGCAGCAGAGAATGCAGGGAGCAGAACGGCTGGAAGTAAACGTCAAAGGTACGAAAGAAAGAATGGAGACGATTCTGGAACGGCTGGAAGGGGTGGAAAGCTTTGAAGTGCGGCAGGAAGAGGAAGAGGTTTTCGCCGTCATTCAGGAAAAGCCGGGCTGCGACGTGCGCCAGTCCCTGTTTTACAAACTGGCGGAAAATAAAATGCCGATTCTCTCTTTGCAGAAAAATGCGGGTACGCTGGAAGATATTTTCCTGCAGTTGACAGAGAGCGGACAAACCGGGGACGGCCGGCTGGAAGAGGATAGTCATACCGGAGAGAATCTGGACGAAGACAATCAGACCGGAGACAGCCGGACGGAAACCTGTCAGGAAGAGGAGCCACAAGGGGAGGAGAAAAACGATGACAGCAATTTATAAAAGAGAGTTAAAAACCTATTTTACCACAGTGACAGGATGGCTTTTCATTGCGGCTCACGTCTGTCTGGCAGGATTGTATTTCTTTGTAATCAATCTTCTTTCCGGCTATGGAAATGTGGCGGATACTGTGTCCAGCATTCTATTTTTGCTGTTGCTTTCTACGCCGGTCCTTTCCATGCGCATTCTGGCGGAGGAAAGAAAGCAGAAGACGGATCAGTTGATTTTGACGGCGCCGGTGTCGGTTTCCCAAATTGTGGCGGGGAAATATCTGGCGATGGCGACCGTATTTACCGTACCGGTTGCGGTCATGGCGCTGTTTCCGATGATTCTGACCGGATATGGAACGGTGCAGCTTGGTGAAAGCTATACGGCGATACTGGTTTATTATCTGTTCGGTCTGACCTGCCTTGCGGTCGGCCTGTTTATTTCCTCCCTTACGGAAAGTCAGGTAATTGCGGCAGTCTTGAGTTTTGCCGTTCTTTTTGTGGGCTATATGATGTCTTCCATCATGTCGCTGCTGCCGGCGTCCGCGACCGTTTTAAAGAAGATTCTGAGCGCCTTTGATTTTTATACCAGACTCAGCGATCTGCTGGGCGGGACGCTGGATTTAAAGGCTGTTTTATACTTTCTGACGCTGATCGCAGTATTTTTGTTTCTGACCGTACAGTCGATTCAGAAACGCCGTTATCAGATTTCAGTAAAAACGCTGCAGTTTGGCGCATACAGTACGGGAATGACCGCGCTGGTGGTGGCGATCGCCGTATTTGTAAATCTGGCGGCGTCTGCGCTGCCTGAGCGTTACACAACGCTGGACGTGACGAGTCAGAAGCTATATTCTCTGACGGATACAACGAAAAATCTGGTAAAAAATCTGACGGAAGATGTGACCATTTATGTTCTGGAATCGGAGGACGGACAGGACCCTACGCTGTGTAAAACGCTTGCGAGTTATGCCGCTTTGTCGGATCATGTGCAGGTGGTGAATAAGGATCCTGTGATTTCTCCGGAATTTTATAAAAGCTATGCGGACAGCATTACGATCAATTCCCTGATTGTGGAATCTGATAAGCGGTTTAAAACGATCGACTATTCGGATATTTATGAGACGAGTTTTGATTATACCACCTATCAAAGCAGCGTGACAGGATATGATGCGGAAGGACTTCTGACCAGCGCGATCGCTTATGTGGCAGGCGATTCCGCTCCTGTGATCTATGAACTGAACGGACACAATGAAGGAACGATTTCCAGCACTTTCGTGGCCGGGCTGAAAAAGGAAAATGCGGATCTGGCGGATCTGACCCTTTTGACTTCGGACGCTGTGCCCGAGGACGCCGACGGCGTGATTCTTTTTGCGCCGGAAAACGATCTGACAGAAGATGATGCGGATAAGCTGATCGCTTATCTGGAACAGGGAGGCAGTCTTTTCATTGCGACTTCCTACGTTGACCGGTTTTCGGAGGATATGCCAAATCTGTCCAAAGTGCTCGCTTATTTCGGGGTATCTGTCGGAGATGGACTGATTGTGGAGCAGAACCGGGAAAGAATGTATCAGAGTCCCATTTATCTGTTGCCCGAGGTTTCTTCTGATACGCTGACCAGCGGAGTCTATGGAAGCGATTATGATTATGTCATGATGCCCTATGCGCAGCCGATCTTTGTGGAAGAAGACGAAAATGTGGAAGTAAATACGCTGCTTTCCACCTCGGAAGACTCTTATGCAAAATCGGGTCTGAACGAATCGGATGATATTGAACAGAATGCGGATGATCCTGCCGGCCCTTTTGCAGTTGGCATTCACGCTGTAAAAGAACAGGAATCCGGCTCTGCACAGCTTATTTTATATTCTTCTCCGATGCTGTTTACCGACGGAACAAACCAGTATACAATGGACAACAACTTAAGACTGTTCACCAATGCGGTCAGTTCCATGACGGGCGAAACCGAGAGCGTGTCGGTTCCTGTAAAATCCTATGACATATCCTATCTCACGGTGCCTTCCGCATCCGCGATCCGATACGGCATTTTATTCATGGCGGTTTTGCCCGTAGGGATGCTTGTGACCGGTATTGTAATCTGGATCAGAAGGAGAAAGAGATAAGTATGAGAAAACAAAAAATTCAGTTTATCATTTTGGCAGTGATTTGTATTGTCTGTATCGGCGGCTATTTTGGATTGAAAAATGCGGAATTCTCTCAGGATGAAGAAACAACGGAAACGACAGTCACTGGTTTTTCAAAAGACGATGCGACAGAACTGACGGTAACAGGAGATCATGAACTGCACTTTGTAAAGGAAAACGATGTCTGGACGGAACAGTCTTTGCCGGGTGAAAATATCACGCAGAGCAGCATCAATTATCTGCTGACTCTGATCGATAACATTACGACGTCAGAAACGGTTATAGAGGCGCCGGATAATCTGTCCGAATACGGTCTTGAAGAGCCATACCGAACCATCAGCGCCACATTGAGCGACGGTTCGGTGATCACCATATATGCCGGAAACGAGAGCAGCCTGCTTTCCAAGTATTATATTCGGGTAGAGGGCGACGACAACGTATATCTGGTTTCCAGCTATATCGTCACAGAGTTTGATAAGACGGCGGAGGAATTCGTCGAAGAAGAGACGGAGACAAATACAGAAGAAGCAGTATCAGAAGAGACAGAGCCGGAAGAACCGGAAACTGCAGCGAAGGCGGAGGAGACAGCGGAAGAATGACGCGGACTTCGTTGTTTACAAAATAAGTGACCGGACAGGATATGAAACTGCTCCGGTAAATTCAGGAAATCATGGCAGAAGGCGGGCTTGCTTGAAGTCCGCCTTCTCTTCATGGAATGAGTCTGTTTTTTTGACGTTCAATGTTTTTGCGCCAGCAGCTTCATGAGTTGGTTTATCTTGGCTATTTCATCCGGCGTGCTGTATTTTTTGATGGCTTCGATAATCGCGTTCATTTCTTCCTGGGAAAACGATATTTTTTCTTCCTTACTTCGCTGGGCCAGCGCCATCAGAAAGGGAAGAAGTTCCTTCTGGGAGAGCGTTTTGCTCTCAAAGACCAGTTTCTGTAAAAAATCCAGCTTTTCTTTTGGGATATCCCGGACGGAAGGCTCTTCCATCCAGGATGGTGCAGGTTGCTGATTCGTCATTTTTGATTCTCTCTATACTTTCTTATTTATTTTGCACAAAAGAGCCTGTATTTTAGCCATT
>JAUNGC010000031.1 GCA_030524745.1 Eubacteriales bacterium | reverse complement strand
GAGGTTCTTTTTTGTTCAATTGGCATTATTTCTGAATTACAGGAATGCTCCTATTTTGCGCCATACTGTTCATAGTAGGAATCAATCGCCGCCTTCAAAGTATCGTCAATATAAACTTTTCCATGATAAGGTTTTTTATACAGATATTCCGTCACCTCCGCCATGGAAACGATCGCATTGGCTTCAAATCCATACTTTTCCTTAATCTCTTCCAGCGCGCTCTTTTGCGTGGAAAGGCCGCGTTCCATGCGGTTTAAGGAAACCATCAGTCCGACAATCTCCACATCGGCCTGCGCCTTCAGAATGGGAAACGTTTCTTCGATGGATTTGCCGGAAGTGGTCACATCCTCAATAATCACAACGCGGTCGCCGTCCCTGAGTTTACATCCCAGCAAAATTCCGGTATCGCCGTGATCCTTCACTTCTTTACGGTTGGAACAGTAACGGATGTCCTTGCCGTACAGTTCGCTGATCGCCATGGTCGTCGCAACAGTCAGCGGAATGCCCTTGTAGGCAGGTCCAAACAGAACGTCAAAATCCAGCCCGTAATTGTCATGAATCGCCTTCGCATAATATTCGCCCAGCTTCCGAAGCTGCGTGCCCGTCACATATGCGCCCGCATTCATGAAAAACGGGGATTTTCTGCCGCTCTTTAAGGTAAAATCGCCGAACTTTAAGACATCGCTGTCCACCATAAATTCAATAAATTCCTGTTTATACTGCTCCATCGTGTGAAAACCTCCTTATTTTAAGTCCATCCCGAAACTAATCCATGTGTCCGCCGCGTCCCGGTAAACACATGGATTCTCTTGGCATACCTGTTATCTCGCCGCCAGCGCCTGTGCAATATCCTCTCTCATATCCAGCACCGCCTGCCTGGAAGCATCCGCATAGTTTTCCGGGCCGAACTTCGCATATTTCTCCTGCTGGTAAGCCGCGATAATGCCACGGGAGGAATTCACGATCGCGCCCAGGCCGTCTTCGTTAAAGAAGTGCACCAGATCCGCGCCTTTGCCTCCCTGCGCGCCGTATCCGGGAACCAGAATATACGCCTTCGGCATCACTTTACGCAGGATCTTGCCCTGTTCCGGATAAGTCGCTCCCACGACCGCGCCCACATAGCTGTATTCGTCGCCCATACATTCGCTGCCCCACTGTGCGACCTGTTCTCCCACGATCTCATACAGCGGCCTGCCGTCAATCAGCCTGTCCTGAAACTCTCCGCTGCTGGGATTGGAAGTCTTGACCAGAACAAATATCCCTTTCTTTTCTTCCTGACATACCTTGACAAAAGGTTTTACGCCATCGGAACCCAGATAAGGATTTACCGTCGCAAAATCCTCGTCAAAACCATACCAGGACTTGCTTCCCACCGTCACTTTGCCAAGATGTCCCACCGCATAGGCTTCCGAAGTGGAGCCGATATCGCCCCGCTTCACATCTGCGATCACGACAAGTCCCTTCTCCTTACAATAATCCACGGTTCTCTTAAACGCGATCATACCCTCAATGCCAAACTGTTCATACATGGCAATCTGGGGCTTTACCGCAGGAATCAGATCATAAACGGCATCCACAATGCCCTTATTGTATTGCCAGATCGCCTCTGCAGCGCCCTGCAGGGTTTCCCCGTACTCCGAAAAGGCCGCCTCTTTGATCTGTTGCGGAATATACTTCAGCATCGGATCCAGACCTACCACGATCGGCGCGTTCGTTTTCTTAATATTCGCTATCAGTTTGTTAATCATCGTTCTCTCTCCATTCTGGCGATTTTTCATACCCGTACACTGATGGTATCATATTCTCACTCCGGTCACAAGCCTTCTCCCCAATTTTCCCGCAGGCTTTTCAATCAAACGACGGGCGAAATATGCTCCGATTGCAGTCAGAACTACAGCCGTCCCCAGGACCGCCGCCCCTGTCAGATTCACGTGAGCCTGCAGCAATGCAATGCCGTCAATAACCACGGCATGCACCAGATAAACCGCATAGGAATGCGCATCCAGCACGCCGATGACTCGGGCGGCATAACAGAGTTGTCCTTTTTCATCCCGCCTCCAGGAAAATCGCCCTGATATCAAAAT
This sequence comes from Eubacteriales bacterium, assembly GCA_030524745.1. Lineage (GTDB taxonomy): Bacteria > Bacillota > Clostridia > Lachnospirales > Lachnospiraceae > Gallintestinimicrobium. The sequence goes on along the minus strand of JAUNGC010000031.1, from coordinate 38,058 downwards.
GAGGATGGCAAAAATCCAGGAAATCATCGTAAAATAATCGTTTCCCGCGCCGCTGAGCCAAAGCAGTCCCCCAAGAGCAAGCGCAAATACCCCAAACTTCAACGCCGCCGCCAGAGGACGGTAAGCCTCCTGCAGCGCATAGACCAGCATACCGAGCACAAAGAAGTGCAGATAATAAAACGCCATCATATAGGAAGAAAGACCTGCTCCTACCCAGATATAACGCAGAAGCAGCACAGCGAGATACAGAAGAGCCGCGCGCAGGACTTTTCCTTCAGGCGTTCGATCCTGCGTACCCTTTTTTCCGGCGATCAGCCGCACAAACAGCGGCGCACACAGATAAAAAAAGCAAAACAGACTGACCGTCCAGGTTGCGCTCAGATTCGACCAGAAGTTATCCGGTCCCGGAATAAATGCATTGGTGAGAAAAAAGTACCGCAGCCATGCAAGTCCTGCCGGATCAGGCGGCACATCCTGCAAAAGCAGGCCATGCAGCGCCATATTGTAGAGAATCACCACATAATAAAGCGGCAGAATCCGAAAAAGTCTTTTGGCATAATAAGTGAAGATCCCTCGCCGCTCACAATCCGGAGCAATATCCGTACTGCCGCATGCCAGAAAACCGCTGATTAAAAAGAACAGATAGACACCGGACGCTCCAAAATTGGCAGCTTTCGCCGCCCACCCGGTTGCTCCCATGCGGGGCGACAAATGGGTAACGAACACCCCCAGACATGCCAACACCCGGAAAACCTGGATATTATCATATTTTTTCATAAAATTACTTTCCGACGCTCTGCATCAGATATTGGAACATCCTTCCATAAGTTTCCGGCGCATAATGAAGTCCGTCCGCGGTCGCCGTATAACCTGACATCACCAGATATTGATATAACGGAATACGTCCGATGCTGCCGTCCAGCCGGTTGCTTAACTGATCGTTAAAATATTCCACCGCCCAGTTGCGCTTGCCGTACTCATTCTCGCCTACCGGCCCGACCGTGGCAAAATATACCGTCGCGCCCTTGCTGCGCCAGTCCTGATTATATTTGTTAATCGTGGCGATATACTCGTTATGCTTGGCAAGATCGTTAACACCGTAGTTGATGATAATGATGGAGCCGGGCGTTACATACTGGTCGATATCCGCTTTCGCTTTTGCTGTGGACAGCCATGCGTTTCCGCCTCCATAGCATGCCACAAAAGCCACGCCGGGATATGCCGCCGAACCGCCGACCGCATTGCCCATCTGCCCGGTCCGGGAATCCCCCACAAAAATCACGTTTCCGCTGGCTGGCGCCGCCAAGGCCGCTGCCTGCGCTGCCGCCTGGGCCTGTTGCTGTGCCAGTGCCGCTTCCGCCTGCTGCTGCGCCAGTGCTGCCGCCTGCGCCTGTTGTTGTGCCAGCGCTGCAGCTTCCTGCTGCCCCGCAGCTATTGCCGCCTGCTGCGCCGCGTTCTGCTTCACCCACGCCGACTGCGCCGCCAGTTCTGCCAGCGTAGCCTCATCCACCGGAATCTGTGTGACCAGCTTGTTGCTGACATAACCGATTCCGTTGCCATACACCACCTGATACCAGCCAGTATCCGCCTGTCCGCAGACATTCACCGCCTGCCCGCCCGGCAGTTCTCCGATCACCTGCCAGGAAGTATCGGGGCCGCTTCTCACATTCGTCTGCACGTTCGTCACCACAGCGGTCTGAATGAGCGTTACCGTGTGTCCGCCCACAATTTCAGTCTGCGGCTCCGCCGCCTGCGCTGTCGCCGGCAACAGCAGGCAGGCAAATAACATGACTGCAGACAACGCTGTCAGTTTTCCGATTAATTTTTTCATAATATATGTGAACTCCTTTCCCTTTTTATTCTGACGTTAACCTCTGCGGCGTTGGATCTTAACGCATATCGCAATATGAAGTCCGGGCACAACCTACCTGGTCTGTAAAAAGACGTTCTCTCTCTGCGCCTTTTCATCATCCGGATAAAGCGCCAGATACTGCTCCATATGCGCTTTTGCCTGTTCAAACTGTCCTAAATACTCATAAGCCACAATCTCGTTAAACTGCAGCGACTGAAGCGCCGTATTGCCTTCTATTGCCAGTCCCTCCTGAAACGCGCTGAGAGCAGCCTCATAATCTCCCACTTTCAGTTTACACAGCCCCAGTTGATTATAAATTTCCGCATCGGCCTGCTTCGTTTCCAGATAAGTGCTGTATACGCTGGCCGCATAATTGTAATCGCCCAGTTTTTCATAGGTTTGCCCCAAAAGAGAGGCCGCGCTGGCTCCGTTTGAATCCTTCGCCTTCTCCAGGGAAACTCTCGCCTCTTCATAATCTCCCAGATAAAAGTTCATCCGTCCCTTATCATAATCGGTAAGCCGAAGCGATTCATCCGCCAGGACCTCCTGCAAATAAGAGGATCCCAGTTCCGTATAGCCATATTTACTGCAACTGCAGAAAATATCGATCCGCAGGTCATAGTCCGCCTTATTCACCTTCACAGCCTGATCAAAATCGGCCTGCGCCGCTTCCGTTTTTCCCTGTTCCAGTTCTAAGGTTCCTTTCAAATACCAGGCGTCCTTTTCATCCGGCGCAAGATCTGTAATCGCCTGGTACACGGCGATCGCCTTGTCGATCTGCCCGCCCTTATAGTAGGCGGTCGCCAGATAATAGTTGATATCATAATCCAGCGGATCCGGGTGGGGATCGCTTAAGGAAAGCGCATTTTCCAGATTCAGAACCGCATTTTCATAATCGGTCAGCCCCATGTAAGCGATTCCCTGCCCCCGGTAAATCATCTGCGCATCCTCTTTATTCACCGTGGCCGCTTCAAAACTGTCAAGGGCTCCTTCATAATCCATCTGCGCGATCAGTTCCATTCCCTGCGCAATATTTTCGCCGGTATTCCCGCCGCAGCCTGCAAGAAACGCTGCGGCAAAGCAAATCGACACTATCCCCCAAATCCTTTTTTTCTCCATATTTCACCTCAGACTCTGCAAATACGGATTTCCCCGATTTCAATTCCGCTTTCTCCAAAATACAACTTCAAATAGTTTTGCAGGGAAGAAAACACGCGGCATTCCACTTCTCTTTCCACCCATTTTCCTTCCGTCCCGGTTATGGTGATCGTCTTCACCAGATGGTTGTTGACAAAAACGCTCATCGGCATCTGCGCCAGAGAAAGCGCGTCGGATTTCATCCGAAACCGGATAACATATTCTCCCCGCTCCTGAAAATCCAGAATATAGGTGGAATTGCTTCCTTTATCCGTATTCAAAGCGGAAGTGTCAAGCATGCAGCCGTCCGTCACTTCCGTCTGCTGCAAAATCAGATCCGTCATATCCACGCCTTCAAAACGATTCTGCTCTTCGCATACATCATATTCCCGGTCCAGAAAACGGTTCATCACCGGAGACCTCATCAAAAATGTACAGATATTGGAAGCGTTGCGCACAAGCTGCGCTCTTGTAATCGCCCCTCTTTCCAGACCTTCCTTCGTATTATCGCCGGAGGAATTGCTCTCCGAGTCGGCCACCACCATATATACATCGTTCTGGGCGCGCACCATTGCGGTCGTATTCTCCCTGGTTCCTTCTTCTCCCTCTTCGTTCATCCTCGCCCACCAGTCGGTCATCACAACGCCCCGGTAATTCCACTCTCTGCGGAGCACCGAAGTGAGCAGATCATAATTCCCCGCCGCCCAAATGCCGTTGATGGGATTGTAGGAAGACATGATGCTGTAGGCTCTTCCCTCTTTCACGGCAATTTCGAAAGCTTTCAGGTAAATTTCCCGTAACGCTCTCTCCGATACGACGCAGTCCACAGAAAAACGTTCATATTCCTGATTGTTGCAGGCAAAGTGTTTGATCGTTCCCGTGACGCCGTATTTCTCCATGCCGATCAGCTGGGCCGCCGCCATTTTTCCGGTCAGATAAGGATCTTCGCTGAAATATTCAAAATTCCGTCCGTTTAAAGGATTGCGGTGAATATTGATCCCCGGCCCCAGGAGGGTATCTATTTTATTTTTCCGTAACTCCATTCCTTCCATTTCATACAATTCTTCCACCAGACGCGCGTTGAACGTGCAGGCCAGAAGCGTCCCGTTGGGAAGCGCAAAGGCGCCGGTTCCGCAGTCCATCCGAATGCCGGAAGGGCCGTCGGAACAGCCTGCCACCGGAATGCCGAACTTTTTTAAGTTTTTCGTCACGCCGCCGAATGCACCCGCAATTCCCGGCGTCACCTTCGGAGAGCACATGCCTTCCCCTCTCGTGAGGCAGATCAGATCGTCATCGGAAAGCTGGGCCAGAAAATCCTCCAAAGATACCTTCCTGTCGCAGACATCCGATAACTGATAGCCCCGGTCTCCGGTATAAGCAGCGCCGTCCGGGCGTTCTGTCTGTATCCGGGCCGCCAAATCCACCGTCCGAAGCGGCGCGGCTTCCCGCCCCTCTGTAAAGGGCGCAAACGCCGCATCTTTTTCCGGAATCGCGGCATTTTTTTCTCCGGCGGAGGCTTTCACGGGACGCAGCCGGCTAAACTCCCGCACCGGAGCCAGAACCTCCCGGCACCTTTGCGTCACCAGCAATTCTTCCACAAAAACGCTGCCGGCCAGCCGGGCGCTTCTCACATCGCTGCCCGCATAAACGCCGTATTCGCCCGCTTCCAATACATAACAGGATTTATGGCCCGTCGCGCCGCCATCGTCATAGGAAGCCGCTTCTTTGAGAGAAAAGGAAAACTCCATATCTTCCCCTTCTCCGGGCGCCAAAACGGTGGTTTTCCCAAAACGGATCAGATTGCGCACCGGTTTTCCAAGTTTTCCCTGGGGCGGGCAAACATACACCTGTACCACTTCTTTTCCGTCCCGCTTTCCTGTATTTGTCACGCAGACGCTCAATTTCACAGTTTCCTGATCCGCGCAAAAATCCGTAACGACCGTTTCAAACTCTGTATAAGAAAGCCCGAAGCCAAAAGGATACTTCACCTTTCGAGGCGCAAAAGTCTCAAAATAACGATACCCTATATAAATATCTTCCGCATAGACATTGAAATTAGCGTCTCCGAAATTGGCGGTGGAAGGATGATCCGCAATATCCTCCGAAATGGTATCGCTGAGTTTTCCGCTGGGATTGACCGCTCCCGTCAGCACGTCTGCCACGCCGTTTCCGCCTTCCATACCGCCCTGCCACGCATACAGAACTGCCTGCGGCTGATAACGGTCCACCCACTTCATGTCGATGATATTTCCCACATTTAAAACGACGACCGTCCGGGTAAAAGCGCCGCATACCGCTTCCAGCAGATTCTCCTCTTCCGCTGTCAGAAGATAGCTGCCCGCCGTTTCACTGTTATCCTTGTCCTCTCCCGCCGTGCGTCCCAATACGATGACCGCCAGATCGGACTGCGCCGCCGCTTCTTTTGCAAGTTCCATACTGACCGGCATTTCCTTCTGGCACCAGGGTTCCTGCGCCCAGCCCTCTCCCATATCGAAAGGATTTTTTTCAATCCAGTCCAGATAGACCCGTTCCAGCCTTTCGTTGATCCGTATTTTACCGCACTCCTTTAAACCGTCCAGAATGCTTCTCACATAAGGCGCGTTGACCATGCCGCCCGATCCCGTGCCGCTCTTATAATAGGTGAACTGAATGCGCCCGAATACAGAAACCGTCTCCCCTTCCCGAATGGGCAGCGTCTCGTTCTCATTTTTCAGAAGCACGCAGCCTTCTGCCGCCGCCTGCCTTGCCAGCATCGCATATTTTTTATAATCCATTACAAATTTCATAGCTTCCTCACCTGTCGTTTTAAAAATTTTTCCGCAGTCCTTTGGGATAGTGGTTTTTTAAGACCGTTCCCGCAAGCTTGCCCCAGCCGATACTGTAGCCGTCCGCCGTAACCAGATACCAGCCCTTTTCCCCCTGCGCCGAAAGCGTCATGCCGTTTAACCAGGCCCTGCACTCCGCGCTGTCCGCCGCAAGCGCCAGGCTCCTTGCCGCCTCCTGCGGCTTTAAAGCCATTGCCAGCGCATGAGAGGGTTCAAATCGGTTCTTTTTCATCGTTCCCAGATGCAGCCCCGGCCGCAGCGCTTTCAGTCCCCGCAGAGAGGGCGTATTTTCCGGCGCCAGATACAACTGATCTCCGAATTTCAGAAACACGCCGTCAAAGGCGGTTTTTAAATTCTCTGCCTGAAACTGCAGATATCCTTCGCAGTCTTTTTTGGCAATTCCGGCTTCCGTCCCGAATCTGCAACGTCCCCGGTATCCTGCCGGAACGTCTCCTTCTTTTCTCAGAACGGCCAGATAATGGCCTTCGCCCTTTACTTTATGCGGCCACAGACGAATCGTCCTTGTCAGGGCGGCGCTTTTTGGTATCCCACAGTTTCCATCCGTTTCTTCCTCCGGGACCCATTCCGGATGACCGCCGTCCATTCCGCCGGTCTTCTCCGCGTTCTCGATTGTAAAATCCGGATGCCGCCGCAAAAACCGCATGATGCTGCCCTCATCCTCTGCCGGCGCAAAGGTACAGGTAGAATATACCATCCGTCCGCCGGCCCGCAGCATTTGCGCCGCCCGGTCCAGGATCTCATCCTGCCTCCCCGCACACATCTGCACATTATCCGGACTCCATTCATCGCAGGCCGCTTCGTTTTTGCGGAACATCCCCTCCCCGGAACAGGGCGCGTCCACTAAAATCCGGTCAAAATACTCCGGAAAATGCTCTGCCAGCCGGTCCGGCGTCTCGTTCGTCACCAGCGCATTGATAATTCCCATCCGCTCCACATTTTCAGACAAAATCTTTGCCCTCGCCGGATGAATCTCATTACAGAGTAAAATCCCTCTTCCTTCCATGGCAGCCGCAATTTGCGTGCTCTTACCGCCCGGCGCCGCGCACAGATCCAGCACCTGCTCGCCGGGCTGCGCGTCCAGATAAACGGCCGGCGCCATAGCGCTCGCTTCCTGAATATAGTAAACGCCCGCTTCGTGGTAAGGATGTCTGCCGGGTCGGTCTGTTTCCTCATAATAAAAGCCGTTTTTTTCCCATTCCACCTCCGACAGCGCAAAAGGGCTTTTTTTCAGGAAGTCCTCCCTGCTGCCTTTCTGCGGATTGATCCGCAGCGACTGATACTTTTTCTGTTCTAAACTCTGCAAAAACAGGGGATATTCCGATTGCAGCATCCCCTGCATTCTTTCCAAAAATTCCTGTGGCAGCATGCTGGCTTCTCCTGCGTCATCTTCTCATTATCTTTCATAATACCCCAGGAAAAGCTTTGGCGCAACAGTTTTTACAATTCATGAGTAAAGACATAGGATTGCAATTTATGACCGGAAGCCACCGGATACATTTTTCCCCTCAGAAAAAGACACTCTCCCGGCATCCGCCAAAAAAGTGTCCTTTTGCCGCAAAATTTATGAAACTTCAATGGGGTCCTCTTTGTGCATAAAAGGCGTCTCCTGTTTCAACACGGTGCCCTCCGTCAAAGGATACTGGGACTCATAAATCCGAAATCCCTTTCCATATTCGTCCTCGCGCAGCCGCGTTATGATTTCCTCCCGTTTGGCAAAAACGGCCTCGTTAATCAGATAAGTATACTGGATTTCCGCCCATTTGGCCATTCCTTCATAGATCAACGTTTCATTATGTTTGCCGTATTTTCTGCAGATCTCTTTCCGGTCCCAGTTCAAATACTGCCAGATATGGGTCAGTTCATGCGCCATTGTCATCATGGAACTGATTCTGGGCGCCCCGTTCTCCAACAACATCGAGTATCCGCTCCGGTCAGAAATGGCAACCCCCAAAATTCTTCCGTCCGCCTTGCCCGTAGGAACAAAAGTCTTTCCCAGCGCTTTGTGCAGTTTTCTGGAATTTACCATTTTCACGGTGATCGGCACGTTGATTTTTATTCCGAAACAGGATTGCATCGTATCCAATACGTTTTCGTATAATTCCACAAATTCCTTTTCCGTCTTAACCGCCGTAAAACTGCAGTTCATGCAGCGTTCCCTGCCGTCGTCCAGAATTTCATATTCCGTGCCGACCAGTTCCACTCCGCAAAAATCGCAGTAATGCTTTCCATCCTGATTCGGAACGAATTCTTCTTCCATTTGTTTCGACAGCGCCTTTCCTTCCCTCGCCTGCTTCAATTCGCTGTTGTCATATCCCCGCTTTTTCAGGAAATGCAACGTCTCGGCGACGGCAATGCCGTCAGGCACTTCTTCCTGTCCATACAGCAAATAAAATTTCTCATGATAAGGCCTTCTGACGGGAATGCGGCATGCGTTCACGCGCGTTGCAACAGCCGGATCAAATTCCATATTCGTTTCTTTCGGCGACTCCGCTCCGCGCACATCAACTTCAGGCTGATTTGTTTCTTCGGGCTGTCCTGTTTCTTCAGGCTGTCCTGTTTCTTCCAAGGGCTTTTTCCCAAAAAGTTTTTTGATTTTCCCGATAAATCGCTTCAACATCCCCTCTTTCTTTTCTTCCGCAGGCAGTTCCACCGGCTGTCTGACCGGCTCCGGCGGCGGGTTCTTGCTTTGCTCCACCGCCTGTGTATGCCATTCCAGGTAGTCGCAGAGAATTGCAAAAATCCGGTCCAGGTTTCTTTGTACGGCTTCGATCAGACCGATGTCCAATTGGCTGTCTTCCACGATATAGATGCTGTTTCCGCCGATTTCGCAGTTTTTTCCGCCCTCAAGATGATAGGTGATGGGAATTTCCTGCTCTCCCGGCATCAGGGCCGCGATATAACACTGATTCTCCGCAAACAGCGTGACGAAAACCTCGTTCATCAGATTGGTTATCGTCCGGCATATCTGCGGCGTTACCGGCTCTTCGCCGCCGTCAAAGCTGATCTTTAAAACTTTCTTATTACAATAGGTGCGCTCCGGAATGCCGTTCACCGTCATTTTCTGCGCTTTTGCAAAATCGTTATAACGGTCCATTTTCCAGTAAGCGGGCGTCTGCACGGAAATATCCGCATAACACACGGCGATCTGCAGTCCGTCCATACTGCGGATATCTCCCATCCGCCCGGACTCCGTCAGATTCTCCAGCCTGTAATTGCGCACCTGTCTGTAACGAGGACGTCCCGTAATGTGATCGGCCGCACGTCTCAATATCACTTTGCTGTCCGAACTGACGCGAAGCATCTCGTAATGCTTCCCCGCAATGGTCATAAACTGACCGGGCAGATGCTTCTGAAAGATCTGTCCTAAAATTTCGCTTCCCAGATACTGGCGGTTCCCCTGCTCGTCCTCCGCGATATATTCCGCGCTCTTTAAGGTATCCACATACAAATGAATAAAGCCCGGATCATCGATGTAAAAACAGGATTCCATTTTTCCGGTATGTATATTGAATTTTCTTCTGCTGCGAACGACGTCCTTTGTAAAAGATTTCATTCGTCCGTTCCCGGAAAGATTCAAAATATCGTCCGCAGAATTATCGCCTGGCGCGGCCGGTCTGCTGGTTCTGCAGATTTCATGCCACAGGCTTTCCGCAAGATTCACAACAGGGGCGTCGATGAGCAAAAGTTCCCGTTCCAGTTCGCTTTCCCATACCGGTCCTACGCTCATGCGCAGGCACAGACGCAATACGACGTTGCGCGCCGTATGCGCATAGTCGGCGACCAGACCGGGAATCGCCTTCGGGTCCGCATTGAAGATGCTTTCATTTTCCGTCATATAATCCTTGAGCAAATACTCCGGAGAAATGATGTTGATAAAGCCTTCTTTGACCGCTCTGGTCGCAAAATTCCGCTTAATTTCAAAAAGGTTGCAGAATTCATCCTCAACGGTAAGATAAAGCTGCCGCTCTTTTCTGGCGTTCCACAATTCCGGCGTCACACGGAATTTCGCCTCAAGGGCTTCCTGCGTGGCCGGAAGCGACGCATAATTCATCAGATCATAATAATACTGTCCGGCAACCCAGCCCACATCGACGACCGGAAAGGCTTCGCCGCCATACCAGTTCGTACTCTCAATCTGATTTTTCAGCGCCGCCATCGATAATTCGGTGCCAAACCCCAGATACCGGGACAAATTGGGCAGCATGCGGTGCTGCATATGGTCGCTGTCGCCGTCCCAGCACATATAAGTAGATCTTCCCATATGGTGATTCGTCGCCGAAACCTCCACCAGACTGGTCATCAGCACGTGAGAAAGCGCATCCAGCAAACCGTCGCAGTTTCTGTCAATCGAAACAAACACAGGTCTGCCCCCGGCTGTGCTGCACCAGCGGACCAAAGAGTTCAGACCGATCTGCGCCGTGGTCATCAGCCGGGAAGGTTCCAGAAGAATCATCATGCCGACTTCCGTTAAAAATCCGGCGTTGGCTTCATGAAGCGCAAGATCATGCACCATGGACCGGGTGAGTATGCCCACATCCAGATCCCGGCTCTCGCCTCCCAGCACACCGATCTTCCATAAGGACGGCGTATGATTGACCGCGGCGAGTCCTTCCCTGCACCAGGATTCGATTCCTTCTTCCACTCCATGACGCCCCAGCACGAGAAGAATTTTTTTATGATTCAGCAACTGACGGTTCATCGGATAAAACAGATACGGAATCAAATCATAATAAAATGGATTATGAAACAGAACGCTGTTTCCTTCCAGCAGTTCTTTTCCCGCATTCACATAGCTGTGATCCAGTTCCATGCCCTCCGACAGCTTATGTCTTAAAAAACGTCCATAAGCCTCAACCATGGTCTTTTCATTGTCTTCCAGTTCCGCCAGCACTTCTTTATTGGTTTTATAATTCCCGGCAATGCTCTTTACCGTCGTGCTCTCCGCGCTCAGCTTATCCGGGAATAATTTGCGGAGCACATCCTTCATCAGCGAATAATTCGCCATATGTCTGGCGCTGTCTTCCTCGCCTTCCAGATCGCTCCCCGCTTCCTGTCTGGTCATACCGCCCAGCGCAAAATACAATTCTCCCACCACGATCACCGCAAAAGCCGGATAAAAGGGCGTCTGCAGCGTACCGATATGGTACAGCCAGCAGGAAAAGAGGGCAAGCAGGGACAGCACGGACACTGTGGCAATATACATCGTCCTCAGATAGATCCGGGCCTGACAGCACTCTTTACGCAGGTAAACCATATGGGTTTCCCGGTCCGTTTCATAAAAAGGATACAGAATCGCTTCCATGAGGCTTCCGTCCGGTTTACAAAACGCCCGCATAAAGCCGATCGAGATTCCCTTTAAAATAAGAAAAATCACCAGGAAAGCCGTATTCTCCACATAGAACAGCAGCAGCACAAGATCCGCGCCGTCCAGATACGCCTGCAGTTGTTCCCCTCTGCCGGAAAGGGCGGGCAGGGAATTCTCCGCCTCCGTCAGCCGCTGCGCAAAGACCTCTATCATCCCCAGGACCTGGTTATTGAACCCCACCATGACAACAAGCACGAAAATGCCGTAAATCAGGGCCACGATCGGCATCAAAAGCTGTCTGCTGCGATACTCCCTCTTTAAATTCACCTTTATTGACAAAAATACCAGCGCAATAAAGGGAAGCAGCCCGGGAAGGCATTGTCTCATATACTGAAGCGCTTCAGTCATACAATTCCTCCCTTCTCAATTCCATCTTTTTCACAATCCCATATGGAATTTCTATGTAATTGCCTCTTTCCAGAAACTCAATCTGCATTCTCAGATGAGGCGTCGCAGGAAGCGGATACTGATAATCCACAGCGCGGGTAAAATCATAGTCATAGGGCGCCTCCTCGTATTTGTGAATCATCTCGCTCCGTCTTAAAAATCTGCCGAAAATATCCCGCAAAACCGCCTGGCGCTCTTCCATATCCGCCGCGTGCTTTTTCAAAATCATGATCTGACGGGCGGCGCCATTCTGATGATTCTTATGATAGGAAAGAACAGAATTCCCCCTCATAATATTGCAGGCATGACTTAAATAAACAGAATATTGACCGGTACAATCCTCCACTTCTCTTACGATCGTCCCCACGGTCCCATTATAGTCGGATATCTCTTCCCGCAATCTGTTTCGCAGCCCCAACAGGCAGATAAATGCGCACAGAGCCACCAGGCCCAACGCAACGACCGCCAGTATCACCGTCTGATAAAGCGTATCCGAATCTGCCCGGTTCATGAAAAAGGCGGGAATCATCCCGATCAGAATACTTCCCAATACCGCCGCTCCCAAAAGAAGCGTCGTCTTCTTTCTCATACGCTGGTCGATCATGGAGAGGACCTTTTGATATCCCTTTTCCAGTTCTTTGTAATATTGATCCGCCTCATAGATGTTTCCGGTATGGGTATCCACCATGCGCAATTCTTCCTGGTCAATATGTTCCCGGACGTCCTCCACCTGAAATTCATTCAGCAGCGCAGCCCGCTCCTCTTCCAGCACATCCATCTTGTGGAAATCATCGGTCGCTTTTTTGATGGCTCTTTTCGGCTGTTTTAGCAGCTTTTTCAACGCTTTCCGGTTATGCAGGCAACTGCTGGTCCAGATCTTTTCTTCATCGTCCACAGGGCTGTCTTTTGCCAGTCCGACCTTTTCCCGGCAGAAAAGTTCCTCTCTGTCATAATTCTGATTCATATTGACCGGTATCGTGATATTGGCGCAGAAAATTTTCTCCGCCGCGTCATCTGACAGCCGTTCTACCGGTTTCGTCCGGATAGCGCTGATCTTCGCCTGTATAGCGTCTTTGGTCGCCGTCAGCTTCGCATCATACCGGCCCAGCAATTCCGTCATATTATCCTCGTCGGTCACACTGCATAACTGATAGACCCGGTTTGGCTGCAGACAGCCGGCCGGCGCTTCGTTTCCCGCAATCAGCGTCACGCTCAACAGAAAGCGGATATAATCGTAAGCATAACTTTGCCTGTCCTTATCATCCACATCCAGAACCAGATAACGCATCTTATCAAAATACAGATTCCAGTCATAAAATCTGGTATATTCCCGTTCATCGTGTTCCGACCAGATACATTGCAGTTCATAATCCATATCGTCATGATGCCGTCTGGCAATGCAGATAATTTCCTTTGGATAGGAGGAAACCATCGGTTCACTGCCCCGGATTTCATCCCGCAGTTTTTTCTTATATCGGGCGCATTCCCGGTATTCCCGAAATTCCAGATCTTCCCGGGTGGTAGCTTTGAGTTTATCCGCAAGATCCTCCGTCAGAAACCCCAATGAATTCGGATCCGTATTCTGATCCCCCCGCGCCGTGACGGTAGGGTCCTCGCAAAGTCTGGTCACCAGTCTGGTCAGAGGCTGCTTTGCGGCTTCCCGGTAAGCAGCCTTTTTTGCTTCCAGCCTTCTGGCGTAATATGCTTCCAGAGATTCCTTTTCTTCTCCTTCCCACACAGGTTCCTTATACTCCACGAGGTTAAAGGGATTTTTTTTGTTCAGTCCCGCCTCGTCGCAGATGATGACCGCCCTCCACTCCTGCAGGTGAGCGACGGTCTCGTCCAGATTCGGAACCGACTCCTTCAGGCTGTTTTGTTCCTCCGGATTCCACAGACAGGGAGTAAACTGAGTCTTTTTCATGAACGGTTCTAAAAACAGGCCATATTCTCGAATATTGTCAATATGTTCCTGTTCTGTAATAATTACAGTATACAAACCGCACACCTCCGTTCTATTTTTTCCGACTCTCTTTCGCGGAATCAAATCACTTGATCAACGCCTTCATATTCTCCAGTAAACTGCAATAGTCGTCCGGTTCCGGCGTTTCGCTGATGACATGTTTGATCTTGCGGTAGATCGTATCGATCACAACATTATCGGAAGCCGCCCTCTTACATTTCAATTCGGGATACTTCTCATAATTATCCATCAGCAGTTCAAACTGCTCTTTCAAAATATCGCACAGAATGAACTTCGCATCGTCCTTATTTTCAAAAATTTCCAGTTCGTCGTCAAAGGTCTGAATGACCGCATCCACCAGTCCTGCAATTTCGCTCGAAAAGCGCTGGCTGTTGGGCAGACTGTTGTAATAAGCCAGCGGAATTTCAAACAGGCTCGCCCTGCCTTCATGGACGCTCTTAATCTCAAACTGTTCCAGCGCGCTCGCAAAGCTGGTGTCCACATAGTTGGAGTTGCGGACCAGATCCCGTTCCATTTTGCGCTGCCGGATCACCTTGATATCCTCCACCACGGAGGCGTCGATGTAGAGGGAATCCAGAATTTCATAAAACTCGTCGCACAAAGTTCCGTTGGATACGATCAGATCCTGCGTTTTCTCGCTGGAGTTTTCGTAGCGGTATACTTTCTTGCCGCCGGCCGCAACGGACAGATTCCGCTGCGCAATCGCGCCGTATACCAGCGCATAAATCAGAGACTGATGAATTTTCATCATCTGCTTATTCATGAAGGCAAAATCCATCTCCGGCATGGATGCGATGGAATCCCATCTCTTATCGATATGAGTGGAAATCATCATGTTCTTGGTGGAATCCGGGCCGAGATTTTTCGCATAAGCCATATAGGCATTATGGTAAAGTCCTGCGTTCTTCACACGGGTTTCCGATACCGCCGGGGAAGCGAACTTATTGAGTTTATCCGGCGTCAGGTTATACAGCGCGTTGAAGAAGTGCATCTCATACTTGCATATGGTATCGCAGGGTTCCGCTCCTACGCCCTGGGCAAACATCTCGCTCATGCGGTAGTTGCGCATGCTGTCCAGAGAACGGTTATAAGCGACGCACTTGACTTCTCTGGGCTCTTCATTGCGGATTCTCTGGATGCCGGGAGCCGCCAGTCGTTCGCCCATGGCGATCACATCCTTGATGTGGCGGAGACTGTCCGCGCTGGATACGCGGTCGACAACCTGCTCGTTCTCGCCCTGTTCCTCTCTGGTCTTGATGCGGGCCATCAGCCTGTATTCCAAAGCCAGCGCTTCCACCACATTGACGTCCAGATTCTCGCATTTGCTTCTGACGCTTCTTCTGAAATATCCCAGCACGATATCGTCAAAGATATCAATTCTCTTATCTTCTTCCACCACATCCGCATTGCGGATTTCACGTTCAAAGGCCACGTTCGCCTTAACCGCGTCGTAAATGGCGCCGTTTAATTCATTGTCCAGCATGGAGCCGTCCGCGCTCTGCGCGGAAGTGGCGCGGGTCATCTCATCCATGATCTCCCTGCTCGCGCAGATGTTCAGAACAGAATCGCCCTTTTCAAACTTCACCTCATCCACAAGATCGTCTCTTCTCTTTAACAGAGAGGAAACCTTATCCGGGAAACTTGCAAAAAACTTCTCGTACATCGTGCAGATCTCATCCAGGAATGCAAAGCCCTTCTTATAAGCGGTCAATTCCGCGGTCAGTTCGCCATACTCCCGGATCAGGGAAAAGTAATCCGGAAAATATTCATTCAGCAACGGATAAATCTTTTCATATCCCCCGATCTTCTCCAGAAGATTCGGATTCTGTCCCTGATTCTTTTCCGCGTCGCACAGATCGTCCAGGCTCACCTCCCGCTTTTTACGGCTGTACTTTGCGTCAAATTTCGCCGCGTTATTTGCCTCTGAAGAATATTCGTTCAGCCCGTCAATCGTTTCTTCCAGCTTTGTCTGCGTCGTGCGGACGCGCTTCTCAAATTCGTTTTTGGCCAGATACAGCATATATCTGGCTGCAACCGGATGCGCGATTTCATCGTAGGAATTCTTTAACAGAGCCTCGATTGTATAGGCTTTTTTCTCGTTGATCGTCTTTGTCTCATTGTCAAAAATCGCGTCCGCTTCGCTGTCGGCAGCCTTTGCTGCGTTCATTTTCACGGCGGCCTCATAATCTCTTAAATACCCCAGATTTTCCCTTGCCATTCCGCGGTTATTCTCGTCCTTATAATCCACTTCTTCCGCCACCGCGTTCGCCAGACCGGACGTATTTTTAATCATGGGATGGTCCGCCACGCTCTCATGCATATGCTTCTGCAAAGCAGTGAAGAAGCTGCTGACAGACTTGTTGGCGCCGGTCAGAAACTTCGCCCGGATATCCTTGGAAAAGCTGTCCTGGGAAGCGTTTAAGGTACTGATATATACTTCGCTCAGTTTCGGTCCTTCAGAAGCGGACAGCCCCTTCTTTCTCGCCTCCGCCTTCTTCGTTTCATATGCTTTATCATAGCGTCCCCACTTGCCGGCTTCCTGCTCGCCGCCGATGTTGTCGATCGCCCATCCGTAAGCCACGTAATCCGCCAACTGCTCATAAGGATAGCGGATGATGCTGGACCCGATGCCGCCGAAGCGGTTGCGTCCCATATTTCCGGGATTGGACATTTCTTTGATGATATTGTCTTCCACGGAGAACGCTTTTCTCTGCATCGGTCCGATATTCTGCTCATACAGCGCCTGGGCCGCCTGCTTCTTATACTGCGTCAGGCTGATCATGGTGGAATCCTCAGAATCCTGCCCGTCCATCAAAAAGCAGAAATCCATCGGCAGCAGCGCCAGCGTTTTCTTCTCTTCGCCGGGCATGGTGAAATCCACATGCAGTCCGTTATACCGCTTCAAGTCTTCATCAATATCAAAAAATCCGGATCCCTTCATCATGAAAGCGTTGATTTCCTTAATGGTCGCATAAGCGTTCCTTCTCTGGCTCTCCCTTTCCTGCGTGGAACTGATGACGCTGTCCAGCGTTTCCGGCAGCATAATCAGGGAACGCACGATCAGAGAAGTATTGGGATATTTATTTTTCACATAATCGCGGACAAACATGGATAACGGCAAAATAATACCGGACCCGGTACCGCCGGAAGCGGTGGAAGCGATCACCACGCGCAGAGCCTGCTTCATATCCTTGCCGTTTTTCCGGAACAGATCGTCGATCGCCGCATACAGAGGATTGATATTTCCCGTCTTAATGGTGGCGTTCAATGCCAGGCGGGAAATGGCGCGCACCTGGCCTGCGCCTTCCGATACGGTCTTATCATACATAACCGCATTTTTCGGAAACCACTGCCTTCTCGCATCATCGTCATAGTCCAGATAGTCCCCTACCGTCTGCGTATTGGAAGTCTGCACATAGTAAATATGCGCTTTGCTCTTCTGGACCGTCAGCAGATCGTTCACATTCGTGTCAAGGCAAACAAAATTGATATTCTCCGTCTCCTCCGGCCGGCACATTTCGGCCACTCTTCTTACGATCTCAGATCCCGTTCCCCCGACGCCGATAAAGAGCGTAGGCGCACCGACTTCGTTGGGCTTGATGTTTTCTTTCTTCATGCTTTCATCCTCCTGTATTTTTATATGCGATACCTCTGTCTGTTACTTCTTAATAAAATCTGAGCGATACTGAAAAATTCATCGGCGTGCCGTTTCCGGTGCCGTCGTTGATTTCTCCTGAAATCGTGCACTTGCCGTTGTTGCTCAGACGAATATTCAGCAGCGCGTTGTCCCCTTCCTTCTTTGTGCGGGTCCCGCTCTTCTTAAACTTTCCGGTCTCTTCATCCTTCACGAAGCTGGCCGCGCCGATTTTATAACTGAGCACGTTCTGTCCGTTATTGATGCGGACCGACTTCACCATTGCGACGCGGTCTCTGCTCCTGACCTTTCTGGGACTGTCCGCTTCCAGATCCAGACTCATTCCGCATTTGGCCAGCGGATTAAAGGGGCATTTCGGCGCCGTGATCGTCAGCCCGGACCTCTTTTTCCCGCCCGTATAATTCGTAAGCTGGGCATTGCCCGTCACTTCCGTCCCATCCACGCTGAAGGAAGTTTTATAGACGGTGATCTTTTTGGGCAGAACCTTCTGGTTTAAAATGAACCAGATCAGAGCCAGAATCAGCGCGATTAACAGCACCGCGATCAGTATTCTCAGCCAGAGCGGATAATTCTGCAGTTCGATGGATTTACTGTCCTGCGCGCTGACCTCCTGCCCGATCTGATCGTAACCGGATACATTCGCAATCAGCTTATAGGTCCCTGCATCCGATTGATCCGCCTGCAGGCGCACCAGAATCTGTGAATTTTCCGCGTCCGTTTCCGTCGTATATTCCAGTCCCCCCGCGTCCAGATCCAAACGAACTCTTTCCATTTCCCCAACCGTCAGATTTTCTCCGTCATGGGTCAGCTTCACCGCGATAGGATCCGCAGTCTGCAGCTTTGCAATTTCATAATAGGACTTCGCCTCAATCTCCGCCCGAAGCGCATATCGATATGCCGCTATTTCAAACGCCACATCCCCGACCGGCGCGCTGATACTCTTATCAAACTCATCGATATAAGAAGCGCCCACAGACATCACATACTTTTGCGCTTCCAGTCCCGTCGGATCATTTCCCGGATATTTCAGATACAATAAAATTGACTTTTTATCTTCCGCAATTTCATATGTATAATCCGGGCCGCCCTCCCGGTTAAAGGAAACATCCAGCACGACTTTTGACAGTTCTTCTCCTGTCAGTGCGGTTTTGTCATAAGCCAGTTCCACCCGGTATACTCCCATGTTTTCCACTTCTTCCAGGGAATAGACGTCCTGTCCTCCGGAAAGGGTTCCGGTCAGGTCATAAACCGGAGTCGCCTTAATTTCGATCGGAAACGGCCAGTCAGCCCTTGTCTGGGCGGATACATAATATCCGCTCAGATATGTTGCCTCCACATTCGCCTCAACCTGATCCCCTTCCTGTACATCAATGGGAATGGAGCCGTTCTCGTTCATGGTCTCGGTCTGCTCTGCGCCGTTAACCGAATAGGTAATCACAAACTGTCTGTCTCCTAACAGCGGCGAATCCGTGAGTTCTCCGTTCTCATCCACCAACCCGTACCGCAACTGATAGGTGCCCGGATAAACCTCATCTCCCAGTTCCATGACGTTGATCCCCGCTTCGTTTACCAAAAATGCGCTGATGCTCACATTCGGCTCATAATATACGCCGATGCTGCTCGCAGAACCGTCGTACTGCATGATATAGTTTCCTGCCGGAACGTCCTCATAGGTTGCGATCACACCGCTCAGGCTGGTATCGGATGCCATTTTCGCATAATAAGCGCCGGTATTTCCGCATCCTGTCTCACTATAAGAAGGGGCATAGACGTTTGTCAGCGTTCCCGCCGCATTGCCGGAAGCATCCGTCAACTGCAGGTTCTGAATATCGCTTCCCTGCACGAACAGAATCAGCTTATTCATGGACAGATCAAAAGCGAGCGTATTTCCATCGATCGGCAACTGATCCCGTCCGTAAATGGTATTGCACATCTCCGTCAGTCCGTTGAGCACATCCGCCGTGTTGTTCGTAATGACAACTTTGTTCTGAAAACTGCCTTCTATTACAGGACTGGCTGCATTCCGCCCGATCCCCAGATACATCAGATTTACGGACTGATTATACTGGCTTAAAAGGCCGGTGAGACGTTCGCCGGTCTGCTCATGGTTCATACCGTCGAATTCTTCTCCGTCCGTCAAAACGATCAGCCATTTTTCATCCGCATCCATGCTTTTCAGACTATTATAAGCATCCGTAATCGTTTCGATCGGCGTTCCGCCGGCAGAAGGCGTATAAATCTGCCTGATTTCGGATACATCCCTGCCGCCCTGTACGGTCAGCGGAGACGAACTGGTATATTTCTTTCCGTTCACCTCAATATCATGCATCGGAAAAATGCGGAGTTCATCCCCCTCGTTCGCCATGGAAGCGAATACTTCCATGGCATAAATTGCCTGACACCATGCCGTGTTCTGATACATGGATCCGGAATTATCAAACACGAGCGCGATCGCCCGCCTGCTTGTATATTTGACAGCCGCTGCAGATACCATCCGGCTCTGTGCAAAAACCCCTGCTGCCATGGCGATCGCCAGCAGCAACAACGCGGCTCTGCGGCACGTCTTTTTTTCTTTCCTTCCTGCCAATTTTCTCATACGCATTTCCCCGCTCAATGATTACTGAACACCAGCAGCTTGTCCTGACTCCCAAGCTGCACATAAGTTTTTTCCTGATTTGAGTCGAATAAAACGATTTTTCCGCCGGATGTCACATATCCGATTACAATCGCCTTGTTATCCTCGGGCGTGGCGGCGTAAACCGCCCGGATCAGTTCGGCGGCAGTTGATATTCTGGGAATCCGTTTGAAAAAGCTGCTCACATTTTTTGCATAAATCTCTTTGCTTTCATACCCGTTTTCACAGTCTTCATCATAGGTCAGAATATCGTTGTAAAAATCAAACAGCGCTTCTTTTTCCGCAATCTGCGTCATCATTTTGCTGACATAACGATTGCTGATCACCACATTGTCCACGCTGTAACTGCGCACCACATCATAATTCTTGGGATTGATGATCTCCACAATGACATCAATGCTTCCTTTTTCAAAGGACGCGTCTTCTTTCATCCTGGTCCGGATGATATCCTGCACATAAATCAGATAGATCAGCGCATTGGCGTCCAGTTCATCCGCCGCCACGCGGTCGTCTGACAGGACCAGAATGCTGGTGTCCTCTTCCTTGCTGGCCACAAAGCGGTTAATCGCATCGGTAATTTTTTCTTTCTCATAAATATCCGCTTCGATCACCTGACTGACCTGGGAATATTTCCGGTAATAATCCTGCTTCTTAAGATTTTCCGCATCATCGATCACGATGATATCCATGATCTCACGGCCGTCTTTATAATTCCATTCGCTGCAGAATGCGTTGAAGCCCTCCATAATAAAATGACTTTTGCTGTTATGCCCCAGAATGATCACATTTTTCTTTTCAATCCAGTAATCTTCGTTTAAATCCACCTGCAGTTCTTTTCCGGCGCGGACCTCGTTCTCCTCCGTCAGCGCTTCCTGACTGCCGGCCATATAAAAGCACTGTTCTCCGTCTTTCCCATCCATGAAGGCAAGCGGAATTGCTTTTTTATGCGTGCTCAGGTACTGCTCCATATAACGGTTCACATCCGCCGGAATCGGCTGCTTCATTGAGTAAAAAGCCGCTCCCTTATTGGAAAACAAAATGCTGTAAACCAGATTCAGTTCCGGCATGATGGAGAACTGGGAAAGGATCTGCCCCAGAATCCGGTTCACCGCCACCGGAATGATATTGCATTTTCCTGCATTCTCTTTGTGCTCGATGATCTTGTTCACCAGCCCCAGCGTCCAGTCGTCCTCCACCTCCACGATAATCCTCTGATTGTCGGCAGAGTCCTGCGCGCCCGTAATTTCCGCCACCTGCACCAGAGTCTTGATCGTTTCCGCATTTCCGTTTTCATACTTGTCGATCCGCTCCTGCTGATTGAATCTGCACACGGAATTGGCGATGTCCCTTCCGAGAATGATGACCGCTTTTGCGCTGTACAGAGATATGTCGTCAAGCTGTTTGCTGGAAAAGGTTTCTCCCTCTCTGACAATAACCGTCAGCCGCTGCGGCCTCCTGTCCCGGATCCACTGCACAAATCTCTTCATTCCTTTGAGTTCGCTGCGGGCTTCCTTCTTTTCCCGTTTTTCCCGCGCAAGCGTATCCAGAATTCTGTCGGTAATTTCCTTTTCTACCTTATCCCGGTTGTCATTTACCAGCACAACGACCTTTTCCGCATTTTCACTGTAAAGCAGGTCGTTCACAATCTCCGAAGCCCGGGAATTCCAGTTCAAAATAACCGTATGATTGGTCAGGTAGAGACGTTTCTCTCCTTCATTGGCGTGTTCGATAAATGCGGAAATGTAGTTGGTCAGATAACCGATCACGGCGCCGGTAAAAATTACCATGCCGAGAATGACTACGATCAGGCAGAAAATGATGACCGCAACGCTGGTCTGTCCCACATCCTCAATGATGAAGGAAATGCAGCCCGCATCCAGCACCATCGTGATCGTATAAAAAACAGCGGCCCCAAATCCCGTATCCTTCAGAGTCGGCGGCGATAAAGAGTAAATCACGCCCGCGGCGGCAACAAAAAAGAGGATATTCATCACCAGAATCACTGCCAGAACCACCCTTCCCGGGTTTTTAGCGATTTGCAGACTGATAGCCTCTTTTATCTTCTTTTTCATATGTTTCCCCCATCATATGTATATTTATTTAATTTTAACACATCTTTTATATCTTGTTAAGAACTAATTCACGTTTTGCACAAAAAAGCGTGGGCAAACAGCCAGTTCCCCAACCATTTGCCCAATTTCTTCCAATATACTGTTCTTTTCCGGAAAACGGCTCAAACCTCCAGTTCAAACGCGCCAAAGCTGATATTTCCCTGCCCTTTATAGGTAAAATACAGCGCGCAAACACCGTCCGGAATCTGAATATCGGCCTCATATCTCTTCCAGAAATTGGAGTAGCCCACCGGAATTTCCCCCAGAACCGGACCGTCCCAGGCGGTCTTTACTTCCAGATTTCCGTCTCCGTAGCCCCGCACTTTGACGCCAATTTTCCGGACCCCTTTGCAGTCAAAATACTTAAATCCCGCCGTCGCGCCGCTGCGCATATTGGCGATATATCCGTCTTCTTTGTCCCCGTCCCGGCCATCCTGGGTGATTTTAGGGAAGCGGTCGTCCATCCAGCCGCCGTGTCCCGCCGTGTACATCGACTCCACGCCGCAAAACAGGTTGCAGGCCAGATACGCCGGATATACCCCCTGACCCTTAAGCGCTCCTGCGCCGCAGCAGGAAGTCATCTCCGCCTGCATGATCGAGCCGTCCTCTCCAAATCTGATTTTTTCCATGCATGCCTGTCTGCTGTAATTTGTTCCGTTCGTATGCCGGTGGTAAAAAATATACCAGTCCTCTCCGATCTGCGCGATGCTGCCGTGATTATTCCCGCCGTAATACATGGGCCTTTGAGCCGGCTTATAAGTATCGATATGCAGGTCGTTGTTGCTGACGATCACGCCGCCGAACGCAAAGCCCTTTGTGGGCTCCCTGCTGGTGGCATAGCACAGTTCGTGAAAGACGATGGAGGAATAAATAAAATAATAAACATCCCCCTTTTTCCGGATCGACGGCGCTTCAAAAAACTCATGTCCTTCAAAGCCGCTTCCTGCGCTGTAAGGCGCGCTGGGCGCGATGAATACTGGTTCTTCAAGCACAGTCAGCATGTCGCTGTCCAAAACCATCACCATGGGACCGCTTTTGCTTTTGTCATCCGGCCTGCAGAATCCCGTGTACAGATACGTTTTTCCGTTTTCCGTCAATACGCCGGGATCAAACTGGGCCTGATCGCCGGGGCGCTCTCCCGGCCGTCCGCCCTCTTTATCGTGGACATATCCGTAAAACCGGTAGGTTCCGGCAGGGGTATCACAGACCGCCACGGATACGATATCGACGCCGTTTAATACATAATAAAGATAATAACGGCCGTCCGGCCCGCGGGTAACATCCGGCGCATACAGGCACATTTCCCCGTCCTGGTTTAACGGATCGTCCGTCTTTTTATAAATCACGCCCTCATACCGCCAGTCCGACAGATCCTCCACCGGAGCGGACCAGCAGACATAGTCGTTCATGCAATACACATACCCGTTAAAACGGTCATGGGAGCCATAGACATACACTCTCCCATCGAATACGTGAGGCTCTCCGTCCGGAATATACTCCCAGGACGGCAGATACGGATTTACCATTTGTCCCTTCATAACATTGCTCCTCTCACAGCTTATCTTCCGGCGCCGCCCGGTCAGCAGGAATCCCGTTCTATAATGGCAGGCAGCGTGATATACGACTGCACATACAGATTCGGTTTTCTGATTTTCTGCAGGATGTGCTTTCCCGCCTGCACTCCCATATCGAAAACATCGATATTCACCACGGTGAGCATTGGCTTTAAAATCCGGGAAAAGGGGAAATCATCAAAGGTAATCACGCCCATCTGCTTCGGTATCCGCATTCCTTCATCATGCAGCGCATTTACGCAGCCATAGGCGATATAGTTATCCGCGCAGATGATCGCATCCGGCCGGTCGCTGCGGCTTAAAACCTGTTTTGTCATGGCATAGCCGCTGTCGCACAAAGACTCTCCCTGCTGTACGTGATTTTTGGGCAGAATCACATCATGCTCGGAAAGGACGGACAGCACGCCCTCCAGCCGGTAGGCCGTCGTCCGGTCCTCTTTCCTGCCGCCGATGAACGCCAGCGACTGATAGCCCTTTTCCAGTAAATATTTCGCCGCCAACTGGCCCGCAAGACGGTTGTTAATGTCGATCCAGCAAAAATGGCTGGGAAAATCAGGTGTGCCGATGACAATATGGGGAATGTTTTCCTGAAAGATCAACTCATCCAGTTCCTGCGACAATACGGAAGCGTGAATCACAAAACCGTCCGCGATCTTCGCGTCCTTCGCTTCCCGGATGCAGGCGCATGCTTCTTTGGCCGATATACTTTTTATCACAAGCATGTATCCCTTTTGCGTCAGCGCCTGTTCGATTCCGCACAGGATCTCAAACATCTGCGGATTGGAAAATCCGATTCCCTTCCCCAGCGCAGTCACATATATCACCGTTTTGCTGGACTGCTTCACAAAATTTCTGGCGCGCAGGTTCGGATGATAGTTCAGTTCCTCCATCACCCGTTTCACCCGGTCCGCCGTTTCCTGTGAGATGGAATAAGAACCGTTCATCACTTTGGAAACCGTCGCAATGGAGACGCCGGCGCATTTTGCAACATCTCTGATTGTAGCCGCCATTTCAGCCTTACGCCCCCTTTACGCAATTTATCCTTCAAACCGCAGCAGAACATACCCTTTTTGTTCCAGAACTTTTCCATCGAAGCCTTCGCTCATCAAGTTCTCCCCGGCGCATAGTTCTTTACCGGGCGCAACCGGCGCAGCTTCCATATTCAGCATAACACGAATCCCTGCCGTTCCACAATACCTTTCATAACAGTAAAAGCGGCTTCCCGCTGTAGCGCTTCTGGTTCTGAATTTTCCCTGCCGCAGGACCTCTTCTTTCTTTCTGAGCGCAATCAGCTTTTGAAAAAAGAAAAACAGGCCGTCCGTTTCCCCCCAGTTCATCGGCTGGCGGTATTCGTCTTCCTCCACGCCGGTCAGTCCGGCTTCATCTCCATAAAATATGGAGGGCATGCCCGGAAAGGTCATTTGAAAAATCACCGCCAGCTTATAACGTTTCCTGTCATTTTCACACACTGATAAAAACCGGCTCACATCATGGCTGTCCAGCACGTTGAGTTGGGCGAAACAGGTCTGGCTGCGGTAACGCATCCGCATATCCGTCGCCCGGCTGTCAAATTCCATGGCGTCAATGGAGGCGTTTCCGAAAAATCTTCTGCAATGTTTTCTGAAGTCATAATTCATGGCCGAATCAAAAATTCCGCCCTCCAGCCAGTGATTTGCGCTCTCCCATACCTCTCCGATCAGAACAGCCTGCGGATTCGCCGCTTTTACCTCGCGCCAAAACTTCCGCCAAAAGCCGTCGTTGACTTCGCTTGCCACATCCAGCCGCCAGCCGTCGATGCAGAACTTTTCCACCCAATAACGCCCAACCCTGCAGAAATATTCCTCCACCTCGGGATTCGCCGTATTCAGCTTCGGCATCATCCTTTCATAGCCGAAGCACGCATAATCCGGATAGGTTTCCGGGTCCGCCGGGCGGACGACGGGAAACTTCAATTCATAGAACCAGTCCTTATACCGGGAGCGTTCCCCGTTTCGCACCACGTCCTCAAAGGCAAAAAAGCGCCAGCCGCAGTGGTTGAACACCCCGTCTATAATCACACGGATCCCGTTTTCATGGCAGCGCTCCACCAGCCGTCCGAAATCCTCATCCGTTCCGAAACAGGGATCAATATGAAAATAATCGATCAGATCATACTTGTGATATTCCCCGGCCGTAAAAATGGGATTGAGATACACTGTATTGACGCCAAGTTCCGCCAGATAATCCACATTTTCCAGAATTCCTTTGATCGTGCCGCCCCGCTTTCCCCTGCACACGGTCCCGCTTACTTCCTTTTCCTCTCCCACTCCCGAAATATAACGTTTTCCCGTAGCGAAGCTGTCCGCAAAGATATTGTAAACCACCGCGTCCTGCGCCCATCCGGGGGGATTTACGATGTCCGCCCTGTGATGAAAAGGAAGCTGATAATATTCCGACCGGTCGTCCACCCGGCCGTCTGCAAACTGATCCCCGTAATACAGGACTTTTTGGATTCCGTCATCCAGTTCAAAATAATAGCACAGCCGTTTGTATGAATTTTCAAGTTCTGCCTCATAGTAATCAAACAATACCGTCTGTGCCGTAAGTTCCATTTTTTTCTCTGTAAAAATGACAGGCGTTCTGCGGCATGCCCGGTCTCCGTAATACAGGGTGCATGCTCTGATATCGTCCCGTCCTGTCCGTATGCGGATCGTCACATGGTTTTCATCCGTCCCATAGGCATACTGCGACATAGGGATATGCAACACTGCGCTCTTATTCATGCGATTTTCTTGCTCCTTTCAACCTTTCACACCGCCGGAGGTAAGCCCCGCCGTCATATTTTTCTGCAATGCAAAGAAGACGATCAGAATCGGCAAAGACACCAGCAAGGACGCCGCCGCGAAAACCGGCCAGCTTCCGCTCATTTCCGTCGCCTGCAGGGAATAAAGCCCGGCTGCCAGCGTATAGGTGTCCGCCCCCGTCATGAAATTGACCGCAAAAATATATTCATTCCAAACATAAATCAGAATCATCATCGCCGTGACCGCCAGCGTCGGCTTCGCCAAAGGCAGTACAACCTTTGTCACAAGCCGCACGGAGTCAGCGCCGTCAATCATCGCGGCCTCCTCGATTTCCACCGGAATCGTGTCAAAATATCCTTTCATGTTCCACAACGCAAAAACCGCCATCGTGCCCGTGTAAACAATAATCAGCCCCGTTTTCGTGTTAATCAGCCCCATGGGAGAAAGCAGCTTATACAGCGCCGTCATGGAAAGCAGGGAAGGAAAGGCGTACAGCAGGATCAAAAGCTGCAGAACCGCCTTTCTTCCGGCGAAATCCTTTCTGGAAAAAACATAGGCCGCCGGCACCGCCGTACAAAAGGAAATTCCCAGCGTCGCAAGCGCCAATATCATGCTGTTTTTAAACCACAGAAGAACCGGCTGCTGGGTGAACACCGCGCCGTAATTGGCAAGGGTCAATTGCTTTGGCAGAAAGGAAAAATCAGAACCAAGCAAACTGTTCTGCGCATTTAAGGATACGGAAAACGCATATAAAACCGGCACCAGCGCGCAAAAGCACACCGCGCAGAGAAATACATTGGCAAAGCTGAGCATTATTTTATTCCGCACTTTTTTTGACATTTAACTCTCCCTGTCTTCCTTCGGCTTTACATTGGTTATCATAGAAAATACGATCAAAATCGCAAAGATGATGATGGAAATGGCCGAACTGTAGCCGTAATTGTTCGTAATAAACGCCTTTTCATAGGCGTAAGTCATGATCGTATGAACGTTCGCCCCGGTCTTTCCCCCGACCTGCTGGGTCAGAAGATAAATGACGTCGAACTGCTTAAAGGTCGTAAAGGTGGTAATCACCACACTGGGGGCGATGATCGCCCGGATCATCGGAATGGTAATATAGCGCGTGCGCTGTCCCCAGTTGGCGCCGTCCAGAAAGGCGCTCTCATAAAAGCTTCTGTCAATGCTCTGCAGCGCCCCGTCAATAATGGTAATCATAAAGGGCAGCGCCAGCCACAAATTCACCGCCGTACAACTCAAAAATGCCATTCCATCGGAATTCAGCCATCTTACCGGCTCCATGCCAAGCTTTGTCAGCCATTGATTCAACAGGCCGAACTGGGAATTAAACATCCCGGTTTTCCACAGCAGGATGGACACATAGCCTGGCATCGCCCACGGAAAAATCAACAGCGTTTTATAGAAATTGCGCAGCCGAAGCCCTTTTATGTTTAAAAGGCTCGCCAATAAATACGCGATTACAAGCTGCAGCGCCATATTCACCACCGTCCACAAAATGGTGACCAAAAAGGCGGTCAGAAAGCCGTTGTCCAGTACGAACAGAGCATCCTTATAATTTTTCAGCCCGATCAGTTCATAATCGTTCCAGTGATACACGTTCATATTCGTCAGAGAAATATAGCCCGTGTACAGAATCGGAAATATGACGATCAGCAAAATCAGCAGCAGCGACGGCGCAGACCACATCCATGAAAAAACCGTATTTTTTCTTTTTTTCTTTTTACTGCATGCTTTCAATTAACCGCTCCGCCTCCTGCTGCGCCTTCTGCGCGCTCTCTGCAACGTCCTTGTTGCTCATGTTCACATCTGTCAAAAGATTTCCCGCCACTGTCCACATCACATCCATCTCCGGAACATTTGGCATAGGAACCGCATATTCCGCAGTCTCCTTCATCGCCATGACCACCTCATCCGATGCGACTTCCTCCATCTCATAGCAGGTCTCATTGGCGGGCGCACAGCCGCTGGCCTTCGCCAATCCGGCCCCGATATCCGGCTCCATCAGCGCGCGCAGCACCGCTTCCACCGCATCGCGTTTCGTTTCAGCCGCATGCTTCAACACCTGAACTCCCTGCACGCCCATGTAAGGAGAAATGCGCTGTCCGGTCTGGTCGATGACCGGCATCGGCGCGACTCCCACGTCCATGCCGCTTTCCCGCACGGTGGGAATCAGCCAGGGTCCCGCAATCGTGGAATGCGCCATTTTTTCTTTAAACAGCGTGTTCACGGTGGCATATTCCGATTCTCCCGGCATCAGTTCCACAAACTTTTTGTGATATTCCAGCGCCGCGATCGTTTCCGGCCGGTCAAGTCCCGGCGTTTTGTCCCCGCCCAGAATGCTTCCGCCAAAGCCATTGATCCAGCCCGCCGCATAATAAGGCGTGCTGTGCTGTTCCACAAATCCGTAGTGGCCGCCTTTTGTGTTTTCCTGCATATAAGCATAGAGTTCTTCCGTCGTTTCCGGCACCTCATCGTCGCTCATATAAAGACGGTTGTACATGAAAAGCAGCGTCTCATAATAGATGGGGAGCTGGTAGACGGCTCCCTCATAGGTCGCCGCCTCCAGGGTTTGATCCAGATACCGGTCCAGTTCGTCCTCCGGAATGATATCCGTAATCGGCGTCAGAATCCCCATCTCCGCATAAACGCCGATCTTATCATGTGCAAAAAAATACATATCAGGCGCGGCCTTCGGATCGTTTCCCACCATTTTCAGCGTCTCCGTCAGATCGCTTTTGCGTTCCAGCACGACGTTGATTTTTGGCGCCAGGGCATCCAGCCTGTTCTGCAGAACTTCGGCAACCGCCGCTTCCTTATCGTGCCAGATGGTGATTGTCGTCGTTTCTTCCTCCTGCGAATTTCCCTGTTCCTTTGCCGGATCCGCCTGCAGCTGGTCCGCAGACTGCGCGCAGCCGCACAATGTTCCCGTCGCCACAACTATTGTTAACATCATCGCTAAAAACTTCTTCATCCTGCCTCCGCACCTTTCCCCTATGCCGGATTTCTTTTTCGGATACAGCGGATTATTTGCCGCCCGCTTTCTTTTTCTTCCAGTAAACACCCGCTCCTGCCGCCGCTACAATCACGACGATGACCGCTACCACGGGCGCCGCGCCTGCGCCTTTCGTTCCGGCAGGTTCTGCCGCTTCTCCGGCCGCGGCATCCTGTGTTTCTGCTGCGTCTGCCGCTTCAGAAGCATCCGCCGTCTCCGCCACAGCCGCCTCCTCAACGGGCGCGCCGCTCACTTCAGGCACTTCATAGGAAAGTTCATATTCCTCCGGACCTTTTACAACAAGCCACAAATCCTTTCCTGTCTCCACGGAAATATCCGATGTCTGTACGCTTCCTTCGTTTCCGTTGACGATGACGGAATTCACCCATCCCGGAATCTCTTTTTCCAGCCAGCCATTTTCGCCTTCCGCAAACGCCTCTCCCGGCCAGGTGCTGTAGACATTAGTTCCGTCCGGCGCGGACCACGCCCACAGGCAGGGGCCTTCCCAATCCGCCGGAGCCATGACGTGCACCGTAACGTTCGGAACCGCTTCCTTGTCCGGATCCACATAGCTGAAATCATAGCTTCCGTCCGCTTCCACCGTCACCCAGATTTCCGCCGGATCAATGGAAATATCCTCCGTCTGCACGTTTCCTTCATTGCCGTTAATGATGATGGAATTCACCCATACGGGCGCTTTTGCCGAATACCAGCCGTTTTCCCCTTCCTTCATGGCAAAACCGGGCCACGCTTCAAACGCATTGGTTCCGTCCGGCGCCGACCACGCCCACAGGCAGGGATCCGTCCAGCTTTCATCCACTTTCGCATGAACGATGAATTTCTCCACGTACTCCGGCGTTTCCCCTTCTGTCAGCTTTTCCTGTGACAGTTCCACGGTTTCGGCGTCCTTTACGGTAATCCATGCATCCTTCCCGTCCAGCACCACTTCGCCCGTCTGCACGGAGCCTTCGTTGGCGTTGACGATCACATGATTCGCCCATGCCGGAATCCAGATATAATACCAGCCCTCGTTGGCGCTATCCGCGTCCATTTCCCCGCCGGGCCACGCTTCAAACGCGTTATTTCCGTCCTCATCCCACGCCCACAGGCAGGGATCTTCCCAATCTGACGGTACCTGCACATAAACGGCAACCCGCTCTTCCTCCGGCGCCGCCAGAGCGCTCAGGGAAACCGCAGAAAACAAAAGCAGCATAGACAAAACAAGCCTTAAAGTCCGCTTTATCGCTTTACTCATAATATATCCTCCTGTATGATTGACATTTGAACCCGAATCCGTGCTGCCGGCCGCAGATTCTTTTTACAATAGAAATGTGCACGTTTCCTTTGTTGATTCAATTATATTTCACCCCCCAATGACCGGTCAATCTCGTTTTAGTTAACCGTTTTCCCCGTTTTTTCACGATAATTTCCAATTTCAAAATTCATTTTTTGGACATTTTCACGGAAATTTCCTCTTCTTTTTCGAATTTTATAAAACTTTGTGAAAAACGCACAAATTGTTTCCTTTTGTTTCCCGTCCGAAAATATAAGACCGCCCGGCGGGTTCAGATATCCTCTGATTCTTTCCCTGCCGGGCGGTCTTTTTTCGTTCTGTTTTCTGCCGGCGCCTGCGCGGGCGCTCAATTTCTTATCGCTGAACCAATTCTTTATTGCCGAAGCACAATCGCATGAACTGCCTCGATCAGATCCACCGCCTGGGTGCGGCTGATCAGACAAACAGGCTCTCCGTCCACCATCGCAAGACAACTCGTTCCGTCGTATCGATACAACTCGATCAGGATCTTCGGATAATTTTCATTGTTTAAATACACGGTCAGACTGATTTCTTCCTGCAAAGCAGGCTGTTCATCCGTAAAAGTGTCCGCCGTCAGGCCCTTTAACGCTGTTCCAAAATCCGAAATATCCGTTTCCTCTTCCTGATAAAACCAGGTTTGATCTCCCTCTTCTTCCTGCGTTGATGTGAGGGAATAAACGTTGCCCTCCAGCGAGATATCGACCTGATAAGCCTCCGCGAAGTCCGCGGCGAACACTTTCTGATACCGGAGATCGTCATAGGAGGCCGCCATCAGATTTTCATAATCCTCTGAAGTGATCCGATACACAATCTGAGAATCTCCGACTCTGGCGTATGCCGTTACCGTCTCTTCTCCTGCGTCCGCCGTTTCTTCTGCGCCGCTGTCTTCCGCATCTTTTTCCGCTTCCGCTGCGATCTCCTCCGGATCACGGCTGATATGCAGAACCAAGGTATTGGATTCTTCTTCTCCGTCTTCATTTTCCCAAGTGTAATCCACCGTTACCGTCAGTTCCGGTTCATCCAGACCGAAACTCTCCAGTTCTTCTTCTGACACATTATAACTCACATAATCTGTCAGGCCAAGATAACTGATATTGCTTATGTAACTTTTCACTCTGGAAGAATCCAGCGGCAGCGACTCATCGTCCTGCTTTGTAAAATAAACATCGTCCTCACCGTAAGCGCTTATATTTTCTTCTTCATATACAATGTCGTAGTTTTCCGAACCCGTAAATCCGATTCCGGTCACCGTCGCCGTAGATGTGCTCAGGAGCGGAATTTCATCCTGCTTAATCAGATCGCTTAAGGTCACGCCGAAAGTATCCAGCGGGTCTTCCTTTACCAGATATACATTGCCATCCCCGATGGAAACATAACGCTCCTCATCCATGTTGCTGTAATTGCCCAGCAGGATTTCGCAGGACTCCTCCTGCGTTTCCAGCCGGATGGCACAGACCGGTTCATCCAGTCCGTACTGGCCGTAATCTTCCACCTCTTCGATGATAAAAGATACGCCGAAAGCCGTAAACTGATCCAGAAGTTCCGCGATTTTTTCTTCGTCCACCGGGAAAGCTTCGTCGTCATCATAAAGCCATGTCCCGTCTTTATGAAAAGCGAGCGAAATCGTTTCCGATCCGGTTTCCGATTCATATTCCCACGCCAGCGATGTAACTGAATCGCTGTCCAGTTCCAGAATGATTTCATCACTGTTTTTAATCTGCTCTTTTTTCTCTTCATACTGCATGACGCCGAATGTTCCGGCGCAGGCGATCACTAAAACGACCAGCAGTATCAGAATTCTCCTAGACCGTTTCATGCTGCATCCTCCTTCTCCCCAGGCTCACGAAAATTCCGATTCCCAGATATACGAGCGGGAACACGCCGATCATCACGGTCTTTAACACAGTGGCTGCGGACTCGCTGATCGTCAGATAATTATAGTTTAACGACTTGCTGCGAATCGCCATCGCCTCGCTCTCTCCAATCAGAGAGGACAGCGCGTTCATGCCCAGATCCGCATTTGCGCCGGAAGAGTAAGCATTGTACATGTCTTCCAGAAAACCGGAGGAGGAAAACCAGACGATCTTTCCCTCATTCTCCGTTTCGATGGAAACTGCAACTGCAAACGGTCCGTCCACATCTCCTTCTTCCCTGTCATAGGTGGATATGTCATATCCGGCAGTCTTGCTGAAGGAAGCCGCGGAAGTGGTAAGAAGCTCCGTCACCGTCGCGCTGCCGGAGGCCCCCGTTACGGTCAGCCCCTGGGATATGGGCATGATCGGATAGTAATTTTCTTCGATCAAAGAGTCGGTGATTTCATCGCTGGTCATATCCGGTATCAATACATACGGAGCCTGGAACGCATAATGCTGTCTGTCCTCTTCCACGACGATTCCTTCCACGGTTTCCACGCCATAATCCGCAAGCAGACCGTACAGGTTTTCCATACCGTCATCCTGTACCGGCCCGGCCGCCACCAGGAGTTTACCGCCTTCCGCCACATAATCGGCAAGCATATTCTTTTCTTCTTCCGAAATATCGCTGGTCGGCGCATAGATCATCATGCAGTCCGCTTCTTCCGGAATGGAATCCACCGTCAGAAGGGACAGCGTATTGACCTCGATATTGTCCTTCTCGATCTGCTCGCTGAAGGAAGCGGGAAGTTCGCTCTCTCCATGTCCTTCCAGCACATATAACTGCGGCAGTTCTTCGCTCACCACATAATCGATGGCGGAAGTAATGGCCCCTTCCCCGTCAAAGGAAGTGGTATAAGAATAAGAGTAAATATCCGCTTCCTGCACATAAATATCGTTATAACTGATAAACCGGCTGCGTTCTCCGCACTCCACAACCAGGCTGTTGTTCAATACGTTTTCATCGGTATACTGTTCTGCAAAAGTCGGGAATACATCCGGATTCTTTTTCACGACTTCAATATGATCCGAAAGACTCTCATATTTACTCAGCAGATTCTCAATGACATCGTCCTCTTCTCCGGACTGCACGATCCAGTATATCGTCACATCCTGTTCCAGCGCATTGACCACCACTTTTGTATTGCTGGTGATGGAATAAAGCTTTGTGGAACTGATATCATATTTTGTCAGCGCAGCCGGTAACGCAGCAGCGAACACATTCACCACGATCAGAAGCGCAAGGACAATGACCGTGATGAGCAGCGAATAGGAACCGCCGCGCAGGGCGATCCGGCTGCTTTGGGTCCGGTCTGAAATCCGGGGCAATTTCAATTTATTCATCAGTTATACCTCCTCTTTTCCAGGGACTGTACGGAAAGGAACAGGAAAAAGACGGCAAAAGTAATATAATATACGACGGCAGTCATGTCAAAAACCCCGTTCACAAACACATAAAACCGTTCAAACAAAGACAGCTTCGTCATGATCTTCGGCAGAAGTCCTTCAAATTTTGACGAATCCAAATAGTATGTCACGATCGTAACCGCAAACAATGCAAAGCCGATTCCGTATGCCAGCGTGTCGTTCCTGGTCAGATGGCGGATCACAACCCCCAGGACAAGAATCAGCACATAAATCACAACTACCGATCCAAAAGCGGTGGAGGAAATATATTCCGAAAGGCTGACGCTGTAGTAATTCAGCAGAATTACCGCAATTCCGATGCCTGCCGCAAATCCCTGATTATCCGTCAGGGAGGAAATAAATACGCCGAGTGCAATTAAAGCTGCACCCATGATAAAAAATGCAAGAATTGAGCCATAAGACGTCAGCAGATAGACGTCGCCGTACTTTGAAAAGATCAAAGGATAAAAGCAGATCAGGCACAAAGGGATCAGATATACGATCAGAAGCGCCAGGTATTTACCGACGATCACCTGCGTCGTCGTAATGGGCAGCGCATACAGAAGCTGGTCTGTCTTCTGCTTCCTCTCCTCCGCAATCACCCGCATGGTCAGAATCGGTACGATGACCACAAAAACGAGGCAGCCGAAGCTTAATACATATTCAAAATTGCTGACCGCGGCCTGTATGTTATACAGCATCGCGCCGATTCCCACAAAAGCAAGTAAAAATGCGCCGAAAACATAGGCGGTCAGCGAATGGAAATAAAGTCTGAGTTCATGCTTTAATACTGCGATCATTTCGTTTTCTTCTCCTCTTCGGATATTTTTTCATCCGGACCGCCGCTTTCCGTGAGTTCCAGGAAAACATCTTCCAGATTTGCCTTTTTTAAGGACATTTCCAGCAGCGCCAGCTTATTTGCGGCAAAGGCCTCAAAAACGGCGCGGGAAACTGCATAAATATCGTCATGATCCGTTTTCAGACAGGCGGTGACAAGACCGCCGTCCGTTTCCTTTATCTCTGCCGCCGTGACGTGTCCGACGCCGGACAAAAGAATTTTCACTTCCTCTTTGCCGGCATCCGTCGTGATCATGATTTCATTCGGCGCAAGCAGCCGCTTTTCCAACTGCTGCGGTTCCCCGAAAGCGACCAGTTTTCCTTTTGCGATAATGAGAATCTGATCGCAGATCGTTTGTACTTCGGACAGAATATGAGAACTGAAAATAACCGTGTGGTTTTGTCCCAATTCTTTGATCAACGCGCGGATTTCGATGATCTGAATCGGGTCAAGCCCCACCGTGGGTTCATCCAGAACGATAACCTTCGGATTTCCCAGCAGCGCCTGCGCGATCCCGACCCTCTGCCTGTAGCCTTTGGAAAGCGCCTGAATGCGGCGGTTCCTCACATCTTCAATCTTCGTCTGGCGGATGACGTCTTCAATCTGCGCTTTCAGTTCCGCACCGCGCAGCCCTTTGGCTTCCCCCACAAAACGCAGATACTCCACGGGCGTTTCCGCCATATACAGCGGCGGCTGTTCGGGAAGATAACCGATCAGCTTCTTCGCCTTGTCAGGTTCCTCAAAAATATCATGTCCGTCAATTCTGACATGCCCTGCCGTTGCCGACAAACAGCCCGTCATGATATTCATGGTGGTGGACTTTCCGGCGCCGTTAGGTCCCAGGAACCCGTAAACATGCCCTTCGTCGATTTCAAAGGACAAATCTTCAACCGCCATGAAATCACCATAGCATTTCGTCAAATGTTCAACTGATATCATCGTTTCGCTCCTCGCTTTTTCTTTTTTCGCGCCCGCAGCAGCAGCGCGTACGCAATGTCATGACGATACACCCCAAAACAGAGCGCCTTTCACTTCATCCTATTTTATACGTTTCGCCTAAAGCCACCCTAAAGAAGGCCGTGAAAAAAGTGTGAAACCTATTTCAGTTCCACCCGAAAGCCGATTATCCTGTCTTTTCTATAAGCTGTAATATCGCCGCGATGTTTTCTGGCGATCGCCCGGGCTATGGACAGACCGACACCGAAGCTGCCGTCAAAAGTCCTGGCCCTGTCCGCCCGGTAAAACCGGTCAAACAGCTTCCCCAGTTCTATCTGTTCCGCATCGGAGCAGGTATTCTCCACAACAATCACCGGATGATGTTTCTTATAAACCAACACCCGTATCTCTCCCTGCAAATCACAATATTTGACCGCGTTATCCAGAAGAATCGCCACAAGCCGCCGGATCAAACCTTCATCTCCCCGGTATTCGACCGCCCCTTCCACCTCAGAAAGCAACGTCTTACTACGGTCTTCAGCCAGCGTGCAAAATTCCGATACCGTATCCGATACGGTATCGCTTAAATCAAAATGAGAAATATTGAGATTGGACTGATCCTCATCCATTCTGGACAGCATGACCAGTTGATTGATCAGCATTCCCATCCGTTCTCCTTCGATTCTGATGTCATCGAGCCATTCGCTTTTTCCCGTCTCCGCCTCTACAATATCCAGATTTGATAAAATCAGCGTAAGCGGTGTCTTCAGTTCATGATTGGCGTCGGTAATAAACTGTTTTTGCTTTTCATAACTTTCCGCCACCGGGCGCACCACCCGTTTGGAGATCAGAATAATCAAAATCAGGATCACCAGACCGCTTCCGCACAAAACCAGAAGGAACGTGAACAAAAACCGCTCCGTCATGACGCGGTTCATCTCTCCGTTTACAAAAACAATGGCTGTTCCTCTGTCCGTTTCAAACACCTGAAACCGGTAATCTTCCACCCATCCCGTCTTTCTGCCGCTTAAGAGGGCGGCTTCCGCATATTCCTGCGTTTCTTCCTCCGAAATTGAAAAAATGGAATCCACATTGACTTCCTCAATCTGTTCATCCTCTCCGACCCATACCGTAAAAAAGCGCGTACTGAACTGTGTTTCTTCCGTAATAATGTCCCTGTAAGGGAAACGCCCGGAGGGCATGGGCTGTTCCTCCTCATCAAAAGGCGGGAATACGCCGTTATTGGAAGCGATCGCATCCGTCAGCGTGTCCATAGTATGATTCAGTTGCAGATTGCTCATCACAAGCATGACAATAAAGATGACAGTACACACGATCACAACGGAAACAACGCAGACCCTTATAAATTTTTTACGCAGATTATAAATCATTTTTTCTCTCCAAAAGATAGCCTGCGCCGCGGACGAATCGAATCTCCACGGGGGCAAGCAGTTCATTAATCTTTTTTCTCAGATTGGAAATATGTACCCATACGACGCTGATTTCCACATTGGAATCCCAGCCCCAGATATGCGCCATAAGCTGCTCGGTCGGCACGATGGTTTCCGGCCTTTGCATGAGCATTTCCATGATCTGAAACTCTCTGCCGCTCAGAATCCTTCCATTCCCGTCATAAACCAGTTGCCAGGTGGACCGATTCAGTACCACATCCCCATATGTCAAAAGATCGGGCACATAGTTATCCTTTCGTCTCAACATGGCTCTGGTTCTGGCCAGAAGTTCAGAAGTGACAAAAGGCTTTGGCAGATAATCGTCCGCTCCGGCATCCAGCCCCTCCACGCGCTGCTCCACCTCGGTGCGCGCAGTCAAAAGCAGCACCGGCGTCGTCACATTCGCCTTCCGCAGTTTCTGCAGCACCTGAATTCCGCTGAGTCCCGGCATCATGATATCCAGCACCAGCCCGTCATATTCCTCTGAGGATGCATATGCAAAGGCATCCTCCCCATTGTTTACGCCATCCACCGCAAATTTGTTGCTCTCAAAAATATGGACCAGCGTTTTTAATAATCTTGGATCATCTTCCGCAATCAACAGCCGCATCCTGTTCTCACCTCGCTCGTTTCTTACAAGCTTAGCACACAAACCTTAAGCCAAACTTAACTTCCGGTCATTTTCCATCATTGTTCTTATCCATTCGGCCGTATTTGTCTGTGCTCCGTTCAAAAGTTGTCCAGCCTGCTGCCAGCGGCTGGACTGCCTGTGAAATTTTTAAAACATGGGAAATATTCTCTTCTTAATATGGGGGAATTCTCAGAGTATGTGGAATTGTTTCATTGATAATAGCTAATTATC